>DKYT01000019.1:999-122816 GCA_002492465.1 Lachnospiraceae bacterium UBA7093 | reverse complement strand
ATAATATTAAGGTTTGGATAAACCATATTTTTTACCGTGTATTTTCCTCCAAGAAGATCACGTAAGCCACAATATATTCGTTGTACTTTTGCTATAAATCTCTGTTTGTCCATTTCTGAAGGAAATCCAATATATTTAAACTCCTCTTGATTATTCAAATATAAAGCATCAAATTCCTTCTGCAATTCCTCCAGCATAGCAACCATCCCATCATCTTTTTCAATTTCATCTATCAAATTATTATCCACAAAATTACCATTTTCATCATATATCCAAATAGGGTAACATCCATAATCAAGCATCAGCCTTATTTCCTTTTTATTCTCTAATTTCTGCTTTACATATCTTGCTTTATCCAAAATATCTTCTTTAGAGTAGTACATATTTGGATTTTTTAATTCCTCCTTGTTATTTGAAAATCTTCCTGCCATTTCACACAAATCTCCAAACGCATTATTCTCTTGCTCAGACAGCTGCTCATAGGCTACTTCTAAATCATATATTTTTGTAAATTCTGAACAAAACGTCTTAATATCGTATGCCCCATCCAATACTCCGTTAATTAGATACCACAATTGATTTTTTTCTGTCATATTAATATTATGCCTCCTTGCAGAACGTCTGACTCTCACCCCGTTAGAGTGCGTCACGGTATGTAAACATAAAAAACCGTGGAATCTAGCATTTTAAGTGCATGATTTTGCATGGTTTTAAGAAAATAGCATCATTTAAGCATTTGTTTATAAAGCTTAATTACCTTGTTTTTCAAAGTTATCTCATCTATACAATATTTATCCAGCTCTCTTATTCTTACATTTGGTTCATAAGAGTCACATACCAAATTCAAATTGTCATTGCTCTTTTCAACGGTGTAATATAACATCAAAATATAGTTCTCTACTTCAATTAGTTCATCACCTAAACTATTCAAATTTTACTCATGGTCACAAAACTTTATATTATCTTTTTTGCTCCATAATCATTGTATTAATGCCTCTAAAAAATGCATCTCTGACAACCTCTGTATAGTTTTTATAATTTGGGTTGTTTTTCATTAATAAATCTACAACTTCTTTTAGTTTACCATCCATAATTATGGTTATCCCCTGTACTTTTTCGCCAGTTTTGTCATTTTCAAACTCTTCATTCAAAATTGTAACTGTGTTATTATCCATAAGTATTCCTCCACCTCGGTTGAAGATATCACTGACCACTATCGAATCAGCAATATATTCTTCAATAATACCTGTATCAATATTTTATTAAACGTGTAGCAACATCCCTATACTTTATACTTACTAATACAATGATACTTCATATTCATCCTTTTAATCTTCTCTCTACTACTATTCATTATTACATACTTATAATGATTTTTTCTGTGCATTCTCCAAAATATTTTCTACAGTTTTGCCTATTACATAATAATCTTTCCAATACACTAAACATAATAACTTCTTCCGCATACCCATCTTTTTTTAATAAAACTTCTTCAATAAAATTGAATATCTTTTTCAATTTCTCTTGATTGTTTACAGCAATATTTTCTTCTATATATGGAGCAAATACATCACCATATACAATATGGCTTCCTGTTTCATCTCCTTCTTGCCAATTTACTTCTTTATAATATTTCTTTTCTAATTCAGGAAATCTATTAATCAATAATTGATTTAGTTGCTTCGCATCCATCAATATCCCCCTGTGATTTGCATTTTTTACGCAGCTCTATTGCTTCATTTGATTCTTTCATACTTCTTCTATCTTTAATGAACCCTTTATTGGATAAAATTCCCATAACCGTTGTACTTCTATTGACCTTATTATTATTAATGTAAATATCAGTATGCATATTATATAAATAAGGGCAAGGTTTACAATACGACAATATTAAAACATAGGATACCGTATCAGGAGATGCATCAATATTTCTTTTGGTTTAACTTGGGAAGAAATATCGCCAGTTCAACTTCTTTTATATTAATAGTGAGTCAATTACTGCTTCCATTGCCTTTTAGGTTTATGGAATACCGCCGATATTATGTTTCTCCCCCTTATACCCCTGGTGGGTGCCATCATACCATAAGAATTTGAAAATCGTCAAAAAATATCGCAAAATCATTACATTTTTCTGATGTATCTACTAGGTATTGTATTTGCCAACCATACTTTTTCATTGCCAAAGTAAAATTTTATTCCATCATTCCATGCCATTTTTGCATCAATGATTAATATGCACGGCTTATGATCATGGCGCTTTCCCACATTTTCGGCAGTCTCAATATCTTGTGATAAATGAACATATTGCCTGTTTTGGGGTAATAAGCCATTTTCTTTAATTGATTCTAAAAATTGCCTTGCTGTACCATGGTACAAAACATCCGGTGGCATTTTTTCTTCTTTTAAAATCTTTATTGGTATAGAATGTCCATAAAATGCCCTGATTTTTCCATCTTCAAGTTCATGGCGTTTCTTCTCAGATTTTTCAATCATCTCATTCAAATCTGATTCACAGATATTGCTCCATTTCTTGATCCTATGCAATGCATCTAAAAGCTGTTCAACTGGAACCCAACCTTCTTCATTCATTTCTAGTTCATATTCCCATGGAGCATGACGCAAAGCATAAGAAATTTCTTTACTTAACCCTATATAATCCACTTTAATTCTCTCCTTTTAAATCAATATCCCCATATCGTTTTCCACTTTTTTTCCCATTAACTTCAACAATGCTAGGGTCGAAAATAGTGCAAATGAAAGGACTTATGCCGCTAAAAGATGGCATAAGCCAAGAAATTACCGGCAAAGCCGTTGGGAAAAATTGCGTATGGGTATAATTTGTTACATTGTCAAACTTATCGCTATTCCTTAGCTATAGAAACTTCATAATTATTTAAGATAGATTCTCTGAGTATATTACATAATAACATTAAAATTTCTGCAGCTTCATCACATAGCTTCGTCTCATCTATTGATTTGAACTGTTTTAATGCTATATCCGCAGGGGCACTTACCACTATTCATTTCTCTTTATGTTTCTAATTGCTCAAAGTATAACCATAATAAATACTATGATTTGAACACTTCTCCTGTATTACTATCCAAAAAGAATTTCTTTCCATTCTCTTCTACTAATTCTATATCCGTTCCAACTTTGCAATCATATATTATAATAATTGCTGGTTCAATATTGGCAACTGTATTAAAATCACATATGCACATATTATCCGCTTTACTCAAATACTCCTCTGTGTCAATATCTGAAAAAAATCTCCAACCATTATCGACATCATTCACAGATTCTTCTCTAACACACCATTTCAGCTTTCCCTTATGGCTCAATATATTTTTTGAAACAATACTTCCACCAGCATCGGGTATAAAAGTTACTACTTCATTCATACTTTTTCATCCTTTCCACCAAACTTACTCTATGCGACATCTGCTCAGCAAATTGATTAATATTTACTCCCTTATCAATTATTTTTTGCACAACCCTGCGTCTGTTTTATTCGGTACTCAGTACCATTCTTGGGGATTTGTGAATCGTAAAAAATTTCACACTTTTACTGTAATTTACACCGACTTTATTTCTATATCAAAATTTACTTCTTTTGCCTTCTCTAATGCATGAAAAAAAACAGATATAAAATCCTCTCCATCACTTGTTATAAAGTAATTCGATAAATTTGTAATATCTTTACTTATATTATTTCCCCAGGGAGGTTGCTTTGATATATCATCTATATCCCATATTACTTTATCAGGAGTAAATGCTTGCAATTCTTTTTTGATTATAATCAATTCTTCAATTGCTTTATCCATATCTTCTTGATTTATTTTCCCTTGATATAATTTATTCATAATGATTGGAAAACGACTTCCCCATTTTTTATCTTCTAAGTTGTATGCCACAGTAGAAAAAAAAGAATGTAAAAAATCTCCATGTCCTATTTGGTACCAATAAAATTTAACTTTAAATCCGACTGCCATGTAATGCTCCTACTCCATCTTAATGTTGGTCTTAATGTCTCCCTACCACTCTTACCTTTGCCAGCAGTAAAGAACTTTTCCTCTTGGTAAGATAAGCTACGATTTCATTGTACTGTTTATGGGTAATGGTCTTTTCCTGCGAAAAATCCTCATCTTCCGTAGTGACACATATCAGGGGGAATGTGCCAAGTGGAATGAAACTACGGAGAGAAAATCTCTCCAAAAGCCGAAACCATACACGAAAAGATACAGAGGTATAAAGAAAAGGCTGACAGACAAAACGCCAGCCAACCTTACAGAAGCGCAATAAAGGGGCGAGATAATTCGCCCCTTGTAATTATTCTTCAGTTTTTAACAATTGGCTCATTTCTTCTACCATGCCATTAATTGTATTTGCCTGCATGGCAACTTCCGCTGTATCATTTGCATTACTTTCAGCCATCTTATTAATTGAAACAAATTGCTCGATTTCATTTTTTATACTTTCAGCAATGTCCTGATTTATAGATACAGTTTTCTGAATAACCTCTGCTTGTTTATCATGTGCATCACCCATAGTATCTATTGCATTTACCGAAGTATTTAATAGTTCGGTCATATCCTGCATACATGCAAACACATTTGCAAAATACTCATTTTGAGTATCTAACTTGGAGAAATTTTCATTTATCTGGTCATTAATCTCTTTCACATTGTTCTGCACTCGTTCAATAACTGTTTTAACTTCTGTCAGAGACTGCTGAGTGCTGTTTGCCAAATTACCCACCTCAGTTGCCACAACTGAAAAACCTCTTCCGGCTTCACCGGCTCTGGCGGCTTCAATCGAAGCATTCAATGCGAGCAGATTTGTCGAATTGGATATGTCGCTTATCAGATTTAATGTAACACCTATTTCCTGTACTGCAACAGATAATTTTTGTGCAATATCCGTAGTCAATTTCATGGATTCAGACACTTCGCTATTGATTGTCTGCAAATTGTTCAGCAATTCTTGATTTGCAACTGATTTATCAAGCAATTCTTTGGAACTTGATTCAACCTTTTCGACACTCTCAGCAACAACACCAGCCCACTCATCCAATTCACTTAGATTTGCCATACTTTCGTCTGCTTTCGCACTCAGTAAATTGCTGCTCTCTGCTAATTGTTCACTGGTAGCTGCAAGTTCCTCAGCCGAAGCACTTTCATTTTCAGAAACTTGAGAAAGAGATGCTCCGGCAGCATATAAACTATCGGATAGTGTCTGCACAGCAGTCAAAATACTTGTGACATGCTCATTGTTTTTTTCTAATTCGTCTTTCTTTGCATTTACTAAAAAATGTGCGACTAAAAATACAAATATAAGCAATCCTGCCAATGATAACACCAATGCAACCAAACACATAATTATGTCTGTAAGGAATAATTCATCTTTAACAGGGAGCAAATCTGTCCCTCGGACAAACCAGCCTATAAACAGCGATACCATACAAGCCAAACCGCTTATCAGTAACATCTTAACATCTAAAAAGAATGCCATCAAAATAAGGAAAAAGAATAAAAACCCCCAAAATGTTCTTGTCGGCAACATATACAATAAATAATTCCATTGAATAACCAAAACAACTACGGAAAAAATTTTGCCAATCTTCAATTTGCCTTCTTTTAAATATCCATCTTCATCAAATGATGATTTTACAATAAGCAATGCAATAACAAAAAAAGTTACATCCATTATGCCTAAGCCTATTGTTGCCATCCATGGTACTGTAGGATATAACCCAAACAATTTTTCGGTATTAAACATAACCGTAGCACACATACAAGCACTTGCCAATATAATAAGTCCCCATTTAAACACCATAGATAAATACACTTCAACAGCCGTTTTTTTCTTGTTCATAACTATAATAAACCTCCTAAAATTCGTATAATTGAACGATATATGATAATCCAGCTCCGGCAGTGCTGATTACAATCCTGTCAACGTCATAGCATTCGACGGAAAAAAATATTATTGCACGATTATAAAAGGACTTTTTTAAGACACACCAAGAAAACACGCTGTGCTGTGACAAATTTATGCATACTTTGCATGGCTGGCAAGTCTTTTCGTTGTAAAATTATCAAAATTATATGTGTTTATTATATCTTTTTTGTGCGTTTCTGTCAATTTTTTGGAATAAATAACCATTTTTTTACCGCCTTTGCACAATTAATCCGCAACATATCCCCGGCATAAGTGTATATATCAATACTATTGGGAAGCGTGTGGTACCTGATAACAGTTGATAAATGGAGCAATGAAGCGATATGCATCCTCTATGGGAAAAAGACATACACAGATTAATGAAATTGTGCAATTAAAATAGACGAGTAAAAAGAGGGGCAGCATCCAAGTGATGCAAAACTACATGGAGATTATCAAAGAAATCAAAAGAAAATTATGGTTTAAAAAGAAAGCTGTCTTACCGCCATGACCTTGCCATATGCCTCTGTTCTGTCCCGCATAATCTGAAGCCCATGCCCCAGCTCTGGAAGATCCAGTCTGTGGGTGATGAACCGCTCAGGACAGACGCGCCCCTCTGACAGTCTTTCAAGGCAGTAATGCCAGTCGTCATCCTCACTCTGGGTATAAGACGAATTCCAGCTTCCCCGAAGCGTGATCTGCCTGCGCAGGATCTTCCAATAGGATGCTTTATCCAAAGTCATATCGGAAGCCGGATTCCCTACAAGTTGCATAAAGCCTCCTGCGGCAACGGCATTGATACCTGCCGCCACGACCTCATTTCTGCCGACGCAGTCAAAGAAAAAGGCTACTCCGCGGTCTTCCGTGCGTTCCATGAGCCATGAAGCCCCATCCCTCCCGCTGCTGTTCAGGATATTTTCTTCCGGAATCCCCAGCTTAAGCATCGTTTCCCTCTGAAAATCCTTATTACCGATAACAAAAAGATTCCGGTACCCTGCCTCCAGCAAAAAGGCGGTAAGCAGCACACCAATGGTGCCAAGCCCACAGATTGCAATGGATGTCTGTTTCACCAACTCTCTGCGTCCGGCAAAAGCGCTGCGCATAGCATGAACCGCTACTGCCATCGGCTCCAGCATGGCAGCCTGTTCAAAAGATACGTTATCCGGCAGTTCCACCAGATTCCACTGTGGAACCGCTGCATATTCCGCGAAACCGCCGTCTGTACGAGAGCCAAGATAGCTGTAATTCTCACACATTTCATAGTGCTGCCTCTTACACTGCCCACATTCCATGCAGGGAATGAGTGGAAATACGCCCACTCTCTTACCCAGAAAATAGCTGTTCGCCTCCCTGCCGATGCCTTTCACCACACCGGAAAACTCATGCCCGGGAATGAGCGGGAAATAATAGGTACCCGTCTGATAAATACGGGGAATATCCGATCCACAGATGCCGCAGGCATGTACTTCTACCAGCACTTCCTCTGGCTTTAGCAACGGCATGGCTGTATCCTCATACCGCAGATCGCCGACTCCATGTAATATCCATGCTTTCATTTACTGCCTCCCTGCTTCTGCTGTTTCCCTACATCCGTGCTTTCCATGCATTCCTTCAAACCTCCGCAAGTCTGCCAGCGTCGTAATTTTAAAATTTTCCTCGTCCCCCGGGAGCATGGCAATATCCATTCCTGCTATGACCGCCGGCTCCGCCGAGCCGTTGATTCCTAAGATTTTCTCCGGCAGAAGCGCCCTGTTCGCCTCGTAATACCTGCCAAGCAGAAACACCTCCGGCGCCTGCCCCGCAAAGATTTCCTTTCTGTCCAGTAAAGAAGAAACCTTCCTCCCGTCTTTACTGAGATAGACGGTATCCTTCATGGGCAGCACCGGAAGCGCGCCGCCGTGTCCCTTAGCCGTCTCTAAGCAATCCGTAATCTGATCTGCCGACACGCATGGGCGCGCCGCGTCATGGATTATTACAAAATCATCCTCTGATGCATACCCGCGGATATCTTCAAGCCCATGATATACCGATAACTGCCTGTTTTTGCCGGGCAAAGAAAATCCCTTGCATTTTTTTCTGTTGGGTAATGCAGAAAGCTGCTGCATAATATACCCGTGCCACATTTCATCCGCCACAATCTGCACCGCATCAATGCTCTCATGCGCAAGGAAAGTATGCAGGCAGTACGCAATTACAGGTTTCCCATCCACTTCATAATACTGCTTCGGGATATCCAGCTCCATACGGCTCCCTGTGCCGCCTGCTAAAATTACCGCCACATTCATCAGCCGTGCCTCCGCATCTCCTGACTTTTTTCCGATTCCGTGTTTATTCCATACTTGCGTATCTCTTTTATCATCTCACCGTAAGGTCTGCTTTTCCCGAAGAGCATGGTTGTTCCAAGCACAAAGCCATCCATCCCTTTTGGTGCAAACTGCCGGATTTTATCCGCACTGCACGCCCCATCCCAGTACGCCTTAAAATGCATTTTTTCCTTGAGGAGCAACAGCCTGTCTATTTTTTCCCCGACATACGGCAGGTACATCTGCCCCGCATTACCCGGATTGACAGACATGACCAATACTTTTTTCACGATGCGCAGCATCTCAAACACCGTCTCCAGACTCGTCCCGGGGTTGATTGCAATACCTGGTATCATATCCGCATTGATGATTTTTTGCAATGTAGTTGACGGATGGTACTCCGCCTCCGGATGTATGTAGACCGTATCGCCCTTGCGCAGCATACGTAAGAAAATCTCAATGTTGTTGTTTGGATGTTCAATCATTAAATGCACATCCAGCGGCTTTCTCGTCGCTGATGCTATGTAAGCCATATCATTTAATGACATGGCAAAATTCGGTACATAGCGCCCATCCATAATGTCGATATGGAAAGAATCGATACCGCCCTCTTCTAAATCATGTACCTCTTTCTCCAGATTGCCATAATTTGCACACATCATGGAAGCCATTAGTTCAATGCACATTTTCTTCCTCCTCGGGAATTATCGGTTCCACCATCCAGTTCACAACAATACGCGGGCATTCCGCCATGACGAACCAATCTCCCTCCGGATTACAGCATCCGGTCAATGCAAAGGAGCACTCTGCTGCGTCCTCCTCATTTTCACAGGCAGGCAGCACCATCTCAAGCACCGCTTTTCCTTCCCCGTTTACAGCCCTCTCATTTCCATCGTTGTCCAGCAGGGCAAGATACATTGAGCAGCTCCCATCGTCTAAAAATGATTTATCCTGCGTCATGTTTACGCCATAGGTTTCTTCCACTGTAAGTTCCACCGTTACACACACGGGAACATTGCTGCGGCTTATGATACTCAGCCAGTCGCTTGTATGAGAATACTCGTAATCCCCATTCGTGTTTTTAAAGTAAAGGGTTGCACCCTCCTCAAACCTGGCGCCTCCATACTTTGCAGCGTTCGTTGTGGTGATCAGTCCCTGTGGATCCATGATAAAATCAAAGGGAGAAAAGCCATAATTCTCCAGCATGGGAAGCTCCAGAACAATCCTGCTTTCCTCAGATTCTGTTTCTGATTCGGCATCCTCATCCTCCGGCACAACAGCAATTTCCTCCGCCGGTATTTCTGTTTCTTCCGGCTCTGTTTTTTCTGTCCCTGTCTCCGTTGTTTCTGTTTTGCCCTCTGTTGCCTCTGTCTCTTGTTTCTTTTCATCTTCCGCAGGATCGTTTTCTTCACTCTGTCCACTGGAAGGATCTCCATCCGTCTTTTCCTGCTCCGCCTCGTTATTACTATCCGGCAAAGGATTGTCCGGCTGGTTCTCTGACACCCCTGGCACAGGTTCCGCATCATCTGTTATATTATCCGTTTCCTTTTTTTCCTCCTGCCCATCCGTGGACTCTGTTCCGGTCTGTCCATTGGCGGATTCTGTCTCTTCCTGTCCATCCGCAGGCTCCGTCTCCGCCTGTTCTCCGCCTGATGGTTCCGGGCTCGGTTCTGCCGCCATAACCCCGGCGGGCTGTTGTATCAGCAATGCAAACGCCATAAGAAATATCAATATATTTTTTACCTTCATTTTCCTACACGCTTCCTCCTTTTTACATTGCAGTCTGTCTGAAACTGCAATTCTACTTGCACATCACTTGCTCCATCATATTCTTATAATTCTTTTGCGTTTTTTCCCTGTTTTTTTGGTCGCTTTCTTCCATCCAGCCGCCATAGAAATAATGAATGGAAACTGTATTGTCTTCCACCTTCTCTTCACAACTCATATAATCGTACGGGTGGAATACGCTTGCAGGATATACCGTCATATCATTGATAATCTGCAATGTATTATCAATTCTCATTCCATGCCGGACAAAAGGCGTTGTTTCATACAATCCGTTCGTTTCTGTATTAAGGCTTCCATCACTCATTACGAAGGGAAATTTCAGACGGTAATCAAGCATTTCCTGTATCATTTTGTGGCGAGGGACTGCCCCGATGCCTCCGCCGGAATTGATGTTGCCCCACTGCTCCACACCCACAAAGCCCTTCTGGTATAGAAGATTATCCAGCGGCTTCAGCAGCTTCACATCTGTGTCCATATAAATGCCGCCGTGCTGATAAAGGATGTCCAGTCTTGCCACGTCTGTGACAAACCCCCACTTGCCATACTCCGCCGCCTGCCTGGTGTATGCATATTTATTAATATCAAAAGTATTTTCATCCCACCGCACCACCTCATAATCAGGGCAATGCCTGCTCCAGCTTTCCATGCACTCTTTCAGAAAATCCGGAAGTTCCTTTCCTCCAAACCAACAGTAATGAATTGTCTTCGGTATCTTCGGACGCTGCTCTATCATCTGCATCATGGGCACAATATAACATTCCACATTAGACAGCGCCTGAATGCCCTCAAGAAAATTTAAAACAGAATCAAATTTACTGTTTGTAATCAAAATCACAGAATTTTCAGGAATACTGTTCAACACCGCCGGCAGCCTTATTTCATACGCATATGACCCAATTACAACGCTCTTTCCGGTTTTACGCGTATCCATATCCACATAGCATTCCACATAATCGTGGAGCTGATAGGTATCCACAATGTAGGGAACTACAATCTGTCCGATCATGCCGGCGCCATATATAAAAACACGGCTGTTCTGTTCCCTTATTTTTTTTGCAAGTTTCAGATAAGTGGTATTTCTCAAATTCATGGCAGAAGCTCCCTTAGGACCATAATTTCAACGCGGCATTGCATACAGAACCGTTTCGCTGGCGCCGTTCGAGTGATGCCTTACATACAGTCTGTACTCCGGCACAAGCTCCTTGATATACAAGGGAATCTCATACATATCCTTATGCCTATGATAGATACAGACTGCCAGCTTGGGTTTGCAGCGCCGAATGGTGTGCCTTGCTCCCTTCAATGATTCTAATTCCGATCCTTCAACATCCATCTTTATAAAAGTGACCTTCTCATCAGGCGCTATGATATCGTCTATTGGCACTACCTCAATACTTGTTCCGCCATTCTCCGTAACACGGGAACACCCGTCAGCGGAAGCGTTGAAACGAATGGTTTTATTTTCACTCCATGTCCCTTTTCCGACAATATTCACAACCCCATCCTTAAAATGTTTGCCTGCCGCTTTCTTGCATTTCATATAATTATTTATATCCGGTTCAAATGCATAAACCCGGCTCAGGGTCTTGCAGTGACTTTTCAGTCTGATAGAAGATGACAGGTCACAGCAGCCTGCATCCACAAACACCTCTTCATCCTCAAATGTCATAAAGTCGGGATTAAAGTACTGATCCTCCTGCGCCGCAAAAATATATGGGCTCATGTTAAATATTCGTTTTTCATCTACTCCATGATCCATTAAAAAAGCGCTTATTTCCGAAAAATATTTTGGGGATGTTATGATAATGCTGCTTTTCTTATCCTCAAAAAGCTCCTCCGGCTTCATTACCGCATATCCTCTAAACTCGTTCTTCTGTTTTCTTTCATCAGAATCGCAGAATCCCTTTAACCGTGCGTCATTTTCAAAGTAATGGAACGTTGCCCGTGCGCCTTCGCCGACGCCATATAAAATAAAAGGCGCATCCTGTGGGATCTGAGAGAGTAATTTGGGGATTTCTGTATCATTCAGAATTGCCAAATCCGGAACATACCTGCTGACAATATTTCTTATATACCAATAATCTCCTGTTATTAAAAAGTTGAGACGGTTCAGATAAATATCTTTTGACTCCTCATCCTCCAACCAACTATATATTCTGTGAAAATCATAAACTATTTCTGACACCCTCTTATTTCCTCCCGTCTACTTTTCAAATGATGACTTCCCCGGCATGACACTTTCCAACGCACGGTTAATCTCATCCCTTATTACTGTAAATTCCTCCGATGTGCAGTCTTCTGTCAAACACACCATCTGATGCGGTTTGCCTGCAATATCCTCCGCCACATCTTTATAATTTTTCGCCGTTACCAGATAGGGCTCCCCCAAGGTTTTTCTTGGAATGAAGTTGCCAGTGCATAGCTGCCAATACCGCACAATGCACTGGCTCAAATCCGTATAGCTGCGAAAATGATTCGCTGAAGCCAATGCCAGCCTTGCCGGCTCTATCTCCCATAAATGCCGCATCACGGACTTTTTCAGGGCAACCGGCATATGTCTGTCATGAAAACCCACAAAATTATCCCAGTAGCTCAGCCCTTCTGTTCTTTGAAGCAATTCTCCATACCCATCATAAATCCATTTTTCCCTATTCTTTTTCTGCACTTCTCTTTTATGGAAATGCCGGTTAATAAAAAGCAGGTTATTGATTTTTACCATACAGGAATACTCTGTAATCTGACCTACATCCACAGGCATGACAGGGGATTCCACAGCTTCATCACACACCTCTCCGTTCTGGAAATAATACTCCTCCTGAATCGGCGCCATTGGAAAAATATCATCATTAAACAAAATGAAATTTTCAGATAACTCTTCTATCCGGAAATAGTTCATTTCTATTGTGTTGGAATTAAACGTTGGCAAGTACTCCCTGGGAATATAGTCCTCGTGTTTTATCAGCTTCAATTTCGGATGGTCTGTATTCAGAAAATCCGGAGTCTGCCCGCACGTTACCAGAAATACCTTATGTACCCAGGGCATAAACCGTTCAATCCCGCGGAAAACAAGATGCAGGTTGTCCCAGCTTTCATAGCGCACATTGGAATTTGCATTTATATCCATTCCACAGCTTTTTGCATATTCATTTTTCTTCTGCTGCCAGCAAATATCACTGCTGTCCACCCATGGAATGACAATGTCAATCGGACGGCTGTTCATTTTTATTCTCCAACCTTATATATATTTAACAGAGGATCATAAAGATCCACCTTAACCTGACGATACAGCTGTACATTGCCATCTTCCATAATGGCTCTATGGTAAAATGGATTCCCATATACAAGGAAAATATCCCTGTTTCTCTTTTCCCTGCTCGCCAGTATATTCTGAATCACTTTCCGCACTGCCTCTTCTCCAAATGGATTGTACAGGAAAAAAATACTGTATCCGTCAATATCCTTATACGCTGTTGCATCCCCCGCTATAATTTCCGCACAAACATTCAATTTACGCATATTGCTTTTACAGGTTTCCGCTATCTCTGTATTCCATTCAATGCCCCCGACTTTTACCATTTCGCTCATTGCAGCCATTAAAAGGATCTGCCCTTTGCCGCATCCTATATCCATAAAACTTTTTTCGCAGGGAAGGGTTTTAATTTCTTCAAAAACGCGGTCAATAGACGAGTGGTCAAAAGGCTTGCTTTCATAGTACTCGCCGCTGTACAGGTCAGGTCTTTCTTCCTTCGTTACATAGGAGAAGTCAATCTTACTATCTCTTTTTGCAAGATACTCCAAATAACTTCCCCCGATTTCACTGCGGATATCAAAGTAATCTTTATTCTTTTCACAGCCAAGCGCCGCCAGCTGCTTTTCCACTCCTGCATCTTCCCAAATGGTGAGCAGGATAATATATTCTTTCAAATTTATATACTGTAAAAAAGAAGAACGGTATATATCCGGCTGTATATTTCCACAGGGCACCGTGATATATTCATCAATGTAATAAGCAACAGGTATTCTTCCATCGATATCGCAAACCAGATGCGTCAGAAATGCGCCTCCTTTTCCGCATCCCCATATAATCAATTTTCTTTTCTGCTTAATCGCATATGTCACAATATTTGACACATATGCATACATATCTCCCACAAGGGCATTTCTTTTCTCACTGATTTGCATCTATCAATCACCAACACCTTCCAACAGACCTCTCAAAGAGTATATTTTATCGAATCCAAATGCCTCTAATCTCTTCTCAATATCCGTATATTCATAAATTGCCGTTACAACTACCGGTATTCTGCAATCCGCTTTTTCCAAATGAATAACTGTCATTTCATCGTCGGCAAACTGCTCCGCCCTGCGGTCTATTACCGCTTCTATTTTTATTTCCGTATCAGACAATTCTTTTATCAAAAGTTTCCCCAGTTCACCATATCCATATAGATAGATTTTCATTATTCCTTTACCCGACAATTCGCCGGATATTCTGGCGCCCTCTAAAAGCCTCAAAACCCATCTTTTTAATACCCAGCCGTTTACACGTTCCTTCTGTAATAATATTTCTGTCTCCGAAATACCCATATCAGCTTTTTCGGATAAGTCCACTGCTTCGTATACTTCTATTTTCTTTCCCGGCATCCGGTAAAGGGTTGCCCGATAAGACGCACATTGTTCTGCCAAAACATCATAAGGAAGATCCTTTAATTGCGACTTATGTATACGGATCAACTCACCTTTTTCTTCCATAACACCGGAGATATCAAGAAAGTGCGTAGGTGACTGCAGCGGCGTATGGACTTCATATAGATAGCATTCCGGTATTCTTTCAGAAGTCGTCTTTTTTACAGCCTCCTTCACACACAAAAACGCCGCTTTATGGTCGGGATGTCCATCCCATATACCGGTAACAAAAATCTTGCTGTATTCTCCAAAAGCGACTTCTGTCAGGCAATCCATATGGGAAAGTAAAGTTCCGTCCTCTATGTCAAGCATGCTAAACGAGCCAACCTTCAGCCGTTTCATTTCATTCTTAAATTCCTGTTTTCTGATCTGTTTTTCTTTCTCAGGCGCAATATCTCCCTGTCCCTGTCTGCCATCGGTCAACACGATTACTTCACACTGTTTTGCGTGCATCAGCAAAACTCCGCCGGGACCGATACATTCATCGTCCGGATGCGGTGCGATAATCAATATTCTGTCATCGTCCTTTATGTCAAGCGCCTTCATCTATCCTCCATTGATAATCTCTGATCCTCTTTTCTAAAACACTGTTCCAGTAATATACCTTCTCAAACCGAGCCACCAGCATTTTCTCCACTTCCTCGTTTTTGCTGTTCAGTGTAACCAGTACTGCATCTGCTTCCGGCAAATCCTCTTCCGGAGAATAGATTTTGATATTCTCCGGGTTCATTGCTTTCTGGTCAATTCCATAGCATACCTCCAATGTAAGACTCTTTGACAACTGCAAAAATGAATGCCCGCAAACTCCATAACCGTAAAAAGCTGCCTTGTATATTTTCTTTTCTTGAAAAAATGCATCGATGCCATCCATTATTTCTTTCCGATATATTACGCCGCTATATGCCAGGGATGTTTCCGCCCCAAATCTTTTTTTATATATGTAACTTCCTCCGCCAAGGTACAAATATTTGCACTTTCGCTTTATGAGTTCTTCCATGAACTTTACATACATTAGCAATCCCGGTGAATATTCCTTTAATTCTGCGTTATAGCTAAAATTTTCAAAGAAAACGATATCCTCCGCCTGACAAAAGAATGCCACTGCAACTTCTGTTTCTCCTGCCTTCATTAACATGGCATCTGTCACATAGTATCTGTCCAGATATTCTGATGCTGACAGCTTATAATCTGTACCGTGGGTTTCTTTTTTCCACTTAAAATATGTTTCTACAATAGAATCAGGTATTTCATTTTTTGCATATATTTCTATTTTTAAATTCCCAACTCTTTCATCCAGCCATCTGAGTTTTCTTCGGATGGTAGCCCTGTCCCTGCGTTCCGCACGGTTCATCAGTTCATCAAAATGATCGGGAAGGGGCACGCGGATATCATTTACCTCTTCCAAAAAATCGTCGTAGGGATTCCCACACCTTGTCAATTCTATTGCACATATCTGCTTATCCTCAAAGACATCCTGAATTGCGTTCTCAAAGATCTTCTGGGGCAGAGGCTTTCCCCAGATATTCAGTTTGGCTTTTACGCCATCCTTATGTACATCCAGACAATATTTGGTATCTGATTCACTATAAGAAAGCCTGTGGTTTCCATCCTTGTAAATAAGGTCAAAGCGGTTATAAATCAAATTATCCGTATCAAACCTTGCCTGTTCCATCATCTCAAACACTCCACACAATATCCTCTTCCTCTATCCCCTTGGATATCAGGAACGCTCTCACTGCCATCGCCGTTTTCTTTTCCTCGATTGCGATTACTACCTTATCCGCAGCCCCCGGAAGAATTGCTTCCGGAAGGCTGACCATGCCTTTCAAATCTTTTAGCGCCGCTGCTTTTGCGTCATACCAGCCAATAATTTCGTAATTTGAATGTTCCTTCAACTGCCGGTAATAGCTTCTTCCCATATTGCCTGCACCATACAAGGCAATCAGGCGGTGCCCTTTTATCAGCCGGAACGGGAAGGGAAACTGCTCTCCATTTCCTTCCTGCAGTTTTTTCATTTTCCAAAACAGGTATTCCTGGGCATTTCCGCCCATCATCTGCCGATATTCCTCCACCCTGGAGATCATGTCGTCCGTCGCCATCTTATCAACGCCAAATTCCGGAAATACAATATTTTTCACATAATCATACACATGCACAAAATTAGAAAGGCTTCTCTGCCCCTCCACCAGTCCCACATAACGAATCAGTATCTGATTCAGAAAACTGCGTTTGACCGTCTCATAGCGTCCCCGCTCCTTAAGCCCTGCTTTCAGGTACCTTGCGGTTGACACAATGTCCTCCATATCAATCTTAGCTTCTCCAAATCCCTGCAGGCTTGCAGGATTATTAATCCGGTATGTTGCCAGCTTTTCAGGAACCCAGCTAATTCTATCCGCCAATGCCATCGAGATACAGACAAAATATTCGTCATTGTCCCGCTTGGAAGTTTGAAAAAGAAGACCTTCCCGTTCAATGAAGGCTTTCCTGTATAATTTATTTTGCGGACCGGAAGATGCAAACATAAGAATATAATCCGGAATATCTCTGTAAGAAACTGTTCCCCGCTCTTCAAACTCGCGTACATAAGACACCCTCAGATACCCGATTGCATCTATATATTCGCCCGTGGCATTGTTATAGCTGTGAAGATCGCAGACAGCAATATCAGAGTGGTACCTCTCGGCGGATGCGACCATTTTATCCAGCAGATCCTGCCTGCAGAAATCATCGCCGTCAAAAAAGAACAGATATTCCCCGACCGCACATTTCATTCCATTGTTTCTCGCTGCTCCCGCATACTGGTTAGACTGCCTGATCAGCTTTATGCGGCAATCCCTTTTCATATAGGCTGTGATCATATCCGCCGTATCGTCTGTGGAACCGTCATCAACGCAAATGATCTCAAAATCTCTATAAGTCTGGTTCACAAAGGAATCAAGGCACTTTTCTATATAATCTGAAACATTGTAGCAAGGTATGATGACAGAAACCTTCGGCATTTTTTCACACTTCATACAAAATATCCTCTAAAGACAGGATTGGACAATTCAGCTTATTCTCAAGTCCTTCCGCAATTTCATCAAAAAAAGTTATCGCCGTTACCACTACGGCATCCACCTCCGGCAAATCGTCTTCCATGGTAACCATATCTATTTCTTTACTGATTCTGCCCGCCTTTTTATCAATCCCGTATTTTACGCAGATCCCGGAATCTTTTAACTCGTCCATCAGCGTTTCTCCTGCAAAACTCATGCCATAAACCGCAATATTTTTGTAGCTGTTCTTCTCGAAATACTCTGACAGGTTTTTACCCTCCTGTTTTACTTTTACCCAGCGATTCATCATCATGAATAAAGCCAAATGCTTATCCGACATCTGCTGCCATTTATCTACTTTTTTCTCCAATGCTTTTCCGGCAGCCATCGCTCCCATACCAGCTCCGGCTAATGCCATTGTCACGCCCACTATGCCTTTTTTCATTCCATCCTCCTATATTTCAAAATTTTGTATTTCATAAAATTTTTAAAGCTCTCCCATACCACATATTTGTATGACTGCAACTCGTATTTTGCCTGCACGGTATTTCTGTTGCAGAACAAAAACCTTGAGGATTGATCCTCCTTATGGAAAATACTGGTGTCCCTGGCATACACCTGTTTTAAACCTGCCCGCTTACACATGATATAAAGCAGAATTTCCTCTTTGTAAAGAAATGTTCTACTATACAGCCCGTCATAAGCTTTTAAATATGTTGGCGTGAGCATCCATGCACTGCCATGCAATATCTGCTCTTTTCTTCTCTTTTCCAGCAAATGCTCCATACGGTTTTCCAGCGCATTTATGCCATATAATCCACTCAGAAGGTAAACATAGTATATTAAGGTTGTAGGGAACTCCACATACTCATAATAGGGTTTCTGCTTCTTACCGCTCCTTAGGATAATTTCACTTCCAACCACCCCAACCTTTTCCCCAATATGTGAAAGCAGTGTATGGATATAATTCTCATCCGTCATGACCGTATCGCTGTTTATCAGCAGAACAAAGTCTGTCTGCAGCCGTTTTCTGGCATACTGTATTCCAATATTGTTTCCTCTTGCAAATCCGTAGTTTTTTCTCGCCCTGATTACATGCACCAGCCTGTTATGACGATATTGCTCCGCCAGAATCCGGAAGGATTCATTTGCTGAACCATTGTCTACCACTACCACCTGAAAAGATACATTTTTTTGCAACAGTACACTCTCAACGCAGGTTAAGGTTTCTTGATAATTCATGTAATTTAATATCACTACCGCTGTTTTTTGCATAATGCTCTCCTTGGGCTGCGTATGTTTTATTTGCAAAATATTTGGTATCATCCAAATGGATAGATACAGAATCTATACATGCCTTTATGAACCAGGTTTTTTATCAACTCATTTTGTTTTTCCCATGAAACTGCAATTATTACAGGCATTTCCAAGTCTTCCTGTTCTGCCAATGTCTTAACTGGTATTTCATCAATTGTCGTTTCATTTTCTTGTTCTGTCACCACAAAACACTTAGGTATATCATTTTCCCTTTTCATTGCGTAGTACGCTTCCTGCCCCCACATTCCCGCACCATAAATAGCAAACTCCCCCGCTTTTAAATTATCCCTGAAAGTTAAATACCAATCTGTCAATACGTTCATCTTCATCCAGTCCTGATTATAAAAATATTGTATTGCTGTTTTATAGCATTCCTCCCTCGTGATTCCCTTTCCTGATTTACTGATTAATTCTACTATTTTATCAAATTCAGACCAGTGCATCTGACCATTCCATAATGTTTCCGCATTCCATAAATACCTGCGAAAAACAGTATTAATATCTACAAAATCAGAATGCTTTTCCAATATTTTTGTATAAGCCTCTAAAACCAAATGCCTGTTAGACGTTATACTTTGTTCCATTCGATATGCTTTAACAAGCGGTTCTTGTATATATGCTAAGCGTTCATTTTTTACCAGACGAATCACAAATTCATAATCCTGCAATCTTTTCATATCTACATCGAACATTCCTATTTTAAAAAATAACTCCCGCTTAATCATAAGTGTAGGTGTGCCCACAATGTTGTCTTTTTTCAACACTTCAGCCACATTTTTTTCACATATATCCTGATTCATATAATTCTTCGGTACTATGCAGGTTTTACCTTCATCATATAGGATGTATGGGCAGTAAACAGCCTTGGCGGAAATTTTAAACATATATGCCAATTGCTTTTCCAACTTGTCGGTCAGCCATTCATCATCGCTATCCTGAAAAGCAATATACTCTCCTTTTGCTTCACTTATACCCCTATTTCGGGCTTTGTTCGCACCCTGATTCCTTGAAAGACATATCAATCGAACTCTTTCATCTGCACGGTTTTTCACAACCTGTGCCGTCGAATCCGTTGAACCATCATCTACGACTATTACTTCTATATTAGAATAGGTCTGCCCGAGTACGCTATTTAATGCTCTTAATATCGTTTTTTCTCTGTTATATGCAGGTATCACAACTGATACAAGCGGGTACATTGTATTTTCCTCTCCCATTTTTACCCTTTCTCTGCTTATCTTAATAAATTTAATAATTTTTTCTTGAAGCTCTTACTTTTTAGCCTTTCTTTTTGTAAAACCTTTTTTATCTTATCTCCATCATATCCTTCTGAAATCAATGCAATTTTCTCCAAAATCTCCTGATAAATCCTGTTTCCATTACGATAAACCAAATAGTGTTCGCTCAAATCATTGCTGTCTAACAAATAGTGCAATTTACTGTTTTGGGGGTTATCATATGTTTCTACAGATAAAAAGGGAATTCCCATTTTCAATGCAAAAGCAGTTCCATGGAAGCGGTCTGTAACCAAAAAGTCTAAACAGCCGATTACCCTGATCCATTCAAATGGATTGATTGAAATCATATTGATATCAGCTTCTTCTTGAAAATCATATAATGCGATGATTTTATATTCATTCCCTAATTTGTCTTTTATTTTTTTTACAATTTTCTCGTCCGGCATCATAATTCCAAATATTTTTTGTTTTTTTTCTATTTTATATTTTTTGTATAGCTTCTCCTTGAATGCCTTCCTGTCATATGTAAAAGGAATCAGAAAAGTCGGATCACAATTATGGTAAGGGTTTCCACCTCCAATTTGCACTACCATATCATAGGTTGTCTGATCCCTGACGCCCAAATACTGAAACCGATTGACCGCGCTTTTTATATATTCCTTTTTCTTCTGTTCTATCCGATTTAAATCTGTCCTGGAAGATGCCGCATAGGAAATCCTTACGACATCTCCCATATCAAAATTAAGCCAATATGCCGTTGGAAATCCGCGCATTCCGTCCACTTTCCATACTTCATCGCTCCCAACAATAATAATGTCATAGCTTTGCTTTTTTATAAAAACTTCAATCTCTTCCAAACTATCCGTACATAATCTGTCTTTACTTAATGGAAGCAACCTGCATGACCTCTCAAAACCAATTCTTTGCTTCCATTTATCTATTTTATGTTTCCCCTGAAACAATGTACTTTTATAAATTTCATAGGAAATCTTTGATGTATAATCAATAATCTCTACCTTAGCTGTATCCCCACTAATATGCTTTACATACTGGGACAAACAATACGCCTGCAAAAAAGCTCCATAATTAATACTTCTATGATAAGTTAATATTCCTATCTTCTTTTTTGCCATTCCACATACTCCTTATTGTATCCGGCAATCACTTTACCGCAGAATCCAGTGTATTCCTTCTATTCCCTGGTCAACCAACTGATCTATCATCTCTTTTTCCCACACACTGTCCACCAAGATAATTTTTATTTCATCCTGATCAATCTCCTCAATTGGTATTACCTTTTTATGAAGCAGATAGGAACCTTGTTTTGATTCATCATTGTCAATAAAGTACTTAACCTTCTCTTCCTTTCCATATGCCCTTAAGTCCCTTAAAAGCTTCTGCCCCCTGCCTCCTGCCCCAAAAATAGCAATACCGTCATTTCCATTTATCAGCGCTTTGTCGTGTTCCAATTTCCCGATATAAGTTACTTTTTTACTTTTCAGACTATCCTGCGGTACCTTTTGTAAAATCGTGCAATAAAACCACTCATCAAACTCCCCTTTCCCTATATTGGGCACTGCTATACGCGGGATCTCATAGTCCTTATCCCTTCCGGGTTGTGAAACTGCGGTGTAAGCTTGTCGAAATCCCTCTTTTTTCAAAACTTTTATGGTATCCGCATTGTAATCGTTTTTGCTGCCAAAAGGATAGGAAAAATAATAAATCTGATGTCCTGTAATCTGCTCAAGCTTTTTCTTAGATTCATATATTTCCTTTTCCTGATACTCTTTCGGAAAAGTCCCTAACGAAACATGATGAACAGTATGTGCCCCTATTGTAATCAGCTTGTTCCCCGAAAGCTCTGCTATCTCCTCTTCCGTCAAAAAAGCATATTCTTCTCTTCCTGCTTCTTTTTGTTCTGACCAATCACGTAATTGTCCAAGAATGTCCTGCTGCATAACATCATCTGATTTCATGCACAATCTGCGCAATGCCAGATAAAGCGTATATTTTTCCTCCAGATTTCCGACAGCAAACTCATAGCAAAAAGATGGCAGTTCCAGATAAAACTTTTGCTTCTGATGATTCCCTGTAAAAATCAACCGCAACAGCTCGGTTGTCCACAATTCCTCTTGTTTGCCTATTTGTCCTGTTGTGATAAAAATGGTCGCGGGAATGCCCTTGCTATTTAAGTAAGGACTGGCATTTTTTAAAACATCCTGAAATCCATCATCAAAAGTAATTGCTATTGTACCCTCTCGATGTTCCGAAAGCGGTACGATCGGAAAATATTTCTCAATCAGTTCTAATTGATACTTAAAGTTCTCTAAGGTAACTGCCAGATTATTGTAATCCTGCTGCAATTCATTAACCTTATGATAAAGTAATATCATATACTTCTGCTCCTAAAATATTTACTTTTCAACATAAGCGCCAATCACTAACGGATAGCTGCTATCATGGTAAGCCAGTTCTTCCTGCGTTAAGTCTTCTATTGTTAACCCGTATAAAAAAGCCGCACTTGTCTTTACATTTCCATATTCCGTTATGGAAATAGATGCTTCCGGAATATTCTCTTCTAATAATCTTCTGAACCCTAACGGTGTAAACCTCCAAAACTGACCATACGTTTCATTATCTGCACGTGACAATGCCGCAATTCCGGGTACTGTGATAATCGCTTTTCCACCATTTCTCAGACATTTTCCCACATAATGTATTGCTTTTTTAACATCAAAGAGGCATGAAAAAACATTCGTCAAAATAAAACAATCAATACTTTCATTCTGTATTCCCTCTCCAGTTTCTAAATTACCTTTTATATAATTGCCTCCCGTTTCTCCCTCCAAAACTAAAATTTGCTGTTTTTTCACTGCGTTTCCACCAAGTACGCTATAACGGGCATCCCCGATTTCCAAAACAGACCCTTTAATATCTTCTATATGTTCCCTTACAAAGGAATCAATATAATACCTTGCAATTGAATACCCCCGGGTATGTCCATAATTGTAAGACAGCGGCTTTATTGGCAGTTCCCTGATGGTATTTTCTGACATGCTTCCCACATGCAGCTTTTTCAACAACTCTATATCCTCACGACAATTAACCTCTTTCATACCATTCCACAGAATCACGCCATCGTCACGTACTGTCATTTTTTCTTCTGGAGAAATATATTGCACTTCTTCACCTGTTGCCGGCGGCAAATTAACTCCTAACTCAATTTTTTCAGTTGAAATTCCTAATGCCAATATTTCTTTCAGAATTTCAAACATATAAAGATCAGACATAATGATAATTTCATCATAATTGCCCGTTAACAGCCATTCCTTAGCAATTACCGGATAACCATCTATTTCCTGTTCTTTTATATCTCTTCCAATAATCCCTATAATATTGTAAAACCTTTGCAGGTATCTCTTTTTATACTGGTAGTATTTTCCATAACCCCAAACAATTACTTTTTTCTTTTCATTACTCATTCTTTTTACCCTTTGTCATCATCATGCTTAATCGAAATGAATACTTCCTTAAGTTCTCATAAAACTCTTTACGCTTTGGCGTTTCCGGCACGGAGCTTATCATTCTTTGATTATACTGAACCGCTTTTTTACCATCTACTGCCTCGCACTTCATCTTCTTTGAGATTTCTTCAAAAAGTTCTTTTCCCCTTTTCGAATGTACAAAAACTAAAGAGCACCCTTTATCATCTCTAAATCTGGGGGCATATTTTTCTACTCCCCATGCATCCCCGATCGTCAAATCACTTTTCCTGTTAAATCCCTTATATTGGCAGTCATAACATGAGCTTCTCAGAAAAATATTTTGATTAAATCCATAATCATAATAATCATCCAAAGGAAATCTACGATACTCTCCTCCATTTGCATATTGTATGACAAGCTGCTCCTTATTCCATCCAGCATCTTTATTCTTAAAATCAATATGTTTAATCTTTTTCCCACGGTGAAATACTTTGATGTATTTCTCCCAGATTCCCGGCGCTCCTACTCCATGACAGATAAGATCTATTGTATATAATCTCTCATATTCTTTTTTCAGGTATGCCTTTAAACCTTCAATCTGACATGGAAGCCCTGTATACAGAACATATTTCCCTTTTTCAAGGGCTTCCCTTGCTTGTCTATATGTAATCCCAATATTACTTTGAACATATTTAGATCCTTTAAACAGTCCCACTGCCTCCATAGTCTCCGCATGAGAATGTATGACCCTGATTCCGTCATATCGCGCCCCAAAAACAGTACCTCCTTTATCTATACACCATTTAGCCGCTAACGGAAAAACAGCTCCGGATGAACTTGTTCTACGGATCTTCTCATCTGTACAGTATCCTACATATGAAACGATCGTCTGTTCCGGCTGCTGTTTATCCCCTTTTTGTAATGCAGGACATACTGCCCTGCACTTTCCACACTGTATACATGTTCTGCTATTTATATATGGGTAAGTACAGCCCTCAAAATCCATTTTCATCTTAATGCTGCCATTTGGGCATGCATTATAGCACGCCATACATCCCGTACATTCGCGTTTTAGCACATTTTTACCCTTTCATTTTGTCCATATTTTCATATAGCTTACGTCTATCATATTTGTCAGAACATATGGATTGAATAAGCAAATTTAATCCATCAGCCCCCAGTAGTTCTTCACGGCATATTCCTTTCCCCATGTATTTCCAAAACATCGAACAGAACTCATCCGAGCTAAGTCCGGTCTCTATGCGTCTCCGTTCAACTTTGTGAAATCTGATATCAATGATAAAAAAGGATTCATTCCAGAGATTCCACACATACAGATAATCTCCCCTGATATGCGCCTTTGAAAACTGCCCACAGGCATCCGGTCTTTCCATAACATCCCCACATATATCACTGCTGAACCACGCTTCTGAAAGCACGTTATTTTTTATGTCTAACTGCAATACCTTGTTCGCATGGGATGGAATAAACCAGACAAACTCATTCCTATACACAACGCTGCTTCCATATCCCTCCCTATGCCCATATCCGTTAGGAAAGCCCAGCATTTCCAGACAAATGTTTTCATTTTTTATTTCCGCAGCAAGCTGCTCCTTTTTCCTGTTCCAGATTATTACATTTCCATAAATGTCCATCATGCACAGCCGCTCATCGTCAACCATACACATGGTGGTATAGATTACCTTGTCACCACCGACAATATAAGCTTCCCTACAGCCATTGCATAAATCTATTTTTATTATGTAGTTTCTATATCCAATATAAATACTATTTTCAACGCACACACAATTTCCGTTTAGCAGCCACCTTTCTCCCCTATCCTTTGGTTCTGTGTTTTTTGGAAATGCTTCTAAAAATGCTATCCTTCCATCATATAAATTAATTTTTTTTACAAAAATATCCTGTACCTCATTAGTCCTTCTTATCCACGGAATCATCCAAACATTGTCATTTTCCACGCAACATGCGCAGTAAATATCTTCTTTTATTTCATCTACCAAAAATTTCGTTATTTTTCCATCAGCCTTGTCATATACAACGGTGGCATCCGCCTCTGATGGAATGAGGATCATTCTACTCCCGGATTTCACCATGCTTCCGTATAGCACTGGCTTGTTGTTTTCTATTGGAAGTCTGATTCTTTTTTCCATTCTCTTTTGTTTCAAATTGTAACAACATAGATAGTTATATCCAAATGGAACAAACCAAATATTTTCTTCATCAATTACAAAATCACTTGCGTACGCATTTAAGCCATACTGCAGCATTGTTTACCTCTTCTCCTGCATAGCAACATCGATTTCATTAACTCTCCCAGTTTAAAATAAAATCATTTAAATAGGACGTATATGCATTGGCTCCAACGGCATTCATATGTCCTGCATCTTCATAGAAATAAGCATTTTCTGAGATCGGATACAAATTTTTCATATTCAAATAACAAATATTACCACTGACATACGGCTGTATGATTTCCTCAAATTCATGCTTCCATCGCACCATTTTCTTATTTTCACTGTGCGCTTTTTCCACCTCTGCCAATCTTGGCGTTAATAAAATTATAATTTTTATATTCTTGTTTATTTCTTTTGCCAGCCCAATCAATTCGTCAAATATATTTATATTTTCCTGTATTGTATCTTCATATTTGTGTTCGGCTTTTTCCATGTATAAATTATCCGGCAAAGCCAGATTCTTCCCAAATCTGTAAACCGGGGGATAATCATTGTAAAACGTATATGAACTTCCATAAAACAAATCGTCATATTTTTTCTTTACAACGGAAAAATCAAACAACTTATTTGCCAATACCTTGTCTGCCTCTGAAACGTTTGGTGAATAATATCCATATTCTTTTAACAGTTCATCAGGCGATACATGATAATTTACATTGGACTTATAATTATGTATGTCTTCAATAATACCGCCATGTGACCAATAAGTCAGTATAGCTTTTGTCATTGAAGCATCATAATTAAAAGCTTCATAATCCCACATATCTATTATCAAATACTTTAATTTCTTTATGCGTTCCCAGTATCTTTCCCTGCATATTTTCAGAGTTACAAGATGATAATAAATGTCCTCACTCCCATTTGACAGATTGCACCATGATCCTGTAAGGCATCTTGCATTTATAGCTTTAGCAGCATGTGAATTTCCTAAAATAATTCCCGAATAATTCATATCAGAGAGCCGCATAATATTATCGACTTTTTGTCCATTCAATATCTGTTTACAGTCAATAATCTTTTCTGCGTTGATCCCATATACATTTTCTAATTTTTTCTTTATTTCATCGGCAGCAATCCTGTTCTCAATTGCAATAATAATGTAGTCAAAATTCAACTCACATAATTTGCCAACCGGGACAAATGTAACATTCTTATACTTGCTTATTTGCGCAACTCCGTCTGAATAACATAAAATAGTATGCTCCCGTCTCAGCGCTTCTTCGACGAAAAAAGTCGTCTTACTTAAGCCATAAATTACAACTCGCATAAACAGTTTCCTTACTTATCTTCAATGTCCTATTCCATATTTAAACCATCTTCCTAATCTATTAATCATATATTTAAAATCGTGGTTGCCCGCAAAATTACATATATGCGGGCAACCACATGCCAAAACTGCTTACGAAGCGGCTACAATCGAAATTTTTACTGTTGAATCATCGCTGAACGTCAGTACCCATTCTTTATAGCTGGTATTGCTAACTAATGCATCTTTAAGCACTGTAAATGTTCCCGCTGAGAATGTGAAATGTGTCCCGCTTGTCATTGCAACAGATGTTCCGTCAGTTTTAGCAACTGCGGCGCTCTTTAAGGTCACACCTTCACCAAGCCCGGAAATAGTGACAGCTTTACTGCTGGTGCTGAGGCTTCCGCTTGTGCTCGGACCAGCTGCGGGATCTGTAACCTTCCATGTAAGAGTAACAGTAGGCGCCACCTCTGCCTGTGCAGCAGTCCACGTTCCGCCGCATGCACCGGTAAGCTTGAAGGAGTATGTCTTCCAGGGAGCAAGCGGGTTATCATCCGTTGCTGTCTTCTGCACATAATAATATCCTGCTTCTGTTCCTGCATCCGCATCAGCCTGCTTGTAGACTACCTCAAAATTGCTGTTTTCACCATCAATGGAACCGGTCACAGCAGCTCCGGATGCCGTGATAGGTGTTGCGGCATCATTGCCGTCCGTTCCGGGTGCCACAAGCGCAAGATAAATTGTGGGAGCAGTTGTATCATCTTCTACAGCCCCAAGGGTAATGCCGTCAGCTCCGGACACAGCAGCTGAAACCTCTACATTGACCGCGTAGGAGCTCTTGTTTGTAAAGGTAATGGACTCACTGTCCTTACCATATTTGGTAACTGCTTCTACACCATTATCTGCATCTGCAGCCACAGGTGTCCTTGTGAAGAACAAGGTTGAATCCGCCTCAAAATCGTCTGCTGTGGCTCCTGAAATTCTTGCATAATCTGTGGCTGCAAGAAGTCCATTGGGATCCACAAAGAAATCAAAGCCCTGTGTTGCCGATACATCAGTGGGAACTTCTACTGAAAAAACAGAAGTTTCCTCAACATACCCTTCATAGTCACCGCTGCCGGTAGCTCCGCCTTCGGCAGCAAACGCTGTAGCTGTGCTTCCCATAAGCATGGTCGCCGCTAAACCTATTGCTGCTACTTTCTTAAAATTTCTCATCTTCTTATCCTCCTTTGATAAATTTTTATAATGTGACTCATCCTTGTATCACATACAGCTCCGATGAGTGAACTGCCTTAATTTGCCACCTTTACCATAAGCCACATATTGACTGTGGTAAGTGTATTCTGGTCTTCGTCGATCAGATGATAGGTAAGTGTGCACTCATAATCCCCGGCATCCAGATCCGTGTCAAGCTTAACGGAACTGAGTTCCCCGCCAACAGGAATTACTGGGGACTGATAAATTGTTTCCTGTGTATCGTTTCTTACAACATCGAAGTAAACCGCCGTTTCGTTATCTGCAGAATTTGCAACGTAAGCATTTGACGATGCCTTATCTCCGCTCTCAAACTCCCATGTAGAGTTCATCGTTACCTGATAACTCATCGGTACTCCCTGGGGTTCCTCACGGTTAAGAATTTCCTCCGCAATCTGTTCGGCATTTTCTTCTGTTACAACAACGGGTCTTTTGTCATCCGCCTCATCCGCATTTTTAGAATGGATCATATAAATAATCACACCCACAAGGGCGGCTATGACCACCAGCGCTGCAATTATCACTATGATGAGCCCTTTGTTGGCTTTTTTACTTTGCTTCTCACCTTTATCAGACATTTGATACCTCCTGTAAACTATTTTGGTTCGTCAATATACTATTTCTACATTCTGCAGCATAATTGGTTTCCCAGTCATTTCATACATCTGCACCACGCTGCTGGGATCTCCATAATACGCATCGCTTACCACAATCGCCCTGCCAATGTCAGTCGTGTCGTCATAAATCCCCCAGCCTTCCGCAAGATATTTGTCGCGGATAGCCTGATAGGCTTCCCAAAGCTGTGGGCGCATACTCGTCAGGGTGCTTTCTATCAGCGGATGCGGTCTCCATAATAAGGCAATCTCGTCCCTGTTCTCCTTAAAAGTTTCAAAAACCCATTTCATTTTTGTTATCATTTTTTCATTATGTAAGAGCAACGCACTGATGCTGTTGTTATATAGGATAATCTTTTTCGGCGTACCATCCGGCTTGTTGATAATGCAAAGCCACTCCTTTGGAATTTCCACGTCCTCCCGCTTGGTATGTGCCAGCCTGTCAAACTTCGGGGAACCTGTCCCCTCAATTTTACTGTCCCAATACTTTTTGGCGGCGCTGCTGTGATCGCCTGTGGCATCCATAAGCGCTTTAACATAGACCTGCTTCATTGCCTCTGACTGGAGGATTATCCTGTCTGCATGGAAAACCGCCGGTATGATGCAGAAATGCTCGATATTTTTTATCATATCTTCATTCTCCGGGTCTGGCTCTGCAAGCACGAAATACGGAATGTAAGTAAGGCAGTCCGTATAATTCTTCAGATTTTCTGAATAAAAATATGGATGTACGCTGGTGACAATATTGCAGTCGTCATATCCGTTATGGATATAGATCACATCCGGTTTCCTCGCCTCAAAATCATACGCATCATATTTTGTCACGGGCACATAAGCCGGATACTGATCTCCCTCATAGTGCTCCTCTTTAAATGTGCCGTCCGGGTTCTTGTCAAAATATGGAATAGGAATCACATATGCGTCCGTGTTCTCGTCCGCATCCATTGCCTTCCATACGCTCTCAAGGGAGTCCCACATGCTCGCTTTATACGGCAGGAACACAACTTCTTTCCTGTCGTCAGGCAGATCACAGGTTACGCCATGCAGGATTTGGTTCAGCTGCTTTTGTATCCTTTTTGTTATCCTGCGGCACTGCCCTTCGTCCTGAATGGATTCGCTCATTTGAAACAGGTTCTCACAATAGTCCTCTAAAAGCTTTACAAGATAGGCATATTTTTCACCCATGCCTTCTATATAGGTTCCTGTCAGAATTGCAGTTTCCTGGCAGGAAGCAAGGATTTCCATCACGCCTTCCGGATTTGCTTTTATCAATTTTACAATTGCGTCATTTGTCCTTGCCAGCGTAGACACGCTTTCCAAAAGTTCTTTCTTTTTATAACGCTTTACACGCAACACTTTTTCGCCTTTCCCTGTAACAATTTCAGGTGATTGTTAAACGCCGGAGCATGAAGCGCCCTGCAAATTATTAGGAATTACCATTGATCCGTCGTTTTATCATCATACGCATTATCGCAGCACCTTTTTATAGGTGCATGCAAAACCTATCCGGCGAATTGCATTTCGCAATCTCGCGGATTCAGCCTTGCTTCGCTCCGTGTAAGGCCACGGTCCTGGCATACGCGAAGGCAAAAGGGAGCAAGTCCCTTTTCTACCCAGTTAATGCCGACTTTTTGCCGGCGCTGCCCACTGTCTGCAGCGTCATTTTCTATCATCAACACACCCTTTTCCAGCGATCCCTGTCTGAATGCCTGCAATCGGGCATTTGCCGGGTAAAACGGATTGTTATCCGCTTATTCTCTGGTTTGGTGGATTAATCAGGATGGCACATCTCTTTATACTTTTTCTCCACATTTTTTGCAGCGTTTAAGGCAGCCGTGGTATGACTGCCGCAATGCTCACAGACGAACTCGTCCTTCCAGCATTTTCCCTCTGTACCGCAGTCTGCGCACAGACTTCCTGTTCCCTTGGAGTTAACCTCAACAATCTCCACGGAATTGAGACGGCACTTGAACGCAAGCCTCTCCCTGATAAAGCCCTGAAAGCTCCGTGTCAGCTTCAGGTTTACTGTCCTTGAATAATGCTTTGTACATTTTTTCAATACCCGGCTGGGGATGACAATACGTGCGGGTTTCTCCTCCCGGAGCATCCGGTTAATCTCCGTATTGATATAGCGAACCGTGTTGGCACGTTCTCTTGCTTTCCTGCTGCTATATTTCTGTCTGCCCAGGTTATTTCTCTCTATGGCTTCCGCCTTATCATCCAAGCCCTCTGCCCTGTAATTTTCCGCTTCCCTGCGCAGCCTCCCATGTTCCTGATTTTTTTTGTCTAAACGCAACGTCTCAGGAAATACCATCTGCTCCAACCCTTCCCCATAGACGGTGCCGTCTGCCAGGGTAAACATTACTCTGTTTCCGATATGCATAAATACAGTGTTCGTGTAATCTTCATGGGTTTTAATCCGTGCCTCCACCGGAATATGCAGCGTCGCGCTGTTTTCTTCAAGCATAAATAAAATCTGTCTGTCGTACCGCTCATGGTTTTTCAGCGGAATGAACACCCGATGCCTCGGTATCCTGCTGACGAGGTAAATTCCTCCGTCCTTGTAACGGTAACCATTAGGGGACACCCTGAAAAGCCGTGTATATTCGGTTTTGGGTTCTGTGAGGTATTTCCTCACCATCCTCCGGATCCTGTTGTTCAGCCTGTCCGTGTCAAGCCTTAAATCCTTTGCATTGTCCGGCAGCTCATACGGTTCTCTGTTTAAAATTGCCGAAAAAGTGCTGTTTATTTTCAGAACGGTACGGATATACATCTTTTCATCAGCGCTCAGACTTTCATTTTCCGTCACAAGTCCGTTAAGCTTCTTCTTCAGGACTGCCCATCTGGTTTTAATGTCCGACACCGCATCCGCGACTGCAAGCTCATAATAGACGACCGGCAGGTTTAACTGCTCTCTTAAACCGCAGCTTCGCATTTCATTTAAAATACCGTACACAGGCGTGAGTTGATTTACATGGCGGATGCCGGAATACCTCTGATACACAGCGTTCCTGACCTTTGCATAGTCCTCTGCAATTCCATACAAGAAGGAAAGTGTCTCCTGATCAAGTTCTCCGGTATGCTGTGTGATTGTCTTTGTAAGCGTTTCTCCCGGCATTAACCTGACCCCTTAAAAAATCTTTGCATTCCTGCAATGTATAATCAGCGCTTCTTTGGCAAACTATAAATCAATACTTTAACCGCATGGTAATCCGTTTCGCAGAATTGACCATTCTGCGAAAAATCTCTCAAACCTTTAGGAAACAAGAGATTTATCCACATCTCAGACCATTTTTTTGACCACTATAAAAATCTTAATAGACAACTTTTACTTTATGACATTCCCATAATAGTCATCCATTTTTTCCATCTGATTACGCTTGCTCTCAATGGTTGGATGCACATAACGGTTTAGCGTAATTTGCACATTGGCATGCCCAAGGATCTCACTCAGCGTTTTTGCATCCATGCCGTTTTCAATGCAGTTGGTCGCAAAGGTATGGCGCAGCATATGGAAATTACATGTCCCAATCCCGGCTTTTTCTGCATATCGCTTAAAACGGTTTTCATAGGTGCGGGGTTCTACAGGCTTTTTTCCTCCGATTACGTACTCCCCGGTGTGTTCCAATCCGCCTAAAATACGTATAATATGACTAGAAACCGGTATCTCCCGCATGGAAAAAGCACTTTTGGGCGAGGATTCCATAAGCGCTGTTTTTGTATCGCCTCCGGTAACGGCAATTCGCTGGATCGTCCGGTTTATATGGATAATCCGCTGATCAAAATCTATATCCTCCCATTTCAGCGAGCATATTTCTCCCAGCCGCAGCCCGGTCGCATGGCAAAGGCAAATGCCTGTTTTGAAGCTATCTGTATCCACAGACAGGTAGCGGAGCAGCGCCGTCTGCCCTGCCTGGTTGATAATTTTTATTTTCTTTCCCTTTTCCCGGTCCCCGCGGTTAGCAAGCAAAGGGATATGGCAACTGTGGATATCATTACTGAACCGTATGACCTGGTTCACGATCTGTATGACCGTATGTTTCAAATTTTGCGTATACATACTTTCTTTATCCCAAAAAATCTTTTCATTCAAAAGTGCGCCGGAAATCTCATTCATTCTGACCTCCTTTAGAATTTCCAGATGTTTTTCACAGATTCCCCGGTATTTCACATAAGTAGAATATTTCTTTGTCTTTTCTACCGAAGACAGCCATTTCCCTGACACTTCCCCAAACGTCAGGTAACTGCCTGCGCGTTTATCAGCCATCTGCTGAATGTTTTCATTCTGCTCAACGATAAGCAGTTCCATCTTTTTTTTAACTTCCCTGTAGGTCTTTCCATAGACCGATCTCATTTTAAAGATTTTTTCAGGGGTCAGGTATTTATACCTTCCCTCCCAGCGTCCGTCGGAACGTCTGCGTATGTTGCTTCCTGTTTTCGGCATGTTTTTTCCTCCTGCTGACCAAATTTTGACCACTAAAAATTTACCAAAACCTCCTTGTACATAAAATTTCACAGAATTCATATGAAATTCCATTAATTCTATCGCCCTAAATTGACGAATGGCATTAAGTTTTGTATAATGAATGTCGATAGAATATATTGAAAAGCATAAAATATAGCAGGTAAGCCATGTTTTATGTTCTAATTCTTGTTTCGCAGAATGGTCAATTCTGCGATATTTTTATTTAACATAAGGATGACTGGCAGAGCCTGGCATCCGTTGTTTACTTGCATATTCTTTGGAAGTCCTTTGGTAAAGCTGAAAAAGAAAGCCACCAAACGCCGACACGCTTTGCGAGCCGGCTTATTGGACGCAAAAAACCGTGGAAATCAACGCATTGATACGCGTGATTTTCCACGGTTTTTCTTGTCTTTTTTGTGATTAATTTTTATGAGCCAAATACCTGTCTAGCTGTTTTTCCTCCAATGCAGCTATCATATCTGTAAATTCCTTCAGTTCCCCCTGTGCGGCATATTTATCCAGTGCATTGTAATATTCCAGCCTGTCCTCTTTGGCAATCGAGACGGAAAGAAATCCTTTCGCCATCAATTGGTAGTTCATAAGCAAGCGGGAAGTCCTGCCGTTGCCATCTAAAAATGGATGGATCCTTACAAACTCAGCGTGAGTCCACGCGGCAAGCTCAATGCCATTTAAATCATCTTTTTGCAAAAGCTCTGTATAGAAATTTTTCACTTGGTCATACATTTCATTTCCGGCAGGCGGCGTATGGCTTGCGCCGCTGATCACCACCTCTTCTCTTCGGTAAATTCCTCCGGTAAGAATATTTTCCATAAGCAGCGCATGGATATCCTTTACAATATTCTCCTCTAAAGCAAGCCCTTTTTTAATACAATCCTTCACATACCCATATGCCTTTTTATGATTTACCACCTCATAAATTTCCCGAAGAGACTTTCCGCCGATTGCGATACCATCCTCCAGAACCACCTTCGTTTCCATTAAGGTCAGCGTATTTCCTTCAATAGCTGTAGAATTATGGGTATACTCCACCTCAAAAGCTGTTTCATAAGATGCAACCGTCATTTTGGGAAGGCTGTCCTTTAAAGCTTCATATTTCTTTTGCTTTTTCAATACTTTTGAAATATCCAAAACTGCACCTCGTTCATAAATTACTTCACAATTATTATATCTGCGTTCCGGCAAAGCCGCAACAAAAACCTTTACAATGGATCTGCCAAAGAAATGGAAATTTCCCATGCCTCATACCCTGCAACAACGCCAGAAGCGCCGTCAGCATGAACGCTGATCTCATATCCACGGTCATAATTTTCAGGAAAAAACAGATTTGTCATAACCGCCTCCCCCTCCTTTGCAAAAACTTCTATCTGGGACACATCCACTAAAATCCGCAAATCTATTTTTCCCTCGCATCCCCTTACAGGCGCTTCATAAGCGCCCAGAAATTCTTTATGAGGGTTTAACCCGGAGTACCGCCGGTCTACATAAAGCAGCTCCTTTTGAAAATCATATCCGATTTTTACAAACTCCTTTTCGCTGCTGGACAGCCGAATTTCAACCTTTCCCTTTTTAGAATCCGATGTCTCAAATTTGCAGGAAAAATCCAAAGCAAAAAACCGAAACGGAAGCTTTTCCTCTTCCTTTAACATATGCTTTGTTTTACAGGACTTTAAAATTCTGCCATTTTCCAGTTCCCCCACAGGCTGCTGATATATTCTAATCCTCTCTTCTGTCTGCCTTAAAGAAAGCTCCCGCACAAAGGAAAGCTGTCCCTTAAAAGGAAACGTAGGCAGCGCATCGCGGTATAGCCAGTTGTCGCTCCATCCTATCATCAGCCGTCTTCCATCTTCTTTTGGAATATCATTCCAGGTAACCCCGGCATAAAAGTCTTTGCCATAATCCATCCATAAAACCTGCTCCGGAGGGTTTTCATTCAAAAAGGTTTTCCCGTTAAACTCCCCTACAAAATACTGCATCCCGGTTCCCCCTGCAGGCGCTCCCTTATTAACGCTGACGGTGAGAACCCATTTTGTCCTTTCCTTTTCGCCTTCCACGGGAAGCTCAAACAGGTCGGGACATTCCCATACGCCTCCATGACTTCCTTCCCCCTGCCCAAATTCTCCGGAAAACTCCCATTGAATCAAATTAGAAGAGCTATAAAATGCAATCCGGTCAAAGCAGGCAAGCGCCATAATCCAACAGGAAAGCGGCGCATACCAAAAAACCTTAGGGTCCCGAAAATCCTTTCCTTTTCCTTCTTCCGGAATTAAAACAGGATTATCCTTGTATTTATGCCATGACCTGCCCCGGTCGCAGCTGTATGCCAGTCCCTGGCTCTGCCGCACATCCACGTGCTCATTGTAGGTAAAAAGCGCAACAAGCGCCTTTTCTTCTCCTTCCTGCAAACCGCTGGAGTTGTTCCAGTCTACCACGGCGCTTCCCGACCATATTTGACCGATCTCGTCCGGCGCCAATGCCGGGGGCAGGCGCTTCCAGTGGAGAAGATCTCTGCTTACCCCATGTCCCCAGTAAATTTGATTATCTACATTATACTGATGCATCAGATGATATTCCCCTTCATAATAAACCAGACCGTTGGGATCGTTTATGATATATTCCCGGGCGGTATAATGAAATTGAGGGCGGTATGCCTCCTGACGGCGTTTCTTCTTTTCTTCCATCTGCTCTTCTCTCCTATCCTTTTACTGCGCCTGCGCTCAAACCTTTGATAAATTGCTTTTGAAAAATCAGAAAAACCACTGCAATAGGCGCAAGACCAATTGCCGCCCCGGCGGCAAGCAAATTATAATCAGCTCCATAGGTCTGAAAAAAGTAGAAATTGCAAGGGGTATGGTATGATAATTCTGATTCTGAAGGAAAAAAACAGACTGGGCATAGTTATTCCATATCCCAACTCCCTGCATAATCACCACGGTAGCCGTTATTGGCTTTAATAAAGGAAAAACGATTCTCCAAAACGCCTCAAACCGGGTGCAGCCGTCCATAATTGCCGCCTCCTCCAAAGACGAATTCATAGTACGGATGAAGCTTTCATACAGAAAAACGGAAAAGGGCAGACTTTGGCAGGCAAGCAGCATAATCATTCCCCAATAAGTGTTAATCCCATTTATTCTCCGCATCATAATATACAGCGGAACCGTATTGATAATTCCCGGCACCATCATACTGAGCACCATTATGTAAAAAATCATCCGGTTGATCTTATTCTTTACCCTTGCCGCCCCGTATCCTCCACATGCCGCGCAAAAAACAAGCAGGAGCACTGCGCCCACGGTTATGACCAGCGAGTTAACCATGGCGCGCCCCATACTGGCTTTTTCCCATGCCTCCCGGAAATTTTGAACCATAAGCGCCCTGGGAAACCACTCCTCTGCAATGGAATCGCCCGGACTGCTCAGGGATAAATAGAACATAATATAAAACGGTATCAGGAATATAAAACCGGTTATAAACACTGTAATTGCGGCAGCCCACTTTTTCACTCTTTTCATTCCCAAACCTCCCCTACATCTCAATTTCCTTGTTTTTCATCCACCTCATGGTAATCCCAATAGGCACGGCGATGATCAGAAACATTATAAGGGCAATTGCCGTGGCATAGCCTGCGAACCCGTTAAACGACTGCCGGTAAATATAAATGCTTAAGGATTCCGTGGCATACCCAGGACCTCCCATGGTAATCGCCATGATAATGTCAAACACCGCCATAGAACCGATAATATTATTAAAAATATTGATCTTTGCAGAAGGGTATAGAAGAGGCCATGTAATATTTTTAAACGCCTGCATTCTGCCTGCGCCGTCTATCTTTGCCGATTCATATAAATCCTTTGGAATAGACTGAAGCCCCGCCAGATATACCATCATAGGTCCCCCCGTAAACTGCCATACATTGACCATAATAATCAGCCACAGCGCTTTATCAGGCACACCCATCCAGTCAAAAGAAAGAGAAGGATTAAACCGCTGCAAAATTTGATCCAATACCCCTGTCCTTGGAGACAAAATAAGCGTCCACAAATACCCCATAATCAACGGGCTGATAATCGACGGGAGGTATATTATCATGCGCAGCAGCACCCGGCTTTTCCTTTTAGAATCCACCAGCAGCGCAAGAAAAAGTCCGGACACGTTCAAAAGAAAGGGACTGACCAGTCCAAATACCACCGTTACCTGTATGGCATGGAGCGCGCGTTTGTCGGAAAAAAATCTTATGAAATTAGCAAATCCCACAAAATTCTTTTCCTCAGAAAAACCGTTCCAGTCTGTCATGCTGATTCCCACTCCCTGGCAAAGAGGAAGCACAAAAAAGACTAAAAAAAGAACTGCCGCAGGCGCCATCATAAATTTATGCAGATTTAAACTTATTTTATTTCTTAATTTTTTCATTTTATTTTGCCCCGGGTAAAAATGATTTTGAAAGAAAGCCACAAAATATTTTCTATTTATATTTTGTGGCTTTCCTGTTTATTGGTTATTGCGCGTCAAATGCCGCCTTCCAGGCTTCTTCGTAAGCCTTTGCAAATTCCGCCGGGGTATACTGTCCTGCGAAAAACTCCTGTAACATCACCCCTGTGGCGTCGCCGCCAAATCCCGCCGGTTCTCTTGCCGGTCCAATGATCGCTGCTGTTTTGGCAGCTTCCACCGCGCTGTTATAAATTGGTCCGATATCCGATGTCACGTCCGAGAAAGCTGACGGCGCATTACGGGTTGTGGTAAAGGAAGCCTGGTTTTCAGCCTCAAACAGCCAGTCCAAGAAAATCTTTGCCTCCTCCTGATGAGGGGAATCCGCCGTAATGTAATAAGTACTGTCCGGTCCCTGGTTTAAGGCAGGCTTTACATCGTCAGTCACAGCCGGGAAAGCGCATACGCGCAGTTCCTTTTCTGCTTCCGGGTTAATGGACAAAATATTGCCAATGGTAAACATTCCCTGGAAGATAACCGCCGCATCCCCCTTTGCAATGGCGTTGATAGCATCGTCATAGGTTGCGGTAAGCACATTACTGTTGATCAAACCTTCCTCCCAGAGAGATCCCAGCCATGTAATATAAGTTTCCAAAGGACCTCCCGCCTCCGAAAATTTCAGCTTGCTGATATCTCCTTCCAGCGCGGCACGGCTGTATTCCAATTCCCCCAGCCGCTGGCGTTCCACTGCATCCGGAAGATAGCCAAACAGCATTCCTATCGTCCATGCCTCTTTTCCCGAGAAGTAAAGAGGATCCTTGTCCGGATAAGCCGCCTTAATGGCGCGGAGGTTTTCCGTAAATTCATCCAGGGTAGCGGCAGGCTGCAAATTCAATTCATCAAAAATTTTCTGATTGTAAATGGTCGCGGTAATTATTGTGTTGGTAGGAATATAAAAATTTTTACCGGTTTTAACATCCGCCGATATTTCCTTGATAGAAGGATCAATTCGATCCCACCATTGGGCGTCTGTGAGATCCACAAACTTGCCTGCATCGATCATCTGCTGTGTTCCCATTGTGGTAATATCAGGAATGTCTCCTGCGGCGAACTTGGTTTGTAATGCCGAAGTTCCCTCCTTTTGAAACTCATGTTCAACCTTAATGTTGCTGCTCTGCGCGTTAAAGCGGTCGATAGCTTCATTATACCAGTCTACCATCTCTACATTTCCGTTAAAAAACTTTATGGTAACCTGTTCCGTTTTTGCTGCTTCAGAATTCTTTTCCTCCTGTACCGGCTTTGGCGCATCCGTACCGGTCCCGCCGTTTTCCTTTTGTCCGCACGCTGTCATTCCAAGAAGCATGGTTCCCGCCAGGATCCCGGCGCATATGCGTTTTTTCATAGGTATCATTTTTTGCCCTCCCATTTTGTTGTTTTCTGTTTACATTTTCAGTATAGCCTACGGAAAAATGATTTAAAATCCTCAAAACTTACGATACAGGTTCGATTTTTTATACTCTGCCCTGTCAATTCATAAAACCGTGATATAATAAGAAAAAACATATATATCCCTGAAAACGTCAAATTATTTTGCAGAAAGGGCATTCAATATGGTTTCTTTAAAAACGCAAAAATTTCACAGCATACGATTTTCATTAACCGCAGTTGTCGCTCTTTTAATCCTGCTCTCCGTATTTTTTACCTCAGTCTTATCCTACTATCGCTATACGGAGGATTTCCAGCGACAGTCCTCTGAGCAGATCGAGCAGACGTTGGAACAGCTTTCCATCAACTTAAGTGCCTATATTGACGAGTTATTCCGCCTTACCACCTACCTTTATTACGACGACAAGGTGGTAAGCGCCATGGAATCAACAGGCGGCTCGGATATGGACAGGCTGAACAGACGGCGGGTGATCGAAAATTACCTTGATAAGATCATGATCCTTCCCCGCAAGGATGTGCTAAATATTTTTGTCATAACCGACAGTATTTATTATGGCGGAAAAATGCCCAAAAGCGTCGATCTCTACACGGATTATACTGCTTATGATTGGTACCAGTCCGCTTTGGAGGACAGTAAACCGATTTTCGTACCGCCTCACACGGAACAGCTGGTGTCTTATCCTAAGGATACGGTTTTCTCAATTGTAAAACAGCTTAAAAGTGTCAAAAATATAGATGAACGAATTGGCGTAATCAAAGTAGACGCAAGCTATGAGGGCATTTCAGACATTGTCCAAAAGGTCGATATGGGAGAGGATGGCGGCATTTATATTATAGACGGAGATCAAAATCTGATTTACAACAGTATCCCCTTACCTCAGACTGCTCTTTTGTCAGAAGCTGTTTTTTCCTCCTCCGGCGCATGGACGCAAAAAATAGACGGCTCTGAATACCTGATCAATACCGTAAAAGTACAAAACCCTGACTGGACGATCGTATCCGTCAATTCTTTACGGGAACTGACAAAAAACGCCCAGAAAACCCGCAACTTTACCTTTATACTCGCTACCTTAAGCTCCTGTACTGCAATCCTCGTGCTTCTGTTCTTTACCCACAGAATTCTGCACCCTTTAATGGAGATCGTTCAGCTTATGAAGGAAGTGAGAAACGGCAATTTTCAGGTTTCCTTTACCGGAAAACGGAATGATGAAATTGGTTATCTGGGGGATTCCTTTAACAAAATGACAGAAACCATAAACGATAATATCAAACGGAATACAGAACTGACCACGAAAATTTACCAAACTGAGATCCTGCATACGGAGGCGCGCCTGCATGCCCTTCAAAATCAGATTAAGCCTCATTTTCTATATAACACATTAAATATGATCAGCTTGCAGATCCAGGTAGGACGAACCGCTCATGCAGTTTCCAATATTGAACGCCTCCACAATCTTTTACGGGGAATGGCAAAGCTCGACAGGGAAGCTCTGGTGGAGGAGGAATTTTCTCTTTTAAACGATTATCTTGCCCTGCAGAGCAGCCGGTTTGAGGGGCGTCTCGACTACCGGCTGGAATTAGACGAAGCAATGAAGGGGCGGTATATTTTAACCCTTATTCTGCAGCCCCTTGTGGAAAACGCTGTCATACATGGCTGTGAAAATCAGAGAAGCCATACCTTTATACTGGTAGAAGGCTGCTGTAAGGAAGGTAAAAGCTATTTTTCGGTAAAAGACAATGGAAAGGGAATGTCAGAAACCGTTCTCCGCCGCCTTACGGAAAAGCTCAACCGTACAACCGTCCAAGACAAGGATACCCCAGGCAATGACAGCTCCACCCACAGTATTGGTCTGGAAAACGTTAACACGCGCATTAAACTGCGGTACGGACCGGAGTATGGCATCTGCGTTTCAAGCATACCGGATATAGGAACAGAGTTTACGATCGTATTACCTTTATTAAGCAAGGAGGCGATAGACAATGTACAGTGTGATGTTAGTAGACGATGAAAAGCTTACCCTGGAATATCTTAAAATGACCATTCCCCAGCAGGATCCTGATTGGCAGGTCGCTGCCTTATGCTCCGATGGAATAGAAGCCTTGGAATGGCTTTCCAATCACCAAAGCGATCTCATTATCACAGACATTAAAATGCCGGAAATGACCGGTTTAGAACTTTCCCGCAAAGTGAAAGAGCTTTACCCCAACCAGAAAATCATGATACTTTCCGGCTACGATGAATTCAAATTTGCACAACAGGCAATCCAATACGGCGTGAGAGACTATCTTTTAAAACCCATCTCCCTGGACGACCTGAAGAAATCCTTATCCCAAATAAAAACACTGCTGGAGAGAGAAAAAATAGAAATGCAGGCATATTCCCGCCTTCTTAAAATGTCGGAGAACGGAAAAAAACAGCTTGCCGCGCGTTTCATCAAAGCGGTCATTGACCGCGCAGAGCCGGAAACAAGATCCCTCTATCCCCTTATACATCGTATGAAAATCAGCCTGCTGGAAGGTCCGGCACGATTGCTGCTGTTTGACCTGGATATGGATCTTTTACTTGAAAGTAAACTGCCTATCCAGGATATTTCTCTATATCAGTACATGGTTTATCAGATCGTTCTGGAAATTTCCGAAAACCAACAGGATCCTGTCTGGACCCTGTTGGACCGTTTTAATCATACCGTGGTTTTACTTTCCGCGGATACCCCGGACGCCGCACTGCAAAAATCCAGAGATATTTACCATATTGTTTCAGAGGTATTGCAAAATCAGATGAAGCTCTCTCTTTCTTCCGTTGTCAGCGAACCCTTTACCGATATTTTTGAAGCGGATAAAGCCTACGCTCAATCTATTGCCGTATTAAATGCGAAGGTTTTTCTAAAACCCGGTAATTTTTACAGTACCGCAGATTATAAGCCGGAGATCCGCCAGAAGTCAGCTTCCCTGCATCAAGCCGTTTCTTCCTTATGGGCGGCAATTTCCGACCGCAATGTGGTCAATCAGGAACTTGCTCTTTCCTCCCTATTGGCATTCATGCCGCAGTATACAAGACCTGAAATTCTGCGTTTTGGTCTCCATTGGATCCCGAGCATTTTTTCCAAATGGGACAGGGAATTTCCCGAACACAAAAAAATATGGGGGCAGGCGGTATTAAAGCTGGCGGATGCGGATACCGACAATACCAGAGAAGCTGCCCTAAAGCTTTTTTTATCCATAGCCCAGCTTTTAACCCTTTCAGAAAATCCCGATACCAAAAGTATAGATGAAAACTTTCTGATTGCCGAGGCAAAAAGCTATATTCTTGCAAATTATGCACAGCCCTTAAGCCTTACTCTGGTAGCAGACGAACTGGGCATTACCCCAAATTACTTAAGTTCCCTGTTTCACCGGGAAATGGGGGAATCCTATATCAAATATTTAACCCGTGTGCGCATAGACCATGCCATACAGCTTATGAAGGAAAATCCCCAGATGAAAATTTACGATATTGTAGAAAAAGTGGGGTATGTAAGCGTAAAACACTTTTCCTATGTTTTCAGGCAGACCAAAGGCATGTCCCCCAGCGAATATCAGTCCCGGTTGACACCCTGAGCGCATTTTCAACACAAAACCCATGGACGCATCCTTTTTCCTGGTGTAAAATAAAACAGGAAGCAGGTCTTGCATTTTCTGTCTGCTTCGGAAAGGCGCATACTTATGGCAAACAAAGCAGAAGAACCTATTTATCTTGAAACCAACGGAGATTTCCGCATGCGGGAGCTGGATAAAAGCGACCTGGAACAATTCAACGCCCTGCTTCAATACGCATTTCAGGTAACCTCCTACGATCTGTTTCAAACCGGATGGAAGCAGGAAGAGATCAAATATGCCAAACGTCCCATCCTGGAAGAGGCATATGTAATAGGATGGTTTTACAAGGACCGTCTCGCCTCTATGATCGTAGTTTATTCCATGAAGGTCAATATTCACGATGAAATCATGGACATGGGCGGCATTACAGGCGTCGCCACCTATCCCGAATACACCGGAAGAGGTTTGATCCACTCCTTGATGAAACATGCCCTCAACTACATTCACGATCAGGGAATGCCGATTTCCTTTCTTTATCCCTACTCCATTCCCTTTTATCGCAAAATGGGATGGGAAATCGTGTCAGACAAATTGTCCTTTACCGTCAAAGATACGCAGCTTCCCAAAGCACGCCCGGTTACCGGTATGGTGGAGCGTGTCAGCCTGGATTCAGAAGATTATCACAATGTACATTCCTATTTTTCCTTGCAGCGCCACGGTTGTCTGATTCGGGACGCCTTATCCTGGGATGAATACTGGCGCTGGGATAACGACGACATGATTGCCGCAGTATATTACAGCCAGGAACATAAGCCCTTGGGTTATGTAGTCTATTACATTGCCAATGAAATTTTTCATATCAAGGAAATGGTTTATCTGAATATTGAGGCAAATTACGGTCTTTGGAATTATATCAGCGCCCATTTCTCCATGATCACGCAGGTGCAGGGGGATAACTATTCCGGCGAACCTATGGCATATCTTTTTGAGGACAGCGAGATTACTGAAACCATTTCCCCGTATATTATGGCAAGGATTATCAATGTGCGGGATTTTTTGGAGGATTATCCTTATCAGACACAGCCTGAGGATTTCAAAATACATTTTAAAGTGCACGATGAAATGGCGCCCTGGAATCAGGGCGATTACATGGTTTCCTGGCATGACGGCGAAACCGTCTGCGAGCAGGTTGAAAACAACCAGTCTATCAATGTGGTTGAGTTGGATGTGAACACCCTGACCGCTATGATGATGGGATACAAGCGTCCCTCTTATCTCTATGAACACGAAAAAATCCAGACTGAATACTATATGTTGACCTGGCTGGAGCGATTGATTCCCGTTGAGAAACCTTATTTTTCAGATTATTTTTAAAGGAGAATTCCATGGACAGACAAAATCTCACCTTACTCACAGACCTTTACGAGCTTACTATGATGCAGGGCTATTTCAGGCATAAAGATTGCAATGAAACTGTCATTTTCGATGCCTTTTACCGAAACAATCCCTGTGGCGGCGGTTATGCAATTGCCGCGGGCTTGGAGCAATTGATTGCATACATTAAAGAGCTTCATTTTTCCCCCCAGGACATTGATTATCTTCGCAGCCTGCACATCTTTGATGAGGATTTTCTAAGTTACCTTGCAGACTTCAAATTTTCCGGCGACATTTACGCCATTCCGGAAGGAACCGTGGTCTTTCCCAGGGAGCCGCTTGTGAAGGTGATTGCCCCCATTATGGAAGCGCAGCTTGTAGAAACGGCAATTCTCAATATTATCAACCACCAAAGTCTGATTGCAACCAAGGCGGCAAGAGTCTGCTATGCAGCAAAGGGCGACGGCATTATGGAATTCGGGCTGAGACGCGCCCAGGGACCTGACGCCGGCATTTACGGCGCAAGAGCCGCAGTGATCGGTGGGTGCATCGGTACCTCTAACGTGCTTTGCGGTCAGCTTTTTGACGTTCCCGTAAAAGGAACCCATGCTCACAGCTGGATTATGAGCTTTCCCGACGAGTACACCGCATTTAAAGCCTATGCGGATCTCTACCCCTCCGCCTGCATCTTGCTGGTGGACACCTACGACACCTTAAAATCCGGCGTCCCCAACGCCATCCGGGTCTTTCAGGAAATGCGGGCGGCAGGCATTCCTCTTACCTTCTACGGCATCCGCCTAGACAGCGGCGACCTTGCCTACCTTTCCAAGAAAGCGCGGAAAATGCTGGATGCCGCAGGTTTTCCCGATGCGGTTATTTCCGCCTCCAATGATCTGGATGAATATCTCATTGAATCTTTGAAGGCACAGGGGGCGGCAATTACCTCCTGGGGCGTGGGAACCAATCTGATCACCGCAAAAGATAACCCTGCCTTTGGCGGCGTTTACAAATTAGCGGCAATCATGGATGAAAAGGGAGACTTTATCCCTAAGATCAAGCTGTCAGAAAACACAGAAAAAATAACCAACCCGGGCAATAAGACCATTTACCGGGTTTATGAAAAGGAAAGCGGCAAGATCAAAGCCGATCTCATCTGCCTGGTAGGCGAAACCTTTCGGGAAGAAGAACCTCTGCTTTTGTTTGATCCTCTTGAGCCCTGGAAAAAAACAAAGCTTGCCCCGGGAACCTTCTCTCTGCGTGAGCTTATGGTACCCGTTTTCCAAAAGGGCGTATGTTGCTATGACTCTCCAAAAGTAATGGATATCCGCTCCTACTGCCAGCAGGAACTGAACACCCTATGGGATGAAACCCGGCGTTTTGTCAATCCTCATAAAGTGTACGTGGACTTATCCAAACAACTTTACGATATCAAAATTGAATTACTGGATCAGATGAGTTAGAAAAACGCAGGGCAATGTGATATTGCCCTGCGTTTTCAAAACATCCCCTCTCAGGAAAATCCGTTTATTTCCTCCTGATACAGGGCAAGCCCCTTCCGGTCCACCATCGCCGGCTGAACTCCCTGCCTTGTAATGCTCACGCCTGCCGCATAGGTAGCAAATCCTACCGCATACAAAATATCATTACCCTCGCTTAACGCCACCGCAAAGGCGCTGATAAAAGCATCCGCCGCTCCGGTAGTGTCCAGAGGATAAAAATCCGCCGCTGGAAAATGTCGTTCATATCGGGCATTCTTCAAATAGCATCCCTTATGTCCCAAGGTAATAATCACATTTTTCACGCCCTTAGAAAGCAGGATATCCGCTTTTTCTTCTATACTGGTATCCCCCGGAATCAACTGTTTTACTTCTTTCTCGTTTGGTATAAAATAATCGATGTTCTCAAACAGGCTTTCTTTCATTTTCTCCACAGAAGAGGGTTTTAAAATGACTTCTATCTTTTTCTTTTTACATTTCTGTATGGTATATTCCACCGTTTCTTCCGCAATCTCCAGGTTCAAAAGGCAGTATGCCGCGTCGTCCAACAGCTGCTCAAACTGCTTCACCTGGCTTCTGTCCAGCTTTTCATTGGCTCCGCTGTAAATGACAATGGTGCTTTCTCCGTCAGGCGCCACATTGATATATGCCTTTCCGGTAGGCACACTTTCATCAAACACCACGCCGTCGGTATGTACGCCGCTGCTTACCAGGCTGTTGTATATTACCTTTCCGTCGCTGTCATTTCCCAGCCTTCCGATCATATATACAAGCCCTTCCAGCCTGCCTGCGCCTACTGCCTGGTTCGCCCCCTTTCCTCCCGGAAGAGATACAATATTGCCGCTTCTGACGGTTTCTCCGCCTGTGGGAATATGGGAAACGTTGATGATACAATCCATATTCATACTTCCTACCACCACGATCTTTCCTCCCTGATCGTGATCTGCCGGCTTCATGACGCTTCCTCTCTCATTGATCCTGAGCTCAATTTTTTTCCTGCATTCATAAGCCGGTTTTCTGCCTTCCACAATCTCAATCAGGGCATTTACAGCCGCCTCCCCGATCTCCTTAGCGGGAATATGTACTGCCGTCATTTGCGGATAGACCATTTCAGCCATCTTATGATCTCTTACGCTGATCACAGAAATCTTGTTGGGTATGGTATCGCCTCTCTCTCTCAGCTTCCCGTAAAGAATATTTCCTATCTCCAAATCCCCGCAAATGACAGCCGTCACATCCTCGTTCAGGCATTTGGCAATGCCGATATTCGTAATATCCTCATTGCTGCCAAAAAAGACCCATTCTTTTTCCGGCGAAATAAACCATTCCTTATAAGCAAGTAAAAAACCTGCCTCAATGTCAGCGTCTTCTTTTCTCAAAAGGCATGCTATTTTCCTGTGTCCTTTTTCCAATAAATAGTTTGCAGCTCTATAGCCTGCCTCCTGCATTTCAAAACAGACATCTGCCGCAGCGCTTTTATGATTTTCATTTTTCCCATCCAGGATCTGTACCTGCGCCGCCTTAAGCTCTTCCGGCAGCTCCTCCTTCTGGCATATGGAAATAATGCCGTCTACTCCTTTATTTTCAAGGATGCGGCAATATTTATCTATATTTTCTTTTTCCCCTCCGGTGTTGCAAAGAATAACGCTGTAGCCTTCTCTGGCGGCAGCCCCCTCTATGGCGTAAAGAAACTGCTGTACTTCATAGCTGCCCCCCGAAACCAGTACCCCAATCATATTGGTTTTAGGCGAAGCGCTGTTGATCACTTTGGAATAAGGCACATACTGATATTTTTTGATGATCTCCAGCACCTTTTTTCTTGTTTCAACGCTGATGTCAGAATCCTTATTATGGAGAATCTTTGAGACTGTGGACGGAGATACTCCGCATAGCTTTGCGATGTCTTTTATGTTCATATTTTCCTCTGTTCTCTGGTATTCATTTCCACATAAAATAGATGGTTGTTTTTTATTATACAACGCTTATCCATTTTTTTCTACATAAAGACTCTTTGCCTCTGCTCTTTCCGCCAATGCCTCACTGCCGCTCCTTTTTCAATATTTTGTCTGTTACCTTATAAACGTAGGGACGCAGGAACTGTACGGAGGGTCCGGTCATAAATGCTGCGAGCAGGGTTCCGATTCCAACAGCTCCCCCCAGCAGAAAGCCTACAATGACAAATGTAATGTCCGCCGCGATCCGCACTCCTCTGTAAGACACTTTTAATTTATTGCTGGTGATTTCAGAAATCAAATCGATGGCGCCCACTCCCAGATCTGCTCTTATGTATGCCGCAATTCCTGCGCTCATAACCAGCAGACCAATTATAATCATTATGACCCTCACTGCAAGATGCTGCTCGCCTTTCAAAAACAGCCCCAAAATAAAATTGGTGAAATCCGCCGTATATCCGATCCCGAAAATTGCAAGAAGGGAGGATATATTGATATAGGATTTGTCCAGGAAAAACACGATGACAAGAATTATCACGTTGATTGCCGCCGAAGCTGTTCCGTAAGTAATATGAAAAACCTTTGCAACGCCCAGCTCAAATACGCTTGCCGGATCCACCCCCAGACCGCTGTACAAAAAGATACCGACTCCAATTCCGCAGATCATAAGCCCCAGCATCGCCACCACCAATTTTCTTGCCAGGTTTTTTCTATCAAATTTCACGCTTTTCCTCCTGTTCCTCCATAAGCCCCACCGCCTTTTGCACCAGCTTCGCCAAATACGATAGAGTCGTGTGTTCATAGCCTCTGAAAAGACTGTCGAATCTGTCCTTAAAAGGATCCGTCCACTTTTTATGAATGCCTTTATAGCCCTGCATGATGCCGTAAACCGTACCGATCTGACCTGCATTGCAGTCTACATCCTGACCGCACATTGCGCAGATATGCATGCATCGGTCAAAATCATTTTCTCCGAAATAAAGAGACACCACTTCCGCCGCCGCATTGGGATATGTATGGATCCAATTATATCTTTTAAATTTCTCCTCACATTTCTGCCAGGCGTCCCCCCAGCAGCCAGCTTCCTCACAGACATCCCATGCAAATTTGACCACCGAATAGTACTGACTTTTTCCCGGCATCAGTTCCACCGCTTTTTTCAAAATCTCTTTTACGTTGTCTTCCACATAGGCGAGGGATACTAAAATTGCGTTAAATGCTTCCCCCAAAACGCCGTTGTTTACATGGGAAACTGTCCCGTCTGTCCAGGCAAGCCTTGCCGCCAGTTCCGGATTTCCCGGCGCTACCATTCCGCAGATAGATCCTCTCATCTGCGCGCCGATCCATTCTCTCCAGGGATTGTTTAAGGTGGCGGACATGGGTGGGAAAATTCCTCTTTTCAGGTTTTTAAAAGCGGCTTCCTCCGCGCTCCAGGTATATTCGATTCTTCCTACCCACTCCAGTCCGATATCCTCTGAGGTAACATTCTTGCCCTTTTTTAAATATGCCTCCAGAAAGGCAAGCTCAAATAACACATCGTCATTGTAGGTGCTGGGCTCCCTTAAATAACCCTGAATATCTCCAAACGCCCTTTTCAACTGGTTACTGCTGTAGCCTTCGATGATCGTGCCCAATGCCGCTCCTGCAATCTGCCCTTGCCAGCCTGCATGAATTTTTTCAAACAGCTCTTCCTCCGTGTAGGCAGGGAGCTTATAAACAGGAAAGGTCACCTCTCCTCTGTGATCCTCAAAGGACTCATAATACCGGTAGCCCCAGTAAGGATGCCCCTCCTTCTTAGGCGACGTGGCAAGCAGATGAAACAGCTTAGAAGTCAGCTTCAGAAATTCCACATGATCCTTCTCATCATAAGCCTTTTGGATCAGGGGAATCATTTCCTCCGCTTCCCTTACATCATAGCCCATATTTTCCGTCGCCTGAATTCCTCCGATCATAACATAGTCAGGCGCCCTGCTGCCAGGTACCTGGGTCGCCCAGCGGATCCTTGTCTCTTCAATATCAATATCCCCTATACTGACCTTTTGATCTGTCCACTCCTTTTCCTCTTCCTTCTGCAATACAGGAACGGCGCTTTGTGTTTTTTCATACGTGTACTCCCATGCTTTCATAACCTTTTACTCCTTTTTTGCTTTTAAAACTGCGTCCACTGTTTTTTCTGCCAGAATCTTAAATTTCACGATTTCCATCCCCCTTACATAGGTTTCCATATAGTCCCCTATGGGATCGGTCCACTTTTCTCCAATGCACTCTTTTCCCTGTGCCACTGCAAGAATATTTGCCACCTGAGCGGCGTTACAATCGGAATCCAATCCGCACATGGCAATCAGATTTACCAGCTTATCATAGTCATTGTCACAAAAATACAGGGCAACTACTTCCGCACAGGCATTGGGATAAGCGTGGATCCAACAAAATTCCTTATACTTCTCGTCACAATCCAGCCATGCCTCTCTCCAGCTTCCGTATTTTTCACATGCCTTCCAGGCATACGTCACAACTGTATAGTATTCGCTGTCCCTGGGTATCAGATCAATTGCCTCCCGGCAGATTTCCCGCATATCCTTTTTGATAAAGGCAAGGGAAACCATAACCGCGTTAAATATTTCTCCAAGCACACCGTTATTGTGATGGGAAACAATGGCGTCCTCCCAGGCAAGCTTTGCCGCCATATAAGGATCCCCTGGCGCCGCCATGCCGCAGATGCCGCCCCGCATTTGCGCGCCGATCAATTCCCTGAAAGGATTCCGGAATTTACCGCTTTCCGGCGGATAAATTCCGTTTTTAATATTTTTAAGGGCAATCCCTTCTGCTGTAAAAGCAAAGGGAAGCCTTGCCGCCCAGTCCTCCGCCACATCGGTAGCCGTCAACTCATAACCTTTTCTGATAAAGGTTTCCAAAAAAGCAAGCTCAAAGGTAAGATCGTCGTTATACATTTCAGGATCTTTGATGTAACGGTCTACTGTTCCGTACACCTCCTCCAACGCCTTAGTGTGATATCCCTCAATCGCTGTTCCGATTGCCCCTGCGCAGACCTGAGCCACCCATCCTGCATAGATCTTATCAAACAGCTCTTTCCTGTCAGGGGTATAAGGCTCATATTCCGGGAACTTTACCGCTGCGGCATATTGTTCAAAGGTGTTATACTCCGTATAGCTCCAGTGCTCGTGGTCTTCCTTTTTAGGAGAGTCAAACAAAGTTTTCAGAAGCCTGCAGGTATGCCTGTAAAGGGCAATATCATTTTTCACCCTTGCAAGCTCCCGACCTTCCTCGATCATCGCCTCCGCTTTGGTCACATCATATCCCAGATTTCCGTATTCCTGTACGTACACTGCAATGAAAAACAAGGGCAGTAAGGATTCCGTGACGTTTCCGCCCCAGAGATATTTCATATTATCCAAATCCCTTTTTCCGTCTCTGATCACATCATCCCACAAAACGCGCCCGGCACGCTCCGGAAAAGGTCTTTCCCTTTCAATAATTTCTCTTCCGTATTCCCACGCTTTTTTATTCATAACTGTCTTCCTTTCTTTTAAACTGCCTTTTGATTATTTTCTCTGATTCTTTTTAATTCCTTTCTCTGCTTTGCTATGGAAAAAACCACCAGTCCTATAATGGTCGTCAGGTAAGGAATAGACTGTACAAATTCCGAGGGCATTTGCAGCGCCTGCAGATTATTGGCAAGGGCGTCCGCCATTCCAAATACAAAAGTTGCGCACATGGTTCCCAGAGTAGTGCCCTGTCCCAGCTGCTGGGCGGCCAGGGCAATAAACCCACGACCTGCCACCATGTCTCTGGAAAACCAGGAAACATATCCCATAGACATGTATGCGCCTCCCATTCCGGCTAAAACGCCGCTGATCAGCATGGCTATAAACTGATATTTCACCGGTTTTGCACCTACCGATAATGCCGCCTGTTCATTTTCTCCCACAGCTCTGATCCTCAGTCCTATTACCGTTTTATTCAACAGAATGTATGTAAATAAAACGGCTAAAAAGGACAGATACGTTAAAATATTATGTCCCGAAAGAATCTCGCCCACAACCGGTATTTTCCCAATCAGCGGAAGCGCAACCGTAGGCATGACCTTGCTCGCCAGGGAAGAAGAAATTCCCTTGTCCCCGGTTACCAGATAAAGAATAAACACGGTGGAGCCGGAGGCAAACATATTGATCGCTATTCCTGTAAGAGTAATATGAGATTTCAGGATCAGCGCAACATAAGACATTAAAATTGCAATCAAAACGCCTGTGGCAACAGCCCCCAGAAATCCCATCCAGGCGCTGCCTGTAACCGCGCTGAAAATCACCCCGGAAAGCGCCGCGAACAACATAATACCCTCCAAGCCAATGTTAATTACGCCTGCCCTGGAAGTAATCAGCGCCCCCATGGAAGCAAACATAATAGGCGTTGAAATCCGAAGGATGGAATAAAAGAACTGGGTGGAAAAAATAATATTTACAATCTGTTTCATTCTACAATGCCTCCTTCTTCTCCAGCTCCAGCTTGGAATATTTTACGATCTGTTTATGCTTCAGCCGATTCAGGAACATTTTTGCAACCACCAGCATAATAATCGCAGATTGGATTACTGAAATGATCTCGTAAGGCACGTCGCTTGTTCTGTTCATAATATCTGCTCCGGTACGTATATAAGCAAGGAAAATCGCGGCAACAGGCACAAGCGCCGGATTATATTTTGCCATAATAGCGATCAGCATACCATCAAAGCCATATTGAGGCAGCCCCTGATATTGAAATCTGTTATACATGCCAATCATTTCTGTGGCGCCTCCAAAGCCTGCAAGCGCACCACCTATAACCTGGGTTAAAACTACTACACCCCCTACGCCCATTCCGGCATATTTTGCAAAATTTTTATTCTGCCCAATGGTTCTGATGGAATATCCCAGCCCTGTATGATACATCATAATGTAGCATAAAATGACGGCAAGAATCACAAATACCAGCCCCAGGTGCAGGCGGGTTCCCGGAATCAGATTGGGCAGGGATACGGTTTCCTGAAAGCCAAGAGACGTGGTAATGCCAAGGGATGTATCCAGCACCCGGGTTCTGATAATATAATTCCCCATATACAGACAAATATAATTCAGCATCAGGGAAGATACCAGTTCGTTTGCCTGCCATTTTGCTTTCAGCACTGCCGGAATGCACATGATGATAATGCCTGTGAGGGTTCCTGCCGCCAGGCATGCTATCATATGAAGCAAAGGCGGCAGCTTCCACAGCACCGCAATCACTGAGGTCACGGTACAGGATACATAAAACGCCCCTTCAGACGCCATATTGCTTTGATCGGCAGCAAACATGATACTTACTGCCAGTCCACAAAACATCAGCGGAATTGACAGCTCTATTACATTGGCAAATCTTCTGGCGTTGGTCATCGGTCCGATCAGGAAATTGTACAATGCATTTGCCGGATCATCACTGACAATCACAATCACCACAAGGGCGATTAGCAGTGCAATCACAATGGCAAGCAGTGTTCTTATCGCCTCAAATCTTTTTTCTATCTTTTTACTGTTCATGCACTGCCCCTCCTATCTGTTCCCGGGTCATTTTCTTGATTCCCAGCATATACTCTCCCAGTTCCACCGGATCCATCTGTTTTACATCCTCAAAATAAGCCGCTATTGCGCCGCCATGCAAAACGATAATGCTGTCACTTAAATGGATGATTTCTGTAAGATCTGCCGAAATCAACAGAATTGCGGCTTCCCTGTCCCGAAGCTCCAGCAGCTTCCGGTGAACAAGCTCCGCAGCGCCAACGTCGATACCTCTTGTAGGCTGATTGGCTATGACAAGCTTAGGGTCGCTGGAAAACTCTCTTGCCACCACCACCTTCTGCATATTCCCACCGGAGAGCATCCGCACCGGCTGCTCCCTGTTATCGCATTTCACACTGTATTCCAAAATCAACTGATCTGTTTTTTCACAAATCTTTTTTTTGTTAAGCAAAATTCCCTTTTTAAATTCCTTTCGATAATAGCGGTCTGCAATGATGTTGTCCGCCACGCCCGCATCACTTACCACGCCGTATGTCATTCGATCCTGCGAAATATGAGATACTCCAAGCTCCCTGATCTCCCGCACAGATTTTCTGCTGATATCTTCTCCGCCAATGCGGATCTGACCTGTGCGGAGCTTTCGCATCCCCGTAACCAGCTCGCTTAACTCGTTTTGTCCGTTTCCCTCGATTCCCGCTATGCCAAGTATCTCTCCTTTTCTCACTGTCATATTGATGTCCTTTAAAATCTGCTGACCTGCCGCGTCAGTATAGCTCAGATTTTTAACGGAAAGAAATGTCTGTCCCGGCTTAGCCGGCGTTTTATCTGTTTTAAGCTGTACGTCCCTTCCAATCATCAACCTGGAAATTTCCTGTTCGGATACCTCCTCTACCATTTTCACATCGATGGTTCTTCCGTCCCTCATAATGGTAATACGATCGCAAATTTCTTTGATTTCATTAAGCTTATGAGAAATAAATACCACAGTGTGCCCCAATTCCCTGAGGCGCTTCAGTTCTTCAAAAATTTCCACTGTTTCCTGAGGCGTCAGCACCGCCGTAGGCTCGTCCAGAATCAGCACATCCGCTCCCCGGAGCAGCGCCTTCAATATTTCCACTCTCTGTTTCAGCCCAACACTCAAATCTTTTACCTTTGCATGGGGGTCGATCTCCAGCCCATACTTCTCCGATACCTCTATTGTCCTTTTTACCGCCTCCTCCTTATTCAGGAATCCAGCTTTCTCCGGCTCCAACCCAAGTACCATATTTTCCGCAACCGTCATGCTGGGAACCAGCATAAAATGTTGATGTACCATGCCAATACCCATTTTGATAGCGCATAGCGGGTTGTCGATCTTCACCTCTTTTCCCTTAAAAAAGATTTTGCCCTCCTCGCACTGCTCTTCTCCGAACAAAACCTTCATCAGGGTGGACTTGCCCGCCCCGTTTTCCCCGGCAAGGGCATGTATTTCTCCTTTGCGCAGTTCAAAATTCACATTTTTATTTGCGATAAAGCCGTTAGGATATATTTTGGTAATATTCTCCATGCTGAGAATGGTTTCTGCCATAGCAATCTCCTTATCACTTCTTCTGTTTAACATGGGGCTGTCAATATCCGACAGCCCCATATACCTGCTATACATTACGGTGCAACTTCATTACGAATTACTTCAAACTCTGCCGTGTCCATGCCAAGCGCCGAATCCACCTGGATTTTTCCGTCAATAATCTGCTGTTCTATGTCCTTTATCATGTTCTGTTTTTCTTCAGACAATTCTCTCTCGAAGTTTTCTCCGTAAATAATGCCAACGCCTAACTCCTTCAGTCCGATTACCTCGGTTTTTCCCCAGGTAAGACTTCCCTCTTCTGCCATCTTAACCGCCCTGAGTAAAGACTGGTCTACTCGTTTCATCATAGAAGTTACGATAACCTCCGCCATGCCCGGGTCAGAATCCTTGAATGCCGCCGCCTGATCTCCGTCTACGCCGATGGCATACAGTCCCTTTTCCTTTGCCGCATCTAAGACGCCGATTCCGGTCTGGGAAGCAATCTGGAAACAAATATCCACATTCTGCTGATTCATTTGAGAAAGGGCAAGCTCCTTACCCTTGGTAGAATCCACGAAGGTTCCTGCATAGGCAACCGCAACTTTAATATCAGGCTCTACGTACTGGGCGCCTCGAATATAACCGATCATAAAGTCATTAATGATAGGAAGATCTCCTCCGCCGATGCATCCTATAACCTTTTCCGGATTCGCATTTTTTCCTTCGGTGGTCATGATCGCTGCCACTGCGCCTGCAAGGAAGCTTCCTTCATTCTGTTTATACTGCACACAATAAAGATTACTGAAATCGCCCTTGCTCCAATCCACCTCCGTATCAAACATGATAAACTTCTTATCCGGATATTCCGGTATCAATGTCTCTGCAATTTCCACAGCCGGAGAGGAACCTACAATGATATAATCCCAGTCCTGTTCTGCAACATCCCTGAAATATGGTTCGTATTTGGAAGGATCCTGCCCCATCTCGATGGTTTTTACTTCCGCGCCCAATTCTTTTTCAATCAATTTCATGCCGTCGTTTGCGCTGTCGTAAAAGCCTTTATCTCCAAGGTTACTTGTGATCAAAAGTACCACCTTCAGCCCGTCCTTTTTTTCCTCCTGCTTCGCTCCACAGCCTGCCGCTCCAAGAGTCAGCGCCACCAGCATAATCAATGCCACGATCTTATTCATCTTTTTCATAAAATACCTCTCTTTCTTCTCTTTGACTTTACTTCTTTCCCCATCATTTCGTCCTTACATGTACAGACATTTCCCTGAGAGCCTCCTCCGCCTCCTCTCTGGAAGGGATCGAGGTCTGGGCGCCGTTTCTGGTAACCGCTATGGATGATGCCGCATTGGCAAATGTCACCGCCTCGCCAAGCGCTCTTCCTTCTGCAAGAGCCACTGCAAAAGCCCCGTTAAAGCAATCCCCCGCTGCCGTGGTGTCCACGGCTAATACTTTCCTTGCAGGAAACACTTCCTCCCTTTCGCGGTTTACGAAAAGCGCTCCTTTTTTACCCATTGTTACCAAAACGTTTTTCGCCCCCCGCTCCAGCAGCTCTCTCGCCCCTTCTGTGTAATCTCTGACGGAGTCTCCTTCCTTCCCGCAAAGCTTCATCAGCTCTGTTTCATTAGGCGTAATGTAATCCAATCTGGAAAAGATCTCGTCAGGAAGAGCGTCCGGTACCGGAGCCGGATTTAGAATAACAGTTTTCCCCAGCTCCTTCGCTCTTTTAATAGCGTAATAGATTGCGTCCCTTGCAATTTCCATCTGCAAAATCACATAATCACATTCCTGCAGCACATGATCATATTCTTTCAGATAACTCACATTACATTCCATATTAGCGCCCGGTACTACTACGATCGTATTATCCCCGTATTCGTCCACATAAATGCTTGCCATTCCGGTTCCCTGCGACTTTAATCTTTTCAAATCGCCGGTATCTACTCCGCACTCTGTCAAATTGTTTCTTTGCATTTCCCCGAAATCGTCATTTCCTATGCAGCCCAGCATCTTGACCTTTCCGCCAAGTTTTGCCGCCGTATATGCCTGATTTGCCCCCTTACCGCCAGGCACATAAGACACTTGTGTTCCCAGGACCGTTTCGCCTGTAATTGGCATTCTTTTCATTTCGATCACCATATCCATATTCAGGCTTCCGATCACCAATATTTTCTTCACTCTTTTTTGTCTCCCCTCCTTTCACTTATAAAGAAATGTTTTTCCTAAACAGTTTTCTTATGCATTAATCATACACGTTTTTACTTTATTCGTCAATTGGTTTTATTTTTTTGTACATTATAGCTCCTTTTTTACTTTTAATTTTGTACATTTTGTACGCAAGGCAGCAATAAGCCGCCGCGCCCTGCGATTCAGCTTATTGTAATAAAGGCTGCCCAGCAGAAGCCGGACAGCCTAACGATTATTACATCTATTCAGTTTTCACCTTTATTGTATCAAAAGATCCGCCAAATACGCCGCCGTAGGAAAAATTACTTTTTCATCTACCTGAAATTCCGGCTGATGAATCGCCGCTCCTTTTCCGGTTCCCACTTTGATATAACACCCGGGTATTTTTTCCTCATAAAAGGAAAAATCATCCCCGCCCATGGAGCTTTCCTCCGGCACTACCTGCAACCCGCGTCTCCTGGCTATTTCAATGCTTTTTTCCGTCATCGCCCCGTCATTGTAAGTGGCGGCAGGTCCCGGAATCCATTCCAGTTCCGCCTCCGCCCCATAGGCGCCTGCCGTATTTTCGGCAATTTCCCTCATTCTTTTTTCAAACAAAGCCCTGTCTTCCCTGTCCATGGTACGGACCGTTCCCTCCAGAACAGCCGTCTCCGGGATTACATTCCAGGTATTCCCAGCCTCCAGCCTGGTAACGCTCACCAGTGCCGGATGAAAGGCATTGATATTTCTGCTCACAATGGTTTGCAAGGCAAGTACGGTAGCTGCCGCTGCCGGGATAGGATCAGTTCCATCATCAGGGTGGGCTCCATGACATCCCATGCCCTTTATCCGAATCACAAACCGATCCACCGCCGCCGTTACATACCCTTCACGAATGCCCAGAACGCCCGTTTCATTGGTAGGGTCCCCATGGATGCCCCATATTTTGTCCACATCTTCCATTACCCCTGTTTCCAGAATTTTGAGAGCGCCAAGAGAGGACTCCTCCGCCGGCTGAAAAATAATCTTCACCTTTCCGGCAAGCCGGCTTTTCCTTTGGTTCAGGAGAATTCCACAGCCAATCCCCGCCACAATATGAAAATCATGTCCGCAGGCATGCATTTTCCCCTTATGCGCAGAAGCATAAGGAAGCTCCGTTTCCTCTGTTATGGGCAGACCGTCTATATCGCACCGCAATGCCTGAACGGCTCCCGGCTTCTCCCCCTGTACAACTGCTACAAGTCCTGTCTCTAAAGGACAATCCAGAATTACCAATCCCTCTTTCTCCAGAATCTCTCTGATTTTAGCAGTCGTCTCATACTCCTCATAGGATAACTCCGGATTATGATGAAACCATTCAAAATATTGGATTAATCTCTCTTCCAGCTCCATAATTTATCTCCTGCTGTTGGGATCCACTGCATCCCGCAGGGCATCCCCGATAAAATTGATCGCCATTACCAGTACCACGATCAGCACCCCTGCAGGAATCCAAAGCCATGGCTGCCTGGTAAGAACCGTAAGGGACTGCGCGCCGTTCAACATATTGCCAAGGCTTGCGGTAGGCGGCTGCACTCCCAATCCCAAAAAGCTCAGCGCCGCCTCATCCAGCATGGAGAGTGCAAGCACGGAAGTAGCGTATACCAGAATAGGCGCCACCGTATTGGGAAGAATTTCCGAAAACAGAATATGCCTGAGGGGCATACCCGCCACAATATTTCCCTTAATAAAATTTGTCTCCCGCAGGTTCAGCACATTTCCTCTTACCAGCCTTGCGATTCCCGGCCAGTCCACAAATCCCAAAATCAAAATAATATTCCAAAGTCCAGGCTTAAAGATAGCCGCCGCCACCAGAACCAAAAGGATGTAGGGAAAGGACATAACCATATCCGTAAAGCGCATAATCAGCATATCCGCCACACCCCCAAAATACCCGGCAATCAGCCCCAGCACTACCCCCACCGCCGTGGAGATCAGGGTTGCCAGAATTCCCACCAGCAGAGAGATCCGCATTGCGTACAAAAGCCTGCTGAATACATCTCTTCCAATCTGATCCGTTCCCAGCCAAAACTCTTTACTGGGCGCTCCGCTGAAGGTACCTACAATCTCATCCGGCTGATAGGGTGCAAGAACCGGGGCAAGCAACGCCGCTCCCCCTAAGACCGCCACCACCACCAGGCTGACCATGGCAAGACGGTGATGCCTGAAGCGTCTGAAAACCGTTTGAAAATAACTTTCGTTTGTAATATCTTTTCTTTCCATGGCGCCCTCCTAATCAAGCTGAATCGTCGGGTCAACCAATGCATACAAAATATCCGTTACCAGATTTGCAATCAGCACTACCACCGCAGATAAAAGACATACGCCCATAATCACAGGATAATCCCTGCTGGTAATGGCGCTCATAGTCATCAGCCCAAGCCCCGGCCAGGAAAATACCTGTTCAATGATTACCGCCCCTCCGAACAGCACCGGTATCTCCATGCCGATTACCGTTACAATCGGTACCAGCGCATTGCGCAGAGCGTGCTTATTGATCACCTTAAAGCGACCGATTCCCTTTGCCCTCGCCGTACGCAGATAATCCTGCTGTAAAATTTCCAGTACCGCGCTTCTGATATAACGGATGTTGCTGCCTGCCATGGAAGCGGCAAGGACAATCACCGGCATAATCATGTGTTGCAGCACATCCCCAAATCCTCCTTCCGTCCCCAGCGTAGTCATTCCGCTGGAGGGCAGCCATCCGAGCTTTACGGTGAAAATATAAATCAGCAGCAAAGACAGGAAAAATCCCGGTATACTGCTCCCCATAAAAGAAAGGGTAACGACCGCATAGTCTCCCTTTTCGTACTGATGAATGGCGCTGTAAATGCCCGCCGGAACCGCAATCAAAAGGCTGACTATCAGCGAAGCGCCCATCAGAAGCAGCGTAGGACCTATATGGCTTCCGATCATTTCGCTTACCGACTGGTAGGATTTTATGGAATAGCCCAGATTCCCCTGTAAAAGCTGCCCAAGCCATACAAAATACTGGATATAAAAGGGTTTATCCAGTCCCAAAGCTATTTTTTTCGCCTCTACAGCCGCTTCCGAAACCCTGGGTCCCTGAAGCATTTCCAGAGGACTTCCCGCCATACACATAATGGCATAATCAATTATGGTAATACCGATCAGCACAGGAATGGCGATCAATATTCTCTTGATAATGTACTTACTCACTTTCCTGTACCTCCTGTTTCAGCATCACAATAGGACATGCAACAGCATGTGAAGAACCGGCTTTCAGCTCCTGCATTTTAGGCTCCTTCTGTCCACAGATCTCTGTGGCATAAGCGCACCTGGGATGAAAGCGGCAGCCCGAAGGTGGATTCGCACTGTCTCCGATTTCTCCCTGTAAAATCCTGTGGGATTTTTCCTTTTCACCGGGATCCGGCACCGGGACAGCGTCCAAAAGGGCTTTTGTATAGGGATGTACGGGGTGTTGAAAGATCTCCTTTGCCTCCCCCATCTCTACAATTTTCCCCAAATACATAACGGCAATTCTATCGCTTACATAGTTTACCGCCCCCAGTCCGTGCCCCACAAACAGGAGGGTAAGATTCAGCTCCTTCTGTAAGCTCTTTAGGAGATTTAAGATCTGCGCCTGAATGGAAACGTCCAATGCGCTTACCGGTTCGTCACAGACAATGAATCTTGGATTTAGGGAAAGCGCCTTGGCAATACCGATCCTCTGCCTCTGTCCTCCGGAGAATTCATGGGGATATCTTCCCAGAACGTTTCTGGGCAGCCCCACCATATCCAAAATTTTCAGAATATCTTTCTCTACGCTTTCTTTGGTGGATACTTTGTGATACAGCATAGGCTGGGAAAGAATTTCAAATATATGCTTTCTTGGATTCAGAGAAGAATAGGGATCCTGAAAAACCATCTGAAGCTGCGTACGGATCTTCTGAAGATCCTTCCCCTTTCGTCCGAAAAGATCCTCTCCCTGATAATAGATCCTCCCCTCCGTAGGCGTCTCCAATCCTACCAGCTGCTTTCCGATGGTAGATTTGCCGCAGCCCGATTCCCCTACAAGCCCAAGGGTTTCCCCTTCCATAATAGAAAAAGTCATGCCGTCCACTGCCTTCACATATCCGGTGGTATTGTTTAAAATTCCTCCCTTTATGGGATAATACTTTTTTAAATTCTCAACCTGAATCAAAGGAATCTGTTCTTTTTCACTCATAAAGGTATTCCCCCTTCCTTCATGACGATACATTTCCCTGTATGGTGAGGCGCAAACTGGTAATCCTCCTGCCGCCTGTCACACTCCGCTCTTCTGTACCGGCACCGATCCGCAAACCGGCACCCTTCTATACGGTCATAGCTTTCCGGCACAATACCGGGGATAGACACCAATTGTCTGTCCTTATCATCCCGTATGGTGGGAACCGTGTCAAGCAGCGCTCTGGTGTAAGGGTGTCTGGGGTTTTGAAACAGCTCTTTCACCGGAGCCTCTTCAATAATCTGACCTGCATACATCACAAGAACCCGATCCGCCATATTGGCAACCAGTCCGATGTCATGGGTAATCAGAATCATAGACATTCCCGTTTCCTTTTGCAGTTCCCCAAGCAGTTCCATAATCTGCGCCTGTATGGTCACATCCAGCGCCGTGGTCGGTTCATCTGCAATCAGCAGCCTGGGGTTACAGGATAGCGCCATGGCAATCATCACTCTCTGGCGCATTCCACCGGAAAGGGTATGGGGATACTTTTTCATAATCCCATGGGGATCCGGCATTCCCACCTTTCCCAACAGCTGTTCGGCTCTTTTTACGGCATCTGCCTTTGACAAATGCATATGGGCGCGGATACTTTCCGTAATTTGACTTCCCACTGTAAACACAGGATTCAGGGAAGTGAGTGGATCCTGGAATATCATGGTCATTTGATCTCCTCTGATCTGATCCAGCTCTTTTTCAGTCATGGAAAGAAGGTTCTTACCAGCAAAGAAGACAGAGCCGTCTGTAACGGCTCCGCCCCTTCCTAATAATCCCATAATCGATAATGAAGTTACACTTTTTCCACATCCGGATTCGCCCACAATGCAGACAACTTCTCCTTCATCTACGTGAAAGTGAATATGATCTACGCTGATATTTTCTCCGTAATCACCTTTAAAGGCGGTGGTCAGCCCCTGTACTTCCAATAAATGTGACATCGCTTCTCCTCACCATTTATTCTGCCACGTCCCAATTCTGTACGTTATTAAAGAATCCATATGCGCTGGGCGCTGCGCCGCTTAAACGCTTGCTCACTGCACCCTGGGCGCTGATAATGTAAGCGGAGAACATAGGAACATCCTCCTGAACCTTTTTATCTACAACAGCATAAAGCTCCTTGATCTTCTCAATATCGCTGGTCTGCTGGGTTCCCGCAAGGGCTTCACTAATCTCATCGCTGTGATAACCGGTCCAGCTTCCCTCGCCGCTCAGCAGCCAGTCTACATCCGGATAGGGATCCACAGGCGCATAGGTATACTGGACTGCGAGAATATCATAATCTGTAGATCCTGCAACCGTCATAAGGGTTGCCAGGTCAACGGTCTGAACTTCCACATTGATACCCACTGCCGCCCACTGTGCCACCAGCACCTGGGCTCCGTTTACAAAAGTGCTGTCGCCGGAATTCACATAAAACCGAAGGGTCTGGGAACCGTCCCATCCCGCTTCCTCCAATAATGCTTTTGCCTTTTCAGGGTCATAGGGAATCGGCGTCACTTCTTCGCTGAAGAAGGGGCTCGCCGAGGATAGAAAACCGTCCACTACCTCCCCGTGTCCCTTTAACAGCTGATCTACCAGCTGCTGTCTGTCAATGGCATACACAAGCGCCTGGCGGACTCTTGCATCGGGAATATTTGCCGTCTGGATAAACGCCGACTGATTGGTAATAGGCGCGCCATATACCGTCTCCACATTCTCAAGGGCTTCTATGCTCTCAAAATCCTCCTGTGGAATCGCCGTCATGGTGTGATGGGTTATATCGATCTCACCCGACTGAAGACCTGCATAAATCTGGCTTGCATCCACGATCCTGATGTTCAGCTTATCAATTTTAGGCGCTCCTTTCCAATAGCTCTCATTTGCCTCATAGGAAATATAGTGATCATTGTCAAATCCCGTTAAAAGAAAAGGACCGTTGATTACATCCGGATGGTTGAACCAATCCGCCGTCAAAAGCTCTTCCTCGCTGAACTGCTCGATCACATGCTTGGGCATAGTGTGAAGATATCTTGCATAGGTGTTTTCAAAGGTGGTAAGCGCCATAGGGTATTTGGACGTAAATTCCACCGTCTTATCGTCAAGGATTCGGATGCCTGCAACGCTCTCGGCTCCCTCTTCTACAAATCCGTCGTCCCCTATGCCTTCAAAGGCATAGAGCATCAACGTTGTATTATTCACAACAGGACTTGCAAGGCGGCGAACCGTGTATTCCAAATCCTCCGCCGTAACCGGCGTTCCGTCTGACCATACAGCTTCGTCATTAATATGCACCACAAAGTGAATATTATCCTCCGTAGTAACGGAATCCGCCAGCATTCCCTGAAAGTTCAACTCGCTGTCCAATTCCATCAGCGGCAAAAACATCAATCCCACTGCATATTTATTAATTTCCGTCTGATCGATCACAAAAGGATTCAATCCTCCCAGGGAATCTGTTACGCCTACATTTACGATCTTCCCTCCGGCTTCTTCCTTCGCGCCACATCCCGCAAGGGAAAAGACAAGCGCTGCCGCCAGAGAAAGACCAAGTATCTTTCTCATAAATTCCTTCATAATATCTCCTCCATCATACAATACCGGCTGCTTTTAACACCCGGCATTGATTTTCACAGTTGGTTCATTATACTGTTACTGTATAAAAATGTCAATATTTTCAGAAGGTATGTCGATTAAAAAGGGAAATTTCAAACCGGCATTGAAATTCGGAACTAAATAACGGTACTTTTTACTTGATTGATCACACTGAGCACATTGTCATTTGCATTTTTTATTTTTATCTCAATCTCTGGATGCTTCGATTTAAAAACAAAAAATATTTCATGTACAAATGCTCTTCCCACATCATCTATTCCATCAAAGTCCAGTTCTATTTCCTCAAACTTATCAAACCCACTACATAATCTTCTTGCCTGAGATCTTGAAACTGGAAAAGCGCTGGGTATTGCACTTTTTATAGGTATTTGTGTTTTATAAAAACCTCTTTCATCAGATGAAAACATGTCAAAAACCTCTTTCAACTGCCGTTTTGAATTATTCCACAGTTCCATTGTTACAAAAGTTCCCTTTTCATCTTCCATGATCTTTCTTGAGTCCCTATCTATCGTGCGTATATCAGCAGCAGAGTTTTTATCATATGCCTCATGCACAAATATCCGGTTTGATGAAAATATGTAAAATCTGTCTACTGAACGTGATGTAAAAAATATACCCTCACCTGAATGATTTTCTTTATCTGTTGTCATCTTGCCTATGAACAGTATGGACATTGCATCATCCAACGATATATCTGCTTTGGTAGTTCTTGATATATATTCTCTTATATTCTCAAAAATTCCTATGCCATCGTCAGTTATAAAAATATGCGTAAAAAGAACATTTGAGCTAACAGAAACTCTGATTTTTTCTGCTTTTGAATGCTCAATTGCATTGTTCATAATTTCGCAGAAAGCATAACTCCAAATTTTCACAACGCTTTCCGGCAAATCATTTAGTAAAGGCAAAACATCAACTTCAAAAATTCTATCTTCTTCTAACTTTACTTCTTGAGGATAATATACAAAAAAGGCTTTTCTTATCTCTTTTAATTGCCATTTGTATGATTTATTTTCGCATCGTTCTATTATTCCATCCCGCTCCATCTCATCAAGGTATCTTTTTACAGTTGTCCTTGAAACGCCATAGCTTTCAGCTGTTGACGCAATAATAGCAGGGCTTCTATAGTATATTTTCTCAAGTATATGCCATTTTATGCTTTCTCTTGCCTTATTCGTCAGTGACATGACACTTTACCGCCTCTGTTTTGAAACTTATTTTGAATTATTTTAACTATATCATGCTTTTGCTGACACCGCAATGTGATTTTTACAAACTATAATTCATTTATATCAATTTAAGCAAACAACGGCGTGGAAAGATACCTGTCCCCGGAATCAGGCAAAAGAGCAACAATCACTTTTCCCGCATTCTCCGGTCTCTTTGCCAGAATAGACGCCGCCTTCAGCGCCGCCCCTGAGGAAATGCCCACCAGAATTCCCTCGCTTACTGCAAACGCCTTTCCTTCCGCAAACGCATCCTCATTTTTTATGGCAATGATCTCATCGTATATTTCCGTATTCAAAATCTCAGGCACAAACCCTGCTCCAATTCCCTGGATCTTGTGCGCCCCTGCAGTCCCCTTGGACAAAACCGGGCTTGTTTCCGGCTCCACTGCAACGATCTTTACATTGGGATTTTGCGCTTTCAGATACTCACCTACTCCCGTAACGGTTCCTCCGGTTCCCACTCCTGCCACAAAAATATCTACCTTTCCCTCCGTCTGCTCCCAGATCTCAGGTCCCGTGGTATTTCTGTGCGCCTCAGGATTTGCCGGATTCACAAACTGCCCCAAAATCACAGCACCGGGAATAGTTTCTTTCAACTCATTCGCCTTTTCGATGGCTCCCTTCATTCCTTTAGCCCCTTCCGTCAGCACCAGCTGTGCCCCATAAGCGCCCAGCAGGTTTCTCCGTTCAACGCTCATGGTATCCGGCAAAGTCAGAATTGCCTTATATCCCTTTGCCGCCGCTACCATGGCAAGACCAATGCCCGTATTTCCCGAGGTAGGCTCAATAATCGTAGCTCCCGGTTTCAAGATCCCCTTTTCTTCCGCATCCTCCACCATGGCAAGCGCTACCCTGTCTTTCACAGATCCCGCCGGATTTAAATACTCCAGCTTCGCAAGAATAACAGCCTGACTAACTCCTGCCTTCTGGGCATAGCGATTCAATTTCAAAATCGGCGTCTTTCCGATCAGTTCCAATGCACTCTCTTTTACCTTACTCATAATTTCTCCTCCTCTACTCACTTTTATATTCCTACCGTTTTAGTATGAATAGTATGTTTTAAATTATAGCAGATTTTTCCACATTGTCAAGGAAATTTTATTTTTTCCTACTGCTCCACCAGTTCCCTCTGTTTATGCACAAAGACCGTGGCGGCTGTAACACCGATGCCTGCCAGCGCAAATGTCAGCCCTATATTGGAATAATCCAGCAAAATTCCAAACAATATCATAGCGCATGGGATAGTGGCGGTTGAAAGTGTCTTTCTGAACGCCATAACCCTCCCCATATATTTTTGCTCTATATTACAGGCATATATGATATTGGTAGAAATCTGGATAACAGCCAGCACAAGACCGAAAACGAACGCCCCCATAACAAATATCCCGTGAAAAACCGCCACATTGATGCTTCCAATGTCAAAAAGCATATAGCATGCAAGCATACCGGAAAATATGGCTGAAACCACGGAAAATCCTTTTATGATCTTTTTCCCCTTATCTTTAATCTCGATTTTTGTCAGCCGCGCCGCCATCAGAATGCTCCCCACAGACATGGCAATTTCAATAGTCGCAAGATACACCGCAGGCAATCCCAGTGCGGTATTATACAAATACGGCAGGGTTGTTGAAAAAATTCCACTCATAAAAAAATTGATGATAACCGCACAGGATAAAATTTGTAACAGCACTTTTTGATTCTTAAGGTAACCAACGCCTTCCTTTAAATCCCACATGTAACGGGTTTTCTTTCCTTCCGCCCCATTGAAACCAATATTTTCATTTACGACAATGAAGTACTCAAACACCGCCGATATCCCTATCAGACATCCGTTAATCACAAGTATCCATTGATATGGAAACAGGGAAAACAGAACCGCCGCAAACAGCGTCGCAAAAATATTGGCAAAATTGCCGACCATGGAAAGCAGAGAATATGCTTTCGTTAATTTTTTCTGCTCCACAATCATCGGCATCAACGCTGCAGAAGCAGGTTCAAATAATGCATTCATGATTGTATTAACCGTCGCATTCATATACAGCCCGACCATAATAATATGACTTACACTGGTTGAAAAAAGCAAACCCGCCAGCAAAAAATCGGTGAAAGCAAAGATCCCATCCGTGATATACATAATCTTCACCTTTTCTCGCCTCTCAATAAAAACCCCTGCCAACGGTTGGACTACCAATCCTAAAACCATCGAATATCCCATAAAGACCGACATGGCAAGGGCGCTCCCGGTTATATCAAGAATAAACAGCCCGGTGCAAAAATTATATAATACCCCGGCCATGGTTGATGCAATATTTCCTGCCAGATTGAACCTGAAATTTCTGTTCATGATGACTCCTTATTTACTCAATACTTTACGGCAACTATATTAAAATATAATCGAATCGGAATTTCTCATAATTGAGAAATTCCGACCTCTCACACCTACAAACTACCAATTGCTCGTTCCAGCTTCTCCAGCGCTTTCTGCAAAGTCGCCCTGGGACACGCAGCGTTAACCCTCTGAAAACCTGCTCCCGTCTCCCCAAACATAGATCCCCCATCCAGCCACAAACCAGCCTTATGAACGATCAATTCTTCCAGTTCTTCCTCAGACAATCCAAGTCCCCTGCAATCAAGCCAGATCAGATAGGTTCCCTCCGGCTTTGTCATTTTTATCCCGGGAAGGCGCTGTGAAATAAACTCTTCTGCAAACACAATATTGCCTTTTACATATTGGCACATTGCCTGATACCACTCTTCCCCATATCGATACGCTGCTTCACAGGCGGCATATCCCACGGAATTCAACTCATGATATCCGGAAGCGCTGACCTGTCTCCGAAACCGTCTGCGCAGACCGGCATTGGGTATAAAAATATTGGAAACCTGCAGCCCTGCAATATTAAAGGTCTTACTTGGCGCGGTACATATTACAGAAATTTCCTGATATTCCTCTTTTACACTGGCAAAGGTATGATGCATCCCCTCCCACACAAAATCTCCGTGAATCTCATCACTAACCACAATTACATGGTATTTCAAACATAAATCGCCAATTTTTTCAAGCTCTTCTCTAGTCCAGACCCTGCCCACCGGATTATGGGGATTACAGAGGAAAAACAGCTTAACCTTTTCTTTTATAAGCTTCTCCTCAAAGTCCTGAAAATCCATATGGTATCTCCCCCGTTCATCACAGATCAGAGGACTATTTAAAAATTTTCTGTTATTTTCAACGATTACTTTTTGAAAAGGGTAATAAACCGGCTGCTGAATTAAAACTCCTTCTCCTTCACTGGTAAACGCCTTCACCGCAGTGGCAAGGGCGAACACCACTCCCGGCGTATTCACCAGCCATTCTCTTGACACCTGCCAATGATAATGCTTATGAAGCCAGGACTGCACCGCCTCAAAATAGCCTTCCCCGGCGTCACTATAACCGAATATCCCATGCTCCGCCTGTTTTTTCACCGCCTCCTGTATGTAGGAGGAAATTCTGAAATCCATATCCGCCACCCAAAGAGGCAGTATATCTCCGGGCATTCCGTTTTTTTCCGCAAAATCATACTTTAAAGAATTTGTATTTTTTCTGTCAATTATGGTATCAAAATCCAGATTTTTTTCTCCCATTTTTCCTCCATTCACACTCTAATTTGCATTGCTCGCCGCAATTTTCACCTTGCTCCACAGGTTGCTGATATCCTTTCTGATCCTTTCGTTGTAAACAAACACCTCGTCCAGCTCATAATCGCTTCTGGGAATATATGCGCTGATTCCCTCAAATTCTCCTCCTTCACCGGAAAGATCCTCCATAACCTCCTGATTTGCGGAAGTATAGCCCACATAGCTGGAATTATCATAGGCGCCGTTATAATCGCTGGCAAAATTGATAAACGCATGGGCAAGCTCCGGATTTTTTGCATTTTGGGGAATCACCATTGCGTCGGACCACAGATTTGTCCCACTTTCCGGAAGATAAAATCCCATATCCTCATTCTCGACCATAACATACGCGGCATCTCCGGAATACATAAGCGCCAATGACTTTCTTCCCTGTGCCATATTGTCAATGATTTCATCTGTGACTATCTCCGGCTTCATGGTCTGCACACATTTCACCAGCCACTCATATGCCTGGTTCAGTTCTTCCCGATCCTCTGTGTTCATAGAATAGCCCAACGCCTTTAACGCCATCATAAAGCTGTCCCGTTCCGAATCATACAGGTAAATATCCCCTTGATACTTTTCATTTAAAAAGATATTGTAGCCCTCCTGCTCTAAATCCTGAAGCTCCACCTTGTTTTTATCATACACAATTCCCACATTTCCCCAAAAATACGGAACAGAATATTCATTATGGGGATCATAAGGAAGATTCTTTACCGCATCCGTCAGCTTATCCATACAATCCAGCTTAGAAACGTCCAGTTTCTGCAAATATCCCTCGGAAATCAACCGCTGGATCATATAATCGCTTGGCACAAGAATATCATAGGCTTCCTCATTCGCCACTTTAATATACATCTGCTCATTGGAGTCAAAAAAATCCATAATTACTTTAGCGCCGGTATACTCCTCAAAATCAGCGATAATATTTTCACCGGTATATTCCCCCCAATTATAAATATACAGTGTCTGCCCTTCAAAGGGACGACTCTTCTGCACGCCGCCGGACATTAGGAAGATTGCGGCTCCTGCTATACCGACGCAGATCATCACCGCCGGAACCAGCATTTTCCTCTTTTTCCCTGTTTTCTTCTGCCTTTTTGCCATGACCAAAGGTACCACATTGATCATAATCAATACCACGGAGATCACAAGAATCATCATGGTAGAAACCGCATTGATGCTGGGATTCACCCGCTTGCTCATAGTATAAACCATAATACTTAAATTCTTCACCCCATTACCTGTGACGAAATAGGAAATAATGAAATCATCCACCGACATGGTAAAGGCAATCAACGCTCCTGCTACAATACCCGGCGTAATCTGCGGTATGATAACCTTAACCAACGCCTGCCAGGGCGTAGCCCCCAGATCCATTGCCGCATCCGCCAGATTGGGGTCCAGAGAGCGGATCTTTGGCATAACGGAAAGAATCACATAGGGAATGCAAAAAGCAATATGGGCGAGAAGCATAGTCATATAACCCTTTTCTACCCCAAAAGTAATAAACAAAAGCATAAATCCTATTGCCGTCACCATCTCCGGATTCATCATAGGCAGATTGTCCACCTGCTCCATCAGGTCACGGATCAGCTTTTTCGACTTGCTTAAACCGATAGCGGAAAGCGTTCCCACAAAGGTAGAGACAAAGGTTGCAATCAAAGCAATGCTGAAGGTAGTATACAGAGCCTCCAGCATATCTCCCTTTTCAAACATATGCTTATACCAGCGCAGGGAAAATCCTGTAAAACCGGTCAGGGATTTCCCCTCGTTAAAGGAAAACACAATCATATAAAAAATGGGAAGATAGAAGAAAACAATCACTAAAATGACCAGTATTTTTCCTATAAAATTCTTTTCTTTTTTCATATTGCCTGCTCTTTCTCTCTTCCTCCCTGGTTGCGCGCCTCCACCTTATGCACGCACATCATAAGAAGCATCATGACAACCGCCATAATCATGGATATGGCGCTGCCAAAATTCCATTCTCCTACGGTGATAAACTGATTCTCAATCACATTTCCGATGAGAAAATATTTCCCTCCCCCTAATAGCTTGGGGATGAAAAAGGAGCTGACGGCGGGAAGAAACACCAGAGTAATGCCATTGATAACACCAGGCAGAGAAAGGGGTAATGTAACTCTCTGAAAGGTCTTTGCAGGGTTTGCTCCCAGATCTGCAGCGGCTTCCAAAAGAGAATAATCCATCTTACACAAAGCCGTATGGATCTGCAAAATCATAAATGGGAGGAAATTGTATACCATTCCCAAAAGCACTGCCCCCTCGGTGTATAAAAGCTCTCTGTTTCCCAGTCCCAGAATTCCCAAAAGCCTTTGTATCAGTCCTCCCTCGCTTAAAAGCCCGATCCATGCATAAGTCCTTACCAGCATATTAATCCACATGGGAATGGTAATACAAAGCACCAGCCCATTCTGCAGCCGCTCTTTGCAGCGTGAAATATAATATGCCGCAGGATAGCCGATCAGCAGACAGATTACCGTGGTTTTTACTGCGATCCAAAGAGACCGCCAGAGAATCAGAAGAAAATCCTGATCTGTAAAAAACCGCACATAATGATCCAGCGTAACAGAAAAAGAAACAATACTGTTCCCCGGCTGGGTAAAGGAATACAAGGCAACCAGCGCCATGGGGAGCACCAGCATCATCATAGCCCATACAATATATGGAATTGCCATCTGTGAAAATTTTTTCATTTAAAATACCATCCTCGACATCACATGAATATCCTCCGGGAAAAAGGTCAGCCCTACCTCCTGACCCTCCTCTATATAATCTGTGGTATGAATTTTAAATTCCCTTCCTGTTGTGGAAAATGTAATACTGTAAGTACCTTCTGTCAGCTCCTCCGGGTCAAAATCATAATTTACGCTGATATCTACATTTTGGCTTTCATCGCTTAATTTCCACGCCTGGGCATTCGCCCAGGTCTTCATATCCGTATCCAGCGCCTGAGACTCCCTGATTTCCTCCACTGTGGTTCGAAAATCAAACGCCATAACCGCCTCGTTTGCCTTCTCGTTCTTCACAAAGGGCTGGTTTACTACGAAAATCGTTCTCTCAATGCTGGTTCCCCCGGAAGTGGAAAACCTGACAGGATATTGCCCCTCCTCTTCCCGAACGTCATATTCGATTCTGGAAATGGAAATATAATCGTCTGTCTCCGGGTTCCACGCCTGAGCGTTGGAGCGCGCCACTACCTCTTTATCATTTAAATTTTTTACATCCTCCAGATCCAGATAAAAATTGGTTGCGCTGATTTTTTCCTTCCCATCCTCGCTTGTCACATCCTGGTTGCGGGTCACCTGCATGTTAACCGTTACCTGGGTTCCGGGTATGGTTTCAACCATAACCTCATAATGTACGCCTTTAAATAAGATGCTGCGCACCTCCCCGGTCATTTTTCCTTTTTTTATCTCTACAATATCAATATCTTCCGGGCGGATCACCACATCTACCTGCTCATTCTCCTTAAATCCAAAATCTACACAGTCGAAAGTAATATCGTCAAATCGTACCTTATAGTCCTCCACCATCACGCCCGGAATAATGTTACTCTCACCGATAAAATTCGCCACATAACGATTCGCCGGTTCATTATAAATTTCCTGGGGGGTACCTACCTGCTGAATCTCCCCGTTTTTCATCACCACGATCTTATCCGACATCATCAATGCCTCTTCCTGATCATGGGTCACAAAAATAAACGTGATTCCTACCTCCTGCTGAATCCGCTTCAGCTCATACTGCATCTCCTGTCTCAGCTTTAAGTCCAATGCGGCAAGAGGCTCGTCAAGAAGCAGTACCTTAGGCTCGTTCACCAGCGCCCTTGCAATTGCAACCCGCTGCTGCTGACCGCCGGATAAGAGCGTAGGATTCTTATCTTCAAATCCTTCCAGACCGATCAGCTTTAACATCTTCATTACCTTCTGGTCGATTACATCCTTGCTCAATTTTTTAATTTTAAGCCCAAAGGCAATATTTTCATACACACTCATATGTGGGAACAGCGCATATTTCTGGAAAACAGTATTTAATTCCCGTTTATAGGGGGGCTTCTCATTGATCTCCTCACCGTTAAAAATAATCTTCCCCTCATCCGCATCCAGAAAGCCTCCCAGGATCCTGAGCAGCGTAGTCTTTCCACACCCACTGGGTCCTAACAGGGTCACAAATTCATTCTCATAAATATCCAGGTTTACCCCCTTTAGCACGATCTGTCCGTCAAAATTTTTAACGATATCACGAAACTCTATCAGCTTCTTTTGTTCCATTACCGCCTTCTCCTCTAAAATCTTCCCTAAAATGTATATATTATAAAGCATTCCGTTATAAGAGGGCAAGTACTACCGCGCAATTTCCCCAATTCTTGACAAATAGAATAAACCGCGTTATAGTACAATCACTTTGCATCATATAGTACTTTCAGAAAACATCGATGGAACACAAAATGAAAAATTTATTAAACTATCAGACATCTGAATATGACTGCGGACCTGTTTCCATTTTAAATGGGATTCGCTACCTTTTTGAAAGAGAGGAAATTTACCCCGATCTGATTAAATTCATCATGCTCTACTGCATGGATACCTACAATGATCAGGGAGAACTGTGCAAGCACGGCACTTCCCCTGCCGCTATGAACTATGTAACCAGCTGGCTGAACCATTTCGGTGCCATAAAGCATTTCCCTCTTCACTGCGAATATTACTCCCAGGAGCAGGTTACCCTTACCCCTGGCAGTCCCCTGATCAGGGCGCTTAAAAAAGGGGCAGTGATCGTGTTGTTCCTTTATCTTGAGGTAGGACATTATGTACTTTTAACGGGATTGGAACAGGACAGGATTCTTCTCTTTGATCCTTTTTATGAGGAGGAGGACGATCCGGAACTGGATCAGGAGTACGCTACCGAGGAAATTCAGTTTATCAATAACCAGCCGAAACGGGCAAACCGCTCCGTAGCAATAGAACGGTTAAACCGCCTGACCAGCGACTATTATGAAATGGGAGAATTTCCCCGCCGGGAAGCTTTGGTCATGTTCCGTACAGATCTTTCATAGCCCAAAATACAGCATAAGCATTCTGATCCGATTTGAGCAGAATGCTTATGTTTTAATTATGGAGAATTTTTTACAGAGGAATCACTGCTCCATCTGCCTGCCTAAAAATCCCGATGCCGACTGCACCAGCTTTTGCTCCACTTCTCCCATTTTTCCCTTTTCCCCGTTATCGATCAACACCACTCCGCCGATAATATCTCCCTCACAGATAATCGGGCTGATCGCTTCCTGCTCAAAATCGTCTGTCACATCCTGGGTAATGGGGATAAAATTGGAATCCTCCTTTGACGCAATGACCATTTCCCTTTTATTTAACTTTTCCTCCAGCTCCTTACTGATGGATTTCCCCAGAATACTTTTAAAGCCTCCCGACACCGCAATAAATTGATCTCTGTCTGCGATCAGCGCAGTCCGCCCTGATACCTGAGCAAGGCTTTCCGCATACTGCTTTGCAAATGTATTCATCTCGCCAATGGGAGAATATTTTTTCAAAATAATTTCTCCCTCCCTGTCAGTAAATATTTCCAACGGGTCGCTTTCCCGAATTCGGAGGGTCCGTCTGATTTCCTTGGGTATTACAATACGTCCTAAGTCGTCTATCCGCCTGACAATCCCTGTCGCTTTCATAAAAATAACCTCCATTTACGCTAATAGTAAAAAAATTACTCTTGTACTATTATCTGTAAAAGAAGGTTTATTATTCATGAAATTTTAAATCAAACTCCGGTATAAAGCTCTCCTCTGCCGTCCCCTGCTCCTGAATAAAGGCATTTTGGACGCCCAGCTCTATGGCGTAGCTGACCACCGTTTCATATTCTCTTTTGGTAACCTTTCTGCAAAGCTCCCTGTATTCAGGATATTTCTCAAGTCTTGCAAAGGGAGTATACTGATTCATCAGGCTGATGTAAACTCTGTCTCCATACGTTCCGTAAACATACCGCAGCACATCCTTTGCATTCCGCTTATGTCCCGGCAAAAGCAAATGTCTTACAATCGTTCCTTTTTGCATCATGCCTTTTTCATCAAAAACAGGCTCCCCTGTGATACTGACCATTTCCTCCAGCGCTTCCTTCGCCACCTGGGGATAATCGGGCGCTTTTGAATATTTTTCCGCTAAAACGGCGTCCATATACTTAAAATCTGTCAAAAAAATATCCACAATGCCTGACAAATTTTTGATTACAGCCCTTTTTTCATAACCGCTTCCGTTATAAATTACAGGCACTGAAAGTCCCCTTTCCCTTGCCTCCATGACTGCCTCGGCAATCTGCCGGATATAATGATCCGGCGTGACCAGATTGATATTTGCCGCGCCTCTTTCCTGAAGCCTCAAAAAAATCTCCCCAAGTTCCTGAACCGAAACCTCTTTTCCTCTTCCCCCCGAAGAGATCTGCTCATTCTGGCAATAAACGCACCGCAAATTGCATCCTGAAAAAAATACCGCGCCGGAGCCTTCCTCTCCCGATATACAAGGCTCCTCCCACATATGAAGATCAGCTCTTGCCACAAAAATCCGCCCGTCAGACCGACAGTAACCCTTTTGTCCCTTTTCGCGCTCAACCAGGCATTCCCTGGGACACAGGTTGCAGGGATTTATGCTTAATCCTCCCCATTCCATAGACTGTCTTCTCCATACAGCTCTTCCCATTCCTCTCTGGGAATCGCCGTAATATTTCCTACATCATAATAAACTTCATAAAACAAGTTGATCCAGTAATCCTTATCGTCCTGAAGGTCGGATTCATGGGCGTTGCTGTAAGGACTTTGAAAAGCTTCCCGCAGCTGGGGCACCACCACAATACCATCCCCGTTGGGATCCGCTTTGTCCGCTTTGATCATCTCTACCCGCTCCTGCTCCTCCCGGTAGATTCTTGCCAAATTTACAAGCTGATCCATATAGGTAAAGAAAAGCCAAACGCATAGGGTGCTGACCAGGCTGTACTTTGCCGCTTTCACTATAAGCTCCTGATCCGCCACATCCACAATTCCCTGTATACAGGCAATGAACAGGAAAATACCTGCTCCAAAAAACGCTCTATTAGCAGGCGTCGGCGCAATTGCAAGGGCATAGCCTGTTGCCGCTGCCGCAAGCAAAAACAGCACCGTTTCACTGCGGCGTATCTGCCGCCACTCCACCAATTTTTTTTGTAATACCAGAAAGACAATCACAACCGTTGTAATCAAAATAACCGGCAGGAAAAGTTCCCGTATATTGATTGTGATCTTATACGTCCTTGAAAGGAGCCCTACGATACCAGTGTAAGCGCCCTCCGACATGGTATCGCTTCTGTTTCTGATACCCGGCGCCGAGATCATCCCAAGCATACCGCAGCACATCCCCAAAATTCCGGAAACCATAAAAGGATACAGGCTCTTTCGGCATGCTTTCCTTTGATCCCACCAGAAATTGACAGCAAACAAAAGTACCAGCAGCAAACCGCCTCCCGAGGTATTTTCATTACACCAGCCGGCAAGAACGCCAAAGAAAAAGCTTCCCACCGTTAAAGGCACTGCATGCTTTATCTTTTCCGGATGGTTCAGGAAATGCCGGTAAAAGGTAATAAACCCCAAAATAAAAACGCTTCCCCATAAATAATTACATGCGCCGCAGATCCAAAGCATAGTCTGCCCAAAGCTGACGCCATACCGCCATAAAAAAACCAAAATCAGTAAAAGTACAAAAAGATCTTTCTTTTTTTTGCGGCTGATATTGGCATACATCAAAAGCACAAGCACCACAAACATCAGACTGTTTACCACATTAAATACCATCTTGGGAACAGCCAGGGAAAGCCGTACATTAAACTGTCCTACCACTCTTCCGCTGTTCGACAGGTATTCTCCGTATTGCTGCTTTACCAGATCCCACAAAGAACCGGCTTTCCTTACCTCAATAGCATAGGAATAATCATCTGACATATAGGGCGTAAGCATATTATAAAAAAGAATGGCAAAAAATGCTGCTGCCAATATCACCCAAAATAACTGCTTTCGATGCTTCTCTACAAACCCTGTCACAATTTCTCCCTTTCCGGACATTACCGCTTTCTTTTCTACAACCATTATACATGAAGTTTGCCCCGTGTCAAAATAAAAGATTCCCTGATTGATAACACTGGTTCCTTCGCCGAAATTGTGATATACTGAAACAGATTATCAAGACATCTTAGCAATCGAGGTTTTTATGAACGAAAAAGTATTACACACATTAGAATATACAAAAATCATTCAGCTGTTAGCGGAGAAAGCTTCCTCGGAACCGGGACGCGCCCTGTGCCGGGAGCTGACGCCCCAAACAGACCTGGCGCAGATCAGAAAAGCCCAGCAGGAGACTGCCGACGCTCTTTCCATGCTTTTTGCAAAAGGTTCTACTTCCTTCGGCGGCAACCGGGACGTTTCCATGGCGCTCCGAAGCCTGGAAATCGGAAGCACCCTTTCCGCCCCCGAGCTTTTGAAAATTGCAGGGCTGTTAGACAATGTAAGCAGAATCAAAGCCTATGGCAAAGGTTCCAGGGAGGAGGAAAAGGAAACCTCTCTCACCTCCTATTTTCATGCTTTAGAGCCCGTTTCTTCCCTTGCAGGGGAAATCAACCGCTGCATCCTGTCGGAAGAGGAGATTGCAGACGATGCAAGCCCCGGATTAAAGCATGTAAGACGCTCTATTGTACTCACAGGAGATAAGATTCACTCCCAGCTTACAGGAATGGTAAACGGCTCTTACCGCAGTTATCTTCAGGATGCGGTTATTACCATGAGAGATAACCGGTATTGTATTCCCGTCAAGGCGGAATACAAAAGCCAGGTACCCGGCATGGTTCACGATCAATCCTCCACCGGCTCCACCTTTTTCATTGAGCCGGCAGCAATTGTAAATTTGAACAACCAGCTCAAGGAGCTTGCCCTTCAGGAAAAAGAGGAGATCGAAGCTGTTTTGGCTTCCTTAAGCGCCCAGGCTTCCCAACACATATTTGAGATCTCGGAAGACCAGCGGATCATGACCTTTTTGGATTTTGTATTTGCCAAGGCGTCCCTTGCCCTGGAGGAAAATGCCACCATGCCTCTGTTCAACACAGAGCGTTACATTCATATCCGGAAGGGAAGGCATCCCCTTCTTCCTCCCAAAAAGGTGGTTCCCATTGATATCCATCTGGGACGGGATTTTGACCTGCTGATCGTCACCGGACCTAACACCGGCGGAAAAACCGTTTCCCTGAAAACCGTAGGTCTTTTTACCCTGATGGGACAGTCGGGATTGCACATTCCTGCGCTGGATCGCTCGGAGCTTTCCGTTTTTACGGAAGTTTTTGCGGATATCGGCGACGAGCAGAGTATCGAGCAGAGTCTCAGCACCTTTTCCTCCCACATGACTGCCATTGTCTCCATCCTGAAACATGCGAATGAAAACGCCTTATGCCTTTTTGACGAATTGGGCGCCGGAACAGATCCCACAGAGGGCGCGGCGCTTGCCATCGCTATTTTGGATCATCTCCACACCAGAGGCATCCGTACCATGGCAACCACTCACTACAGCGAGCTTAAGGTCTATGCCTTGTCCACGGATTTCGTTGAAAATGCCTGCTGCGAATTTGACATAGAGACTTTAGCGCCGACCTACCGGCTTCTGATCGGCATCCCCGGAAAGAGCAACGCCTTTGCCATTTCCTCCAAGCTGGGGCTGCCGGATTATATTATTGAAGCTGCCAAATCCCAGATCACTACCGAGGATAAAAGCTTTGAAGACCTGCTTACAGATCTTGAAGAAAGCCGGGTCACCATCGAAAAGGAACGCCTGGAAATCGCCTCCTATAAGGAGGAGGTAAAGGCTTTAAAGGAAAAACTGCAAGCCAAAAACGAAAAAATCGACAGCGCAAAGGAACGGATCCTCCGGGAGGCAAACGAACGTGCAAAAGAAATTCTCCAGGAAGCAAAAGACGTAGCGGACGAAACCATCCGCATTTACCAGAAATCAGGTCCCGGCGCTTCCTTAAAGGATCTGGAGAAGACCAGAGAACGCCTGCGCGGAGAAATTAACAAGAAAAATGACAAGCTTGCCCTGAAGCCCTCCCAGCCTCAAAAAGAAAAGCCCTTAAAGCCCGAACAGCTGAAGCTGGGCGATCATGTGAAAATTCTCTCCATGGGGCTGAAAGGAACTGTCAGCAGTCTTCCTGATCATAGAGGTAACCTTTTTATACAATGTGGGATGATGCGCTCCCAGGCAAATGTGAAAGATCTGGTCTTGCTTGCAGACGAGATGCCTTCCGAACCCGTTTCTTTTCAAAAAAGCCATACCGGCAAGGTAAAAATGTCAAAAGCTTTCAGCATTTCCCCGGAAATTAATCTGCTGGGCAAAACTGTGGACGAAGCCCTCTCAGAACTGGATAAATATTTAGACGACGCCTACCTTGCCCATCTTTCTACCGTAAGGGTGGTTCACGGTAAAGGAACAGGCGCCCTCAGAAGCGCCGTTCACAGCCACCTGAAAAAAGTAAAATATGTGAAATCCTACCGTTTAGGCGAGTACGGAGAAGGTGACGCAGGTGTCACAGTAGTAACGTTTAAGGAATAAATTCCCTTAACAGAAAGTGAGGTTCTCATGGTAAACAGACAGAAAATTTTAATCGTAGACGACGACAGCAATATCGCGGAGCTGATCTCTCTTTATCTGACCAAAGAATGCTTTGAAACCATGATTGCCGGCGATGGAGAAACCGCGCTGCTTTTAGCGGACTCTTTTGCCCCCAATCTGATTTTATTGGATCTGATGCTTCCGGGTATCGACGGCTATCAGGTATGCCGGGAAATCCGTTCCAAGTCTGCTATTCCCATTATTATGCTTTCCGCCAAGGGCGAAATCTTCGACAAAGTCCTGGGGCTGGAATTAGGCGCCGACGATTATATGGAAAAGCCCTTTGATTCCAAGGAACTGGTAGCACGGGTAAAAGCTGTTCTCCGCAGATACAAACCAACATCCTCTATAACGGAAGCTTCCGACGTTAAATGTGTGGAATATCCGGATCTCATTATCAATCAAACCAATTATTCCGTGATCTATATGGGCAAAACCATTGAAATGCCGCCCAAGGAACTGGAACTTTTATATTTTCTTGCCTCCTCCCCCAATCATGTTTTTACCCGGGAGCAGCTTTTGGATCAAATCTGGGGATATGAATATATTGGGGATACCAGAACCGTGGACGTTCATATTAAGCGCCTCCGTGAAAAAATCAACGACCACGCTGGCTGGCGGATCGCCACTATTTGGGGGATCGGTTATAAATTTGAGGTGCGTCAATGAGAAAAACTCTTTATCTGAAATTTTTGCTTGCTTACTTTATCTTCGGCTTTTTTGGTTTCGTGGTAGTCGCCACCTTTGTAAGCAGTATGACCACAGAGCATTTAACCCGGGAAAAGGCGGAGGATTTGTACAGGGAGGCCACCTTAATTGCAAACACCTATGCTTCCGACCTTTATGACAACGAAACCTCGCTGGACACTGTAAAGAAGCAGCTGGATGCCCTGGATACCTATCTTTCCGCCAATCTGTGGATTATCAACCCTTCCGGACGCATGATCCTGGATTCCCAGGCTCCCATCGATGTGGAAAATGAAACTGTGATCACCGGTTTTGACCCTACGGTCACAGAAAAGTCCTATTACACCATCGGAAATTTTTTTGACAGCTTCACGGAGGAACAGCTCAGCGTATTTGCCCCCATTACCTCCGGCTATAAGGTACGGGGATATGTGGTTATCCACTATCCCACAAGCAACATCACCGCCTCCTGCAACAGCCTTCTGAATATCTCCTACTTGATGCTGATTATCCTGTTTCTGCTCTCCATGATCATTTTGATCTTTTTTACGGAAATGGTCTATTTGCCTCTGCGCAAAATTACTGAGGCGACAGAGCAATATGCAGCCGGCAACATGCACTATGAATTTCAGATTGACAGCGAGGACGAGATCGGTTACCTGGGCGCAACCCTTTCTTATATGGCAAGCGAAATTGCACGCTCCGAGGACGACCAGAAGAAATTTGTGGCAAACGTATCCCACGATTTCCGCTCCCCCCTTACCTCCATCAAGGGCTATCTGGAAGCAATGCTGGACGGCACTATACCGCCGGAGGCACATGAAAAATACCTCACCATCGTTTTAAACGAAACCGACCGGCTGACCAAACTGACCAACAGCCTGCTCACCTTAAACAACTTAAATACCAAGGGAATCATGCTGGATAAAAGCTTTTTCGACATCAATAAAGTAATCCGCAACTCAGCGGCTTCCTTTGAGGGAACCTGCAAAAATAAAACCATTGCCATTGAGCTGATTCTCACCGGCGATGAGTTGTTTGTATGTGCCGATATCGGTAAAATCCAACAGGTGCTCTACAACCTTCTGGACAATGCCATTAAATTCAGTCATCCTGATTCCATTATCAAGATCGAAACCACTGAAAAACATAACAAGGTTTTTGTCTCCGTAAAGGATAGCGGCATCGGCATTCCCAAGGACAATCTGAAACTCATCTGGGACAGATTTTACAAGTCCGACCTGTCCAGAGGCAAGGATAAAAAAGGAACCGGGCTGGGGCTTTCCATCACGAAGGAAATTATTCATGCCCACGGCGAGCACATCAATGTCATCAGTACGGAAGGAGTGGGAACCGAATTTATCTTCTCACTTCCCATCGCCGACGACGGAACCGAAGACTGACAGGAATGGAGATTTCTTATGCACATTATTTTACACCAGCCGGAAATTCCGGCAAATACAGGAAATATCGGCAGAACCTGTGTTGCCACAGGCACCTCTCTTCATCTTATTGAGCCTTTGGGATTCCGCTTAAATGAAAAGGAAATCAAACGGGCAGGGATGGATTATTGGGAGCATTTGGATGTGACCCGGTATATGAATTTTGAGGAGTTTAAGACTTTGCACCCCCAGGCAAAAATCTGGATGGCAACCACCAAGGCAAAACAGGTTTACACAGACGTAACCTTTGGCCCCGAGGATTTCATAATGTTTGGAAAAGAAAGCGCCGGAATTCCTGAGGAAATATTGGTAGCTTATGAGGAAAGCTGCATTCGTATCCCCATGCTGTCCCAGATTCGTTCCCTGAATCTTTCCAACTCTGTTGCCATCGTGCTCTACGAGGCGCTGCGCCAGCAGAACTTTTCACAGATGCAGTTAGAAGGCTCTTTACACCGCCTTCACTGGAAAAAAGAATAAATTTCCAATAATACCATAAATAATAAATCCCTCCTGCGTATCTTTATTCAGAAATTTAAACACAGGAGGAATTTTTATGAGAAAAATACATGTCTTAATTACTTTAGGAATTATCAGTATGGCAATTATGGGATGCAGGAGCACCGCTTCTGAAAATACCCAGGTTCAAGAAATCCCTGACCGGATTTCCGCTTCGACAGCCTCTCCGGCAGATTCATCCGCCTCTGATTACGAAACACATTCCATTCTTGTAAACAGCAGCGAAAAGGTCACTGTCGTACCTGACATTGCGGAAGTGGTATATTCTGTCCGCACCAAAGCAAAGGATGCCGCAGACTGCCAGCAGCAAAATTCCGCCTCCGTCTCCCAGGTGGTAGAACTGCTTAAAAGCCTTGGCGTTGAGGAAACTTCCATTCAAACCTCCGATTATTACATGAATCCTGTATATGACTACAGCTCAAACACGGCACGCCTGACCGGCTATGAAGCGATTGCCACCTTAACCGTTTCCAACCTTCCTATTGACGGATTGGAGGAAATTCTATCTCAGTCTGTCTTAAACGGTGTAAATACCATTTCTTCCATCACTTACCAGGCAAGTAAGTACGATGAAAGCTATCAGACGGCACTTACCGCTGCTGTGGAAACTGCCTTTCAAAAAGCGCAGGTTCTTGCAAAGGCGGCAGGGTGCAGCGTGGGAAAGGTTCTCGGCATACAGGAAACCAGCGGTTATTCCCCCGCCCGCTATACCGATTATGGACTTACCAATCAATACCGGGCTGCCAAAGAAGAATCTCTTTCTTCCCTTGCTGATTCAGCGGGTATCATGCCCGGCGAAATCCAGGTAGAGGCAAGCGTCGTGGTAGAATACCAACTAAATTAAACCTCCAAAGGCTATCTGATGCATGGGATAATGTGGGAAACATTATCCCAAAAACTTTTTACTGCCGGCTTTTCATATTTCAATACAAGGGCAGAGGTCTTGGGAAGGGTTACGCTGATTTTTCCAGCCACCACCGGATATTCGTGGCTTTCTGTGGAATATCCCTGGTCTGTGGTAAAAATCAAACTCCTTATCACGCTTTCCTTTGGAATGCCCAAATGCCACACGCTGACTTCTCTTGCCACTTCGTGGTCGTTGTTGTTTACCAGCACAACCGTAGCGCCCTTCCGGTTAAATCTTCCATAGCCGATCACATTATAATCATGATCGATGAATTTAAGGGAGCCGGTCAGAAGCTCCTGATTTTCTTTGTGAATACGTATCATATCCCTATGAAACCGGATCAGCTCCTGATCCTCATGCCCCCACGGATAGGTACGCCTGTTGTCCGGGTCTGTGAACCCGCAGACCCCCGCCTCGTCGCCGTAATAGACCGTAGGTGCTCCCGGCCAGGTCATCTGCATCACCACAGCCTCCCGCATAACCGCCTTATTGATTCCTTCATCCGCCGCCTGAGCGCCCAGCGTATTGGTTCTTCCCACCTTGTGATTGGTTCTGGTAAGAAATCTGGAATGATCGTGATTGGAAAGCTCATTCATTGCAATTTGAAGGGAAGGTGTGGTAAAGCTTGCCATATGATGGCGCATAGCCCCCATAAAGCTGTCTGCATTTCCGTACAAATCTCCCCGGTAGTCGTCGCTGTGCTTCTGCATTCCTGTCAAAAACCAGGTGACAGGCTCCATGAAAGCATCATAATTCATTACCGTATCCCATTCTTTTCCGTTCAGCCAGTCTCTGGGATTGCCGTAATGCTCGGCAAGGACGATCGCATCAGGATTGGCATTTCTTACCGCTTTCCTGAACTCCTGCCAGAAATGATGGTTAAATTCAGGACTATGCCCTAAATCCGCCGCCACATCCAGCCTCCAGCCATCTGCATTATAAGGCGGAGAAACCCATTTTGCCGCAATTCGCATTACATAATGAAACAGCTCCTGGGATTTCTCATAGTTTAGTTTAGGAAGGGTATCGTGCCCCCACCAGCCGTCATAGCTGGTATTGTAAGGCCATGCCGTTTCATTATAAAACTGAAAATAGTCATGGTAAGGGCTTTCCCTGCTGATATGGGCGCCTTTTTCATACCCCTCTGCATTTTCATAAATTCTTTCCCTGTCCATCCATTTATTAAAGGAACCGCAATGGTTAAACACACCGTCCAGAATAACCTTCATGCCCCTTTTATGCGCTTCCTCCACCACCTGGGCAAACAAAGCATTGCTTGCCTCCAGATTCTCTTTGTTGGTAACCCTGTCAATATACCTGGAAGCAAAACGGTTTTCCCTCTGCTCATGGGAAAGCAGCTCGCCCTTATCGCTGACAATCTTTCCGATATGAGGATCAATATAATCATAATCCTGAATATCGTATTTGTGGTTGGAAGGAGAAACAAACAAGGGATTAAAATAGATCACATCTATGCCCAGATCCTGGAGATAATCCATTTTGTCTAAAACTCCCTGCAGATCTCCGCCGTAGAATTCTCTGACGCCCATCACCGCGGGGTATTTATTCCAGTCCTCCACCCTGACGGTTTTATCCCCAATATATTCATATTCCGATGTAAGCACATCATTGGAGGGATCGCCGTTGTAAAACCGATCCACATAAATCTGATACATCACCGCGCCCTTTGCCCACTTGGGCGTTTTCAAGCCGGGAATAATTCTGAATTCATACTCCGGCAACGTTTCCTTTGCAACGCCTCTGGCGTCATAAATACAATTGATTTTCCCTGCCTGCACTTCAAAGTGATAGGTATATTCCTCATCTTCTATTTCCGTTTCGCATACAAAATAGTCAAAATCATCGTCCGAGCTTTCCTTGTGCATCATATACTTTGCACCCCGGTTGATCATAAAGACTCTGTCTACATTGTTCACCGCCGCCCGAAATCGGATGGTGATCTGAGAATAAGGATTTGGTTCCGACGGAGACAGATAATCCTCTGTTGTATCGCTGAACAGAGCTTTTCTGTTGAAAACAGGGCGCATGCCTTCTATATACTGTCTGTTATACTCCGCTTTCATTAATCTTTCAAAATCCATAACATTTAACTCCGTTTCTTCTAAATACAATCACATGTTTATATTATACTATACAAACCCAGATTATCAATATACATTCTGTGACCGGCAAATATGCCCCTGCGACAGGGCAGTAAAAAAGACAGTAACGAGTTACTGTCCTTTTTAGAGAAGGTATTTCTTTCTTATGGGGTATAGCAAAAAACTATATAATGTATTGGGGGGGTTACAAGTAGTATAATAGCATACCGCCCCTTTTGCGTAAATACTCACGATTCACAAATATTACAATTTTTGATATGTGTTTTTGTGCACTTTTAACAATTAATCTTCAAAAAAAGCCTCCGGGGAAGAATTCTTCTGGTCGAACAGAGCTTCAAACTCTTCTCTTCCGATTTTTTCTTTTTGAATTAACAGATCCGCACACCTGTGCAGCACATCAATATGCTCCCCTATAATCTCCTTCGCTTTTCTATAGCAGTCATCAATAATATTCTTTACCTCTTTGTCGATCTCCCCTGCCACAAGCTCGCTGTGGCTCTTAGTATGCGCCAGATCTCTTCCTATAAACACCTCGTCGTCGTCGCTGTTATAATTAATAACGCCAATATTTTCTGACATACCATACCTTGTCACCATATCCCTTGCCGCTTTGGTTGCCTTCTTAATATCGCTGGAAGCCCCGGTGGTAATATCGTTAAAAATGATCTCCTCCGCTATCCTTCCTCCTAAAGATACCATAATATCCTGAAGCATTTTCCCTTTGGTAATAAACATCTCGTCATTTTCCGGAAGCGGCATGGTATAGCCCGCTGCGCCAAGCCCTGTTGGGATAACGGATACCGTATAAACAGGTCCCACATCAGGCAGCACATGAAACAGGATGGCATGCCCCGCCTCGTGGTATGCAGTGATCTTTTTTTCCTTGTCGGTAATAATACGGCTTTTCTTTTCTGCGCCGATTCCCACCTTGATAAACGCTCTTTTGATATCCTCCTGTATCACGTAGGTTCTGTTTTCCTTTGCCGCCATAATAGAAGCCTCGTTCAACAGATTTTCCAGATCCGCCCCTGTGAATCCTGCTGTGGTCTGGGCGATCTGCTTTAAATCCACGTCCTCTGCAAGAGGCTTGTTCTTGGCGTGAACCTTAAGAATATCCTCTCTTCCTCCTATATCCGGTCTGTTTACGCTGATCTTCCTGTCAAAACGTCCGGGACGGAGAATGGCAGGATCCAGAATATCCACCCGGTTGGTAGCAGCCAACACGATAATTCCCTCATTAACGCCAAAACCGTCCATTTCCACCAACAACTGATTCAGCGTCTGCTCCCGTTCGTCATGACCTCCTCCCATACCGGTTCCACGGCGTCTTGCCACCGCATCGATCTCATCTATAAAGACAATACAGGGAGCATGCCTTTTCGCCTCCTCGAACAAGTCTCTGACTCTGGATGCGCCTACGCCCACAAACATTTCCACGAAATCCGAACCGGATATACTAAAGAAGGGAACCCCTGCTTCCCCGGCAATCGCTTTGGCAAGGAGCGTCTTACCGGTACCCGGCGCGCCCTCCAAAAGCACACCTTTGGGAATCCTCGCTCCTACTCTGGTAAATCTAGCGGGATCCTTCAGAAACTCTACGATTTCCTCCAGTTCTTCCTTTTCCTCCTTCAGCCCCGCAACATCCTTCAAGGTGATTTTTCCTTCGCCCATGGAAAGCCTCGCCCGGCTTTTCCCAAAATTCATCATTTTGCTGTTGCCGCCTGCATTCTGGCTGTTCATCATTACGAAGAAAAACACCATTACAATAATCGCCAGCAGCACCGGGAACACGCTGGTCAAAAACCAGCTCTCCTCCTGTACCTTTTTGACCTCCGGATCCAGCCCATGGGAAATCAACAATTCCTCGATCTCCGTCACATCTGTGGCATATAAGGTTTTCCTTATACCGTCCTTCAGCACAAAATCAACTTCACCGGTAGGCGTTTCCCGGCTGGGACTGATGTTTGCATATAATACATTGCCTTCTTCCAAATCTTTCGTCAGCTCTCCTCTGGTATACTCTACCTGCCCGCTGTCTAAAAGACTGGGAATAATCAAAAGCGCCAATAAAAGCAGCACTACTATAAAATATGCATTATATCCTCTATTCTTCTTATTCAATGTTAATACCTCATCCGCCGGAACCTCCGGCATTGCTCTCACTTATTCAAATTCAACGACCCCAATGTAAGGAAGGTTTCTATATTTCTGATCATAATCCAGCCCGTATCCCACTACAAACTCATCGGGAATCTGAAATCCGGTATAATCTACCTGCACTTCTACCACTCTTCGTTCCGGTTTATCCAGCAAGGTGCAAAGCCTTACTTCAGCCGGTCCTCTGTCCTTAAGCATTTCCAGCAGATAGCTCAGAGTACGCCCGGAATCCACAATATCCTCTACAACGATCACGTTTTTGCCCTTTAGCGGTTCATCCAGATCCTTTACAATTTTTACCACGCCGCTGGATTTGGTCTCGCTTCCATAACTGGAAACCGACATAAAATCCAGAGAAACCGGTACCGTAATTCTCTTGGCAAGCTCGCACATAAAAAAGCTCCCGCCCTTTAAAACACAGACAAGATGAACTTCCTTCCCGGCATAATCCCTGCTGATCTGTTCTCCAATCTGTTTGATTTTGGCATCCACTTCCTCCTCCGAAAGCAGTACCCTGATTTTTTCAGCCATATAACCGCTCCTTTCTCTCCGGGGGGATAAGGAACTATCCGCCCCTGTGCCTATCCCTCCCGCTCCAGGGCTACTGCCTGTAAAACGGTTCGGGTATTCTCCTGTATCTTGTAATATTCGCTTATTCTGTAACCGGGTATCCATATCACATGAGAACCTTCCGCCAACACATAGATCTGATCCCTGACCTCTCTGGGAACCTTTTCATTGACAAAATAATCCTGCAAAGATTTACGCCCCATCCGGCTGTTGATGGTAAGGTAGTCTCCCGGTCTCCTTGTGCGAAACATAATAGACGAAGTTATTTTATCATAATCAAACCATTTCGTATATGTTTTTTCCGGAATATTTTGTGAATCTTTTCGGGAAAACACAGTAAACTCTACCTTTCCAATCCCCGGAAGAAAAAGGTTGGAGGGTACGGAAATTTCATATGTCTCAGGCTTTTTGGATATGGAAATATTCTCCTTTTCTTCCTTATCCTTCCTTTGTATCATACCCAAATCATATTTTTTATAAACTATAAGATCATAGGGTAAATGTATTTCTCCGTTTCCTTGTCCTCCAAAAAGCTGCTCCATGCTTTCAATATGGGCTGCCGTAATGTCCTTTTTCTGTCCCGCCGCCAACGCCACGCTTTCATACAAAATACAGCTTCTAAGATAAGGATCCTCCCGGAAAAGCGCCGGAAGCTTCAAAACGATCCTGCCCTTCCCAAAGCCTTCCTCCAAACATCTTTCCAAAGCGGCTCCGGACTGTCTGTCTATGTATTCCTGGGCACAAAGCAGCTGATCCGCCGCCCGGTTCATATTTCTCACAGCACCTTCGCATACTTCCTTTTCCGCATAGGTCAAAATATGATGCCTGATGCGGTTTCTTGTGTACAGGTCTTCCTGGTTGGTACTGTCCTGACAAAAAGGAAGCTCCTTATCTTCCAGCCATTTCTCGATCTCTTCCCTTCCAAGACACAAAAGGGGACGGATAATCTTTCCGTTTACCGGATGAATACCAGAAGCCCCCGTCAATCCGGTTCCCCGGAAAAGATTGAAAAGCATTGTCTCCGCCCGGTCATTACGGTTGTGGGCAACGGCAATCCTGCCCTTTCTCCCGTTCAGTGCAGCCTCAAACGCTCCATATCTGACTTTTCTTCCTTCTTCCTCCTCGGAAACGCCATGTGCCTTTGCCCTTTCCCTGACCTTTTCCTCCACCAGGCGGAAAGGAATCCCCTGCTTTTTACAAAGCCCTTCTACAAACGCCCCATCGGCGGCGGCATCCTGTCTGATCATATGATTGACATGCACCGCTTCTATGGAAAAGGGAATCTTTTCCCTTATTTCCATCAGCACAAAAAGGAGGCAAACAGAATCTGCGCCCCCTGAAATTCCAGCCACTATAGTATCGCCCGGCTCTATCATGCGGTACTTTTTGACATACTCCAGTACTTTTTCGACCATATTATATAATATAACGGAATTTTCTCAAAAAAGAAAGGGTCATTCCTCTTTTTTCCATATTCCAATCACCAACACCGTCATATCGTCCCGAATGCGCCCCCTGCACTGGTGAATACAAAAGTTCAAGATTGCGTTCGCCATCTCGCCGGGGTTCTCCAAATTGGTACTGCCGATAATCTCGGAGAGCATATCTTCCCCAATTCCCTGGGAAAGAGCATCCAGCACGCCGTCCGATACCATAACAATGTAGTCCCCGTCTATCAGCGTTCTCCCTACTGCCTCCATGTCCGGTTTTTGAAAAACACCAAGAGGCAGATTCCCCGAAGAAATACGATCCACCAAATGCTGGCGTTTAATGTAAGAGCTGGCGCTCCCCACCTTTACAAAACGACATTCCCCGCTGTACAGATCCATGCTGCACAGATCAAGGGTAGACATATTGGAATTTTCCTCCCCTGTAAGCAGCGCGCTGTTGATCATCTGGATCGCTATGTCCATCTGAAAGCCTGCCTCCAGAAATTTCTGCATCAGCTCCACTACCATGGTGCTGTCGCTGCATGCCTTGTCCCCCGAACCCATGCCATCGGAAAGCACCACCGTCAGATTTCCCATTTCCGTATGAAAGAAGGCATAATTATCCCCTGAAATTTTTTCCGTTTCCTTCACAGCCTTCGCCACTCCTGTGAGCACATGAAACCTTGCTTCTTCCACGTAATAAAAAGTCTGCCAGTCCTCTCCCACAAAGAACGCGTTGTCATGGGCGCTCACAAGACGCATATTCAAAAGAACGGACAAAAGATCTCCTATCTCATCAGAGGACAGATTATTTTTACGAACGCTTCGCATGGTAAGGGAAACTTCCATACGGCATGCCTCATTTTCGATCAGGTAAAGATTTTTCAGCTGGATATCCACTTCCCGCAGCGCATGGGAAATCTGCTTGAAACGCCTCTCTCCCATGGGCACGCACCTTCTTGACTCCTGGGCAAGCTGGGTCATGATCTGCGCCATCTCCTGCAGATGTTCTACCATCAGATCTTTATTTTCATTCAGACGCTTCTGCCAAAGATAATCCTTCCTGTCCGTTCCGCCTTCCCCTGGGGCATTTTCTCTGTTATTTTCAGCCTCTCTAAAGCTTTCTGCTAATTCTCTGATAGAATCCGCATAAGTGAGCAGTTTTCTTCTTCCATATTCCGGCAGTATGCTGTTAAATTCTTCTCTTTCGCCTAATATCTGCTTTTTCATAACCGCTTCCTCCTGCAAAGGACTATTATACACAGAAAGAAGAAAATATTTTGTCATAAATACGTGCCGATAACAGAAAATATTTTGACAAAAAAAGCAGGTGCCTCCACCTGCTTTAATTTTCATCCTCAAATAATATTTCGCCTTCATACACCAGTCCAAGCTTATCCCTTGCCACCTCTTCAATGTATTTCTTGGTATGGGTGTAAGTCTCAAACTCATCTATCTCCTTCGCCCGTTCCTCCTCTGCGGCAATCTGTTCTTCCAACGCTGCTTCTTTCTGCTGGTATGCCGCCTTTTTTTCCCTGAGCCCTATGCTGTTAAACGCTACCACCACCAACAGCATCACAACAACTACCGAAACGAGAAACATGCCAAAACGGTTTTGACGTCTTTTTCTGTAAGCCGCTCTTCTTGCCATAATAATCCCTTCATTTCTTTACGATTATTTATCGTTTACATAATGTTATTTTAAGTAATTTTAATCGGCACGTCAACTTGTTTTTGACACATTTGCCAACTTTCCTTCCTTTTGCCGAGGAACGCTTCCATACCCGGCGTACTTTTCCGCCTGCAAATCGGAAAGGCTTTAACAGGAAATGAAAAAGCTTCGCAAATGCCCAAAGAATCTTCCGGACAATCTGCGTTACCCCACGGACAATCAGCGGGCTGACGCTTTTTTTGTATGCGATCATCCCCAAAGCCGCACCAAACACCGCAAACCATCTGAGGACTCCGCTATTCTCTTCGTAAAGCATATAAAACACGCCAATAGCGCAGGCAATCCAAAAAACCATATCTTCCAGGGAAATCAGGAAAAGACTATGCCTGACCAGCCTGCGCAAAATCACAAAACCATCATATACAAAGGTAATGGCAATCCCCAGCAGAAAGGAATGGAGGAGAAAGGTTACCTCATCGATAATATTCTGGCTCACAGTTCCCTACTTAAACAGCCTTGCCAATAGGGAGTCTCCCTTTGTCCCCATGCCGGACTGTTCTGAATAGGTAAAACTGTCGATCCTTCCGTCGACGTCCACCTCGCCTTTATCCAGCATAAGCCTGCTCACATGCAGATCATTTCCTTTCAGCATCAGCATGCCCTGCTCCGTTTCCAGAATGATCTCATGCTCGTCAAAAGACAAAACATCATTGATTCCTGTCAAATTACATGTCCTTCTATTATTCAGAATCAGCTTATGCGCACGTTTATTTACGTTGGTCAGCTCTTCCATAATGATCTCCTGATACATTCTTCTCTAAAGAATTATATTAGGAAATCCTTTGTTTTAGAATTGCAAATTACAAATACCGGAACAATTCCTTTGCCTCTTCTTTTCTTACCGTTTCCTGCACGCTTAAAACCTCCACTTTTACATCCTTATTGCCGAATGCAATGGTTATAATATCCCCTTCTTTTACATTGGCGGAAGCCTTCGCAGGCTTATCGTTAATAAGGACTCTCCCTGCATCACATGCCTCGTTGGCAACGGTTCTTCTTTTAATCAATCGGGAAACCTTTAAATATTTATCCAGCCTCATTTTTTCCTCTCTACTAATGTAAAAGGACCTGCATAGCAGGTCCCCTGAAAAAATCATCTTATGCGTTAACCAAATCCTTTAAAGCTTTACCAGCTTTGAACTTAGGTGCCTTGGATGCTGCAATCGGCATAACCTCGCCAGTCTGAGGATTTCTTCCTTCTCTTGCCGCTCTCTTGGATACTTCAAAAGTACCAAAACCAACCAGCTGAACCTTTCCGTCTTTCTTTAATTCTTCTGATACAACATCAACAAAAGCCTTTAAAGCCTGTTCTGCATCTTTCTTGGATAAGCCTGCCTGCTCAGCCATAGCTACTACTAATTCTGTTTTGTTCATTTCGAACTCCTCCTCTTTATATGAGTGTTTTTTTCCTAGATGTCTCTCTTTTGAAACGCCTATATCTATATATATCGTTTTTGGTTTTATTTGTCAAGGTATATTTCCCCATTTATGCACTTTTTATGCGGTCTTTTCAGGCTTTTGACTGTTTTTGACAAGTTTATGCCTTCAAAATTCAAACGGAATTTCATTTCGATGTGTTTCCGCTGACCGTATTACCGCTGACCGTGTTTCCACTTACGGTATTTCCGCTTACCGTATTGGGGAATGTGCTGGTTCCGTTTTCGGGATCCAAATCCGGGAAGGAGTAGGTTACATCCTGCTTGTCGTCCGCAATCTGAATGCCGTAGCTTCTGGTAATATAGCCCGTTTTACGCAAAGTAATGGTGTGCTCTCCAGGCGTCTTGGTATAGGTAACCGGCGCGATTCCCTTATACAGATTATCCTGGTAAACGTCCACTCCTGCCGGCGCCTCAATGGTAATTCTGCCTTCCTCGTTTTCCTTCACCGTAACGCTGTTTTCAGATACGGTGGAGGCTCCCTCCAGCTCCATTTTTACGGTGGTGGTTTCCTTTTCTACCTGGAAATACTCGGAAAGAGTATCGTAACCTGACGCCTTTGCAGTCACCTGATGCAGCCCAAGAGGCAGCCTGACAGGGTATGTGGTATCGATCTTTTCATCATCTACATACACAGCCGCAGTGCCCGGGGTAATTTCAAACTTCACAATTCCGCTGTCCGGCTCCGGTATTTCAATATCCCCCAGATCCAATAGGGTTTCTTTATTCCTTTCAATGGTGACCTCCCGGGTTTCGTCGATCCCCTCGCCTGTGAGTCTGACGGTATAGTCCCCTTCCGGCACCGTAAAAAGCATATCCGGCGCAATCTGAGAGATGACTGTTTGTCCGATTTCGATCCATCCTCCCAAAAGGGCGTCTTCATTTTTCAGATCCAGATAGCCGTGTCCCTTATCCACCGTAATGCTGATAATCTCATGTCCCTTCCCCTTGAAAGAAAGCACATCCTGACGGATCACCTGATCTACGGTGATCGGACGCCCCGCTGAAAATACCAGCACCCTGTCGCTTATGCTGTAGGATTCGCTGCCGATGGTAGCGCTTCCGCTTCCGGCGCCCAGGTTATACTTCGCCACTCCCTCGTAGCTCCATGCCTCCCCGGAAAGGGTAATAGAACCCATCCTTTCCAGCTCGCTGTTATATGTAATATCCGCAATGTCCCCCGCCTTCAGCTGTGCCGCCGTCATAGCGCTTCCATACTTATCCTGCACGACGGTAGCGCCGTCATATTTTAAATTTCTGCCCTCGTTCCGGTCGATCATATACATGGCGATCAGGCATTCTTCCTCATCCACCGCCTCGATCACCACCGAAGCTGTAGACGTATAGATATTGACAGGCATCTCCTCTTCGCCATTTTCGTAAGCGCTCTCAAAAGTAGATTCCTGCGCCAGGCTTGCGGCGCTGCAGCCCGTCAAAACCAGGCACAGCCCGCAGAGAGCAGGCTTTATGATCTTTTGTATTTTATCCTGATTTATCATCTTTTTTCCCTCAGATGCTTATGAACAGTTGCCTCATTTAGAGTATATCATGTAACTGAGATTAGTCAAACGAAAGTATGGTAATTTCCAAAAGCTGACAAATATCGTGCCCTGAATTTTTTCAGAAATTCCTGTTTTTCCTTTTCCTGGTCCGTCAGCTTATTGAGCTTCTCCAAATTTTTCCCGGGAATCCACGCCTTCCCGGAATTATAATAAAAATTGACGATCTTCCAGAACTTTTCAGGATAGGCAAGACGGTAATACAGCTGCAGGTACTCCTCCTCTTCCATGGGGCGCACCTTTCCGTAGGCATCGGCAAGGTCAAACCCTATGCTCTCATCCCAGCTGTTCTTCTCAAGGAGTTTTCTCATAAACAAGTACAGATCCCGCACCGGACTGTCAGAAACACATTTCTCAAAATTGATCAGCTTCATCCCTCCGCCGGTAACGATAATGTTGTGATACTGGTAATCACCGTGGCACACAAAACGCCTTTTTTCTTCCTTCTGAAAATACCTTAACTCCTCCGTAATCTGCAATGCCAAATTTAAAAAATAGTCGTAATTTTTAATCAGACATATCTCAAAGTCTGTCTTTTGCCCTCTCTCTTTTAAATATTTTTTTACCCTGCGAAGCTCTTTATTGTGCTTCTCAAATTCCTGATGGGCAAAACGGGGCATGCCTGTATCCACAAAAAGCGGCTCCTCCACATAAGATACGTTATGAAATGCTGCAAGGGTTCCCACCGCCTGTCTGCATTCCTCCATATCCTTCACATTGCATTCCCGCCCCTCAAAACAGGTTTTTAAAATATAGGAAGTCCCGTCCTGATCCTGGGTCAAAAGCTCCTGATCTTTATTTCTAAGGATACTTTCTACTCCCAGAAAGCCTCTTTCTTTCACTATCGTAAGCAAAGCATCCTGAAAAAGAACCTTTTCCTTATGCCCTGCGTATTCCTTCAATATACAGGTTCCCTGCGACGTTTCACAAAGAATAGCGCCCCGCCCCTTCCAGGTGCGAAGCACTTCTATATCATAATTTTCCAGCAAACTGACGCTTCTGTCATTCACAGTGATTACCCCCAATTCGTGTCATATCCTATCATATGAGTAACCACTGTAAAGTATTACTGAATTTCCCTTGCCTTTTTAAGCAGAATCGCCCTTTCATTCAGGGAAGGATCTTCCACCACAAGATCCAGCAATTTCTGCAGCATACTGCCAATCTCCCGCCCGGGCTGCATCCCCGCTTCCTTTATCAGATCTGTGCCTGTAACAGCAAGAGTCTTCAGGGAGACGCACTGCTTTTGGGAAAGAATCTCCTGATAAACCCTGCCCACGGCTGTCAGCTTTTCTTCCTTTTCCCTGCGCATATACATACTTTGCGCCTTCAGATCCGCCTCCTTTACCTCCAGCAAAAGAGGAAAAATCAATTCGCCTGTTTTCAGAACCGCACGTCTTACATTTGCCGGCTTGGGTATAACGTCATAATCATGGTATCGTACCAGCTTTGTCACATAATCCAGGGTTTCGTTGTCAAATTTCAGTCTCCTTAAGATCGTCCGCGTCATTTCCTCCGAAACGGCAGGATGTCCGTGAAAATGATAGATTCCCTTTTCATCCTCTGTCAGCGTCCGGGGCTTGCCTATATCGTGAAACAACATGGCAAGGCGCAGCGTCTTATCCGGTCTTATTTCCTCCATGGATCTTAAAATATGTTCCCCTACACAGTAGCAGTGATGGGGGTTGTTCTGCTCCGTTTCCATGCATCTGTCAAATTCCGGCAGTATAACCTTTGTAATTCCGGTTTCATAAGCAGTGCGAAGGGCTTCAGGATGAGGGGACGTGACCAGTTTTATCAACTCTGTCTGAATTCTTTCCGCACTGATTAGAGCCAAATTTGATGCCAATTCTCCAATCGCCTTCGCCGTTTGATCCTCAATTCCGTATCCCAGCTGTGCGGAAAAGCGCACCGCACGCATCATCCGTAAGGCATCCTCCGTAAATCGCTCCCGAGGATCCCCTACGCAGCGGATTACCTTTTTCTGAAGATCCGCTACCCCCTCAAATATATCCACCAAACCTGCTTTTTCATTGTACGCCATGGCGTTTATGGTGAAATCTCTGCGCTTTAAATCTTCCTTCAGCTCCGGCGTAAAAGTAACCTCTTTGGGGTGCCTGCCGTCCTCATATGCGCCGTCAATACGGTAAGTGGTAACCTCAAAGCCTTCCCTGTCCAGCATTACCGTAACGGTTCCGTGCTGTATGCCCGTATCGATGGTTCGAGGAAAAAGCGCCTTCACCTGATGGGGGGATGCGGAAGTGGTAATATCCCAGTCATCCGGCGTCCTTCCCAAAATAGAGTCACGAATGCAGCCGCCTACCGCATACGCCTCGTAGCCGGCTTCCATGATGGTGTTGATAATATAGCTTACCTTATCAGGCAACTGTATCATGGTTCTATTCTGCATCCGTGATCTTCCTTTTCTTAATCATTAATATGCTCTGCCCCAGTATACCATTTTTTTCGCCGGTTTTCCGCAGTAAACGCAGGTCTCCGACAGGCATTCCTGATGGAAAGGCATACAGCGGCTGGTAACTGCCATATTTTCCTTGATCGCTTCCTCACATGCTGTTTCTCCGCACCACATAGCTTTCACAAAGCCCGATTTTTCCTCAAAGATTTTCTCAAACTCCTCTCTGTTTGCAGCCGTATAGGTATGGGCTTCCAAATGTTTTTTCGCCCGTTCAAGCATATCCGCCTGAATCTGAACCAACAGTTCTCCCACTTTCTTCTCAAGCTCATCCAAAGCAACCTCTATCTTTTCCCTGGTATCCCGCCGGCAGATTACGCATTTGCCTGCCTCAATATCTTTAGGACCGATCTCCACCCGCAGGGGAATACCGCGCATTTCCTGCTCGGAGAATTTCCATCCGGGACTCTTGTCGCTATCGTCCACTTTCACTTTAAAGCCTTTCAGCCTGTCCCGAAGTTCATATGCTTTGTCCAGAACCCCTTCCTTTTTCTGCTGAATAGGAATAATCATGACCTGAGTAGGCGCAACCTTTGGAGGCAGCACCAGTCCGGAATCGTCTCCGTGTACCATGATAATGGCGCCGATAATTCTGGTGGACATTCCCCAGGAAGTCTGATGAACGTATTTCAACTGATTATCCTTATCCGTAAACTGAATGCCAAATGCCTTTGCAAATCCGTCTCCGAAGTTGTGGCTGGTGCCGGACTGCAGCGCCTTACCGTCATGCATCAACGCTTCTATGGTATAGGTAGCCTCCGCTCCTGCAAATTTTTCCTTATCCGTCTTGCGTCCTTTAATGACGGGAATTGCAAGCACTTCCTCACAAAAATCCGTATATACGTTCAGCATCTGCTCCGTTCTCTCCTGCGCCTCCTCGGCCGTGGCATGCGCCGTATGCCCCTCCTGCCACAAAAACTCTCTGGAGCGAAGGAAGGGTCTCGTCTCCTTCTCCCAACGCACTACGCTGCACCACTGATTATATACTCTGGGCAAATCCCGGTAAGAATGAATGTCACCTTTATAAAAATCACAGAATAAGGTTTCCGAGGTAGGTCTTACGCACATTCTCTCCTGAAGGGGATTTAAGCCTCCGTGGGTTACCCACGCCACTTCAGGGGCGAAGCCCTCCACATGATCCTTTTCTTTTTCCAGAAGACTTTCCGGAATAAACATGGGCATGTAGACATTTTCCACACCAGTCTCTTTAAATCTCTCGTCCAGCTGTCTTTGAATATTTTCCCAAAGAGCATACCCGGCGGGCTTGATCACCATACAGCCCTTCACATTGGAATAATCAATGAGCTCTGCCTTTTTCACCACATCCGTATACCACTGAGCAAAATCTTCGCTCATGGATGTGATAGCTTCCACTAATTTTTTCTCAGCCATTTTCTCCTCTTTTCTGTACGGTCCTTCCTGTTTTCGTCTTCTTAACGCCTGGTGTCCTTAGCTCCACGATACCGTACCAATCATGGGCTCGAACACACAACACAAAGGGCGGCACGCCTCTCCGCCCCATAAGGGACCGGAAACCGGCGGTACCACCCTACTTAATGCAACCAGCAAAATTGCTGTAAACATTCTCTTTTCTTACCGTTATCGCCGGTGCTACGCTGTATTTTCATACAGGGCTCCAAGGCAGGTTCCGAATATTCCCCTTAAAAATCTCTCAGCTCCCTTTACTGCACCTGAGCTGTTAAAGCCCTTTGCACAAAGGGGATTTTCTCTCTGGAAGCTTCCAATCCGTACTAGTCCTTTTCTTCGCCACGTTTGTATTACTGTTTTCTTGTAAAACTGTATCATGATTGTAGAAAAAAAACTTTAACTTGTCAATACGGGATTGGAGAATTTGAAAAATTTCATTGTAAAACCACATGATATATTTTATAATAAAAGAACTTCCAATTTCATTTCTACATTTTTCTTCCATGGAATGATATATACTCATTGTAGAGAAAGGATATATCTAATGAAAAGAAAAATGTCTGATGCTCATGTATTTACGAACGATAAGGAGATAAACATTATGCCATCTGTTGAATTAGTGGAGAGCGAAAGAACCTCTTACATAAAAGGTATGAAGGATTATTTGCAAAACCTGAAGCAATTACCGGAAGATGAAGCAATTAAAAAAGCTCAAAAAAGTTTAGAAGGCTGCCACATCATACAAGCTGACGGTGAATTCACCGAACGCTACCATTACACCAAAACACTCTCTAAAGCTTAAGGATAACATATGTATAGTAATTTACCTAACTTAATTATTGGCTTTCATGGTTGTGATCTTAATACATATAAAAATGTCCTATACAAACATGAAAGATTGAAAATAAGCCATAATTCTTATGATTGGCTGGGTAATGGAATTTATTTCTGGGAAAACAGCTTGAACCGGGCTGAAGAATGGGCAAAGTCCTACTGCGCCAGATATAATAAGAAACATCCCCATGAAAAACCCAGGGAACCTGCGGTGATTGGCGCTGTTATAAGTATGGGACATTGCCTAGATTTAACAGATTATGGCAGTTCCTCAATTTTAAAAAATGGATATGATTTTTTAAAATTTGAGTTATCTTTATTAGGTAAGCCGTTGCCGGTAAACAGAAATATGAAAGAAAGCAAAGATCTTCTGTTAAGAGAATTAGACTGTGCTGTTATTGAAAGGATTCACCAATATAACAGAGAAAACGGAGAAAGACCTTATGACAGCGTCCGAGGCGTATTTATAGAAGGAAATCCCGTATATAAAGACTCTGGTATTATGGAAAAAACCCACACTCAATTATGTATCATAAATCCCAACTGCATAAAAGGATATTTTAGCCCATTAACACCAGATAAAACCTGGAACATGATTTAATATTTTTCTCTCCCCTCTACAATTTGTCTGAACATCTCCATATCCCCTGCCGTCGTCACCTTGAAATTCCGCCTCCCCACTTCCCTTATACCGCAAAAATTTGCAGAACCGTTTTTACCCTGCTATACTTATGCTGTACCCTTTTATCCCCCAGGAAAGGCGACCCAATGTCCAAAAAAGCCGGAAATTTATTCACAACCGCATACCTGCTCCTGATCTTCGGCGTATACCCTCTTTACATGAAACAGGGCTACGTGGACATCGGAAAGGCGAAATATCAATTTTTCATCCGCTGCTCCCTGGGCGCGCTGGTAATCTTCGTATTCATCGGTTTCCTTTACGCTGCCCGGCAAATTTACCTTCGGATCAGGCAAAAACACGCTCCTCTCATAGATTGGAGCAGGTTGTCTGCCGTAGACTTATTTGTCATCCTCTATGCCACGGAAATTTTTATTTCCTACTCTTATTCCAATTACCGGGAAGAGGCATTATGGGGAACCGACGGCTGGTATATGGGCTTGGCTCTTTTCCTGACACTGTGCGGGCTGTACTTTTTTATTTCCAGATTCTGGAGGGTTCAGAGGCTTGTGCTGTATGTAGAAATGGCGGTATCCGGGGTTGTGTTTGCCCTGGGCATTTTGGATCGATTTTCCCTCTATCTGCTTCCCATAGAAGTCCGCCAGCCATCCTTTATTTCCACCCTGGGAAATATCAACTGGTTCTGCGGCTGTCTTTCTGTTCTTGCACCTCCCGGCATTTGTCTGTTCCTGCTTGGAGCAAAGAAAAAAATAGGGTGCGGTTTCTATGCCCTGCTCGTATTTGCCGTCGGTTTTTGTCAGGGAGGGAGCAGCATTTTTCTCTTTTTTGCCGCCCTGTTTTATGTCTTATTTTGGATTGCTTTGAAGAAAAGAGCATGGATCCTCAATTTCCTTTTGCTTCTTTCCCTGTGGGGATTTTCAGCACAGTTAATCCGGTTGCTTCGGACTGTGATTCCCCAGGGCTACAATTATGACGTGGATAATCTCTGCGCCTATATGACAGACTCCGGTATTACCCTGTGGATCGCCATTTTTGCTTTGGGTACGTTTATTTTTCTTCAGTGGAAATGGAAAGGCGAATTGACAGAAAAAACCCGGCGGCTTCTTCACCGGATCATGATCCTGCTGCCCCTTGGCATTATTTTCTGTTGGCTGATATTGGCAACAGTCAACACCCGGATAGAAATCCCCGGACTTGCTCAAAAAGAATGGCTTAAGTTCGGAAAAGAGTGGGGAAACGGAAGAGGCGCCGCTATATGCAGCAGCCTTCAAATGTACAAACAAATGCCGGTATTTCATAAACTTTTCGGCGTAGGCACAGACTGCTTTTCCGCATATGCCTATTCTCTCCCGGAGGTTGCGGAAGGGTTAAGAGACTTTTTCGGAGCAAACCGCCTTACCAACGCCCATAACGAACTCCTTACCGCCCTTATAAACACAGGCATTTTGGGCGTACTTTTCTTTGCGGGAATTTTTATCACTTTTGCCGGAAAATGCATGAAAGAAGGGCGCCGGGATCCTGGATTTTACCTGTTTGCAGTACCTGTTGTCTGTTACTTTGTGCATAATATGGTGAGCTTTGCCCAGATTTTAAATCTTCCTTTTCTGTTTCTTATTTTGGGAATGGGGGAGGCAAAAAGGAGAGCTCTCATTTTTGCTCCCGCCACAGATACTTACAGGTCTCACATATTATAACCAGGGACAGAGGACCTTTGATAATCCCCCATACGCCAAACAAGTGAATTCCGGCAAAAACGGCGAACAAAATTCCTACCGGCCATACTCCTATTTTTTCTCCAATAAGCTTAGGTTCCAAAAATTCCCGTACGAGGGCGCATACGCCATAAAGGCAAAAGCAAAGAAGCGCCTGCCAGTAATTCCCCCTGATCAGTCTGAAAATAGCAAGGGGAATCAGCATAATGCCCGTTCCGATAAAGGGAAGCATATCCATAACGCCTGTTAAGATTCCATATAAAACCCCGCCCTTCATCCCCATAAAAGCAAGCGTAAGAGCGCATAATGTACTGATAATACAGAGAATGATTACCTGTGCCTTCATAAAGGTTTTCACATAAAGAAGTACCTTTTTTCCTATTTCTCTAATCCCCCCAAACTCCTGTTTTTCCCTGAACCTTGCCGTATATTTATCATAATCTTTCATGATCAGCAGCACCGCTATAATCATAATGACAATCACACTGAGAAAGCTTACAAAGTTTTTCATATAATTAACAGATTTTCCCATCACCTGAGGAAGCACATTTACTTCAAGGTTATTAATAAAAAAATTTACCTGGTCTATGATGAAACTTTCAATCTGAACACCGTCTATGCCAAATTTCTGCTCCATCCTGTCGCAGCAGTCTCCCAGTAAAAGGCAAAGCTCCTCCTGATATGCAGGCAGTTCTACGGCAAGCCGCCCTCCTCCTGTAACCAACGCTGATAACAGCATCCAGATCAGCGCTGCCAATAACACACAGATTACAAATAAGATCATTCCCGCCAAAAAGGACTTCCGTATTTTCGTTTTATGATGGAGTCCCTGCACCACCGGATTCAAAAGACCTGCCAGTAAAAAAGCAAAAAGAAAAGGCGTTACAATAGGACTGATATATTTCATTGCCCCATAAACCAGAAGACTTACCGCCGCCCCGGTTAAATATTTTTTCTGCTCTTTTGTCAGCTTTATTTTTTCCACAAAAAAATCACCCATACTTCACCGTCTCTCATAATAACTACTGGTAGTATGGGTAATTTCATTTGAAATATGACTTGTATTTTTTTAAATTCCTCTGGTAAAGAAAGGAAGAAAAATTTTTTCCTCCGGCTGTCTTTCAAAAACCATTTTCTTCCCTGTTACAGGGTGTTCCAGAATTTGCTTATATGCGCAAAGAGCCACGTTCCGGCAGCCGATCTCCATGCTGAGCCGCTTCACATTTTCGCCCCCGTATTTACTGTCCCCCAAAAGAGGCATACCGTGAAAGGCAAGCTGGACACGGATCTGATGGTGCCTGCCCGTTAAAAGCTCTACTTCCACCAACGAAACTTCCTGCCCCTTCTCCAAAATCATCAGCGTTTTAACCTTTTTATAGATCAGAGACGCCTTCTTCGCCCCCGGGAAATCTTCTTTTACCACCGTGGACCGGTTGGTCTTAGCATCCTTATACAGATAATTTTCCAGCCGTTCTTCCTCCTTGCAGGAAGCTCCATAAATGACCGCATAATAATATTTGTGCATTTTACCGCTGCCCAGCTGACTGCTTAAATCCGCCGCCGCCTTTTTGGTTTTGGCAAAGGTAAGGAGTCCGGAAACAGGCTGATCCAGCCTGTGCACCACTCCCAAATAGGGCTCGCCTTTTCCCCGGTACTCAGGCTTTTTCACAAGGTAATTCTTCAGCTCGCTGACCATATCCTGCTGACCGATTCTTGCCGTCTGGGTGGCGATTCCGGCAGGCTTAAATACCACTATCATATGTTCGTCTTCATAGATAATATTTTTCTGCACCTGATGCTTCCGTCCTTTGTCTGCTAATCAAAATCCTTAAATTCTTCCAGAAATTCCTTAAACTTTTTCTTTGCCTCTTCGATAATCCCTGTATCATAGGTATTCAAAGCCTTTTCATATTTATGCAGCTCCGCTTCTATATACCGGCGTTTATCTCCCAGGCTTTCCTCATAAATCCGCTCCCCTAACAGCAGAAGATATTTATTTTCCTCCCTGTCTCTGGGATGAATTTTTAAGTAAGAAAGGGTCTCCAGTCTTTCCTGTATTTCCTCCTCGGTCATATCCACATCCCGACCGCAAAATACCTGTTTTTCCTTTTTTCCGGTGGACACCACCTGTACCTCCACCTCCAAAATGGAATTGATATCATAGGTGTAGGTCACGTCCACCGCCTCTTCCCCTGCTTTTCCGGGCGGAATATCGATCATGAGCTCGCCCAGGGACAGATTATTAAAAGCAAATCTGCTTTCCCCCTGGAGTACATTGACTCTTATTTTCGTCTGGTCGTCCCGTACCGTATACAGACGTTCCGTCCTGCTCGCCGGAATTACAGTGTTACGTTCAATAATGGGGCAGAATACGCCGTTTTCATACTGCCCCTTTTCCCATTCCCGCACCACCTCAGTGCCCAGGGTAAAAGGACATACATCTGTTAAAATGACCTCTTTGATGGCGCCCCGCCGTTCCTTCATGGCGCCCTGTATTGCCGCTCCTAACGCCACCGCTTCATCGGGATTGATATTGGTATCGGGAATTACCCTGAAAAGCCTGCCCACAAACCTGCGGATCACAGGACTTTTGGTGGCGCCTCCTACCAGCACTACTTTATCAATATCCGAAAGCCTGATATGGGCATCCATGAGACTCCGCTTTACGGGCTGGCGGATTTTTTCCAAAAGCTCGCTGCATGCCTCCTCGTATTTGGAAAGGTCTACCGTATAGGTAAAAAGCTCTTCTCCGATCTTACAGTTCATAGCGGATTTCTTATCCTCTGAAAATCCCAGCTTGCAAAGTTCCGCCTGCTTATGAATATGGCGCAGAGTCTTTTCGTCCAGTCTAAGGCGGTCAACCTGAGGGTATTTCTCAAAAAACATATCCTCCAAAACCGCCGTAAAATCTTCTCCTCCCAGGAAATTATCGCCCGCCACAGCACGAACCTCCAGGATGGTATCAAAGTGCTCCAGGATAGAGACGTCAAAGGTTCCTCCTCCCAGATCGAACACAAGAAACCGGGCGTGTTCCTTATTCTGATAGAGTCCGTATGCAATTGCTGCGGCTGTGGGTTCGCTGATAATACGTTCCACTTTCAGCCCTGCCAGTTCTCCGGCTCTTTTGGTTGCCCTTCTTCTGGCATCGTTAAAATACGCCGGAACGCTGATCACCGCCTCTGTTACCTCTTCCCCCAGGTAATGCTCCGCGTCCTCCTTCAGTGCCCTCAGTACAAAGGAGGATAACTCCTCCGCCGTAAAGGTTTTGTGAAGCAGCTTAAATTTTTTCTGACTGCCCATATCCCGCTTAAAGACAGCGGCGCCGCTGCCAGGGTAAAGAAGATTTCTCTCCACCGCCGTATCCCCTACGTAGATCTGCTCCTCCTCATCCATACTCACCACCGAAGGGGTCAGCCTCCTTCCCATTCGATTGGGAATAATTTTAGGTCCCTCCTCAGTAAAATAAGCGGCAAGACTGTTTGTTGTTCCAAGATCAATTCCGATAATCATAACTTCCTCCGTAATCTCATAAGAACCTCCTTTGCCTGAACACAATCCGGATATCTTTGTAAAGTCTCCTCCATCAGCTGGGCGGCTCGTTCATAATCTCCCTGGCTTTCATAAAAACGTCCCATCCAGAGAGTGCTTTCATAACATTTCTTATGCTGACAATACCGGCACAGCGGCATTTCTTCCATTTTGGCAAAGCACTCCTTTGCCTTTTCCGTCTCTCCCAGACACAGGTAAATCCATCCCAAATCTCCTGTCCGGAAAATGGCGGTCGCCTTATAAGCAAGATAATCTTCTTCATCCCGCCCGGCTTCGTGAAAGTGATCCAGGGCGCTCTGTGCCATTTCCTTTGCTTTCGTTTCATCACCCATCGTATAACAGCACTGTGCCGCATGTTTTTCATACTCGAAAAGCTTCCAGGGATCCTTCTCCAGGAAAATTGCTTTCTGATATGCCTTCAGCGCCTTATTATAATAAAGGGTATCAAAATAAAGATCCCCCAAATCGCTATAAAGTCCCGGTTTATTTGAATCCTCTGTCTTATTAATACCGTTCTTTAAAATTCTAATACCCTTTCTAAGCTTCCCCTTTTCATACCACACCCATGCAAGATCAAGATATGCGTCGCTGTTTAACGGCATCATCTTTTCATAGGCTTCAATCGCCTTGTCATATTCCTTCAGCAGCATATAAATATTCCCCATTTCCTCCAGGAAGCTGCCGTCCTCGGGGAAAATCCCGGCGCCCTCTTCAAAACAGGCAAGCGCCTCCTGATATTTTTCCATGGCTTTGTAGCACATTCCGCTTTGATAGTAAGGTCTGCTGCTGTCGGTCTTTTTCTCCATGACCTCCTTTGCCTTCTGAAAAAATTCCAAAGCTTTCTCGTACTCTCCCAGCGCCCTGTAGCAAAAGCCCATGTTGCTGTAGGCGGCAAAATCTTCTTTCTCCTCTTCCAGATATTTCCCATAATCTTTTAAGGACAACTCTTCCTGTGCCGAGTCGTGATAAAGCATGGCACGATAAAAATACGCGGAAGCGGTTTCCCTGATTTCCAGCCGCCTGTTAATGTAATAAAGCGCCTGCTCATAATCTTCCCTGCGGTTTTTCTCGTTGTATCTTACCTTATAAATATTGTAGAGTTTGTGATTGGTATTCCGGTACCGGTCGTCCAGCGTAAGGGTCTTCTTAAAGGCTTCGATCGCCGCATCGATTTCCCCAAGCCCTTCGTGGGCGCACCCTTTATTATAATAAAGCTCAGGAGCATTCTGATAGGATTTGGCACAGGCACGGTATTCCGCCAGTGCCTTCTCGTACTTTTTCATATCCAGGTAAATATGCCCCCGCACAATACGGTACTGGTCACGGGAGGGATTCTTCCGAATCGCCTCGTTTAAGAAGGAAAGCGCCCTGTCCATCTCCCCATCGTTCCAGCACAACAAGCCTTTTTCAAATTCGATCTCCGATTTGTCCTCCAGCTGACACTGTCCCTTGTCGTTTTTGCCTGCAAGCTGTGCCAGAATCTCTCTGGGACGGATTCTGTCCTCCCTGCTTTCGGACAGGCACCTTAGCACCTTAGCCTCGTAAAGGAGCATTTCGTCTGAGAATTCCACGTTATTCTCATGGGCGAAATCCAGCACTCCCTTTGCATCCTGATACTGCCCATACTCAAAAAATATCTTGGTGGCAAACAAATAAGGCATATAAAATCCGGCAAAAATTCTTACCGCCTTATGATAATCATCCACCACCTGCTGCGCTCTTCTCATATGGTAGCATGCCTCCTGCCGGATCAGGTATGCGGGATAATAGCCTTCTTCCTCCTGAATCAGCTGGTCGCACAAATCTACCGCTTTTTCATACTTTTTGGAGACAAGCAGACGGTTTGCATAATAATGCATATTTTTGGTCTTATCCTGCTTGTTTGCCGCTTCCTTGATGGCAAGCTCAGCCTCTTTTTCCCCTTCCTCATCCTCCTTCAGCTCATAATGGCAGCAACTGATTAACGCATGGATTACCGGTTTCCTTTTCATCTGCCTCTGGGTCTCCAGAGTTCCGTCATCCGTCAGCCCCTCCACCAGCTCCAGCCATTTGCGCAGGTAGGGCAGCGCTTCTTCATAGCGCTTAACCTGATAAAGGAGCTGGGCATATAGATTGTAATATTTGCACTCCTCCGAAGGCTCCGGAGAAAAGCTGTCCATCACCTGAAAAGCCTCGTCCATTCTTTCATTTTGGAAAAGGCATCTTCCCAGCCTGATTTTCAGATCATTGCCCGGAAAGCGGGGATCCTCGCGCCCCTCCTCCAGCATGCCTCTAAATTCCTTGATCAATTCATCATTCACTGTATGAAGGAAGGAAATTAACTCCTCGTCCCTTTCATTCACATCCAGCAGATCGATCAAAAGCTCTCTTGCATTAAAAAAGTCCTTTTGATCCATCAGATGTTTTACGGAGAAATACTTCGCCATATAATGGTCCTTCCATCTCTCCAAAATACCTTTCCACAGACCATAGGCGCGATCCTTCTCGCCTACAGCCCACAGGATCTGCCCTGCATAAAGCTGCACGTAAGTATCGTCTTCGTACCTTTCCAAAAGTTCCTCTGCAAGGGAACGTCCTTCTTCTTCCCTTTTTTCTTCCCCATAGATACGCAGTCTCTCGACATCCTCATAGGGATGATAAATGCCAAAGCCTTTCAAATCCTCCAGTTTTTGCAGACATCCTTCTATTTCTCTGTTGTCTACCTGTCTTTTGATCTGAAGATACTCATTTATGTATCCGTCGCCGTTAAAAGGACCTTCTGTTAAAGCGTCCTCCCTGGGAACAAACAGCCGGTAAGGAATAAAAGTATCGTTTTCCACGTAATATTTCATGTAATTGAGAAAATTAACGGGATATTTTTCCTTCAATGCTTCTATATCAGCCGTAATCTGAAAAACCTGGTCTATCAGTTTCCAGATCTCATGGGGCAGATTGCTGTGATCCATCAGGAATACGATCATTTTCTCTCTTGCTTCCAAGCCTGTATCCAATCCCTCGCAGACAGGATCCCCAAGAATTTCCTTCCACCTGTCCGCGTCAGGACGCAAAAAAAGATCCTGGTAGAGTTGATCTACCCGGTCGATCCAAAGATCTACATCATTTTTAAGCGCTGCCTTTTCTTCCTCTGTTTCCGGCTTGGATATCAGCCTGACAGCCTCCTCATAGGCTTGCCGCAATCGCTTAAAGCCCTCCGGATCATCCTCCGGATTTGTCCTTTTGAGAATTTCTCTGTAGGCATTCCTGACCACCTCTTCCTCCCTGGTTTCAGGAATGCCCAGAATTTGAAATATCAGTTCCTTTTCCATTTATAAGCCCCCTCATACTCCTTTCAGACCTTAAACCGATATCCTACCCCCCATATGGTTTCAATATACTGGGGCTTTGCAGAATCATATTCAATTTTTTCCCGGATTTTTTTAATGTGCACCGTCACCGTTGCAATATCGCCAATGGAATCCATATCCCAGATTTCCCGGAACAGCTCTTCCTTGGTATATACATGATTGGGATGTTCCGCCAGGAAAGTAAGAAGATCAAATTCTTTTCCTGTAAATGCCTTTTCCACCCCGTCAACGATTACTCTTCTTGCCGTCTTATCTATACGTATGCCGCGGATCTCAATAATATCGTTATTCTTTTGGGTAGAACCCACCAGCCTGTCATACCTTGCCATATGCGCCTTGACCCTTGCCACCAGTTCGCTGGGGCTGAAAGGCTTGGTCATATAATCATCAGCCCCTAAGCCCAGACCCCTGATCTTATCGATATCATCCTTTTTCGCCGACACCATAATGATGGGGATATTCTTTTCCTCTCTGATGCGCTTACAAATTTCAAACCCATCCATACCGGGCAGCATCAGATCCAGCACGATCAGATCAAATTCCTCCGCCATCGCCGTCTGTAAGCCTTCGTCTCCCTTATTGCAGATCTTTACCTCAAATCCGCTTAACTCCAAATAGTCTTTCTCCAGATCGGCAATTGCTTCTTCGTCCTCGATAATTAAAATTCTGCTCATTTGGTTTCCTCCAACTTTTATTCCTTTTAACCTGTTGTATACTTACAACTGTATTTCTACTCCGATTCCTGATACTTCCGGACTACAAAGTGCATACAGGTTCCTTCTCCTTCCTTACTGGTAGCCCAAATATATCCGCCGTGATCCTCCACGATTTTCTTTACAATGGAAAGTCCTATTCCGCTCCCTCCCTGCGCTGAATTTCTGGAGGCATCGGATCTGTAAAAACGTTCAAATATTTTAGGCAGATCCTTTGCCGCAATTCCCTTTCCGTTATCCTCGATCTCCACCCGGATGGAATCTATTTCATCCAGGATCCGGATATCGATCTCTCCTTTCGGCTTATCCAGATATTTAATACTGTTCCCAATAATATTATTGATTACCCGTTTCAGCTGCTCCGGATCGGCTATGATCAGCGTATTAGGATCTACCAGATTAGCATAATTTAATTCTATATTTTTAGATTCCAGATCAAGCCCCACTTCCTCGATACAATCTCTGAAATATTCGGAAATATTGATCTTATGAAAATGGTAGGGAATTCGATTGGAGTCTATTCCTGAATAGACTGTAAGCTCATTGATCAGCCTGTCCATATCGTTTGCTTTATTATATATGGTTCGGATATATTTATCAATTTTCTCCGGCGTATCCGCTACGCCGTCCATAATACCTTCCACATAACCTTTAATTGCCGTAATAGGCGTTTTCAAATCGTGAGAAATATTGCTCACCAGTTCCTTATTCTGCTTCTCCGCCAGAATCTTTTCATCTGTAGATTCTTTCAGGCGCAGCCTCATATCTTCATAATTTCGGTAAAGATCTCCTATTTCCCCATCGTCCTTATCCGGAAGCATATATTCCAGGTTTCCTTCCGCAATATTCTGCATGGCGATATTGAGCTGATTGATGGGAGCAAAAACCCCATGGCTGATCCAATTGGTGAGAAACATACTGGTAAAAATCAAAATCACCATAATGGCAATCGCCATATCCACAAACAGCTTTCTGGATATAATGGAATTGGCTCTGGTGATTACAAAGAAGCTTCCTTCACTTCCATCAGAGAAATAAAAATCCATTTGCCTGACCAGCTTTTTCATGTCGTCATAATAGATACTCTGTTCCTGCTGCTGCCATATGTTTTCTTCCGCGAAATCCGGCAGCTTGTCAAAAATCTGCTTTGCCGCCAGTTCATTTCCTGTATAGTAAAGTTCTTCTCCTTTGCGAACGATAATATAGGAAGCCTTGTTAACGATCTTTTCATTGATTCCTGAAAGGACATTTTCCTTCTCCAGCCCGGAAGAATCTTTTTCAAGAATCTCGTCCACCTGCAGGAATATTTCATCAGAAATCAATCTGGATGCCTGTGTGGGGTCGATGAGCATATTGTAATCCTTGTTCCTGAATCCGTATTCCTCCTGTTCCTTAACAAGGTATCCCCCAATAAAAAGGAAAACAATGCAGGCAAGTACCAGTGGAAGTAAAATAATAGTCAAAAATGTTATAACCAATCTGGTTTTAAATTTCATTTTACACTTCTGCCCTCGCTTACGGTCTGTCTTTTATACCGATTATATCACATGCAATAAAAAGTTGCTCATTAAAGAATAGAGGAATCTATAAAAAATTTATAAATTGTCATAAATGAATCTTGACACAATTTTTAAAAAAGGTATAATAAAACAGTAACGATTACTGATTTTAAATCAAAGGGAAACCGTATGAATTTGAAACACAGCAGGCAGCGCGATTCCATCAAAGCGTTTTTGTCCACTCGAAAAGACCATCCCACTGCTGAAATTGTTTATACAAATGTCCGGCAGTCTTTTCCTAACATCAGTCTGGGAACCGTATACCGAAACCTTACTCTCCTTGCCGATCTTGGCGAGATTGCAAGACTTCGTGTGGGTGACGGTGTGGATCGCTTTGATTATGATACTTCTCCTCATTACCATTTTGTCTGTTCCGAATGCGGAAGGGTAATGGATCTGGAGATGCCTCTTATGGAACATTTAACAGAAGCTGCCGGTAAATCCTTTGAGGGTAAAATCGAAGGGCACGTAACCTATTTTTACGGTCATTGTAATAAGTGCATCCAAAAAATTATATAAATAAAGAAAAGGAGACAAGTATTATGAAATTTGTATGTCAGGTATGTGGTTATGTTCACGAAGGAGACTCTGCACCGGAGAAATGTCCCGTATGTAATGCGCCCGCAGAGAAATTCACAGCACAGGGCGCTGATAAGACATGGGCTGCCGAGCATGTAGTAGGCGTTGCGCAGGGCGTAAGTGAAGATATCCTTGAAGATCTGAGAGCTAACTTCAACGGCGAATGCTCAGAAGTCGGCATGTACCTTGCAATGGCAAGAGTAGCTCACAGAGAAGGCTATCCTGAAATCGGTTTATACTGGGAAAAGGCAGCATGGGAAGAAGCTGAGCACGCTGCAAAATTTGCCGAGCTGTTAGGGGAAGTTGTAACTGACTCCACCAAGAAAAACCTTGAAATGAGAGTAGAAGCTGAAAATGGCGCTACCGCAGGCAAGTTTGACCTGGCAAAGAGAGCAAAAGCCGCTAACCTTGACGCTATCCATGACACCGTTCATGAAATGGCACGCGACGAGGCAAGACACGGCAAGGCATTTGAAGGTCTCTTAAAGAGATATTTTAACTAAAAACATTTGAAAGGAAGATAATGCTATGAAAAAATATTTTTGCAATCCCTGTGGTTATACTTATGATCCTGCAGTAGGCGACCCTGAGCATGGAATCGCTCCTGGAACCGCTTTTGAGGATCTTCCGGACGACTGGTGCTGCCCTCTGTGCGGCGTAAGCAAAGATATGTTCCAGCCTTGCATTGACAATTATAACTAATAACATGAAAAGAGAGTGAATGGGATAAAACCATCCACTCTCTTTTATTTTTTCTTAATTTGAAATGGAATATCCGAACCCATTTGCAAAAGCGTCTATTTTATTTCCATCTCTGCAAAGAGAACAGCCCTCAGGGTTATAGGTCTTATAATCCGGTATATCGGTAATTGTAAACAAGGATTTAATGGGAATTCCCATGGCGCTGTTTGCCGCGCTGAAAACAGCGCTGATACCGCTGATCTTGGCTCCGTAATAACTCAGCGCCTGGGACGCTTTAACAATCGTCTGTCCCGTGGTTGCAGACGCCAGAAGCAGCAGGATATTTTTATCCCGAATCATGGGAATGATATTTTCTCTGAACACAAGCTGACCGGAATTTACATATTCAGGTGTGACAATATAAATGGTATTGTGGGAGTTCATAGAGTAAACCCCTGCCCTGGTCAGATCCTCCGCCAAAAAAGCGCCTATGATTTCACATCCGTCGATACAAACGATGGTGTCTACCACCGTAGTTGCCGATATCTGCTCGCTGAGCGCCTTCGCCGCCGCAGAAGCCTCGCTTAACCTGCATTTCAAGGTTGCCATGTCCAAAAAATAATTTACATGCGAGTTGGGCGTTACAAAATGTCCCGGAATTGCCTTTAAAACAACATTGGGATGTTTTTTTGATTGAATTTTAATAGCTTTATTATGCATAGACATACCCCCTTACGTTAAAATTGCGCAATAATGTTATATTTATATAGTAAATCATAAGACATTATTGCGCAATAGTTTATTTTTTCAGAAAATATATTATTTTTTCAATCAGTCAATTATACCGTATAGCTGTTTAAATATTTCTCCTGTTCCGGCGTCAGAACATCGATTTCCTTTCCAAGGAAAGCAAGTTTTCTCTTTGCCACATCCTGATCTACCGCCTTAGGCACATCGATCAGCTTCTCTGTAAGCTCTTTTCCATGCTCTACCAGATATTTTGCCGACAATGCCTGAATGGCAAAGCTCATATCCATAATCTCCGCCGGGTGTCCGTCCCCTGCCGCAAGATTCACCAGCCGACCTTCCGCCAGAACAAAAATCCACTGTCCTGTAGGAAGCTTATAGCCCATAATGTTCTTTCTCTGCTCTCTTGTCTCCACTGCAATCTCACGAAGTCTTGCCATATCGATCTCACAGTCAAAATGACCTGCGTTGCAGAGGATTGCGCCGTCCTTCATTACCTGGAAATCTTCTTCATCGATTACCTTATCACAGCCCGTAACGGTTACAAAGAAATCGCCCACCTTTGCCGCTTCCTTCATAGGCATTACGTCAAATCCATCCATAACAGCCTCGATCGCCTTGATGGGATCGATCTCCGTGACAATCACTCTTGCGCCAAGACCTTTTGCACGCATTGCGGTTCCCTTTCCGCACCATCCATACCCTGCCACTACCACAATCTTACCGGCAACGATCAGGTTTGTGGTCCGGTTAATGCCATCCCATACAGACTGACCGGTTCCATAGCGATTATCAAACAAATGCTTACAGTCTGCATTGTTTACGCGGACCATAGGGAATTTCAATTCTCCCGCTTTATCCATTGCCTCCAGGCGGATAATACCTGTAGTGGTTTCCTCACATCCGCCAATAATATTGGGTATCAGCTCGGGCATCCGGGTATGCACCATATTTACCAAATCGCCGCCGTCATCGATGATAATATTAGGTCCCGCCTCCAGAACGTGACGGATATGGGCATTGTATTCATCCGGCGTACTACCGTACCATGCGTGAACCTCAAGCCCAGCCTTAACCAATGCAGCCGCCACATCATCCTGGGTTGACAAAGGGTTGGAGCCTGTTACAAACATCTCCGCTCCCCCGGCGTTCAGCACCAGGCACAAATATGCCGTTTTTGCCTCCAGATGCACGGAAAGCGCAATTTTTTTGCCTGCAAAGGGTTTTGTCTTTTCAAATTCCTCCTCCAGTGTTCGAAGCAGGTCGCAATTTCTTTTTACCCATTCGATCTTGCGCTCCCCTGATTCGGCTAAATGAATGTCTCTGATTTCACTGCTCATTCTGGTTCCTCCTTAATATTCTTTCTGATCCAATCCCATGCGGGTAATAATCTCTTCGATCTTTTTATAAACAAGACTTTCATCCATAGTCAGAATTTTTCTGTCCTTCATGGTAATCTTTCCGTCAATGATAACCGTCTCCACCTCGGAGCCGTTCGCAGAATAAGACAGTCCTGCAAGAAGATTGTTCCTGGGCGTTAAAGAAGGCGTATTTAAATTCAAAATGGCGATATCCGCCTTTTTGCCTTCCTCCAGAGAGCCTATCTCCTTTTCCAGACCAAGCGCCCTGGCGCCGTTTATGGTTGCAATTCGGAAGCCTTCTCTGGCACTGATGCACTGAGGAGTTCTTTTCACTCCCTTATGAATTAAAGTAAGAAGACTCAGTTCATGAAACATATTCAGGCTGTTATTACTTGCTGCCCCATCGGTTCCAAGACAGACATTGATTCCCTTTTCCAGCATAGCGGGCACCGGTGCAAATCCATTCCCCAGCTTCATATTGCTTGCCGGATTTGTCACTACGCTGACATTTCTTCTTTTCAGAATCTCCATATCCTTCTCTGTAATCTGAACACAGTGAGCGGCTATTGCAGGCACGTCAAAAAGACCGTTCCGATCCGCCATCTCAATGGGAGAACAGCCGTACTTTTCCTGAATCTGCTGAATTTCGCTCTCACTTTCAGAAAGGTGTACATGAATTCCCATATGATTCTTCTTAGCTTCCTCAGAAACAATACGCATATATGCCTCATCACAGGTATAAGGGGCATGCGGTCCCAGCATAAAGGTCAGTCTGTCGCAATCCCTGGCTGCGTCCCGCTCCTCATAAGCCTGCCTTAACCTCATCTGACCGCCTTCATCCATGCCGCTGCCCACCAGCCCCCGGCTGATTACCGCCCGCATACCGGATTCTTTTACCGCTCTTGTGGTTTGATGAATATTCATCTGCATATCATTAAAACAAGTCGTTCCGCTTTTCATCATCTCGATGATGGCAAGACACGCTCCCCAGTAAGTATCTTCATCCGTCATCTGCTGTTCGATGGGATCGATGGTTCCGAACAGCCAGTCCATAAAGCTCAGATCGTCCGCCACATTCCGCATAAAAGACATATAAGAATGGGTATGGCAATTCACAAGCCCCGGTATGGCAAGCCTGTCCTTACCGTCAATTGTCTGATCTGCACAAAACCCCTGCGGCTCTGCGCCAATGCTTTTGATCCTGCTGCCCTCAATATAAATATTGGTTTCCTTGATAATATCCTTATCACCTTCCGGCACCACTGCCAGAATATCCTTCAACAAAATTCCCATCGGAAAATCCCGCCTTTCCTGCAATCTGCCCTTATTCTATCATATTGCTCTCCCCAAAACAACAAACATTTGGAAAACTGCCATACTTGACTCCTAAATGCATTTCAGCTTAGAACCACCGTTAACCGGATACGTTCTAAGCTGAAATCAATTTGGATCATCACTATTTATATTTTTCTACTATCGCCATCATCTGATCCCACTTTGCCTCCATATCCGCCACCAGCTTAAACTGCGTTCTCGCCCGGTCCAGATTATGATGCTCTCTGTGAATCTTATAGTATACGTCCCCTTCCAGATAATCGGCAAGGAACCGTATGCCGCACTCGTAGGTCATCAGCTTCGCTCCCATAGGAAGCGTCTCAATTTCCTTTTCCGTAAGGCTCCCGCCGCATCCCTCCAGAAATCCCTTTGTAAAGACCTCAAACATGGACAGATCCATCTCAATCTTGCTTAAATCCTGTTCGTCCTCCGCCCCTGTACTGGCTCCGGTGCGAATGGAATCCCCAAAATCATAGTGGGAAAGCCCGGGCATTACCGTATCCAAATCTATGATACATATCGCCTTTCTGCTGTCCTGGTCAAACAGGATATTGTTCAACTTGGTATCATTGTGGGTTACTCGAAGGGGCAGCTTTCCTTCCGCCAGAAGATCTACCAAAACAGAGGTATCCTTTTCTCTTGCAAAAGCAAACGCGATCTCTTCTTTCACCTGTGCCGCCCGGCACATTTTGTCTTCCTGTACCGCCCTTTGAAAATCACGGAAGCGGGAAGGGGTGTTATGGAAATTGGGAATGGTTTCATAAAGCTTTTCCGAAGGATAGTCTGCAAGCATTCTCTGGAAATTTCCAAAGGCAACGCCGCAGTCATAAAAATCCTTTTCGCTTTCTACCTGCTCCAGACATATGGTTCTTTCTATGTACAAAACCATTCTCCAGTAATTGTGGCGGCTGTCCTCATAATAGTTATCTCCCTGCCTGGTTTTCACTACATTTAAGGTTTCCCTGTCCGGATCGCCTCCCTGGGTAACAATCACCCTGCGCAGGTACTCCGTAACGTTCACCAGATTTTCCATCAGCTGACCCGGATTTTTAAAAATGCTGTGATTCATCCTCTGAAGAATATACCTCTTTCTTTCCTCATCGGGAAGCTGGCAGGTAATTAAAAAGGTATCGTTGATATGACCGTTTCCATAAGGCTTTTGGTCGATTACCTTCCCCTCTGTGGCAAATGCTGCAATCACTTCATTTATTTGACTGCTATTCAAAATTTCTTCACTCATATATCCTGCTCCTTATAATCTACCCATCTCATTTCCATAGGCTCCAGATCGAGACGCTCCGTCAGCCTGCCATGCACATACAAATCAGTCTGCCTCGGCTCCTTGGAGTTGTTAATGACCGCAATCTTTTTTGTCTGCTCAAAGACGGCAAGCTCTGTGTCCACATTTGTAACATAAAACTTCATCATTTCCTCCTCCCGATGCGCCGCATAATAAATTGCCCGCAGCAAAAGACGGCAGTTTTGAGGTGAATAGGGAAGTCCTGCAAAATAAACGCTTCTGCCCTTTCCATAGGTATTAACTACCAGCCGGCTGTATTTTCCATCCATATTCAGGATCTGATAATTTTCACCCTGGGCGTAAATACGGCTTTTACCTTCTCCGAAATCAATCTCACCGGGCACATCCTCCAAAATGAAATGCTCTTTGTTCATTTCATTATATTTGTCGGTACTCATGGAAAATCCCATCTCCCTGTCCACTCCCAGCACATCGCTGAGCTGGAAATAATGCCCCTGGTATTGACAGGCGCTGGGTTCTCCCACTCCAATAAAGCCTCCGCCCTGATCCACAAATCTGCGGACGGCGCACACGACACTTTCATCCTTCCAGTTCTCGGCGCCGCTCCATGCGGTATAGGCGTCCCCTGCATTAATGAGCACCTTAATTTCCGGGTCAATTCCTTCCTTGAGCTCATCGAAGGTTAAAAACTCCACATCTACAGGCATTCCGCTTAAGCACTCGATCACTCCCACATAGGAATAAATCTCCCGGTACCAAAGCGCATGGTGCACCTGATTGGACATCCATCTTCTGAGATTGCCCCAGCAGTTTAAAATACCCACCTTAAAAGGCGCCACATATGCTTTTGTCCCCTGCATGTATTGATGGATCTGTCTGAATTCGCTTACTACCCTTTGAATCTGATCAATAAAACCAGGCCACTGAGCGGCAAGCTTTAAGTATCCCCCATATCCGATTCTGTCCAAAGGAGAACGGAGAATTGCCCTTCTTGCCTTCATCCAATTGTCCTGTGCCTCCCCTATGGGATCTCCTCCTTCTGTAAATACATCCGGGAAAAAATATGGCAAAAGACGTCCTTCCGTGTATTTTACCCCTTTAATATCTGAAATCATACGCAAGGTAACGCCATCTCCCACGGAACCTACCACAGCGTCCAGCCCAATGCTCTCAAAATATTTACCATAAGGTTCTGTACCAATCCAATGATCTCCCAAAAACATCATGGCTTCCTTACCGTAGCTGTGTACAATATCTACCAGCTCCTTTGCCAGTTTGCAGACTTCTATCTGCTGAAACTCTATAAAATCCCGAAATTCTTTGGATGGCACACGAAAGATCGAATTGTGATACCCCTGGTCTACAATATATTCCGGTCTGAAAGGATAACCCGCCCATTTTTCAAACTGCTCCAGAATATAAGGACTGACACTGGCGCTATAACCAAACCATTCCACATATTTTTCTCTTTTTTGATCGTCAAAGGTCAATGTAAACTGATGAAAAAAAGTAGTAAAACGCACAACATTCACATGAGGGTTTTCCTCACACCACTTTTTAAGCTTCTCCTTTACATACGCCTGCGTCTTGGGCTGCCTCACATCATAAGTCAGCTGATGGGGCGCATTCTTCCAGTCATTGGTAATAAAATTATACATATGTACCGGATCCCAGATGAGAAAAGCAAGAAAACTTACCGTATACTGATGATAGGGAATCGATGTCAGCACAACCTCTCCCGTATCCTCCTCATATTCCCACTGATCCGCTGGTACGATCTCTCCTGTGGTTCTGTCTATTACCTCCCACCACCGCTTGGGCGAATCTATGGTGTTTACCTTAAGCTGCTCCGTGTGGAATCCCTTCATAAGCTTTATACGAAGGCGGCTCTCTCTTGCCGTTACACAATCGCTGATCAGGTATTCCTGTTGAATTTCCTCAGGATGTTTCATCGCCCAGTCATTGTCTTTTCTGGTGGTATAGTAAGTAGCGTAAATTTTGGCATCCTGTTCCAAAAGCTCTTCCGGCATGGTGGTTCCGTCACAATCCCGCAGCGCATCCGCGCCCAGAAGATTCTTAAGGCGTATGGTTTCCTCCACCATATCCACATCTGTAGGCAGCGTCAGTCTGCCCGCACTTTCTATTTTCATTTTTTCCTCCATTCCGCTATTGAAATTTTTTATTATACAGATAAAGGAGGACCAAAATACCCACAAGACCGATCAGCATAACCAAAAGTCCTGCCGGTCCTATTCTGCGCTGTCCCACTACGATCAATACCATGCTGAAAATAAAGACCAGCAAATAAAGTAACTTAACAATCCACTTCATAATTTACCTCCTTTAACCCTTCAATCCGCCAAGGCTCATTCCCTGGGTCAGCTTCTTCTGCACCATAATATACAAAATCAAGGTAGGAAGCATTACAATCACCAGCCCGGCATAGAGCTGTCCATAATTGGCGGCTGCTTTCTGGGCCTGCATCAACTGCATAAGACCCACCGGAAGGGTTTTTGCATCCTTTGTGAGCAAGGTCATGGAAATAATATATTCATTCCAGAAGGACAAGAAGTTAAACAAAATCACTGTAATGATACTTGGCAGCGCCATAGGCATCATGATTTTAACCATTGTCCTGAAATAACCGCTGCCGTCCACATAAGCCGCCTCCTCATAATCCCTCGGTATGGTAACAAAGAAACCGGAAAGCAGGTAAATGGTAAAAGGAAGCGCCGTGGATGCGTACACCAAAGCGACAATAAAAAGATTATTCAGGAAAAAGCCTTCTCCTCCCAAATTTCTTAAAAATTTGTCTGCATCTACAAACATCAGGAAAATAGGAACTACAATGTAATTCACATTGATGAACAAACCGCCCATAAACATTACGTTAATCAGCTTACTGCCTCTGAACCTATACCTTGCAAGCACGTAAGCCGCAGGCAGCGCCACCACCAGCAATATGGCAAGGGCCAGCGCCGTTACCAGCACAGAATTCATAAAGTACTCGCCCATTCTTGCCTTTTCAAAGGCGTCAATAAAGTTCTGAAAATAAACGCCTTTCGGCATAGACCAGGGATTGCCGTAAAATTCCGAATTTTCTTTGATAGATGCTAAAAATACCCACCCCACCGGTATCACAATGCTGACGGCAAGCGTAATCAGGGCAACATATATAAAAATTTTATACAGAGTATCAAAACTCATTTCCTTTTTCTTTTTCATCTGTCCCCCTCCTTAAAATTCCAATGGTTCTCTCTTGGTAGCAAAGTTGACCAATGCCGACAACCCAAAGGAGAATAAGAATACCACTACGCCGATCGCCATGCCATATCCATAAGAGGAATTGGTGTAGGCCTGTTTATACATGTAACTTAAGAATACTTCTGTTGCACCGTCCGGTCCTCCGCTTGTAAGCGCTTTTACAAACAGAAAACTTAAATTGATAGAGCTGATTACAAAAAAAGTCAGGGTAGTTCTTACATTTGTCCAAATCAGCGGCAGGGTAATGGAGAAAAACTGCTGTATTCTCCCTGCCCCTTCCAGGTTTGCTGACTCATAAAGGCTTTCCGGTACGCTTGCCATACTTGCCATATACATAACCATGTAATAACCGATCGCCTGCCAGATCATGGCAATCACCAAGCTATAAATTACCAGCTTCTGATCCCCCAGCCATAAAATCGGCGTTTTCTCGCTCCCCCTGAAAATTCCTATGATACTGTTTAAAAGTCCGTTATTGGGGTCATAAATTGCCGAGAAGATAGCCGATATAACCACCACCGATAAAATATTGGGAATGTAAAACACAATCCTGAAAAAATTCTGCCCCTTAATTTCCTCTCTGGAGAGAATTGCTGCAAAAATCAAAGCAAGCGCCATTGTCACAATGGTCACGCAGACGATTAAAAGGACAGTATTCTGGAAGGAACGGAAAAAGTTCATATCTTCGATCAGGATCTTAAAGTTGTTAAGCCCTACAAATTCCTTGTTGTTGGAATATCCTCCCCATTTATAAAGCGACATTTTAAATACATTAAAGGTAGGTATCAGCATAAAAATAATAAATAATATTACTGCCGGCGCTACGCATACCCCGATAAAAACGCTTCTTGCTTTACCCTTTTTCACATTCATACCTCCGTTCCTGTTAAAAAAAGTGCTCCAAAGGCGGAAACCTCTGGAGCACCCCTTAAATTTCTATTCCATTGCCGCTCTTAATTTATCACTTGCTTCCTCTACAGCTGCCTGCCAATCCGCAACCGTCTTGTCGCCGCTTACGATACTGTTCACTGTTCCGCACAAAACGTCAAGCATGTTAACGCCTTCTACCGGTGCAGTTGCTGCAAATCCGCCCATAACTGCGGTTGCGCCGTTATCATAAATGCTGTAGAACATCTTATTGTCGCCTTCCAGATAATTGCTGACACCAGCAATAGGCTGGATAGCGGTAGATTTTGCAAAAATCTTTGCTGCTTCGTCAGAGTACATATATGCTACAAATTCTTTTGCCATATCCTGATTCTGTGCTGCTGCAGGAATCCACATCTGCTCAAACCAGCAGAAGGAACAGCCTGCTCCGCCTTCGTTTACTGCAGGAATTGCCATAAAGCCCCACTCAAAACCATCTGCTCTGGGCGCGTCAGCCATCTCGCCGGGCAGCCATGTGCCGTTAGGGCAGAAGATTGCTTTGTTGTCCAGAATTAACTGCTGATTCTTTGTAAAGTTATCGTTGTTTGCGTTTGCAACGGTTGTACCTTCCGTATACTTTGCAAGCTGACCAACCAGATCAAATACTTTAGTTGCATTTTCACTTTCCCAAATACCATCTTCATAGGTCATGCAGCTGTTGAAGAAATCGGAACCGCCTGCAGAAGCGAGGGTTGCATATGTAAATGCATCAAAATATCCGGTTGTCGGATAAGTGAACAGCGCAATGCCATCTGCTGCTGCCGTATCACCTAACGCCCACATTTCTTCCCATGTAGTAGGAACATCCCATCCTTTTTCCTTAAACAATCCTGCATTGTAGAACAAACCGCAGGGGCTGTAGAACATAGGCGCATAGTAAGTTACGCCGTCTCCATAAGGATTGGTTGCAAGAGTATCCAAAAATCCGGGAATGATCTTATCCTTTACTTTTACATCTTCACCGGGTACTGTCATTTCAAGCACATCGGTCAAAGGAAGAAGAGCGTTTTCCTTAGTGAGGGTTTCTGTAAGGGCTGCCTCGCGTCCTGTTGCAAGATGTACTACGTCAGGATAATCGCCCGCTTTCATACTGGGGCTGATTACGTCCTCAATCTTCTTGTCGATGGTAAGCTCCACCTTAACGCCGGGATGTGAATTCTCAAAAGCTGCTACCACTTCTGTCCACATATCTGCGCCGTATCCGCCTTCAAATGCA
>DKYT01000019.1:494-728 GCA_002492465.1 Lachnospiraceae bacterium UBA7093 | reverse complement strand
GCCGTATCCGCCTTCAAATGCAGCCACCTTCAATACCTGTTCCTCTGCTGCAGGCGCTTCATCCGCCTTAGGTTCTTCTGCCTGTGACGCATCGGCGGAACTGTCCGCTGCAGGAGCGGATTCCTGTGCCGGTTCATCCTTACCGCCGCATCCAGCCAGCAATGACATTGTCATAGCTGCTACCAGCAGAGCTGAAATCATTTTTTTCAATTTCATAATAAATTCCTCCTTAAA
>DKYT01000019.1:0-234 GCA_002492465.1 Lachnospiraceae bacterium UBA7093 | reverse complement strand
TTTCATAATAAATTCCTCCTTAAAATTTGTGCTGAACACTTACTGTTACCGCTAAACTTATTTTAAGTATATTAAAACCAATTTTTTAAATCAATCTGATTGTTGCTTCATATTTTATATATCTTGCTTTTATGCATTTTTATTTAAAAATTTCATAAATATTTTTTTGCTGTGTACAAATTATACATGAAATATTTTTATTACAATATTTTTTTATGCATATTATAATATAAT
>DKYT01000045.1 GCA_002492465.1 Lachnospiraceae bacterium UBA7093 | reverse complement strand
CGAACTTGTTTCGCAATTACCTATCTTCCATATTATATAGCAGCCGGGAAAAACACACAAGTTACAGTTTTGAAATCCTTGACGTTTCCAGGCGGTTCGCCTATAATGTAAAGGAGTATGTGGCGGGGGGAAGCTGCGACTTTGTAATCCGTAATCAAAGTACAAAAGCAGGAGGATTGGCATGATCAAAAGCATGACGGGGTTTGGCAGGTGCGAGGTGCAGGAAGCTGAGCGCAAAATTGTTGTAGAGATGAAGTCGGTGAATCATCGGTATCTGGATGTGAATATCAAGATGCCCAAGAAACTGAATTTTTTCGAGGCGGCGATCAGAAGCGAGCTGAAGAATTATATTCAGAGGGGCAAGGTGGATATTTTCATCACCTATGAGGATTACACGGAGTCTAATGTTTGCGTAAAGTACAATAAGGAGCTGGCAGCGGAATATGTTGCTTATCTGAACCAGATGGCGGAGGATTTTTCGCTGGATAACGATGTGAGAGTTTCCTGTCTGTCCAGATATCCGGAGGTTTTTACCATGGAGGAGCAGAATATCGATGAGGAAACTCTGTGGAAGCTGCTTGATCAGGCGATCAAAGGAGCGGCGGATGGATTTGTGGAAACCAGGATCAGGGAAGGCGAACATCTGCGCAGCGATTTATTAGAAAAGCTGGACGGAATGCTGGAGCATGTGAAGTTCATCACAGAGCGTTCGCCCCAGATCATAGCGGAATATAAGCAGAAGCTTGAAGATAAGGTGAAAGAGCTTTTGGAGGACACCAAGGTGGACGAAAACAGGCTGCTTATGGAGGTTACAATTTTTGCGGACAGAGTCTGCGTGGATGAAGAGCTGGTTCGGCTCAAAAGCCACATTGAAACCACCAAAGAAACCCTGCTTCAGGGCGGAAGCATTGGAAGAAAGCTGGACTTCATTGCACAGGAGATGAACCGGGAGGCAAACACCATTCTCTCCAAGTCAAACGATCTGGAAATTTCCAATCGTGCCATTGAATTGAAAACGGAGATTGAGAAGGTCAGGGAGCAGATACAAAACATTGAATAACAGGAAGTAAGAACAGGAAATATGAGAAAGATGAAGCATAAGGGAATCTTAATTGTAGTTTCAGGTTTTTCGGGAGCAGGAAAGGGCACGCTGATGAAACAGCTTGTGCATGCATATGACAATTATGCCTTGTCGGTTTCCATGACCACAAGAAATCCAAGACCCGGAGAAGAAGAAGGTAGAGAATACTTTTTTGTCACCAAAGAAAAATTTGAAGAGGAAATTGCAAAAGACGGTCTGGTGGAATATGCCCGTTACTGCGACCATTACTATGGGACGCCCAGGGAGTATGTAGAAAGACAGTTGGAGAAGGGAAAGGACGTTATTCTGGAAATTGAAATTCAGGGCGCTCTTAAGATTAAGGAAAAGTTTCCCACGGCACTTCTTTTGTTTGTTATGCCCCCCAATGCCGCTGAATTGAAAAAGCGCTTGGAGGGAAGGGGAACAGAGAGCCAGGAGGTTATCAGCCAGCGGCTGAAACGTGCCTCGGAGGAAGCCGATGGCATCGAGCAGTATGATTTTATTGTGATTAACGATAAGCTGGAAGAATGCGTTCAGGAAATGCACGCTTTGATACATGCAGCACACTGTGCGCCTTCAAGAAATGAAGGGTTAATTGAAACTATGAGAAAGGAACTGGATGCCTTAAATTAAGGCATTCCGGATGAAAGGAGAAAAAATGTTACATCCATCTTATTCCGATTTAATGAAAGTCGTAAACAGCGAGGTTGAGCCGGGAGAGGCGCCTGTGGTAAACAGCAGATACTCCATTGTAATGGCTACGGCAAAAAGAGCGAGACAGATCATTGCCGGAGAGGAGCCGTTGGTAGACCAGAGGGAAGCAAAGCCCCTGTCCATTGCAGTGGAAGAACTGAATCAGGGAAAGATCAAGATTCTCTCGGAAGAGGAATGATTGAAAAAGTGTTATCGCTACGAGGAAGACGGTATAACGGCTCTCCTGGTAGCGATATCATCTTATTAGATAAGCCGGCTCGCAAAGCGTGGCGGCGTCCGTTGTTTAGGAACAAAAAGGAAAAGTTATATGAAAATACTGTTTATTTCACTGGGATGTGATAAAAATCTGGTGGATTCTGAAGTGATGCTTGGCGCCCTTGCCGAAAAGGGATATTTTTTCACAGACGATGAAGCGGAAGCGGATGCAGTGGTAATCAATACCTGCTGTTTCATTAACGATGCAAAGGAAGAAAGCATTAATACCATCCTGGAGATGGCTGAACTGAAGAAAAGCGGGCAGATCAGGGAGCTGCTTGTGACCGGATGTCTGGCGCAGCGCTACCAGGAGGAGATTCAAAAAGAGATTCCCGAGGTAGACGCCATTCTGGGTACTACGGCAATTTTAACGATTACAGAGGCGCTTGAGGAAATATTAAAGGGAAGACCTAAGAATTATTTGGAAGCTTTGGATAAGGCGCCGGTGGGAGGAAAAAAGCGGGTAGTGACCACCGGAGGGTATTATGCTTATCTGAAAATTGCGGAGGGCTGTGACAAGCATTGCACCTACTGTATTATTCCCAAGGTGAGAGGAAATTACCGTAGCATTCCAATGGAGGAGCTGCTTAGGGAGGCTGGCGCGCTGGCGGAGCAGGGGGTAAAGGAGCTGATCCTCGTGGCGCAGGAAACCACCCTTTACGGACAGGATCTTTACGGCAAAAAGACGCTTCCCCGGCTGTTGGAGGAACTGTGCAAAATAGAAGGGCTGGCGTGGATCCGGATTCTTTATTGCTATCCAGAGGAAATAACCGATGCGTTGATTCAGGTAATCAGGCGGGAAGAAAAAATCTGCCACTATCTGGACCTGCCCATACAAAGCGGCAGCGATGCTGTGCTAAAGAGAATGGGAAGAAGAACGGACGCCGGGCAGATTCGGGAAGTGATAGAAAAGCTGCGCAGGGAGATTCCGGATATTTGCATCAGAACGACGCTGATCGCCGGATTCCCGGGGGAAACACAGGCGGAGCATGAGGAGACCATGGCGTTTGTGGATGAAATGGAATTTGACCGCCTGGGGGTGTTTACCTATTCCGCCGAGGAGGATACGCCGGCAGCCGAAATGCCGGATCAGCTCAGAGAAGCTATAAAAGAACAGCGAAGAGATGAACTGATGGAGCTGCAGCAGGAGATTGCCTTTGACGCGGCGGAGAATATGACGGGCAGGTCTGTCCGGGCGATGATCGAAGGAAAGGTGGCAGACGAGGACGCCTATGTTGCAAGAACCTATAAGGATGCACCCGGAGTGGACGGTTACCTGTTTATCCGTACAGACAGAGAGTTTATGAGCGGGGATTTCGTGGATGTGGTTATAACCGGCGCAAACGGATATGACCTGATGGGAGAAATAGCTGATCAAAGCTTATAAAATGGAGGATGATAAAATGAATTTGCCAAATAAACTCACCCTGTTCCGGGTGATACTGATTCCGTTTTTTATTGTGTTTTTACTGGTACCCATTACGCCTTATGACAAATGGATCGCCCTTGCTATTTTTATTGTGGCAAGCCTCACCGACCTTTTGGATGGGAAAATTGCAAGAAAATATAATCTGGTCACCAATTTCGGAAAATTTATGGATCCTTTGGCGGATAAGCTGCTGGTATGTTCGGCATTGATCTGCCTGATCGAGCTGCATAAAATTCCGGCATGGATGGTTATCCTTATTATTGCAAGGGAATTTATTATCAGCGGATTCAGGCTGGTGGCATCGGACAATGGAGTGGTGATTGCGGCAAGCTATTGGGGAAAATTTAAGACCACCTTCCAGATGGTGGCGGTCTGTCTGTTGATTGCAGATATCCAGGCGCTTTCACTGGTGACGGAGATCGTATTATGGATTGCGGTAATTCTCACGGTGGTATCGCTGATCGATTATCTGATCAAAAACAAAGAGGTTATGAAGGAAAAGAAATAATATGCAGGACGAAAAACAGCAAATAGAAGAGATGGTGGTTGCAAAATTAAAGGAAATGGGACTGCAGGTGACCTGTGCGGAATCCTGTACCGGCGGCATGATCGCTTCCACACTGGTAAATGTGGCTGGTGTGTCCGATGTTTTCAGGGAAAGCTATGTGACCTATGCCAACGATTCCAAACACAGACTCCTGGGTGTGGAGGAGGAGATCCTTAGGGAATACGGCGCGGTGAGCCGCCAGGTGGCTGAGCAGATGGCGCGAGGAGCGGCAAGGGCAGCAGCAGCGGATGCGGCGATAGCTGTTACCGGGGTGGCCGGACCGGATGGAGGAACCAGGGAGAAGCCGGTTGGGCTCGTCTATATCGGCTGTTTTTTGAATGGGAAGATTGTGGTTACGGAGAATCATTTTCAGGGAAGCAGGCGGGAAATCAGAAAACAGACAACACAGGCGGCGTTTACGCTGCTCTATCATTGCCTTTTATAAGGGGAACCGCCCAGAAGGGGAGAATGGAGATTTATATGAAAGGAAAATGGAGCTCAGGGAAGCTGGTTGCATTGATATTTGGAAGCATGGCGGCAGGTATGCTGCTTCTTGGATCATTTTGCATCAGCGTTTTTTTGCTGTTGGAGGATATCGGGAGAAAAAGCCTGCAGGCGGAGAAGGAGAACGGAGATTATAAGCCTTATGAGGCGTATGAGGAAGGCGGAGACGAGTCTTATCGTTCCTATGAAGATGCGGAAGATGAGGAAGCGAGGGAGGAAAGCATCTATTATGATTTTCACAATGAAGTCAGGAGCGACCTTTCTTATCAGATCAGAATGGAGGAGCTGAGCTGCTATTATGGAGATAACGACAATGTTTTGGTGAAGGTGGAATATCCGGTGGTATCAAGTGTAGATTCCGGCGGGCTGGATGGGATCAATGCCGCTCTGTACAGAGAGGTGGACGAAATCAAGCGTTACGCGGAGTCTGTCGCGGATCAGCTTGGGTCCCAGGAAAGTTATGCTTTTGAGGCGGAATGCCTTGTGACCTATATGGACGAAGAGAAGTTCAGCATTGTTTACCGGGAAAACGGTTATCTGAATGAGGAAGGCTACGAAAGCTATGTGATTCCTGTAAACATTGATATGGAAAGCAAAATGGCGCTGACCAACACCCAGCTGCTTGACATTGACGATGCATTTTCCATTGACTTCAGGGAACGCTGCGAAAAGCAAAATGGGGAGATTGCCTTTCTGGAAAGCTTTTCCGATCAGGATATTACGGAATTGCTTACGGATACCGGAAGCCTGATCATTTTTTATACGCCTATGGGAATGGAAGTAGGCTTTAATTATTACTATGGGTGGGTAACGGTTACCTATCGGGACTACCAGAAATACCGAAGCCATATTTAACAGGCGAAACGCCAGGCTCGGGATGAACTGAACTTACAGCTGGGAACGGCTGTATGTTTAGTACGTCCGAAGCTTGGCGTTTTGCTTGTCAAATGAATGAGAGTATGCTACATTTATAACGTAAGAAATCTGCACTGCATTCTGCAGGCGGTGAGCGATCTGCTTTGCATATCCGGCATTTTCTGCCAAACATCCAAAGCAAAAACAGGAAAGGAAGGAGGAAGATGCCATTGAGGGAGTTTTATGGGACATATGATGTGAGATAATAGTCATAACGTATCAATAAAAGAAAATAATTGACAAACACGAACATTTGTTTTATAGTAATAAAGAACAAATGTTCCGTGCAGAGCCGGCTTGAACGGAGTTGGCGGATCGAATTAAAAGGAGAATGATTTATGGAAAGAGAAGAAAAATTAAAAGCGTTGGACGCTGCATTGGGACAGATTGAAAAGCAGTTTGGCAAGGGAGCTGTGATGAAGCTGGGGGATTCCTCGGCACAGATGAATGTGGAGACCATTCCCACCGGCGCCCTGAGTCTTGATATAGCCCTTGGGCTTGGCGGTATTCCCAAGGGAAGGATTGTTGAGATATACGGACCGGAATCCAGCGGTAAGACAACGGTTACCTTACATATGATTGCCGAGGTTCAGAAGAGAGGCGGAATAGCCGGGTTTATTGACGCAGAGCATGCGCTGGATCCTGTTTATGCCAGAAATATCGGTGTGGACGTGGATAATCTCTATATATCCCAGCCGGATAACGGGGAACAGGCGCTTGAGATTACGGAAACTATGGTGCGTTCGGGAGCCATTGACATTGTGGTTGTGGACTCTGTCGCCGCATTGGTGCCCAAGGCGGAGATCGACGGCGATATGGGAGATTCTCATGTGGGACTGCAGGCAAGGCTGATGTCCCAGGCGCTTCGGAAGCTGACAGCCGTTATTAGCAAATCCAACTGTACGGTTATTTTTATTAACCAGCTCCGTGAAAAGGTAGGAGTTATGTTTGGCAATCCTGAAACCACCACCGGCGGACGGGCGCTGAAATTCTATTCTTCTGTGAGGCTGGATGTGAGAAGGATAGAGGCGCTGAAGCAGAGCGGAGAGACCATCGGTAACAGAACCAGGGTTAAGGTGGTCAAGAATAAGATCGCGCCTCCCTTTAAGGAAGCTGAATTTGACATTATATTCGGAGAAGGTATTTCAACAGCGGGGGACGTGCTGGATCTGGCGGCAGCCGTCAGCATTGTCAATAAGAGCGGCGCATGGTATGCCTACGAGGGAAATAAAATCGGACAGGGCAGAGAGAATGCAAAACAATATCTGAAGGACAATCCCCAGGTATTTGAAGAAATATCTTTAAAGGTCAGAGAGCATTATGGACTGCAGGGTTCCGAAAATGCAGGAGAGCAGAAGAAGGATGAGGGTAACGAAAATTAAGGAAATAAATAAATCCAGAATGCAGATAGAACTGGATGGAGAGTTCGCCTTTGTATTATACAAAGGCGAACTTGCCACTTATGGAATTCAGGAGGAGCGGGATTTGTCAGAGGAAAGCTATCAGGAGATCATGACCAGGGTGCTCCCCAAAAGAGCAAAGCTGCGCGCCATGAATCTGCTAAAAAGCCGTTCCTACACAACATCCCAGCTGCGTGAAAAACTGCAGGCGGGGAAATATCCGGAGCCTTTGATAGAAGAGGCGATTCGCTATGTTGCCTCCTTTGGCTATGTGGATGACGCCCGATATGCCGCCGACTATATAGAATACAATAAAGAGCAAAAGAGCAAAACAAGGATATTTACGGATTTGTATAAAAAAGGCATCGAGAAGACCGTTATGGAAGAGGTCTGGGAAAGGATCATCGGTGACAACAGACCAGAGTTGGAAAAAGAGCAGATTTGCCGCTGGATTCAAAAAAAGCATTTTTCACCGGAGACGGCATCTCCTGAGGAGAAACAGAAGATGATGGCGTTTCTATATCGCAAAGGATTTTCAATTGAAACCATAAGAAGTACACTTTCGCTTGACATAACTCCTATTTAAGTTTAAAATTTAAGTGTTGTAGATTGCTTTAGAATGTTTTGTTACATACATTCTATATAGATCAGGGTACAATGAAAACTAAATAAGGAGGTGCTCCTGTAAATGGTGCAAGTTTTGATTGCAGTCATCGTCACACTGGTCGTTGTGGCTCCTATTACATGGGTTTTGGCAACCAGCTATTACAAAAAAGTATCTGAAGCCAAGATCGGAAATGCGGAGGAGAAAGCACGCGAGATTATCGATGAAGCGCTGAAAACTGCGGAGACCAAAAAGCGTGAGTCCTTACTGGAAGTAAAGGAAGAGTCCATTCGCACCAAAAACGAATTGGACAAGGAGATCAAGGAACGCCGTGCCGAGGCACAGCGTTACGAGCGCAGGGTTCAGCAGAAGGAAGAGAACATCGATAAGAAATCAGAGGCGATTGAGAAAAAGGAAGCCAATCTTGCCGCCAGGGAAGAAGAACTGGCAAAGCAGAGGGTTGAAATTTCAAAGCTGAACGAGCAAAGATTACAGGAACTGGAACGAATCTCAGGCTTAACCTCCGAACAGGCAAAAGAATATTTATTAAAAATTGTTGAAGATGAAGTAAAACATGAAACGGCTGTGATGATCAAGGAAATGGATAATCGCGCCAAAGAAGAAGCAGACAAGAAGGCAAAGGAATATGTGGTGACTGCAATACAGAAATGTGCAGCCGATCACGTGTCCGAGACTACGATATCTGTGGTGCAGCTTCCCAACGATGAAATGAAAGGACGAATCATAGGCAGAGAGGGTAGAAACATCAGAACCCTTGAAACGCTGACAGGTGTGGATCTGATCATAGACGACACGCCGGAAGCCGTTATCCTGTCGGGCTTTGATCCTATTCGCAGGGAAGTGGCAAGGATTGCGCTTGAAAAGCTGATCGTGGATGGACGTATCCATCCTGCTAGAATTGAAGAGATGGTTGAAAAAGCGCAAAAAGAAGTGGAAGTCATGATCAAGGAGGAAGGTGAAGCCGCTACTTTGGAAGTAGGCGTACACGGCATTCATCCCGAACTTGTAAGGCTGCTTGGTAAGATGAAATTCAGGACAAGCTATGGTCAGAATGCATTGAAGCACTCTATTGAAGTGGCACAGCTTTCAGGGCTTTTAGCCGCAGAGCTGGGACTTGATGTAAGGGTGGCAAAGAGAGCAGGTTTATTGCATGATATTGGCAAGGCTGTGGACCATGAAATGGAAGGATCCCACATCCAGCTGGGCGTTGAACTGTGCAGAAAGTACAAGGAATCGCCTACGGTGATCAATGCGGTGGAATCCCACCACGGCGATGTAGAACCTCAATCTCTGATCGCATGTATTGTGCAGGCATCTGATACAATATCGGCGGCAAGACCGGGCGCAAGAAGAGAGACACTGGAGACATATACAAGCAGGCTGAAACAGTTAGAAAATATCACAAACAATTTTAAAGGCGTAGATAAATCTTTTGCAATTCAGGCAGGTAGAGAGATTCGTGTAATGGTAGTTCCGGAACAGATTTCTGATTCCGATATGGTACTTTTAGCGAGAGATATTTCCAAGCAGATCGAAGCTGAACTGGAATATCCCGGACAGATTAAAGTCAATGTAATCAGAGAATCAAGAGTAATTGATTATGCTAAGTAAGACGGCATAATAGTAAAAAATAAGGAAAGTATTGAAAATGATATGCTCCCCATATGGTA
>DKYT01000044.1 GCA_002492465.1 Lachnospiraceae bacterium UBA7093 | reverse complement strand
CGAGTGCCAGACTTCCTGCCAGTCGGCTTGCAAGACTTCCTGTACAGTAGGAAATCAGAGCTGCGAAAAGGTGAAATAGGCGTCAGAAGAAGGTTATCTGAGGCTTATAAGCTCGAAAATAGGATAACGAATATAAGCAGCGGCGAGGGTCGCTGCTTATTATGTGTTTACGCAAAATGGAAGGATAAGACAAAGTGGTACATCAATATAAAAATAACGGTTATAATATTGTCCTTGATGTGAACAGCGGCTCTGTGCATGTGGTAGATGATGTGGTATATGATGTGATTTCTCTTCTGGAAAAGGAAGGGGAGAAGGAACAGTTTGAAAAAGGGGCGGAAGCCCTGTGCATGGATGCGTTGAAAGACAGGTATCCCCAGGAGGATGTAAAGGACGCCTTCGACCAGATTATGGAACTGAAGGAAGCGGGAATGCTTTTTGCACCTGATATTTATGAGAATTATATAATTGACTTTAAGAAACGGGAAACGGTGGTGAAGGCACTGTGCCTCCACATTGCCCATGACTGTAATCTGGCATGCAGATATTGCTTCGCAGAAGAAGGAGAGTATCACGGCAGGCGCGCCCTTATGAGTTTTGAGGTAGGAAAAAAGGCGTTGGATTTTCTGGTGAAAAATTCCGGGAACCGCGTTAACCTTGAGGTGGATTTCTTTGGGGGTGAACCTCTTATGAACTGGCAGGTGGTAAAAGACCTGGTTGCCTATGGCAGGAGTCTGGAGGAACCTTACCACAAGAAATTCCGATTTACCCTTACCACCAATGGCATTTTGCTGAACGATGAAATAATGGAATTTGTGAACAGGGAAATGTCTAATGTGGTGCTAAGCATTGACGGCAGAAAGGAAGTAAACGACCTGATGCGCCCTTACAGAGGGGGACAGGGCAGCTATGATACGATTGTGCCCAAGTTTCAAAAGGTTGCCGAGAGCAGGAATCAGATGAATTATTACGTGCGAGGCACCTTTACCAGAAACAATCTGGATTTTGCAGAGGATGTGGCGCATCTTGCAGATCTGGGGTTTGAGCAGATCTCGGTGGAACCGGTGGTTGCGGAGCCGGAAGACGATTATGCGCTGCGGGAAGAGGATCTGCCGAAGCTGCTTGCGGAATATGACCGCCTTGCGGTAGAGCTTTTAAATAGAAGAAAACAAGGAAAAGGTGTTAATTTCTTTCATTTTATGATAGACTTGGAGGGTGGACCCTGTGTGGCAAAGCGTCTTTCCGGGTGTGGATCAGGAACAGAGTATCTTGCCGTTACGCCCTGGGGAGATTTATACCCCTGTCATCAGTTTGTGGGCAAGGAAGAATTTCTGATGGGAAATGTGGATGAAGGCGTCACAAGGACGGATATCAGGGACGAATTTAAAACCTGCAATGTTTATGCCAAGGAAAAGTGCAGAAACTGTTTTGCAAAATTTTATTGCAGCGGTGGGTGCGCAGCCAATTCCTACAATTTCCATGGGCATATCAATGATGCCTATGACCTGGGATGCGAATTGCAGAGAAAGCGTATTGAATGCGCAATTATGATAAAAGCGGCGTTAGCCGACATAGAAGGAGAAGAAAGTAATGAAGAAGAGTAAAGCAATTATCATCTTGCTGGTGTTTGTGCTGCTTCTGGGCGGATTTGGATATACCGCAGCAGTGGGCTTAGGGGCGGACGGCTCCGGTTCAGCAGCCAGCATCAACCTTGGTCTGGATTTGGAGGGAGGCGTCAGCATTACCTACCAGGCAGTGGGGGAGGAGGAACCCAGCAAAGAAGACATGGACGACACCATCTATAAGCTTCAGAAGCGTGTAGAGGGGTACAGCACGGAAGCAGTGGTTTATCAGGAGGGAACGGATCGCATTAATATTGAAATTCCCGGCGTATCTGATGCCAATGCAATCCTGGAGGATCTGGGAAAGCCCGGTTCCCTGTATTTTATTGCGGAACATGATGCAGAAGGAAATCTGAACTATCAGCCGGTGGGAATCAGAGAAGATGGAAGCTATGAATATTCCATGAACAAAACCATTGAGGAACTGGAAGCAGACGGCTCTATCAAGCTGGTAGGTACAGATGTAAAAAATGCCCAGGCAAAGGGCTATAAGGATCAGATGCAGAACAACCAGTTTGTTGTGGAACTGACCATGACGGAGGAAGGAACCACGAAATTTGCCGATGCCACCACCCAGGCATACCAAAAGGGTGAAAGCATTGCAATCTACTATGACGGCTCCATTATCAGCGCGCCCAATGTAAATTCTGCAATTACAGACGGACAGGCACAGATTACCGGAAGCTTTACCTATGAATATGCACAGCAGCTTGCTTCCACCATTCGTATCGGCGGATTGAAATTGGAGCTGGAAGAACTCCATTCCAAAATTGTGGGAGCGCAGCTTGGCGAGGAAGCAATTTCTACCAGTATCAAAGCGGCAGCAGTGGGATTTGGGATTATCGTTATTTTTATGATTGCCGTTTACTATTTATCCGGCGTGGCGGCAAGCCTTGCTCTTGGTCTTTATGTAGAGTTGATAATTATCCTGCTGGATGGCTTTGACATTACATTGACCCTGCCTGGTATTGCAGGTATCATCCTTTCCATTGGTATGGCGGTGGATGCAAATGTGATTATTTTTGCCCGTATCCGAGAGGAAATAGCCAAAGGCAAAACGGTGAAGTCTGCTATCGATATCGGTTACAAAAAGGCAACTTCCGCCATTCTGGACGGAAATGTCACTACGCTGATTGCCGCTCTTGTGCTGGGCGTGCTGGGTTCCGGTACCATCAAGGGATTTGCAGCAACCCTTGCGCTGGGTATTGTGCTTTCCATGTTTACGGCGATGGTGGTGACTCGTCTGCTGATGAAGGCATTCTATGCCATTGGATTGCAGAGTCCTAAACTTTACGGAACGGCAAAGGAGACGAAGACCGTTCAATTTACTTCTAAAAAGACAGTTTTCTTTGGAATTTCCATTGCGGTGATCGTAGCCGGATTTGCTTTCATGGGTGTGAATAAGGCACGCAGCGGCGGAGCCCTGAACTACAGCTTGGAATTTGTGGGAGGAACCTCCACCAATGTAACCTTCAATGAAGATATGCCTTTGGCGGATATTGATGCAACGGTAGTGCCTTTGATTGAACAGATCACAGGAGACGGAAACGTTCAGACCCAGAAGATCGAAGGTACAAATGAAGTGATCTTTAAAACCCGTTCCCTGACCACTGCCGAGAGGGAAACCTTTAAGACAAGTATGGTGGACAACTTTGGGGCGGATGCGGAAAAGATCACCACAGAAACCATCAGTTCTACCATCAGTAACGAGATGAAATCGGATGCAATCATAGCGGTGGTGGTTGCGACCCTTTGTATGCTGGTATATATCTGGCTTCGATTTAAAGATATTCGCTTCGGTGCAAGCTCGGTGATTGCCCTGATTCATGATGTGCTGGTAGTGCTTGCATTTTATGCGGTAGTGAGGGTATCGGTGGGTACCACCTTTATTGCCTGTATGCTGACGATTGTGGGTTATTCCATCAATGCGACCATCGTTATATTTGACCGTATCCGTGAAAATATGAAGAATATGGGAAGAAAGGATTCTCTGGAAACCATGGTAAACGAGAGTATTACCCAGACCCTTTCCAGAAGTATTTTTACTTCTCTCACCACCTTTATTATGGTGGCTGCATTGTACGCTTTTGGCGTATCCTCTGTGAAAGAATTTGCGCTGCCTCTTATGGCGGGCATCCTGTGCGGCACCTATTCTTCTGTATGCATTACAGGCGCCCTGTGGCTGGTACTCCGTAAGGTGTTCCCGCAGAAAGCGGCATCCTAAGGAGAAATTTTCAGGAGAAATTATGGCAAAATGGATGGTGGCTGCCAAGAAGGCAGACTTTGATAAAATTGCAGAGAAATACCATATTACACCGGTATTGGCAAGGATCATGCGGAACAGAGATATTATCGGCGATGCAGAAATCGAGAGATTTCTGCACGGCGATTTAAAGGATCTGCATGATCCTTTTTTGATGAAAGACATGGAACCGGCGGTTGAATTGATTTTAAGAAAGATCCGGGAGCAAAAATCCATTCGAATCATAGGGGACTATGATGTGGACGGTATTTGCGCCACTTACATACTGTGCACAGGGATTGGCGCTCTTTCAGGGAAGGTGGATACAGTCATTCCCCACAGAATGAAAGACGGATACGGGCTAAATGAAAGCCTGGTAAAGGATGCCGGAGAGGATGGAATAGATACCATCGTTACCTGCGATAACGGCATTGCCGCAAGGGAACAGATCCAGATGGCAAAGAAAATGGGGATGACAGTGGTGGTAACGGATCACCATGAGGTTCCCTTTGAGGAAAGGGGAGAGGGAAGAGTCTACTTGCTGCCCCAGGGGGACGCGGTGATAGATCCCAAGCAGCCTCAGTGCGGTTATCCTTTTAAACAGATCTGCGGCGCTGTGGTGGCGGCAAAGCTGGTGCAGGCGCTTTTTGAAAGATCCGGATTTTCAAAAACGGATTCTGCAAGGTGCCAAAGCCTTATGGAGGAAATGCTGGTTTTTGAGGCGCTGGCAACGGTTTGCGACGTAATGGAGCTAAAGGATGAAAACAGAATCATTGTGAAAAAGGGGCTTTCCCTTATGGCGAAGACAAGTAATCTGGGATTGAAGGCGCTGCTTATGGTCAACGGTATTGAGGATCGTGAATTGTCCCCTTATCATGCGGGTTTTATCATTGGTCCCTGTATGAACGCTACCGGGAGACTGGACACGGCAAAGCGCGCCCTTGCCCTTTTTCAGGCAAAGGATTGGAAGGATGCTGTAACCATTGCCGGGGATTTGAAAAGTTTAAACGACAGCCGCAAGGAGATGACGGAAGAGGGAGTGCGGGAGGCGGTGGAACAGGTGGAGAAGACAGGGCTTTGTGAAGACCGGGTTTTGGTGGTTTATCTTCCGAACTGCCATGAGAGTCTTGCCGGCATTATTGCGGGGAAAGTCAGAGAAAAGTATGGGAAGCCTGCGTTTGTGCTTACAAAAGGAGAGGAAGGCATTAAGGGGAGCGGTCGTTCCATAGAGGCGTATCATATGTACGAGGAGATGACAGCATGCAAGGAGTTGTTCGCCCGTTACGGCGGTCATAAGATGGCGGCAGGGTTTTCACTCTCGGAGGAGACGTCTGTTGAAGCGTTCCGAAAAGCCTTAAATGAAAACTGCACGCTTACCAGGGAGGATTTTGAGGAGATCGTACATATTGATGTGCCTATGCCCCTTGCTTATGCGGACAGAAACTTTATTAAGGAATTATCTCTTTTGGAGCCTTTTGGCGTGGGAAATCCCAAGCCCCTTTTTGCCAGAAAAAATATCAGCGTTCTTTCCGGCAGAAAATTGGGTAAAAGCCGCAATGTAGGGAAATATCGAATAGCGGATGAAAATAACAATAGTTATGAAATGATCTACTTCGGTGATTTGGAGCAGTTTGACAGCTTTTTGAGAGACAAATGGGGAGAAGAAAAGGTGCGGACGCTCTATGAAAGTGGGATAGGATCAGGGGATGTTGTAATTGGAATTGCCTATTATCCGGACCTGAATTATTTCGGTGGGAGAGAGAGCATACAGATTGTGATGCAGAATTACTGTTAAAAGAAAGTTGGTGACATAAAAAATGGCATTTAGTTTTTTCCTAAATGCCTGGTTTGAAGAATTAAAATCTAAAAAACGGTCGTGCTTCCTGTTCCCATATGTATCCTCCTTGATTGATATTACGTTTGTAATTCTATGATATTATATTGTGATGAAAAAGTCAATAATTGTTTTCGCTTAATTATGGATTACGGTTCCAGATGATTGGAGCGATTGCGATCGTATAGAGCGGGCAGTATCCTGCTCTTTTTTCGCTGATACCATTTTTGAAACAGCCAAATTACATTTGTGTAATATTTACCAGTGGAACTATTTCCCAATGTTGTTTTGAAATGATACTTGTTTAAATCAAGATTATATATAGTGCATGCTTCCAATATTCGTTTTGTAAAATATTCGGATTCCTGAATTTCTTTGAGCTGTTTTATTTGTGAGGAGGTAAACAATCGATTTAGTTCGTATATATCAAAATCTATTAACTGATTAAAATGAATACAGTTGATGATTTCCGACACGCCGGTGTGATTGAATACATAATAAACAGCGGGAAAACAGTTTAAAATATGATCTTTATAGTATTCTGATAAGTCAATTGCCCTTTGTACCTGGAGAATTTCAAGATTTGTTTTGGCATTTTGGGAAGATAAGTAATACTGCCAGATGGCAATTACTACGCCGCTTATTACAAAAATACTGCTGGATATTTGGGATGTATAATAGAGTGCCTCAAGAAACGGGGTGGGGTGCGTAAAGTAGTAAAAAAACGCTGACAGAGTCTCTAAAGTGATTGCAGACAAAATAAGTGCGGCAGCTTGTGCTTTTTGGGATTTAAGAAAATGCATAGAGAAAGATTCCTTTTGACGTTAAGACCTGAAATGTTTGATGCAAAAGCCTCCGGGGGATGCCGGAGGCTTTGCATTCTTATGAGGGGGGAGATAGTGAGTTGTTCAACTATCTTGGTTATTATCATAAAGGCTAAATGTGTATAAAATGTGTCCGATTTATGATAAAAATCTAAAATCCTCTAAATAAAAAATTAACCACATCATAAAAAAAAAGAAACAAGCGCAAAATAGGTAGAATACAGGGGGAAATAGCCGCAAAGGGGGCAGTTCCGGCATTATAATTCTGACCCATGCCAGGGCACGCCCACGTTAGGGCACACCACGCAGGACGTACATTCAGGCATGGCATTGCCCAGGCAGAAGGCGGGACGCCCATTGGCACATATAGTTTCAGGACTGGGCTCGAAATTGGATTTCACTAACAGAATGGGAAAGCTTGTCTAAAACTGTGCGGGGCGGAGTCCGGCGGCATCCGTGCCGCTGACTCCTGATTCCGCCCTCCGTGGCGGAATTTCCCTGGGTATTCGACCATTCCGTAAGTGAAATTACCAATTTCTCACAAAAGTTCTGAAACTATATGTGCCAATGGGCGTCCCGCCTTCTGCCTGGGCAATGCCGTGCCTGAATGTACGTCCTGCGTGGTGTGCCCTAACGTGGGCGTGCCCTGGCATGGGTCAGAATTATAATGCTGGATCCGGCCCCTGCAATTGTTCCGGATTGGCAGATTGAAAAAACCACGCATTCGTGCTATCTTATTATAAGGAAAATATTGCTTGGAGGCAGAAAACCGATTATGAAGTGTGAAGAATTACTGAAAAATCTTTCTTACGAATGTATAAAAGGAACAGTTGACAGGGAGATAACGGAGGTTGTCAACGATTCCAGAAAAATATCAGAAGGCTGCCTGTTTATCTGTATCTGCGGTTATAAAGTGGACGGTCACAGCTATGTCCCGGAGGCAGTACAGAAGAGGGCGGCGGCGATTGTGGTACAGAAGGAGGTGGAAATCCCCAAGGAGAGCGATATCACCGTGATCAGGGTGGAGGATACCAGATACGCCATGGCGTTTATTGCGGCGGCATATTTTGGGCATCCAGCCGACAGGCTTAAAGTAATTGGAATTACGGGAACCAAGGGGAAGACCACCACCACCTACCTGATCAAATCCATCCTGGAGCGTGCCGGTTACAAAGTAGGGCTTGTGGGAACCATTGAAACCATTATAGGGGAAAAGCACATTCCGGCGAATAATACCACACCGGAGTCCTTCTTGCTACAGAAGTATTTTAAGGAAATGGAAGAGGCGGGCTGTGAGATCGTGGTAATGGAAGTGGCATCCCAGGGGCTTAAGCTCCACCGAACCCAGGGTTTTACTTTTGAAATCGGAATTTTCACCAATCTGGAGCCGGATCACATCGGTCCTAACGAACATGCGGATTTTCAGGAGTATCTTGCCTGCAAGGGGCTTCTCTTCAGGCAGTGCAGGCTGGGAATTGTAAATAAGGATGACGCCCATGCAGAGGCGGTTTTGGAAGGGCATACCTGCCGGGTGGAAACCTATGGATTTGACGCCGGGGCGGATCTTTATGCAGAGGATCTGAAGCTGATTACCAAGCCGGGAGAACTGGGCATTGATTTTCAGGTAAAAGGAAAAGGGATAGAGCCTTTTTCCGTGGAGGTGCCCACGCCGGGAAGGTTCAGTGTATACAACGCTCTTACGGCAATCGCTGTGTGCAGGCATTTTCAAGTGGAAACATCTCAGATACAGCAGGCATTGCTGGGCGCCCATGTGAAGGGAAGGATTGAGATGGTGCCTGTGTCCGATCAGTTTACGCTGCTAATCGATTATGCCCATAATGCCATGAGCCTTAAGAGTCTTTTGACTACCCTGCGAGAATATAATCCGGGGAGGCTGGTATGCCTGTTTGGATGCGGGGGAAACCGCTCTAAGCTGCGGCGGTTTGAAATGGGCGAAGTAAGCGGAACCTATGCGGATCTTTCCATCATCACCTCGGATAATCCGCGGTTTGAAAAGCCTCAGGATATTATAGAAGATATTAAAACAGGAATAAACAAGACAAAAGGCAAATACATTGAAATTTGTGACAGGAAGGAAGCGATTGCCTATGCTATTGACCATGGGCAGCCGGGAGATATTATCGTACTTGCAGGAAAAGGACATGAAGACTATCAGGAAATCGAAGGGGTGAAATACCCGATGGATGAGAGAGTACTGATAAAAGAGATATTGGAAGAGAGACAGTAAAGAAAAGAGTAGAACTATATGAACCAGGGAAGCTATGCAAATATTATTGTGGACATTTCCCATGAGAAGGTAGACAGAATTTTTCAGTACCGGATTCCCGATAAACTGAAGGGAAAACTGGAAGTGGGAATGTGCGTGCAGATCCCCTTTGGCAGGGGGGATTCCATGCGCAAAGGCTACGTGGTAGGGCTTACCCAAAAGGCACAGTTTCCGGATGAGAAGCTCAAATGGGTGGACGGTATTGTAACTGGCATCGTACCCGCGGAGGCGGATGCGGTAAGGCTTGCAGCGTGGATGAAGGATGCTTACGGCTCCACTATGATCGCTGCGCTGAAAACGGTACTTCCGGTGAAACGTGCCATGAAGCAGAAGGAAAAAAAGAAAATCACCCGGCTTTTGCCCGTGGAAGAAACCCGCGCTCTTTTGGGAGAATGCATGAGGAAGCATCAGACGGCGAAGGCAAGAGTGTTGGAGGAGCTGTGCAGGGAGCCGGTGCTTCCTTACGAACTGGTAACAGGAAAGCTGAACGTATCGTCCACGGCGTTAAAAAGCCTTCAAAGCCAGGGCGTTCTTGCAATCGAAAGGGAAAGCTATTACAGAAACCCGGTGAAGCTTGAAACCGGGAGAGAAGCGGGAAAGAGTTTAAGCCGGGAACAGGGAGAGATTTGTGATAAAATTCTTTCCGATTATGATGAGGAAAAAAGGAAAACCTACTTAATACACGGCATTACCGGAAGTGGAAAAACGGAGGTCTATTTATCCCTGATCGAGGGTATGATAAAGAGAGGAAAACAGTGTATTATGCTGATTCCTGAAATCGCTTTGACCTACCAGACGCTGCTTCGGTTTTATAAAAGATTTGGGGACAGAGTTTCGGTGATGAATTCCGCCCTGTCCCAGGGAGAAAAATTTGACCAGTGCCAGCGTGCCAAAAAGGGGGAGATCGATGTGATCATCGGTCCCAGGTCAGCGTTGTTTGTGCCTTTTCCCAATTTGGGGATGATTATGATAGACGAGGAGCATGAACCCAGCTATAAAAGCGAGACGATGCCTCGTTATCACGCCAGGGAGACGGCGGAGAAGCTTGCGGAAATTAAAAAGGCAAGTCTGGTGCTAGGCTCTGCAACCCCGTCCCTGGAGGCGTATTACAGGGCGAAGGAAGGAAAATATGAATTATTCAAATTGAACCGCAGGCTTACCGGGGGAACCCTGGCGCCGGTTTCCATTGTTGATTTGCGGGAAGAGCTGCGAAGCGGAAACCGTTCTATTTTCAGCAGAAGGCTTCAGGAACTGATGGAAGACAGAATCGAGAAGAAAGAGCAGATCATGCTGTTTCTGAACCGGAGAGGCTATGCGGGGTTTGTATCCTGCCGCTCCTGCGGGCTGGTTATGAAATGCCCTCATTGCGACGTTTCCCTGTCTCAGCATATGGGAGGCAGGCTGGTATGCCATTATTGCGGTTATGAGACGGCACAGCCTGCTAAATGTCCTTCCTGCAGCTCTCCTTATATATTAGGGTTTAAGGCGGGAACGGAGCAGATCGAGGAGCAGTTGTATAAAACCTTTCCCCGAATCAGGGTTTTACGGATGGACGGGGATACTACCCGCACAAAGGAGAGCTACGAGAAGATTCTTTCGGCGTTTTCCCAGGGAGAGGCGGATGTGCTTGTGGGAACACAGATGATTGTAAAGGGGCACGATTTCCCCAATGTGACCCTGGTGGGAGTGCTTGCCGCGGATCTGTCCTTAAATGACAGCGATTACCGCGCAGGGGAGAGAACTTTTCAATTATTGACCCAGGCGGCGGGAAGAGCCGGAAGAGGGCGCAAGCCGGGGGAAGTGATCATACAGACCTACAGACCCGATCATTACAGCATACAAAGGGCAGCCCAGCAGGCATATGAGGCTTTTTATGAGGAAGAGATCCTTTACAGGGAATTGGGCGTATATCCGCCGGCGGCGCATATGATGGCGGTTTTGGTCACATCCTCTGAGGAAAAGCGGGGAGAGGCATTGACGGGAAGGCTGGGGGAGCTTGCCAGAGGAATGAAAGAAGGCAAGTGCGTTGTGATCGGTCCCGCAAAGGCTTCCATTGGAAAAATCAACGATATTTACCGCTTTGTGCTTTACTGTAAGTCGGCTGAGTACGACAGGCTTGTGGAGATAAAGGATAAAATAGAGCAGGAGCTGCAATCCATCGAGCTTAGGGATGAGAATGTACAATTTGACTTTGATCCTATGGACAGTTATTAATGATAGAAAGGAAAGGGAAGGAAAATGGCAATCAGAAACGTAAGAGAAATAGGGGATCCGGTGTTAAACAAGACCAGCAAGGAAGTAAAAGAGATCACCGACAGAACCAGAGAGTTGATTGAAGATATGTTTGACACCATGTATGAGGCAAACGGAGTAGGGCTTGCAGCCCCCCAGGTGGGAATTTTAAAGAGGATTGTGGTAATCGATGTGACAGGGGAGGATCCTTACCTGCTGATCAATCCCATAATTCTGGAGACCAGCGGTGAACAGACGGGAAACGAAGGGTGCTTAAGCGTTCCGGGAAAGACAGGCATCGTAACAAGACCCAATTACGTGAAGGTAAAGGCATATGATGAAAATCTGGAGCCTTTTGAGCTGGAGGGAACGGAGTTACTGGCGCGTGCCATCTGCCATGAGCTGGAGCATCTGGACGGTCACCTTTATGTGGAAAAGGTAGAGGGAGAACTGATGGATGTTGCCGATCTGTATGAGGACGAGGAAGAATAAAGAGTTTTGGAAACGGAGGAAAAATCTTGAAAATCGTATATATGGGCACCCCGGATTTTGCGGTAGCGCCTCTTGAGGCGATTCTAAAGGCAGGACATCAGGTCAGTGCCGTGATAACCCAGCCGGATAAGCAGAAGGGGAGAGGAAAGGAAGTACAGATGACGCCGGTTAAGGAATGCGCTTTAAAGCACGGCATTCCGGTTTTCCAGCCGGTGAAAATCAGAGAACCGGAGGCTGTAAAAAAGCTTTCGGAATTTCCTGCGGACATTTTTGTGGTGACCGCATTCGGACAGATTTTGTCGGAGGAGATTTTAAATATGCCCCGGCTTGGGTGCATTAACATCCATGCATCCCTTCTTCCCGCATACCGGGGGGCGGCGCCTATTCAGTGGGCAATTATAAATGGAGAAAAGGAAACCGGTGTTACCATTCAGCAGATGGATAAGGGCGTTGACACGGGAGACATTCTGTGCAAAAGAGCGGTTCCCATAGCACCCTCGGAAACAGGGGAAAGTCTGCACGATAAGCTGATGGCTGTGGGAGCGGAGCTGATTCTGGAAGCCCTGGAGGGGCTTGAAAAAGGAGAATTGACCCCTCAAAAGCAGGATGAGCGGCTTGCCACCCATGTGGGAAAGCTTACCAAATCCATGGGGTTGATAGACTGGGAGAAAGAGGCGGCGGTTCTTGAGCGGCTGGTCAGAGGCTTAAACGCCTGGCCCAGCGCTTACACGCTATTCCAGGGGAAAACCCTGAAGATCTGGGAAGCTGAGGTGAGAAAGGAGCGCCGGGAAGAGGAAGAAAAAGGTACCCAGCCGGGGCGCGTCCTGGAGGTTGGGAAGGATTATATTGACGTGAGAACCGGGGAGGGCGTCCTGCGCATTCGCTCCTTACAGCTGGAAGGAAAAAAGCGTATGGCGGCAAAGGATTTCCTGCTGGGGTATGAAGTGAAGCCGGGTATGATATTGGGCTAAAGGAGGAGAACTGAAATGTTTGGATATTATTACGATCCTACTTATATTCTGGTACTGATTGGGGCGCTTTTGTGTATTTTTGCAAGCTCCCGGGTGAACAGCACCTATGGGAAATATGCGAAAATCAGATCCCGCAGAGGAATGACCGGAGCGGAGGCGGCGCAGAGAATCCTGCAGATGTCAGGTATTAACGATGTGCAGATCCAGCATGTGTCGGGCGATCTTACCGATCATTATGACCCGTCCAAAAAGGTGCTGCGGCTGTCGGATTCTGTCTATGGCTCCAATTCGGTTGCTGCAATCGGAGTCGCCGCCCATGAATGCGGGCATGCTCTGCAGCATAAGGAGGGATATCTTCCGTTGAAGATTCGTTCTGCGCTGGTTCCGGCGGCAAACATCGGGTCTCGGCTGGGACTTCCTCTGGTTATTTTGGGGCTGATCCTGGGGATTGGCTTTGAACTTCCCGGAGGCGGTTATTTTTCCCTTGCGCAGATTGGAATATGGGTCTTTGCCATTGCGGTGCTGTTTCAGGTGGTGACGCTGCCGGTGGAGTTCAACGCTTCCGGAAGGGCGCTGAAGCTGCTGGGAAATTATGGCATTATGAATGAGGACGAAGTGGACGACTGTAAACGCGTGCTGGGAGCGGCGGCACTTACTTATGTTGCTGCGGCGGCGTCCTCTATCCTCCAGCTTTTGAGGCTGGTGCTGCTTACCGGAAATCGTCGAAGAAGAGATTAGGAAAGGGAACCCCAGGTGGATAATGGAAGAGAACTGGCGCTGGATGTGCTGATGGAGATCCTGGAAAAGGGAGCCTACAGTCATCTGGTGATCAGGGAAGTACTGGACAAATATAATTATAGTGAAGACAGGGACAAGGCGTTTGTGAAAAGAACGGTAGAGGGTACGCTGGAGCGGCTAATCCAGATCGATTATGTTCTGGATCGGTTTTCCAGCGTACCCGTTTGCAGGATGAAACCCCTGATCAGAAACCTGATGCGGATGAGTGTGTATCAGCTTCTTTTCATGGACGGTATTCCTGACAGCGCCGTTTGCAACGAAGCGGTAAAGCTGGCGGGAAAAAGAGGATTCAGGGGGCTTTCAGGCTTTGTAAACGGCGTACTTCGGGCAGTCGCAAGAAAGAAGGAGACCCTTCCTTATCCCCACCGGGAAAAGAACGAGGAGGAGTACCTTTCCGTTTTCTATTCTATGCCCAGGTGGCTGGTGGAACTGTGGCTTGACGCCTATGGAAGGGAAAAGACGGAATGCATTTTAAAGGGGCTTTTACAGGAGCATCCGGTGACGGTCCGCTTGCGGGAAAATCTTTGTGAGCGCTCCAGGGACGAATGGCTTTCGACGCTGAAAAACGCAGGCGTTGATGCAAAGGAGCACCCTTATCTTCCCTATGCCTTTTGGCTGAGGCATACAAAAGGCGTGGGCAATCTTCCGGGCTATGAGGAAGGATTGTTTACCGTGCAGGATGTAAGCAGTATGTTGGTGACCGAGGCGGCAGGGATAGAAAAGGAAAATCCCCAAGGTGAGATGCTGGTTTTGGACGTGTGTGCCGCTCCCGGAGGAAAGTCCATGCATATGGCGGAAAAGCTTGCCGGAAGGGGAAAAGTGATTGCAAGGGACTTAGGAGAGTATAAGGCGTCTCTGATCAGAGATAATATAGAGAGAATGGGATATGAAAATATAGAAGTTCAGGTACATGACGCCCGCCTGTGGGAGGAAGAACTGCGGGAAAAGGCGGATGTGGTTCTGGCGGATCTGCCCTGCTCGGGGCTTGGGATTATGGGAAAGAAAAGAGACATCAAATATCGGATTACCCGGGATTCGCTGAGAGAGCTGGAGGCGTTGCAGCGGGAGATCCTGGAGGTAATATGGCGGTATGTAAAGCCCGGAGGGCTTCTGATTTACAGTACCTGTACCATAAACCCAGGAGAAAATGACAAAATGATGGAATGGTTTACGGAGCGTTACCCATTTGTGCCGGAAAGCCTGACGCCTTTCCTTCCTAGGGCGCTTGGGGGAGAAGGAGAAGAAGGGCGGCTGCAGCTTTTTCCGGGCATACATGAAACAGACGGATTTTTCCTGGCAAGGCTGCGCCGTAAAACAGAGAAAGCGGATGAAATAGGATGAAGGATATCAAATCATATACCCTGGAAGAACTGAAAAAGGAAATGGAAGAGCTGGGTGAAAAGCCCTTCCGCGCCCAGCAGATCTATCAATGGCTCCATGAAAAGCTGGCAAGGAGCTTTGAGGAGATGACCAATCTTCCCCTTGGGCTGAGGGAGAAATGCGCCGAAAGGTATGAGCTTACCGCCCTGAAACAGATCCGGATGCAGGAGTCGGCAATTGACGGTACCCGAAAATATTTGTTTGAGCTGAGGGACGGCAGGCTGGTGGAAAGTGTGTGGATGAAGTATAAACACGGAAACAGCGTGTGTATCTCTTCCCAGGTAGGCTGCAGAATGGGATGCGCCTTCTGTGCGTCCACCCTGGACGGGCTGGAACGCTCTCTTACGCCTTCGGAAATGCTGGATCAGGTCTATGCCATTACCCTTCTGACAGGGGAGAGAGTCTCCAATGTGGTGGTCATGGGAACGGGAGAACCTTTGGACAACTATGAAAACCTTCTAAGGTTTTTGACCCTGATAACGGATGAAAAAGGCTTACATATCAGTCAGCGCAGCATCACCGTTTCCACCTGCGGATTGGCGCCAAGGATGCGGCAGCTTGCCGATCAGCAGCTGCAGATTACCCTTGCTTTGTCTCTTCACGCTGCAACGGATGAAAAGAGGCGAAAGCTGATGCCTGTTGCCAACCGATATTCCATTCAGGAACTGATGGAGGCGTGCGCCTACTATTTTGAAAAAACCGGCAGAAGAATCACCTTCGAGTATGCCCTTGTAGGAGGGGTGAACGATACAAAGGAGGACGCCATGGAGCTTTCCGCCTTGACCAGGGGGTTAAACTGCCATGTAAATCTGATACCGGTAAATCCCATAAAGGAGCGCAATTTCGTTCAGTCTGAGACCTCTGAAATTGCTGCATTTAAAAATAAACTTGAAAAAAATGGAATAAATGTTACTATTAGAAGGGAAATGGGAAGAGATATTGACGGCGCCTGCGGGCAATTGAGGAGAAGACAAAAGGCGCTGCAGTAGGAGGTAAAACCGTGTTACGATCCTTTTCTGTGACAGATATAGGAAAAAAAAGAAAATTAAATCAGGATTTTGTATATGTATCGGAAACTCCGGTTGGAAATCTTCCCAATCTTTTCGTTGTTGCCGACGGTATGGGAGGACATAATGCGGGAGACTATGCCTCCAAATGTACGGTGGAAACCATGGTCAGAGAGATTAGAGGGTGCTTTGAAAAAAATCCGGTACGGATACTGGGAAAGGCGATCCGCATGGCAAACGACCAGATCCGGCGGAAGGCGAAAGAGGACAGCAGCCTTTTTGGTATGGGAAGCACCGTAGTTGCGGCAACCTGTCTGGGGCATTACCTGCAGGTGGCAAACGTGGGAGACAGCAGACTTTATATTATAAACGACGAGATCAGGCAGATTACCCGCGATCACTCCCTGGTGGAGGAGATGGTTCGTTTGGGAAGCCTTGACCGCGCGGCGGCAAGAAATCATCCGGACAAAAATATCATTACCAGGGCGATAGGAGCCTTAGATACCGTGGAGATCGATTTTTTTCACGAGGAGCTGAAACCGGGGGACATTGTATTGATTTGTTCCGACGGGTTGACAAACATGCTGGAGGATGAAGCCATTGGCAATATTTTAAGAGAACGGCTTTCGCTGGAAGAGCGTGCCGTGAAGCTGATCGAGGCAGCGAACAACAATGGCGGAAGAGATAATATCGCAGTTATTTTGATAGACGTATTCTCGAAAGAATGAGATGTAAGAGGTAGATATGATAAAAATAGGAATGATAATCGGAGATCGGTACGAAATATTGGAGAGAATCGGTACAGGCGGAATGTCTGATGTCTACAAGGCAAAGGATCATAAGCTGAACCGGCAGGTGGCGGTGAAGGTGCTGAAGCAGGAATTCAGCGAAAATGCCAACTTTGTATCCAAATTCAGGATTGAGGCGCAGGCGGCAGCAGGGCTTGCCCATCCTAATATTGTAAATGTGTATGACGTAGGAGAAGAAAACGGCGTTTACTTTATTGTGATGGAGCTGGTAGAGGGCATCACCCTGAAAAAATATATCGAAAAAAAGGCAAGGCTATCGGTGAAGGAAGCTGTCAGCATTGCCATTCAGGTGAGCATGGGCATTGAAGCCGCCCACAACAATCATATCATTCACAGAGATATCAAACCCCAGAATATCATTATTTCCAAGGAGGGAAAGGTGAAGGTGACGGACTTTGGCATTGCCAAGGCTGCCACCAGCAATACTATTACCTCCAATGTTATGGGATCGGTGCACTATACTTCTCCGGAACAGGCGAGAGGGGGATATTCCGATGAAAAGAGCGACATTTATTCCCTTGGCATTACCATGTTCGAGATGCTTACGGGCAGAGTGCCCTTTAACGGAGAAACCACGGTGGCGATTGCCATTAAACACATACAGGAGGAAATGCCGTCTCCCAGGGAATATGTGTCGGAAATTCCGGTCAGCGTAGAGCAGATCGTATTTAAATGTTGTCAAAAGAGTCCTGACCGCAGGTATCAGACTATGGGAGAGCTGATCGTGGATTTAAAGCGTTCCCTTATGACGCCGGACGAGGATTTTGTGAAGGTGATTGATCCGGACGAGGACGGTTCCACTAAAATGATTACGGACAGCGATATGGAGCGGATCAAAAAGCAGTCTCAGCACAGGGACAGCCTGGAGGAGGCGATTCATCTGCGCAAGGAGGCTGACGTAAAAAGATCTGCCAGAAGGAAATACGTGGTGGAGGAAGAGGACGAAGAGGAAGAAGATGAGGACGACGCCGAGTACTATGAGTCCGAATACGAATATTACGAAGAGGATGATGAGGACGACGAGGACGAGGAGGATTACGATCCTAAAATGGAGCGGATTACAACGGTGCTTGCAGTAGTTGCCGCTGTCTTAGTAGGGTGTATCGTCCTGTTCCTGGTAGGGAACGCGGTAGGTCTTTTTGAATTTGATTTGTTTGGACGGGGCAATACAAGCGCCCAGGAAGAAGAGCAGGAAGAGGAAGAAAAAGAGCAGGTTGCAATGGTGGAAGTAGTGGGCAAAAATGTGGATGATGTGAAGGTCACACTGCTGAACCTGGGGCTGACGCCGGAGATCGAGTATGAGGAAAGTATTGAATACGAGCCGGGAATCGTTATGAAGGCAAGTGAAGAGCCGGGCACAATGCTCACAGAGGGCAGCAACGTCGTGCTCACCGTGAGCGCAGGCTCAGAGGGCGTGGAGGTGCCCGACGTGGTAGGCATGTCGGAGGCGGAAGGCGTGGCGACCTTAAGCAAAAAAGGATTTGTGGTGAATAAAACCAGCGGCTACGACGCTTATATCAAAGAGGGGAATATTATCACCCAGTCTCCTTCTGCAGGCTCGAAGGCGCCGGGGGGAACGGCAGTGACCATCCGCATCAGTCTGGGAGAGGAAAATGTCAAGGTGAGAGTGCCTGATCTGATGGCTAAGAGTGAAGAAGAGGCAATGGCGTTGCTGGTTGAGGCAGGACTTGATCTGGGCGTGGTATCGGAGGTGAACCATGAAGATGCGGCGTTATCCGGTCTGGTGTGTTACCAGAGCTATTCCGTGGGATCCTATGTGGAGGAAGGCACCAAAGTGGATATCAGCATCAGCATAGGACCGGCACAGGCAACCTATCGGTTTGCGGACAGCATTTCAGCGCCTACGCCGGAGGAGGATCCCAATTATAAATCCGGCACCATGGTTACGGTGACTCTGATGGCGGACGATGGTACCCAGCTTCTGAGCACCCAGACGGCATCTTTCCCGATCCAGCAGCAGAATATCACGGGAATCAAGGTGGGAACAGGTGTTATTTTATACCAATATGTGAATACCACAGAACCCACGACCATTATCAATGAGAACGGTGAAGAGATTCCAATAGAAGGCACCACAGAAAATAAAGAGGTCAGAAGACCGGTTCAGTTCGTGGCAGAGTAGGGATAAGAGGCAATGCAGGGAAAGATTATAAAAGGAATTGCAGGCTTTTATTATGTATATACCGCGATGGGACTGGCAGAGTGCAAAGCAAAGGGAATTTTCAGAAAAGAGAAGTTGAAGCCTCTGGTAGGAGATAATGTAGAGATAGAAATCACAGATGAAAAGCCTTTGACTGGCAATATCACCCGGATAAACCCCAGAAGGAATGCGTTGATCAGACCGGCTTGTGCCAACATTGACCAGGCGCTGGTGGTTTTTGCAGTGACAAAGCCGGCGCCCAACTTTAACCTGCTGGATCGTTTTTTGATCACCATGGAGCGTCAGGGGCTTGGGGCTGTAATATGTTTTAATAAAAAAGACCTTGCAGAGGAGGGCGCCCTTGAAGAATTGGAGCAGGCATATGGAAAAAGCGGTTACCGGCTGCTTTTTGCAAGCGCCGCAAAAGAGCGGGGAACAGAAGAGATTCGAAAATGTCTGAAAGGAAAGACCACGGTGGTGGCAGGTCCCAGCGGCGTGGGAAAATCCACGATGATCAACGCCCTTTTTCCGGAAGCAAACATGGAAACCGGAGAGATCAGTGAAAAGATCGACCGGGGAAAGCATACCACCAGGCATGCCCAGCTGTTTGCCCTGGAGGAGGATACCTTTCTCATGGATACGCCGGGTTTTACCTCTTTAAGTTTGGAGGAAATGGAAAAGGAAGAACTGGGGGCGTGTTACCCGGAGTTTGCCCCATACGAGAAGAGCTGCCGTTTTGGAGGATGCAGTCATGTGAGCGAGCCGGAGTGCGGCGTGAAGGATGCGCTGGACAGAGGAGAAATCAGCCGGGTGCGCTATGAAAATTACAAAGTTTTATATGAAGAGCTGAAAAACAGGAAAAAGTACTAGGAATTTAATGTTTTTGCGCAAATTGGATTTGCCGTAGGAAAACAAGAGAAAACGGTGAGACATTTGTCAACTTGCCCGGATGAGACATTGTATATATAATGAAATTATAATGAAATAAAGTATACAATGGATGGAAGTCGCAGCGCATGGAAAAAAGAAGGTTGGATGCAGGTAAAATCAGTGTTATCATTACGCTTGCTATTTGGAATTTTATATTTCTTGGAACAGAGTACTTGTTTGATAATAGGATGGCATATGTAACGGATGCAGAGGGTGTTGTAATCGCACAGAGCCGGATTCTGGGCGCAAGTGTGATCGGCTTCTTTCTGTATCCGCTTTTCAGAAGATGGCAAAAGGCAGGAATAAAGAATATCCTGCTTTTTGCTATTTCTTTTGTTTTTGTGATATGTATTTTTCTGATACAGCAAAAAATTTCTTACCAGGGTATTATGATTGCAGGCTGCCTTATCTTTATCTTTTTTGGAATGGCAGGCGGCATGATCCACAAAAAAGTGGCGGATCTCTTTGCTCATAACAAAAATTTGGCAAAGGCAATGGGAGTTTCCTATGCACTGGGTCTTTTACTGCAATTTTTAAATGACAATTTGATAAGATGGGATGTGGCGGAGGCTATTGTACTCGCATTGTTTACCGCAGTAGGAGCTATTCTCATGACAGGCTTTGGTGAAGAAAAAAATCCGAAAATACAGCAAGAGAGTGTATATAGCCGAAAAATTACAGGAAAACCAGAAATAGCAGGCGTTATTTTGCTTGCAAACGTGATACTGATGTCCTGTATTTTTGCCGTACTGGATAATGCGGTAACTTTGGTTCATGCGGAGGGATCTATAGATATTGGTCAGTGGCCCAGACTTTTGCTTGCGTTGAGCGGTCTTCTGGCAGGCGTTCTCTTTGATATAAAGGGCAGACACTTTATGGACATCAGCATGTACTGTGTGACACTCCTTTCTACACTTTGTGTGGTAGTTATAAAACTTGGAGGACCTTTCCTTTTGGGGTTAATTGTATTTTATCTTTCGGCAGGTTTCTTTGTCATCTATTTTACAACGGGATTTGTGGAACTTGCGGGCTATATGAAACTACCGGAGCTTTGGGCAGGATTGGGACGGGCGGCAAATAATTTCTGTGCAGTGATCATCGGATCTGCTTCTGTTGCCATGCTCGCATCGGAAAACAGTATGATGCTCACTGTGACGTCGTTGGTGCTGTTTGCATTGATCAGTATTACGATGTTTCTTCATGCAGGCCGGGTGAAAACGGATTTTGCACTGAAAGAGAGTAGAAGGGAAAGGGATGAGGAAAAGCGGGAGGATGATATCCGAAAATTTGCCGGGTTTGTAAAGAAGTTTTCCCTCACAGACAGAGAACAGGAGGTTATGAAAACATTGCTTACTTCGGATAAGAATGTTCAGGATCTGGCGGGAGAATTGTATATATCGAGGGCGGCATTGTACAGGCATTTGACTTCCCTGAATGAAAAGACGAATACAAAATCCAGAATTGGACTGCTTCAGTTTTATTACAGGTGGAAAGAAACGGATTGAGACATATGTAGACTTGAAAATATTTCTTTTATAGCTGATTCTATTTTATACTAGATCTTTGTTTTAAATATAAGAGACGGAAAGGAAAAGGAGGTTTATAAAAGGATGTTTTTAAAAAAACGATTATGTTTTGTGATGGTGATGATACTGATGATTGTGACAGTATTTATGGGAAGATCCATGACGGTAAAGGCAGACGAGGGAGATATTACAATTACTGTTACCGGAAATACAAATGGAGTTGCAGAAATTGGTATAGGTAATTCAAAAATACAAGATCCTTTTGACCAGGGAATCACCGGCGGCACTTTGAAAGGTGAAAAAGATTCTCAAGGTAGAAATGTTATTTCGATTTTGCCTACTTTTGGTTATGCTTTTACAAAAATAATAGTTAATGGCAGCGATTATAGTGGAGACATTGGGAATGAAGACCCGGCTACCCGAATTGAAGTTTCTGGCGCTAATGCATATACCATAGATGTTGAAGCAAGAGCTTCCTCACAAAAAACGATTGTGTGGGCATATGACGATGCCTTTGGTCCGGATGCAAAGGTTGAAAATGGAAAAGTAAAAGTTGTTAGTGTAAATGGAAGTAATTTAGACAACGAAAATGCAGCGTCAGGTCATGTTATAGCCAGAGAGGGTGAAACAGTTGTCGTGGAATTAATACCTGAATATGGATATCAAGTTGGCGGAGTGCAATTAAACGGCGGCGCCACATTAACACCGCAAGAGGATGTAAGTACCTTTGAATTTACTATGCCGGATACCAATTTGCATTTTAAGGGGATTTTTGAACCGGCTTCTGATAAGGTTACAAATGGCGCAGCTTCTATAGTACGCAATGTTTCCATCGGCAATGGAAACGCCATTGCAGGCAACAGCGGTAATGCGGAAGTGATATTAGATAATGCCAATACGAATGTTACTTCTTTACCCGCAGGCGCATCCCTGGCATTCGGTGAAGAACGGGACACAAGCCGCAACATGAAATCTGTAAATATTGCAACGCGGCAGATTGTTTCAAAAGGAAATGGCACTTATTGGGAAACACCTCAAACAGATCTTTCAGAAAGTGTAGAACTTGCGCTGACAGTTGATACCGGCGCCACAGGGTATGCAGTATTCCGTGAACATAATGGTATATACGATGAAATTGACTCTTGGTATGATCCGGTCACAGGAAGCTTGATTTTTGCTTCCGACAGGTTTTCTACCTATACATTTGTACCACTTACAACAGAGAACAATAAATATGCGCCGCAATATGATTATAATGGCGGCGGATCATGGACGCCATCAGATGTCCACGAGAGCGGATCGAGTGTGCACGCACACACTCACAATTATGAGTGGCAGACCATCACAGATCCTAGCGCCGAGCAGGACGGTCTGGAAGCGTATGCATGTACCATCTGCGGTTTCTATGAGGAAAGCGTTCCGGTTTCCGCTTACAGCTATGCCTGCACGGATGCAGCTAAAAAGGTATTCACAGCAAAACAGAACGATACTCTGGTTTTAAAAATGGGAAGATGGAATTCTTATCCGAAGTGGTTTATGGAAAAACTGGCGTCCAGAAGCGACTTGACGATTCAGCTACAGTTTGAGTATCAGCATAAGCAGTATGAACTGACTATTCCGGCAGGTGTGAAAATCGAAACGGAATGTGACTGGTACGGACCTTTAAAACTTTGTACACTTTATGAATATACCGTCAATTGAGAAAAGAGATCTTTTATAGCAGCAGGAAATTTAGAAACTATTAGGTTGAGTCTTAATATCAAGAAAAAGTAAAAATTTTATTAAATGTGTTGTAATTAGGGAAAAGAAGCGTACACTGAAGATAGTGGGTGATGCACAGCCCATAAGTGAGCGAGTTATCAGGAGGCAGGGACTATTTGAGTCTCTGCCTTTTCTGTCAGATAATGCAGCGGCTAAAGTATGTGATTGTTTGTACCGAAAGGGCAATTATAAGAAGCGTAATGGAAATTTGACACCATTGGCAAAAAGAACAAATGATTTTGAAATGTTGGAGAAATTAAGCAGAGATTTTTGGTAGTTATTAGCTTTGTGACAAGGAAAGACTTGCAATAGTTTCAATAGATGAATTCCTTATAAGAAATCAAGAGTATAATTTTAATAAAAGGTTATTTTGCACATTGGAACGGAATGGGATTAGTGAACGGAATTTTTGGGGTCAAACCTTGCAAAAAAAGGTATAACTTCGTAAAATGAATCTTACAGAAAGAAAACGCTCTATGTATGATAAAAATAGAGCTTTGCAATTTTATGGAGAGCGTTTATAGGGTATATCCATTGTGTAGAAAGAACGGCTAACAATTTACTTTTGAGTCTTGATATGCTATACTGACAATGCTCAGCTTGCCGAGCACTTGGTGTTAAGGCTCTTTTTTGAAAGGAGTTTTTACTATGGGAAAAGACTTAAAAGGAAAGAAACTAGAAATTATTTCATAAATTGCAGGAGTGCAGACAGGGCTTAGGATGGGAGAAATGATAGGGCTTCGTTGGAGCGATATTGATTTTGAGGAAGGAGTTATCCATATAACAAGAAGTATGGGGTACCGTCATTCAACAGGAGAGTGGCGGATCGGACCCTCTAAAAGTAAAAGCGGATACAGAGATATTCCTATAACGCAGGAATGCAGAAGGATTTTATTGGCGCAGAAAGAAAAGGTAAAAGCTTTGAAAATAGTAAGCAAAGATTTTGCTGACTGCGTATTTTTGTGCCGGAAGGGAGAGCCAACTAAAAATTCAGCCTATGACACTACTTTATTTAAGTTGGCTGACAAAGCGGGGATTAAGCGGTTTTCAATGCACACCCTGGGACATACCTATGCGACACGCTGTATTGAAGCGGGTATGCGCCCTAAGACATTATAAATGTTTCTTGGACATTTCAGCATTAACATCACAATGAATCTGTATGTCCATGTGACAGAAGATGAGAAGAAAAAAGAAGTCGAGAAAATCGAAAAATGTTGAATGTAGTATAGCTAAGTGATTGGCGTAGTTGAACACTGGCAACAACGCTAAAACCTAAGAAATTAGGGATTTTGAGATAAAGGAGATATAAAAATGAAACTAGGCATCGTAGGCTTGCCCAACGTAGGGAAAAGCACTTTATTTAATTCACTGACCAAGGCAGGGGCGGAATCCGCCAATTATCCTTTCTGCACCATCGACCCCAACGTGGGCGTGGTGGCGGTTCCCGACGAGCGGTTAAAGCTTTTAGGGGATATGTACCACTCTAAAAAGGTGACGCCGGCGGTAATTGAGTTTGTGGATATTGCAGGGCTGGTAAAGGGCGCATCCAAGGGAGAAGGGCTTGGCAATCAGTTTTTGAGCAACATCCGGGAAGTGGATGCAGTGGTGCACGTGGTGCGCTGTTTTGAAGATTCCAATGTGATTCATGTGGACGGAACCGTAGACCCCCTTCGGGACATTGAAACCATTAATCTGGAGTTGATCTTTTCCGATATTGAGATTCTGGAGAGAAGAATTGCCAAAACGGGAAAGGCGGCAAGGATGGATAAATCCCTTGCCAAGGAAGCGGCGCTTTTAGAGGCGTTGAAGGCGCACCTGGAAGAGGGAAAGCTGGCAAGAAGCTATGTGACGGAAGATGAGGACGAGCTTGCCCTTTTGAATTCCTATAATCTTTTGACCTACAAGCCCGTTATTTTTGCGGCAAACGTAGGCGAAAACGATCTCACAGATGATGGTGCTGGGAACCAGGGGGTACAGGCGGTAAGGCGCTTTGCGGCGGAAAATGGCAGCGAGGTGTTCGTGATCTGCGCCCAGATCGAGCAGGAGATTTCCGAGCTGGACGAGGAAGAAAAGGCAATGTTTCTGGAGGATCTGGGACTGAAGGAGTCGGGACTTGAGAAGCTGATCAAGGCGAGCTATCGTTTGCTTGGACTGCACAGCTTTTTGACAGCAGGAGAGGACGAGACCAGGGCATGGACTATTAAATTGGGAACCAAAGCCCCCCAGGCGGCAGGAAAAATACATACGGACTTTGAAAGAGGGTTTATCAAGGCTGAGGTGGTAAACTATAAGGATCTGCTGGAGCAGGGTTCCCTGGCGGCGGCAAGAGAAAAGGGTCTGGTAGGTATGGAAGGAAAAGAGTATGTAGTAAAGGATGGAGACGTGATCTTATTTAGGTTTAATGTCTGACATGAGAGGTTAGGAAATGGATTTAATGGATATTGATTTCCCTAATTTGGGGATTTATCTGCACAACGTGCCGAAAAGCTTTACTATTTTTGGCTTTGAGATCGCCCTGTACGGGGTGATTATCGGAATCGGCGTTTTACTGGGGATTCTGGCGGCGGCAAGGGTAGCGAAGGCGACCGGGCAGGATCCGGATTTATATTGGGATTTTGCCCTTTATGCGGTGATTTTTTCCATCATAGGCGCAAGAATCTATTACGTGATTTTTGCATGGGATCAGTATAAGGATAATCTGCTTGCCGTTTTTAATATCAGGCAGGGCGGTCTTGCTATTTACGGCGGTGTGATTGCGGCGTTTACCACCTTGTTTATCTATGCCAAAATCAAAAAGCAGAATGCTTTCAGAATGGCGGATACGGGCGTGGTAGGATTGATTCTGGGACAGGCAGTAGGCAGGTGGGGCAATTTTACCAACCGGGAAGTGTTTGGAGAGTATACGGACAATCTGCTGGCGATGCGGCTGCCTGTTGAGGCGGTGAGAAGCAGCGATATTTCCGAATCCATTGCTGCGCATATCGCGGAGGGTGTGAATTACATTCAGGTTCATCCCACATTCCTTTATGAGAGCCTGTGGAATCTGATGATATTTGTCTTGTTGCTCGTCTATTGGAAGCACAAAAAATTTGAAGGAGAGATCGCCCTTTTGTATCTGGGAGGCTATGGGCTGGGAAGAGCCTGGATCGAGGGGATCAGAACAGATCAGCTTTTCCTTCCGGGAACCCAGGTGCCGGTTTCCCAGGTGCTTGCAATTATTTTATTTGTAGGTTCTGTGGCATGGGATTTGATTGTCAGGAGAAAACTAAAAAAATACAATAAAAATACAATAGATTTTTAAGAAAATAAATCCCATATTTAGTGACGATTTGGAACCATGGCACTAGATATGGGATGGTTTTTGTATTTTGGACAAAAAACCAGTATTTATGCGCCTTGCAGGCATCTGCAGGGCGCATTTTTTTACTTGCGCTCCCCCCATAATTGCGGTAGAATGTACCTAAAAGTGGTGGAAAGTGGTAGATAGTGTTATATAAGTGGGTAAAAGTGGTAGAATCCCATCCTTTCCGTGGCAGACCGCTTTAAGAGCAAAGGCAGGAGCAAGCCATCCGCATAGTTTTATGACGGCGGATGCCTGGAACGGGTGAGTGCATATGTTTATGGGTGAATACAACCATACAATAGATGCCAAGGGCAGGCTGATCATTCCTTCCAAGTTCCGCGAAGTACTGGGCGATGAATTTGTAGTCACAAAGGGAATGGACGGCTGCCTGTTTGTGTTTGACAATCCCGAGTGGCAGGCGTTTGAAGAAAAATTACATGGTTTACCAATGATTGATAAAGAAGCAAGACAATTTACACGTTTCTTCCTGGCGGGAGCGGCAAGCCTGGAAGTGGACAAGCAGGGAAGAATTCTTTTGCCGGCTGTGCTTCGGGAATTTGCCGGGATTACCAAGGATGCAGTGCTTGTAGGCGTTGGAAGCCGGGTGGAGATCTGGAGTAAGGAAAGATGGGAAGGCACTGTTACCTATCAGGATATGGAGGAGATCTCCAAACATATGATAGAGCTGGGAATCGGTATTTAAGTAAGGAGCAGCAATGGCGTTTAAGCACACATCCGTATTGCTTGAGGAGACAATAGAAGGACTTAACATAAAGCCGGATGGCATCTATGTGGACGGTACCCTGGGCGGCGGCGGACACTCCCTGGAAATAGCCAAAAGACTTGGCGAGGGCGGACGGTTAATCGGAATCGACCAGGATGAAGCGGCGATTGAAGCGGCAGGCGGACGGCTTTCGGAATTTGGAAAGCGGATTTCAGTGGTCAGAAGCAACTACTGTAATACCAGAGCAGTTCTTTCGGATATGGGAATTACCGGAATAGACGGAATGGTCCTGGATCTGGGCGTATCCTCCTATCAGCTGGATACCCGGGAAAGAGGCTTTTCCTATCGATTTGACACACCTCTGGATATGCGGATGGACATGCGTCAAAGTCTTTCGGCGAAAGAAATTGTAAATGAATACGATGAAATGGAACTGTTTCGCATCATACGGGATTATGGGGAAGACAAATTCGCCAAGAATATTGCCAAACATATTGTTCTCGCCAGGCAGAAGAAGCCTATAGAAACCACAGGGGAGCTAAATGAAATTATTAAGGCGGCAATTCCGGCGAAGATGAGGGCGGAAGGAGGGCATCCCTCCAAGCGTACCTTCCAGGCGATCAGAATTGAATGCAACAGAGAGCTTGAGGTGTTAAAGGATTCCTTAGGGGAATTGATCGATCTGTTGAATCCAGGCGGAAGGCTTTGTATCATTACCTTCCATTCTCTGGAGGACAGAATTGTGAAAACGGCTTTCAGGCAGGCGGCAAACCCCTGCACATGCCCGCCGGGATTTCCGGTGTGTGTGTGCGGAAAGGTAAGCAAGGGGAAGGTGATCACCGGCAAACCGATTCTGCCGGGAAAGGAAGAACTGGAGAACAATAGCAGATCCAAAAGCGCAAAACTGAGAATTTTTGAAAAAGCAGCATTTTAAAATGCAGGAGAGTGGGGAAAACAGAAATGGCGGTGAATGAGAGAGAGAGAAGAAGAACTGCATATAGGAATCAGATCTATGTGCAGGGAAATACTGCCAGAAGACTGCAGGCAGTGCCCGCAGTCAAAGAAGTACCTTTAAGAAAAGTAAATACCAGAGTTCGCAAAAACCGGGAAAAGGCAAAGCATATGAGCATTGGTTCAGTGCTGTCCATGGCGCTTGCCATGGTTGCCGCCGCCTTTATTTTGACAAGATATCTGGGGTTGCAGGCGGATATTACGAATAGCATTAAGCATATTGCAGCACTGGAAAGCCAGCTGAATGAGCTGAAGCTTGATAATGATGAAAATTATAGTAGAATAACGAGTGATATTAATCTGGAAGAGGTAAAGAGAGTGGCAATCCAGGAGCTTGGTATGACCTATGCCAAAGAAGGGCAGATCATCACCTTTAATGGAGAGGGCAGCGATTACGTAAGACAAACAGGCGATATTCCAGATTAGGGCAGGTGTAATTTTGGATAGTAAGAAAAAGTATAGTAAGTTTACGACTAAAATGCAAAAGAAGCTGGTAGTACTGTTTTTTATAGTACTGCTGGCTTTTGTGGGGTTATCTTATCGATTGATTACCATCACAAGAGACAATGGGGAAAAATATAAAAAGCAGGTGCTCTCTCAGCAGAGGTATGACAGCACGACCCTTCCCGCCAAGCGGGGGACGATTTATGATTCCAACGGAAGCATTCTGGCGGCAAGCGAAAAGGTTTACAATGTGATCGTGGATGCGGTGGCGGTTACGGAAAAGGAAGAGTATTTGGAGCCTACCCTAAACGCTCTGCGCAGCGAACTTGGGATCGATACAGGAGAAGTGCGTACCTATATAGAAGCGAACAAGGAGTCTTCCCGTTACAGAGTCATAGCAAAGCGGCTGGAGTATGAGCAGATCGAGGGCTTTCTGGAATTGCAGAATCAGGAGGATTCTCTGATCAAGGGAATCTGGTTTGAACCGGAGTATAAGAGAGTTTACCCCGGTAACACCCTTGCCAGCGACGCTATCGGCTTTACCACCAATGATAATATCGGTTCCTTCGGACTGGAGGAATATTATAACGATATACTGTCCGGGACGCCGGGAAGAGAGTACGGCTATTTAAACGATGATTCTAATCTGGAACGCACCACCATTCCCGCAGAGGACGGCAACAGTCTGGTCAGCACCATAGACGTAAACATCCAGAGCATCGTAGAGAAATATCTGAAAAAGTTTGATGAAGAGTACAAGGATAATGCCCATGAGGGAAACGGATCCTTAAATACCGGATGTATCATAATGGATGTAAACAGTGGGAATATTCTTGCCATGGCAAGCTATCCTGCTTATAACTTAAATGATCCCAGAAATACCGATGCGCTGATCGGTATGCCGATTCTGGATGAGGAAAACAAGAGAACGGGAGAATACATTAATTCGGAAAATATAAATTCCATCAGCGAGGACAACGATGTTTTCTACCGTCATTTGAACGCTCTGTGGAAAAATTTCTGTATCAACGATACTTATGAACCAGGATCTGTGTCGAAGCCTTTTACGGTGGCGGCGGGCATTGAAAGTGGCAGCATTACCGGGGAAGAAAAATATAACTGCGAAGGAAAGCTCCATGTAGGGGAGCATGATATTAAATGCCATAACAAGTATGGAGACGGTTATCTGTCGGTTTCGGAGGGGATAGAACGTTCCTGCAATGTAAATATGATGTATGTGGCAATGCAGACAGGCGTCTCTACTTTTACAAAATTTCAACATATTTTTAATTTAGGGTTAAAGACCAATATCGATCTTGCAGGGGAAGCAAGAACCGCAACGGTAGTTTACAATGAAAATAACATGAGAATTACGGATCTTGCCACCAACAGCTTCGGACAGGGCTACAATGCCACCATGATCCAGATGATTACAGGATTTTGCTCTTTGATCAATGGCGGCTATTACTATGAGCCTCATATGGTAAGCAAGATCGTCAGCCCTTCCGGCGCGACAGTGCAGAATATTGAACCTCGCATTTTGAAGCAGACGATTTCTGAAAGCACCTCCGACAAGGTTCGGGAGATGTGTAATCTGGTGGTATCCGGGGAGAACGGAACCGGACATACGGCAAGACCGGCAGGCTATATGATCGGCGGCAAGACGGGAACGGCGGAAACCCTTCCCCGTGGTAACAATGAATATGTAGTATCCTTTATGGGTTATGCGCCCGTAGACAATCCGCAAATTGCCATTTATGTGGTAGTGGACAGACCAAATGTACCAGGTTACATTATGGACGACGCAAAGTTTGCTACCAGGATTGTGCGTAATATACTCACAGAGGTGTTGCCTTATAAAGGAATTTATATGACGGAAGAGCTGTCCGATAAGGAGCGGGAGGAGCTTGAAGCGCTGCAGATTGAGATTATGACGCCGCCTGAGCCCCAGGAGCCGGAAGAAGGCGCGGAGGGTGAAAACCCTGAAGGTGAAGGCGCGGAGGGCGGCTCCGGTGAAGGTACACCCGCGGAAACGCCTGACACAGGCGCGCCTGAGGCAGGTGAGGAGACGCCCCGGAATGAGATCTGGAAAACCTTCCCCATAGATCCGGCCACCGGTTATGCCAAGGATCCCAATACAGGGGAATATGTGGATCCGGAAACAGGACATGTGCTTGGAGGCAGCTATGATCTGGGCATCAGCACCGAGCCGCAGCCGGAAGAAAGTGTCTCACCTTCAGGCACTCCTGAAGGTGTTCCTTCCCCGGAAGCGTAGACCCAATGGAGCCAGGGGGATTTGAAGCATAATCGGCAGGAGCAGATAATAGAATGATAATAATATCTTTTCTATGAGGTTTCTATGCTGAAGAATAAAACCTATAACAGGAAGAAGATTGTCACCATATTTTTTGTCTGTCTTGGAATCTTCCTGGTGCTTGGGGGGCGGCTGGTGTATCTCATGGTCTTTCAGTCGGATTATTATACGGAAAAGGCAAAGGAGCTGCACGAAAGGGAGAGAAGCATTAAGGCGGCAAGAGGAAGAATTTTGGACGCCAACGGTACGGTAATTGCTGATAATAAGACAGTATGTACGATTTCTGTGATCCATAATCAGATTAAGGATCCGGATAAAATCGTTCAGGTTCTGAGTAAAGAACTGGATCTGTCAGAGGAATATGTGCAAAAAAGGGTGGAAAAATATTCCTCTATAGAGAAGATCAAAAGCAATGTGGATAAGGAAAAGGGAGACGCTATCCGGGCATACAATCTGGAGGGCGTCAAGGTAGACGAAGATTATAAACGATATTATCCCTATGATTCTCTTGCTTCCAAGGTGCTTGGGTTTACCGGCGGGGACAATCAGGGAATTATCGGATTGGAAGTAAAGTACGAAGAATATTTAAGGGGAAAGGACGGCATGATCCTTACCGTAACCGATGCCAGGGGAGTGGAGCTGGATGCGGCGGGAGAAGAGCGGATAGAACCTGTCCCGGGCAACGATCTGTATACCAGCCTGGATATGAACATCCAAAGCTATGCGACGCAGCTTGCAAAGCAGGTAATGGAAACGAAAGAGGCGGAAAGAGTGTCTATCCTGGTGATGAACCCTCAAAACGGGGAAATCATGGCGATGGTGGATGTGCCGGAGTTTAATTTGAATGATCCCTATACACTTCCGGAAGGGAACGAGGGGGTTACAGAAGAAAAAAAACAGGAGCTATTAAATGCTATGTGGCGCAACGGCTGCATCAGCGATACCTATGAGCCTGGATCTACCTTTAAGATCATAACAGCCGCCGCAGGTTTGGAGGGCGGCGTGGTCACTACGGAGGATCAGTTCAACTGTCCGGGCTTTATTATGGTGGAAGATCGTCGGATTCGCTGCCATAAAACAACGGGGCATGGACCGGAAAATTTTGTGCAGGCAACCATGAACAGCTGTAAACCGGTATTTATGAAACAACGGATGCCAGACATCCTTATGTTAAATTAAGGCGGTCGGAGATATATAAAAATCTTCGACCGCCTTTTTATTTTTTTGATTTATCCAAGAATAGCCTTGTCGTTTGCAAATTCTTCTCCGCTTACCGCTTCAAATTTATGAAGGAGATCTTCCACGGTAAGACTTTTCTTTTCTTCTCCTCTGATATCCAGAATGATTTGTCCGTCCATCATCATGATCAGCCGGTTCCCGTGGGTGATGGCGTCTTTCATGTTGTGGGTGATCATTAAGGTGGTCAGATGATCCTTGTTTACAATATATTCTGTGGTTTCAAGTACTTTTGCAGCCGTCTTGGGGTCGAGGGCGGCGGTATGTTCATCCAAAAGAAGCAGCTTGGGCTTCTGGAGAGTCGCCATAAGCAGGGTAAGCGCCTGGCGTTGTCCGCCGGAGAGCAGTCCCACCTTGGAGGTAAGGCGGTTTTCCAGTCCCAGATCCAAGATCTTCAGCAGCTCTCTGTATTCTTCCCGTTCCTTTTTGGTGATACCAGAGCCTAAAAAGCGTCTGCGGCCGCGGCGCTTTGCAAGGGCGAGATTTTCTTCGATACCCATGGTTGCGGCAGTGCCTGTCATGGGATCCTGAAAAACTCTTCCCAGAAATTTAGCGCGTTTGTGCTCGGGAAGCCTGGTTACGTTAATTCCGTCAATGATAATTTCCCCGGAATCCACCGGCCATACGCCGGAGATGGCGTTCATCATGGTGGATTTGCCCGCCCCGTTTCCGCCGATGACGGTAACGAAATCTCCATCCTCCAGTGTCAGGGAAAAATGATCCAGGGCAAGCTTTTCATTTACGGTGCCGGGATTGAATACTTTGGTAACGTCTTTGATTTCAAGCATTGGTCTGACCTCCTTTCTTTACGTTTGCCTTGGTAAAGTACTTACCCTTCCAGTAGGGAACGGCAAGGAAGGTGGCAACCAAAAGGGCAGTGAGAAGCTTTAACAGATCCGGGTCTAAGCCCATCCAGACCACAGCCTGGAATACAATATAGTAAAGAATGGAACCTAAGGCAACGCCGATCAGCTTAAAGCCGAAATTATGGAATACACGGCCGAAAACCGCTTCCCCAATGATTACCGCGGCAAGTCCTATGACAATAGCGCCGCGCCCCATGGTGACATCTGCAAAGCCCTGGTACTGCGCAAGCAGAGCGCCGGAAAGACCTACAAGCCCATTGGAGATCATCAGCCCTAAAACCTTGGCAAAGTCTGTGTTGATGCCCTGCGCCTTGGACATACGGTCGTTGCAGCCGGTAGCGCGCAGGCTGCAGCCCAGCTCCGTGCCGAAAAACCAGTAAAGAATCACCACCAGCAGGAGAATACAAACTGCCACGACGAAGATGGTGTTTTTGTAAAAAGGAACGTTTCTGATATATCGTAAAGCAACCAAAAGGTCGTATTTTTCAACGCCGATTGCCTGATTTGCCTTTCCCATGATTTTCAGATTAACGGAATATAAGCCCAGCTGGGTTAAGATACCGGCTAAGATAGCAGGAATACCCATGAAGGTGTGAAACAATCCCGTCACCAGCCCGGTGAGCATACCGGCAAGGGTGGCAGCAAGCATAGAAATAAAAACATTGTGGCCGGAAAGCATCATCATAATACAGGTAGCGCCTCCGGTGCAGATGGAGCCGTCAACGGTAAGGTCGGCAATATCAAGAATTCGATAGGTGATGTAAATGCCAATGGCGGTGATGCCCCAAATCAGCCCCTGGGCAAACGCGCCGGGCATTGCATTGAACAAATTTAAGATATTCATTAATTACCTCCAGAAAAATATCTGATAAAAGCAGCGAGAGAAAAATCCCCCGCTGCTGATTTGTTGTGTAAAAAGATTACTCTTCAATTGCCTCGTAATCGTCGGGAACCGTAATATTTAGTGCCTCACAGTTTGCCGCATTGTACTTTTTAACAAACTGAGGTGCATATTCAATAGGCATGGTGGAAATGTCGGCGCCTTCTGCAAGGATTTTTGCCGCCATTCTGCCGGTAGTAATGCCGATGTCATAGTAGCTGATAGATAAGGTGGCAACGCCGCAGCCTGCACAGATGCCTTCTTCTCCCGCTACAACAGGTACGCCGGCGGGAAGGCAGATATTGTTGATAATCTCCGCATTGGAAGCAGCCGTGTTGTCCGTAGGGACATAGATGACATCAACGCTGCCTGCTGCGTTTGTTACAACAGAGGAAAGGTCGTTGGAGTCTGAGAAAGAATAATATTCACAGGTGTAACCTCTTTCCTCAAGGAAGCCCTTAATGGTATCTACCTGATACTGAGAATTTGCCTCAGCGGAGCAGTAAAGAAGACCAACGGTTTTTGCCTCGGGGAATAACTCCTGAAGCATGTCAGCCTGACCGTCTAAGGGCGCAAGGTCCGATGTTCCGGAGACATTTCCGCCTACAGTGCCGTTGAAATTATCGATTCCAAGGGCAACGCCGTATTCCGTAACGGAGGTTCCCAGAATGGGAATATCGCTTGTCCCGGCGGTAGCTGCCTGAAGGGCGGGGGTTGCGTTTGCAAGGATCAGATCCACTTTGTTGGAGACAAAGCTGTTGATGATGGTGGAACAGGTGTTGGAATCACCCTGGGCGTTTTGGATGTCAATGGTAACCTGGTCGCCCAGTTCTTCCTTCAGGGCGTCAATAAATCCCTGGGTAGCGGCGTCTAAAGCTTCATGCTGTACCAGCTGGCAGATGCCCACTGTATAGGAAGCGTCTCCGCCCTCGCTGGAAGCGCTGCTTTCAGAAGTGCCGCTCTCTGGGGCAGCGGTTTCTGAGCCTGAATTTCCGCAGGCAACAAGTCCGCTGACCATTACTAAGGTCAAAAGTAATGCAAGTATTTTTTTCATAATCATTCCTCCCATGAAAGTTTTTAGTGAAAGATCACTGCATCAGATTATACAGCTTTAAAGCGCTAAAGTCAATGACTGCGGCGATATTTTTTATAGGGGTATCGTTCAGGCGGCGAAAGAATATATTAGTGTAAAGTCTTATAAGGGAAAAGGCATATGGAAGAGAGGGAGAGGCGGACTTTCGTTTTACTGTGCGGGATACTCAGGGAAAAGGGGTTGATCGATGGGGAGGAGGAGCAGGCGTTGAAAACCAGGCTGAACCGGGAAGAAATGGAGGATAGGTAGTGTGAAAAATCAGCTTGATAGCTGATTTTTCACACGGCTATTTGTGCCGGAGCGTCACAAATAAGCCCTTATGGCAGACGCAAATTTGAGATTTGCGTCGCCCCGTCGCGCGAACGCTCCGGAATGGAGATTATTATGGAAAGGGTAGGGATTTATAACAGATGCAGTACGGAGGAGGAAAGTCAAATCAACGCCCTTGCCACTCAGGTGGCGGAGAGCAGGGAGATAGCGGAGAAGAAGGGATGGCGGATTACGGAGCAGTATGTGGAATCCAGAACCGGCACGGTGGCGTATAAGCGCAGGGAGTATCAAAGGCTGCTTGGAGATATGGAGAAGGATCGGTTTGACATTGTGATGATCAAATCCATCGACCGTCTGATGCGGTCCGCCAAGGACTGGTACTTTTTTTTAAGCAGGCTTACAGAGAACCATTTAAAACTATATATATATATAGAAGGAAAATTTCACACCACCGACGATAATCTGATCTCCGGCATCAAAGCAATTCTGGCGGAAGACTTCAGCAGAGAGCTTTCCAAAAAAATAAAAAACGCCCACAGACGGCGGCAGGAGAAAAAAAGCGGCTGCAATATTACCTGTTCCATGTTTGGATGGAACAAGCTGGGCAGGGATTTGTACGAGATCAACGAAAAGGAGGCGGAGTATTATCGGACGGCATTTGCCCTCGCCAGAGAGGGGAAGGGATTTTATACCATAAGCAACCGGCTTTATGAGCTGGGGGCAAGGGGCAGGAAGGGACAGAAAATATCGGAGGTACAGTGGCGGAAAATGTTGTACAGCCCCAGGGCACACGGAACTGTGGTTTTAAACACCAGAACCTATAACTTTGACACCAAACGCTATGAGCAGGTGCCCCAGGAGGAGTGGGTGGTGATGGAAAAGGCGCTTCCTGAAATTGTCTCCAGGGAATACCAGGAGAAGGTAATTCGTTTGATGCAGGAACGGGCGGCAGGGGGTAGAATCGGAAAAAACCCAGGCGTGGGAAAGGGAAGGGGCAAATATGCCTTGACGGGAAAAATAAAGTGCGCTGAATGCGGCAGGTATTATTACAGAACCAGCTGCCCTTCCGGACAAGGGAAAAGGGTGGTCTGGAAATGCGCTTCCTTTTTAGAGGGAGGAAGAAAAGCGAGGGAAAAGGCTGGACCGGGCTGTGATAATATACATCTTTCAGAGGATAAGCTGCTTTTGAGCCTTAAGGAAGTTTTTCAACGAAGGGGAGAACTTCCAGAGGAAGAGGAGGAAAGGCTTCTTGGGAAGTTCATGCTTTTTTTGAAAGAGACTATGTGGGAAAAATCGGGGAAGGAGGAGGAAAGGCGGCTGGAAAAGGAATATGAGAAACTCCAGGAGCGAAAGGACAGGCTGATGGGGAAGCTGCTGGAGGGCGTTATCGGGAACGAGGATTTTAGCAGGTACGGGGGAGAGCTTACGGAAAAAATGAAAGAACTGAGGGGGCAGATAAACCGCATAAAGGAAAAGGAGAGGTCATATAATAATAGTGAACTGCGTTTTGGGACAATCCGGGAGGCAATCAGGAGAGAGGGGCTTCTGGAACAGGCGGCGGTTATGGCGCTGACTGCAAAGACGGATCATATGGAGATACATAAAGACGGCAGAATTCTTCTTTTTCCTGAGGGTGCCGGGAAGGAGTGGGAGGAGGCATATTACGGCAGGGACAATTAAAGTTTCATAAATACCTGTAACCCGGTATTTATTACGGTAGGTTTAAGGCTGGGAGTGGAAAATTACTATCATTACTTTACCAAATTCGGGCTGTTAAACAAAACCGGCGTGGATCTGCCGGGGGAGGCGGGAACCATTATGCATAAGATGGAGGATATGAAAGCGGTGGAGCTTGCCACAGTGTCCTTTGGGCAGTCCTTTCAGATTACGCCCATACAGCTTGCCACCACGGCTTCTTCCATTGTCAACGGCGGCAGCAGAGTTACCCCTCATTTTGGCGTGAAGCGTACCAACAGGGAGGGAACGGAGATTGAAATGTTCTCTTATCCGGTAGCTGAGCATATTGTATCAGAGGAAACCTCCGCCACCATGCGGATGATTCTGGAACAGGTGGTTGAAAACGGATCAGGGAAAAACGGTTACGTGGAGGGGGCAAGGGTAGGGGGGAAAACGGCGACCAGCCAGACCCTGCCCAGAGGCAGCGGAAGATATATCGCTTCCTTTCTGGGTTTTGCGCCGGCGGACGATCCCCAGGTGCTTGCACTGGTCATTATCCACAATCCCCAGGGTGTTTATTATGGGGGACAGGTGGCGGCGCCGGTGGTAAGACAGCTTTTTGAAAATATTCTTCCTTATTTGGGAAAAATGGATTATAATTGAGAGGTGTAGGCAAATGACAGGCAGTTCTATTATTGTGCCCATATTGATTTCCTTTGGGTTAAGCGTGGTACTGGGACCATTGATCATCCCTTTTTTGAAAAGGCTTAAGGTTGGGCAGACGGTAAGGGACGACGGTCCGAGAACACATTTGAAAAAATCGGGAACCCCTACCATGGGCGGAATCCTGATTATGGCAAGCGTGACAGTGACATCTGTGCTCTACATGAAGGATTACCCCAGGATTATGCCGATTTTGTTCCTTACCTTGGGGTTTGGGTTGATCGGTTTTCTGGATGATTACATTAAAGTGGTGCTGAAGCGTTCCATGGGGCTCAGCCCGTGGCAGAAGCTGCTGCTGCAGATTGTGGTGACGGGAATCTTTGCATATTATCTGCTGGAAGTAACCCAGATCCCGCTGACCATGCGGATTCCTTTTGTAAAAGGGTATTTCGTGAATTTTGGCTGGTTAAACCTTCCCCTTTTGTTTGTGGTGGTGCTGGGCACGGTGAACGGCGTCAATTTTACAGATGGGCTGGACGGTCTTGCCAGCAGCGTGACGGTTATGGTGGCAACCTTTTTTACGGTGGCGGCAATCGGAACAGATGGAGGGATTGCGCCTATCACCTGTGCGGTGACGGGAGCGCTGCTGGGGTTTCTTTTGTTTAATGTACATCCGGCGACGGTGTTTATGGGAGATACCGGTTCTCTGGCACTGGGCGGTTTTGTTGCGGCATGCGCCTATACCATGCAGATGCCTTTGTTTTTGCCTGTAGTTGGTTTTATTTATGTGGCGGAAGTTTTGTCGGTGATCATACAGGTGGTGTACTTTAAGCTCACCGGGGGAAAAAGGATTTTGAAAATGGCGCCCCTTCACCATCATTTCGAGCTGTGCGGGTGGAAAGAGACAAAGGTAGTAGCGGTTTTTTCCATTGTTACCGCTATGCTCTGTCTGCTGGCGGTGCTGGGAATCTGAGAGGATACGCAGGGAGGTTAACATGGAAATACAGGGTAAAAAAGTCCTGGTAGTGGGAAGCGGTAAAAGCGGCATGGGCGCGGCGCGTCTTTTGGGAAAAGTCGGAGCCTGTCCGGTGCTTTTTGACAGCAACGATAAGCTGGAAATAGACAAAATCAGGGAAAAAGCAGGAGAGATCCCGGAACTGGAAGTCTTTCTGGGCACTCTGCCGAAGGCGGTGGAACAGGAAATTGCGCTGGTGGTGATCAGCCCCGGCGTGCCGGTGGACGCTCCGGAGCTGATGAAATATCAGGCAAGGCAGGTACCCATATGGGGAGAGATCGAGCTTGCCTACGCTTTTGCAAAAGGCAGGGTTGCAGCCATTACGGGAACCAATGGGAAAACCACAACCACCACCCTGGTGGGAGAAATTTTCCAGGCTTTTTACAAGTCTGTATATGTGGTAGGGAATATCGGGAACCCTTACACGGATATTGCCCTGGAGACAGGAGAGGATACGGTGACGGCTGCGGAGATCAGCAGCTTTCAACTGGAAACGGTCCACACATTCAGACCCCAGGTGTCGGCGATCCTGAATATTACGCCGGATCATCTGAACCGTCACCACACCATGGAATGCTATGTGCAAACCAAGGAGGCGATTGCCCGAAACCAGACGAAGGCGGACACCTGCGTTTTAAACTTTGAGGATCCTTATACCAGGGATTTCGGAAGCAGATGCCCGGCGCAGGTGATTTTCTTTTCTTCCAAAAGAGAGCTTGAGGAGGGAATTTACCTGGCAGGGGAAGAGATCTGCATGGCGTTTCATGCGCCTGACGGGGAAAGGGAAACGCAGTCCCTTATGAACATACATGATATGAATCTGGTGGGCATGTGCAATGTGGAAAATGTGATGGCGGCAATTGCCATCTGCCATACCATGGGAGTTCCCATGGACGTGATACTGAAAACCGTGAAGAACTTCAAAGCAGTGGAGCACAGGATCGAGTTTGTGGGGGTGAAGGGCGGCGTTGCCTATTATAATGATTCAAAGGGAACCAACCCCGATGCGGCAATTCAGGGAATCCGCGCTATGGACCGGCCTACGGTGCTGATCGGCGGGGGATATGATAAGCAGAGCGAGTATGATGCCTGGATAGAGGCTTTCGACGGGAAGGTGAAAGCGCTGGTGCTGATCGGACAGACCAGAGAAAAGATCGCTGCCTGCGCCAGGGCGCATGGAGTGGAAAATATCATTTTGGCGGATACCTTCGAGGAGGCTTTTGCAATCTGTGTAGAACAGGCGGCGCCTGGGGACGCGGTGCTTTTGTCGCCGGCATGCGCAAGCTGGGGCATGTTCCCCAATTATGAAGTGCGTGGCAAAATGTTTAAAGAGTTGGTTGAGAAGATTGGAGTTCAGTAATTTTGGCGGAAAGAAGATACGGAGTCAATCAGAGAAGACGAACAAAAGGACAGCAGGAGTCATTTTTTGACTACACACTGCTGTTTATAGTGTTGTTTTTGCTTGCTTTTGGATTGGTAATGATTTATTCTACCAGTTCCTATGACGGAAGCATTCAGCATGGGGACTCTGCTTTTTATCTGAAAAGGCAGGTGACCTCCACCATCATCGGTCTGGCGGCGATGATCGTGGTGGCAAACATTCCCTATCATTTCTGGGAGCGGTTTGCAGTGCTGGGTTATGTGGTATCCATTGTGTTGATTTTGCTGATTATTCCTTTTGGAGTGGAGGCGAACGGCGCGAAGCGGTGGTTCCGAATTTTTGGTATGTCAATCCAGCCGGCGGAGATTGCAAAGCTGTGTATGATTCTGTTTCTGGCGAGCCTGATCTGCCGGATGGGGCGCAGGATCAGGGAAATCAAGGGCTTTATGATCGTCCTGGGAATTCCCCTTCCGGTAAGTCTTCTGGTATGGCAGATTACAGAAAATATGAGTTCGGCGATTATCATATTCGGAATAGCGGTTTTGATGCTGTTTGTTTCCAGCCCCGACTATAAGCGTTTCATTTTGCTGGGGTTGGCAGGTGTGGCGGTATGCGCCCTGGCGGTTTTTGTGATCGTCAGCATGGCTAACGCTGACGCGGGAAGCCTGGGGGTGCGCGGCACCCGTATTCTTGCCTGGCTGGATCCGGAGGCATATGCCAGCGGAAAGGGCTTTCAGACGCTGCAGGCGTTGTACGCCATAGGCTCCGGCGGTATTCTGGGCAAAGGACTGGGGCAGAGTATGCAGAAGTTGGGATTTTTGCCGGAGGCGCAGAATGATATGATCTTTTCCATTATCTGTGAGGAACTGGGGCTTTTCGGGGCGATTTCCATTCTGCTGCTGTTTATTTTGCTGATCTGGCGGTTTATGGTGATTGCCAACAATGCGCCGGATCTGTTTGGCGCCCTTTTGGTGGTGGGCGTTATGGGGCATATCGCCATCCAGGTAATTCTGAATGTGGCGGTGGTGACCAATACCATTCCCAATACGGGAATTTCCCTTCCCTTTATCAGCTACGGCGGCTCTTCAGTTCTCTTCTTGATGATTGAAATCGGAATGGTGTTAAGCGTGGGAAGAGGGATACGGTTGAAAGATTTATAGTACAAGATGCAATTTACCGGGCGTTTCATATAGTAGAATAGGTCTAACTTTTAAACCGGAAGGCGGAAGGTGAGAATTTGGATGCTATTCATATTCGAGGAGGAAACGCTCTTTTTGGAGAAACGAAAATACAAGGCTCTAAAAATGCAGTGCTGCCGGTGATGGCAGCCGCTCTTTTGATAGAGGATGTCTGTATCATAGAAAACTGTCCCCGCATTTTGGATGTGCATCATATGCAGCAGCTTTTGGAAAGCATCGGGTGCAGGGTGAGCCGGACGGATCGAACCCTTACCATCGATACCCGGAATTTATCGGAAGATACCATGTCCGGGGAAAACGTAACAGGAATGCGTTCTTCCATTACGCTGCTTGGCGCGATGCTGGGCAGAATGGGAGAAGTGACAATGGCTTATCCCGGCGGATGCGTCATTGGAGAAAGACCCATAGATCTCCATTTGAATGCACTGCGCAGAATGGGCGTATCCATATATGAGAAGGAAGGCTTCTTTACGGCAAGAGTGAAGGAGCTGGAGGGCACTGTGATCAGGCTTCCCATTTCCAGTGTGGGAGCCACTGAAAACATTATTTTGGCGGCGGTCAAGGCAAAGGGCGTGACAGTGCTTCAAAATGCCGCAAAAGAACCTGAAATTGTTACTCTGTGCGAGTTTTTACGGGAAGCGGGGGCTGTGATTGAAGGGATCGGCGGTTCTGTACTGATCGTTCAGGGCGGGCACAAGCTGCACGGAATCCGTTTCCGGATCCCGGCAGACAGGATCGTTGCAGGCACTTATCTGATGAGCGTACTGGGGGCGGGAGGTCATATTTTCCTGGAGGATGCGCCGGTGGCGCAGATGCGCAGTATGCTGAAAGCAGCGGAAGAGATGGGGGCGGAGATTCATGTTTCCAGGGAAGGGCTTAATGTAATCGCCGACGAGAGCAGAAAAGCAATTCCTTATCTGAAAACGGAGGTCTACCCCGGATTTCCCACCGATATGCAGTCGCCCCTGATGGCGGCATTGTCAACAGCAAGGGGAGTCAGCGTCATAGAGGAGGCTATTTTTGAAAACCGCTTCCGGATCGTGGAGCAGCTGAAAAAAATGGGCGCATGCATTGAAATACTGGGAAAAAGACAGGCACGGATTGAGGGGGTAGACAGTCTTTTGGGCTGTCAGGTAACCGCCGAGGAGCTGAGAGGAGGCGCCGCCCTTGTAATCGCAGGCTGCATGGCGCTGGGAGAGACTGTCATTCAAAACCGCCACTTTATAGAGCGCGGCTATGAGGATATCTGTAGAGACTACCGGAATCTGGGGGTCAATATCTACACCGGGTAAATGATGGATATGGCAAAGAAGAAGCTGAAAAAAAAGAAACCAACGGAAAAACTGAATCATAAGCAGGAGAAAAAGGCGGAAAAAATTGGCATGGGCACATATGTCCGGGATCATAAGAGCCTGTTTATCATCGGCGCCATGATCGCCTTTTTTGTGGCGGCGCTGGCGGCGGCATATGTTTATGTGACTGCCAATTATACCGTAACCACAGTTTATGTGGAAGGAAACGTCCATTATACAAATGAAGAGATCATGGATATGGTAATGGAAGGGCGTTATGGAAGTAATTCCCTTCTTTTATCGCTGAAATATAAGGACAAGAGTGTGGTGGGTGTTCCTTTTATTGAAAAAATGGATGTTTCCGTAATGGATCCCCATACCATTAAAATAGAAGTTTATGAGAAGGCGCTGGCAGGATATGTGGAATATCTGGAGCGGTATATGTATTTTGACAAGGACGGCATCGTGGTGGAAAGCTCTCTTGAAAAAACCGATGGCATTCCCATGGTGACCGGGCTTACCTTTGACCATGTGATTGTACATGAGCCGCTGCCGGTGGAGGATCCGGCGGTTTTTGCCTCGATTTTGAGCATTACCCAGCTGGTAAACAAGTACGACCTTTCCGTAGACCGGATTTATTTTGGCAGCGACGGTTCCCTCACCCTGTATTTCGGAGGGGTAAAGGCGGCGCTGGGAACAGGAAACAACCTGGATGAAAAAATCATGACGCTCCAGTATATGCTTCCCAGCCTGGAGGGAAGAAGCGGAACAATACGTATGGAAAATTATACCGAAGAAACGAAAAAGACCTCATTTGAGCCGGATGAGAGAACCGTAGGATAATTTAAAAAGAAAAAACTAAAATTTATGGTTGCTAATTCAGGCAAAAGATTATATGATAAACTATAAGAGTTCAATAGACTGGTGCGTAATGCGCGCAGTCCATTGTGGAAGTGATGAAGGAGGAACTACCCTTGCTGGAAATTAAAACGAACGATGCAGAATCTGCTGCTAAGATCATCGTTATTGGTGTAGGTGGTGCAGGCAATAATGCTGTTAATAGAATGGTAGATGAGAACATTACAGGAGTTGATTTTGTCGGCATTAACACGGACAAGCAGGCGCTTCAGCTGTGCAGAGCGCCTAAACTTTTACAGATTGGCGAGAAACTGACCAAAGGACTGGGGGCAGGCGCCAAGCCTGAGATCGGCGAGAAAGCGGCCGAGGAGAGCAGCGAGGAGATTGCGGCAACCCTTAAGGGAGCGGATATGGTGTTCGTAACCTGCGGCATGGGGGGCGGCACCGGTACCGGAGCGGCGCCCGTTGTGGCAAAACTGGCGAAGGACATGGGAATTCTCACGGTAGGCGTTGTGACAAAGCCCTTTCGCTTTGAGGCAAAGGCACGTATGGTGAACGCCTTAAGCGGAATTGAGAAGATCAAGGACAATGTAGATACGTTAATTGTAATTCCAAATGATAAATTGCTTGAGATCGTTGACAGGCGGACAACCATGCCGGACGCTCTTAAGAAAGCGGATGAAGTGCTTCAGCAGGCAGTGCAGGGCATTACGGACCTGATCAATGTACCTGCCGTTATCAATCTGGATTTTGCTGATGTACAGACGGTTATGAAGGACAAGGGTATTGCACACATCGGTATCGGTGAGGGCAAGGGTGACGATAAGGCAAGTGAAGCCGTTAAGATGGCGGTGGAGAGTCCTCTTCTTGAAACCACCATTTCCGGTGCGACACATGTGATTATCAATGTATCCGGCGACATTACCCTGGCGGACGCATCCGATGCGGCAAGCTATGTACAGGAGCTTGCAGGGGATGATGTGAATATCATCTTTGGCGCTATGTATGACGAATCCAAGGGTGACAGCTGCAGAATTACGGTAATTGCAACGGGGCTGGAGGATGCAACCCTTCCTACCAGCAAGCCTATATCGCCCTACAGTACTTTCTCAGGCAAGTACGTGAAGCCTGTTATGCCGGGAGTTACCTTACGGGGAACCGGCAGTGCTGAGAGCGGAGCAGGTATGCCGGGACATGGAACGGCAGCCGGGGGACAGACAGTCCACAGACCTGTTACGGGAATCAACAATCCCGGAGATATCAGAAGCAATGTGGCAGACAGACCCTTGAAGATACCGGATTTTCTACAGAAGAGATAGGCGGAATAAAATGCATTACATAGGACGAAACCCCGGAAGGCAGCGGCTCTCCGGGGTCGTTTCGTATCAAGGTGGAAGGGAGTAAAAAGGATGGAACAGAAGGAAAAGGAAAGGGAAAAGCTGGCGGAGGAATGCCTTGCATTTATCAATAAGGGAGTCAGCTGCTACCATGTGATAGAAAATATGGAAAAAAGGCTGGAAGAGAAGGGCTTTGTGCGGCTGGAGGAGAGAGAACCCTGGGAAATTACCCAGGGGGGAAGCTATTATGTGACCAGAGGTGGTTCCTCCCTGATTGCCTTTAGAGTGCCCAGGGGAGAGTGGAGGGGCTTTCATGTGATGGCGTCCCACAGTGATTCTCCCTGCTTTAAGGTGAAGACAGACCCGGAAATACAGGTGGAGGGAAAGTACCTGAAGCTGAATACGGAAGGTTATGGCGGAATGATTTATGCCACCTGGTTTGACAGATGCCTGTCGGTGGCGGGGAGACTGGTGTGTGCCCATGACGGAGGACTTAAGGAAGTGAATGTGCAGATCGATGAAGATCTGCTGGTGATACCCAGCCTTGCCATTCATATGAACCGGGAGGCAAATAAAGGAATGGAGTTCCATCCTCAGACCGATTTGCTGCCTCTTATGGGAAGTGCTCAGGAAAAGGGAAAGCTGAAAGAAAAGCTTGCCGCCCTTGCAGGGGTAAAGGAAGAAGATATTCTGGGGGAGGACCTGTTTTTGTACGTCAGGGAAAAGGGAAAAAGAGCAGGCGCACAGGGAGAGCTGATGGTTGCCCCCAGGCTGGACGATTTGGAGTGCGTTTATGCTTCCCTGGAAGCAATTTTGAAAACAGAGCCTGGGGAATACTGTACTATGTGCGCTGTTTTCAACAACGAGGAGGTGGGAAGCCACACCAGGCAGGGGGCGGCATCTACCTTTCTAAAGGATACCATGGAGCGGATCGGAGAAAACGCAGGAAAAACGGGAAGCGGATATTTGCGGCTTCTTGCCGACAGCTTTATGATCTCCGCGGACAACGCCCACGGGCTGCATCCCAATCATCCGGAGAAAGCAGATCCCGTGAACCGTCCGGTTTTAGGCGGCGGTATTGTGATCAAGCATCATGGCGGGCAAAAATATACCACGGACTGTTACTCGGAAGCTGTTATGAAGGCGCTGTGCAGGGAAGCGGATGTGCCCTATCAGGATTACCATAACCATTCCGATGTGCCCGGCGGCTCCACCCTGGGAAATATTTCCGCAGGGCAGGTGTCCATCCCCGCTGTGGACATTGGACTGGCGCAGCTTGCCATGCACTCGGCAGTGGAAACGGCTGGGAGCGCAGATGTGGAATATCTGGTGAGAGTCCTCAAACAGTTTTGCGAAAAATAACCGCCTGAATCAGGATATGGAAAAGTATTTGGGAATATGGTAAAATAAGTAAAAATAACAATATAAGGAACAATTGCTAAATGGCATATGGCGAAGGGAGGTACAAAAGATGAAATTAGAAAATGCAAAGAACGAAGAATTTCTCTATCATTTAACGAAGCTGAGCAATATGGAATCGATCCTTGCTCACGGGCTGCTGCCCAGAAGGATGCTGAAGGAAAAGAATCTGGCGTTTGACGATGTGGCAAATTCCCAAAGGGGAAACCAAAGGGAAGAATTGAATTTGGATTCCTACATTCCCTTTCACTTTCATTCCCACACAGCGTTTGATTTTACGGTGAAAAATGTATTTTCGGAAGAGCAGCTTGTGTATATCTGTATTGGAAGAGCCTTTGCGGAGAAGGAAGATTTTAAGATCCTGACCAAACATCCGGAGTCCCGGGAGGACTGCGTCTTATATGATTACAAAGAGGGAATAGAGAAAATTGACTGGGAGATCATGAAAGCTCCCGGTATGCTGGGCGATTATGGAAGGAATTCGATCATGGCGGAATGCGTTACCGACCAGCCTGTCCTGGCGGAGTCATTTCAATGTATTCTTGTCCAGGATGCTAAGACCAAAGAAGATCTTGAAGAAATCTACCAGAAGCAGGGAATTTCCAATCAACTGCCCCGGGTGGAGGTGCAGCCCGATTGGTTTGAATTTTAAAAACCAACGCCGCCGGCTTGTCTTAATGAAAGAGACTAAATGGTTTATATGCCATTTGGTCTCTTTTTTCATATCAGATCCTGTCGTATCTCCGCGACCAATGAATCCTCCTGGGACAACGTTTTGACAAATTATGAAGGCATTAATGTTTATAATGAACTGGTACATAAGAATTGGAGGTGAAAAATTGCAGCGTGCAATTACAAGGTACCGTTTATATTGACAGCGTATTTTTATTAAATCTGGTGATGGATCTGTACCTGCTTACGCTGACTGTGAAGATGCTGGGAAAAACTGCCACATATCCAAGGATTTTCGCAGGAAGCATGATAGGCGCGGCGGGGTACTGTGTTGTCCTGTGCCTGCCGGGCATAGGGTACATGCCAAAGGCGCTGCTGGGGATGGTTCCTGTGGGAATGCTGATGGTCAAGGTGACATGCCGCACCAGGGGGCTTAAGGAATTACTTCAAGGGCTGGGATACCTTTATTTGATTTCTTTCTGCATGGGAGGCATTATCGTTTTCCTGAAGGGGAAGAGCAGACTTCTTTCCCGGTATGGAGATCTTGCCGCGGCAATTGCCGGAATGGGATTTGCCGGCTTTGTTCTATGCCGGAAGGTGATCGTCACCTGGCAGAAAAAGCGGAAAAATCATTTTTGTACGGTCAATATCCCAGGAGATGAAGGAACCTTGATAATTGCGGCATTGGTGGACACCGGAAACGGACTGACGGATCCTGTCAGCGGGAAGCCGGTAGCGATACTGAATGCGGAGGAGTGGAAAAACTTAAAACGATGGATGAAACCGGAAAAATATAAGCTCATCCCCTATCACAGCATCGGCAGGGACAGAGGAATGCTGGAAGGCTACGAAATAGACGTCGTGGAGGTGGATGGAGCCATGGGGAAAAAACAATTTGAAAAGGTAATCATAGCAGTGTTTCAAGGAAGAGTATCTCAAAAAGGCGGCTATCAGATGATACTGCCGCCGGAATTATCCATATAGAGAATCGAAAGACAGGAGGAAGAACAGATGGTTTTTAAGGTAGCGATCCCCGGTAAACTACAGTTCAAAATTTACCGGAAGGAACCTAATTTTTTACTTACAAGGCAGGGAGACGTACATTACATAGGCGGATCGGAGGTGCTCCCGCCGCCCCTTGAGCTGGAAAAGGAAAACGCGGTGATCAGCGATCTGGGAACGGAATATGAGGATGAAGCGAAGTCCATTCTGATCGAGCACAATCTGCGGCTGGTGGTTTATATAGCAAAGAAATTTGACAATACGGGGGTGGGCGTGGAAGACCTGATTTCCATAGGCACCATAGGCTTGATCAAGTCTATTAACACCTTTAACCCGGAAAAGAACATTAAGCTTGCCACCTATGCCTCAAGGTGCATTGAAAACGAAATCCTGATGTACTTGCGCAGAAATAACAAGACAAAGCTGGAGGTTTCCATTGACGAGCCATTGAATGTAGATTGGGATGGAAACGAGCTGCTTCTCTCGGATATCCTCGGCACCGATGAGGACGTGATTTACAAGGATATCGAAAACGAGGTGGAGCGCAAGCTGCTGTTAAAGGCGATCGATAAGCTGACGGAGCGGGAAAAAACCATTATCAACCTGCGGTTCGGTCTTGGAACGCCGGACGGACAGGAAATGACCCAAAAGGAGGTGGCGGAACTGCTTGGAATCTCTCAATCTTACATTTCCAGGCTGGAAAAAAAGATCATGAAAAGACTGAAAAAAGAGCTGCTGAGGGAAAGCTATTAGCAAAGCTTCTAGTATGGGTTTCCCCGCGCAGAACAGACAGAGCTGGCGGGCTGCCAGCTCTTTTTAACAGCGTATGTCCACAATGATAATGTCCGGTCCGATCTGCTTAATATCCCGATAGGGAATGCAGATATCCGGTTCCGTGCACAGCAGATTAAAAAATTTATTTCCGCTGGGAACAAAAACCTTACAAATCTGTCCGCTGCACTGGTCAAACTCCAGATCGGAAATTCTGCCAAGCTTTTTGCAGTCGCGCATATTAATCACATCTTTGCATTTCAATTCGGAAAAGAGCATAAAGGTTGCCTTTCTTTTTCTCACTCTATTTTATTTTATGCAGGGAATCAAAATGGGTTCAAAAAGCATGAATATTTTCCCTTCATTTTGTGAATGATTTTTATTACAGGTTTGTAAATGAAGCAGGAGGAAAATGGAATATGGCGCAGGGAAAAGTGGAGATATGCGGAGTAAATACGGCGAAGCTTCCGCTCTTAAAGGCGGAGGAAAAGGAAAAGCTGTTTGCGCAGATAGAGTCGGGAGATAAAGAGGCAAGGGAAAAGTACATTGAAGGGAATCTGCGTCTGGTACTCAGCGTGATCAAGCGGTTTTCCTCCAGCAATGAAAATGTGGACGATCTTTTCCAGATCGGCTGCATCGGGCTGATCAAGGCGATCGACAATTTTGATTCTTCCCTGAACGTGAAATTCAGCACCTATGCCGTACCCATGATCATAGGAGAAATACGCCGTTTCCTCAGGGACAATAATACCATCCGGGTAAGCAGATCCTTAAAGGATACTGCATACAAAGCGATCTATGCCAAGGAAAATCTGATCAAACAGAATATGAAGGAACCTACCATCAACGAGATTTCCCAGGAGATCGGCATATCCAAGGAGGATATTGTGTACGCTCTGGACGCAATTCAAAATCCCATGAGCCTGTATGAACCGATCTTCACGGACGGCGGGGACGCCCTGTATGTAATGGATCAGATCAGCGATAAAAAGAACAAAGAGGAAAACTGGGTGGAGCACCTTTCTTTGAGCGAGGCAATGAAAAGATTGGGGGAACGGGAGCACGAGATCATCAGCCTGCGGTTTTTCGAGGGAAAGACCCAGATGGAGGTGGCGGAAATGATCGGGATTTCCCAGGCGCAGGTCAGCAGACTGGAGAAAAATGCCCTGAAAACCATGAAAAATTATCTCACTGCGTAAGAAGCAGGCAACCGCTCAGACCGGCGACATTTTGGTTACCATAAAGTAGTTGACATAATTATCGAATCGAAATATAATGGTATTATTATCAAAATGGTGTACAGATGACGTGTCTGTGAAGCAGTGGGGGAAAATGATATGAAATGTCCGTTTTGTGGTCACGAAAATACCAGAGTAATCGATTCAAGACCGGCTGAGGATAACAATTCCATCAGACGCCGCAGGGTCTGCGACGAGTGTGACAAGCGGTTTACCACCTATGAGAAGGTGGAGACTATTCCGCTTATTATCATCAAGAAAGACGATAACAGAGAGACTTACGACAGGTCTAAGATCGAAGCGGGTGTGCTTCGTGCCTGCCACAAGAGACCGATCAGCGCCAACCAGATCAAAAAGCTGGTGGATGAGGTAGAGACGGAAATCTTTAATTTGGAGGAGAAGGAGATTCCCAGCCGGGTGATCGGAGAGCTTGTGATGAATAAGCTGAAAGACTTAGAAGCGGTAGCGTATGTTCGTTTTGCTTCTGTATACAGGGAATTTAAAGACATCAATACCTTTATGGACGAGTTGAAGAAGGTTTTGGAATAAAAAGAGGCTGCGCTGTCAAGGATACTCCTGACAGCGCAGCTGTTCTTTTTCAGAATCAGTTATGAAAGATTAAAAACTTGTAAACTTCCACATTCAGGGCATCTGAAATCTTAAACAGCAGGTCCATAGAAATCTTGCGGACAATATTAGGCGCTTCGATGGCGCTGATGTGGGAGCGGCTGATGCCGATTTTCTCGGCAAGTTGTTCCTGGGTAAGTTTTGCGTGTTTTCTGTAGTATGCGATATTATACCCGATCTCAATATACCTGTCTGAATAATCTGAATTGATAAGTGTGTTTTCCATATGCATCATCTCCTTTCATTCTATTTTAAACGCAAATCCCAAAAAAGAAAATTATTTGCAAAATAGCTATTGCTATTTATTGCATAACAATATATGATAATAGAATAAGTAGTGCTTTGCCAAGGATAACATTTTAAAACATTATGAGATAATTGCAAATATCATATTGAAAAAAAGTTAGAAATATCCCATAATTACATTACTAAATAATGAAGGAGGGATAACAAATGATAAAAATTGCAATTTGCGGTAATGAGAAAAAGGACAGAGAAGCAATTCATGAACTGGTGCAGGCGCATATGGATAAGACAGGCGAAGCATATACTCTGAAGTTGTTTGGTTCTGGAAGGACGTTTTTGGACAGTGGGTTTGTTCCGGACATTGTTTTTCTGGATTTCCTGGATTCAGATGAGAGCGGAATAGAAGTGGGCATCGAACTGAAACGACTGAGCAGAAGAGTGCTGATTGTTTACACTTCCTTTACAGAGGGAGAGGCGCTGCTGGCTCTCAACCGCATACATGCCTTTGGAATTTTAGTGAAACCGATCGTGAAGCAAAAGCTTTTTTCCATGCTGGACGATGCGGTCCTGTATTTGGACAAAAAGCAGGGCGGAGATTCCGCAGGAGACCTGGTGACCTTCTTCTCGGAGGACGGCTCCATCCTTCAACTGGATATTACGGATATTTATTATTTCGAATATCGAAACCGAAGGATCAGGATTGTTACCAGGAATCAAACCTACACCTGCAGAGGGAAGATCGGCGACATTGCAGAGAAAATGAAGGAACATGGATTTGCAATGTCACACCAAAGCTTCGTAGTAAACCTGTATCAGGTGGCTAAAATCGAAAGGACGATGCTGACCATGAAAAATGGAGATAAGGTGGATCTGGCGCAGAAGCGAGCGTCCGCCGTGAGAAAACAGTTGATGACAACACCCATAAAACAGACTATGCGATAGATCCGGAACGAAAGGTTATGAGTTACAGAACCTGAATTCCGGATCTTTGTCGATTAGGGAGAAAAAATGTCGAATATGTAAAAAGGATTGATAAGCCCATCCAGTTTGATAGGATATAAAAAAATAAAAGGAGGGGCTTGTCAATGAAAAGGATAAAGAAAATTGTTTTATGGGTGGCGGCGGGAAGCGCCTATGATTGACAAGAAAAGAGGCAAAACTGCTCTTTGCCGCTGGAAACGTTTCCTGTACAGCTGGATTTTTTGAGGTATGACCATGATAATGCCCTGCAGACTATCGAGCAGCAAAAACAGGATATCCAGAAGCTTCTGGCTCTGCTGATCGAACGGGATATCCCAGTTCCGGGTAATATCGTTGACCGTTATATAAAGCGTGCGTCAGAGACAGATAACGATAAAGCAGAAGAACTTCCCTTCAATTGACATTTACAAGGAAAAGGTGGTCGGCTTTCCTGACCACCATAAAAATACAAAAAAATTTACACACTTTACTTGACAAACTTCCTTCCCTCGCAGTTCTCGCCATTATTTATTCCGTACTCAAATTGTAAATCTGCCGAAGTTGTGTTGTCACGTCCCTGTTGCTCAAACCATATTCTTTTAAAAGATTTGCTTCAAATGGTTCTGTTTCTACCATGTTTAAAAATTCTTTAATATCTGTATGTATATCCTCAGGTAGAGTTTCAATTTGCTCCATAACAAATTCAGTTGCTATCCTGAGAATGTCATTTTTATGTTTCTTTATATCGCGGGAATCAACATACCCACCATTCTCTTTTCTCTCTTTTAAATCTAGATATGCTTTTGCCTTAAAGAGAAGCAAATACTCAGGTCTTAAAACTGACAATTCCTGAACCACAACTTTTCCAGACAACAAAATCTGGTAATAGTTATCATTCAAAAGAATTGCTGACAAACTGGATACTTCATCGTCTATATGAATGGGAGTTAATCCATTTATTTTCTTCGATTTGAAATTTGTCTTTGTAAATAATTCTATCATTTTTGGATACAACTCGTTATCCGGCTTATCAAATCTATAGAATTGTGGTGTTCCTGCATTGGTAGTTTTGTTTCGGTATTTTCCTTTTGTTATGAAATCCCAAAATCTTTCTCCAAATTCAGTTGTAAGAGCTTCCACGATCAATACCATATCAAGATCTCTGGTTGCTCTAAATTGCCCTCCATTACTTGCAAACAAAATATCGCAGGCAGCACCTCCAATCAATACATACTGTTCTTCAAAACCTTTAAAGTAATTTCTGAATGTATCCAGCCCTCTTACCATACATAGTCCTCCAACATTTGATCTATACAAAGTTGTATTCTTTCATCCGCCATATCATCTTCCGATAGAGACATCAGCACACTCAATGGATCCTGAATCTGTTTATCATGAAATTCAATGAAATACCCGAGTTCCAATATTTCACATCCTATTTCCTCCCCAATAGATACTTGTTTAAAGTTTCGGATATTGACATCACTTAATTCTTTCTTTGTAACCGCATATGTTGGATATGGATTATCTGCAAGTAAAGAATATTCGCAAAGAGCCGATACACCAGCTTTCTTTTTCAGACCGATATCTTCTGTCAATTGAAATTTGGTTATCACGGGGTTTCTAAGAGCTGGCTTTACTTTTTCCCAAACACTTTGAGCCTCACCCGCTACAGTTATCCTTCGTTTTTTTCCAGATGTATCAAGTATATCTATATCCAAATATTCAATCTCATCCAAACATCTGCTGACAGACATTTTTGTAACACCCAATTTTTCTGCAATCTTTGTTACATTCATTCCAGACCACTTTTCGTATATAGCACATAATATTAGCTTTTGCGTCAAAAAAGAAATTACATGTACCGGTTTTAATTGTCGTCCGAAATTTTCAGATAAGAGTATACCTAAAAAAGGGAGAAACATCTGTTTTTTATCTATAATAAATGGTATTCCTTCGTTTAACATTATTTCTTGTGAATAGTGATTTAGTTTTGTAAAATATAATGCACAGTTCAGACCGGCTGCTTTTTCAATTTGTTTTCTATCATGACGTAACGCATTCAGACGCACATTTCCCTTGGGTTGTGCAATAAGCCATTCAATTCCATCTTGAAGCACCGTGTATAGATCATAAATCCCTTTATATTTTAGTGGGAGTTTATGATATAACTCCGTATTATATTCGATTGTAATTGTTCTTCTTAAACACTTTTCAATATAGTCCTTCATACAACCACCTTTTTGATTTGTAACTTATTTTATGTTACAGATTTAAAATAACATTTTTGTTTTGCCTTTTCAACCCCCTTTATAAAATTAGCGTAATACATCTATTACAATTCAGGCAAGGAATAAATATGATGCAAAAATGATGCAAGTATCCTTTATAATAATGTTAAAATATCCCAGAGCAAATTTTAAATTGGAAATATTGGAGGGCAGACTATGCGTGAAATTCTATGTTTGATAGCTGTAATTGGTGCTATGGCATGGTTTTTACCTGAATCTGATATTCAGAAGAACAGCGCGAACCCATATAGAGCAAGTATATATGAAGAGACGCTAAGAGATGTATCAAAAGGTGTATTCATCTCAGAGCATATGGGAGAAGTAGAAAAGTTTATCGGTCAGCTTTTAACAGAGGCAATAGAAAGGCATGGAAAAGTACCGGAAGAAAAGGAAGAAGTATATTTTCTTGGGGAAAAAGTGTATGAGGCAGGAAAGCTGAAAGACCTGCTTGCCGATTACATGGAGGGTTATGAAAAAGTAAAAATAGACTATAAGATGGCAGACAAGGAATTTCAAAGAGATATAGTGATGCTAAGTGATGAAGAAAAAATGCAAGAACTTACGGAATTGTACGATTCGCTGGAAAAGTGCTGTAAATAGTAGGGGGTAGTATTGATGGAAAAGAAATATTATATACTTGAGCTATCTATCTTTTTGTTTCTAGGGGTTCAAATGCTTGCCAGAGGGGAAATACATAAAGCGCATGAAGCCGAACTTAGTGTAAAAATCCCTGATGTCTTAAATAAAATTTTATTTCCCTTTAGGAAAAACTTGCGGGTAAGAGTGACATTGTGTTTGGTATCAGGATATATTGAAATTAGTAATATTGTAATATATACATTAGCTGCTTTACAAAAATTAAATTTGGCTTGGGAGGATGTAAATACAGTATGGTTTATGGTGTTTGGCACAATGGGTGCTATTATGAATCCAATTGAGTGTGTTAGGGAGGCTATAATTCAGGGAAGGGATAGGAATTTTGCATATAGATTATTGGCTGGAATAGGATGCATTATTATATTAATGATAAGTATAATATGGATTTTGTTCATGATGTATATTCTTATTACCGATTTTAAATGATGATAGGGTGGAGATAAGTTTTATATTTTTCATTTTCTCTTTCATTATTATAGTAGATTGTTCAAGTAACAATCAAGAGAGTAAAGCAAAAAAAGAGATGTATAATTTAATAAAAAAGAAAAAATTTCATATAAAACCCAAATAGAGCATGATGAAATTCCGGAATTAGGATACCGTAATATTTTAGATATTGAATTAGAAAACGATTATGTATGTTATAATGATTTGATAATATTAGGCGGTATATTGTACAAGAAACAAAAGAGGAGTTTTGCAAAATAACTGCATTTTATGTACAGGACGGAACAGAGGAATTGTATATTAGTCAGGTCAAAGCAAATTTATTTGTCCAGTGATCAAAGCAAGGAGATAAACTGGGAATAACTAAGACATCAATCTTGCTTTATATGCATGGCGGATTTAGAGAGGATAATCAGTGGAAAGACAAATAATAAAAAAAATATTATTTATTTTAGTCACAATTAGTGTGGCTTTCATATTTGTATTTTTGTTTATTCTCCAAAATGACGAATCAAGCCTGGGTATAATAAGAATAAGTGAAAAAAAAGAAAGTATCGTAACAGAAATCGTAGACGATCTCAGAGACAATGGGGAGAAACTAATAAATAAGATAAAGATAGAGAAAAAAAGCGAAATTGAGCTGATAAACAGGGTGGTGGGGAAAAATGAAAACATGATATTGGATTTTTTAAATAATTACCCACAGGAATTGAAATGGGTTAATATCTATTTCTTTGATTTTACAGGAAATGGAGAAATGGAAATTGTATTGTCAAAGCATTATTTGGCATTGGGGGCAGGCTTGCCCGCTTATAACTATGTATATGATCAGGAGGGTAACTTATTATTTGAATTTTTTTGCGGTTCGTCCGTGGAAATATATACTGAAAATAATATGGATTCATTCTGGCTATGTAGTGACATGCATTGGGGTTCTTGTAACGATATGATACTGCACAGCAAAATGACAAGACGTGAGGGCTGGGAAAAGGATTTTATGATTGCAGAGTGGGATATGCGAAGAGCCGGAGAAGAAGAGCTTTATTATATTCTTGATCTTTCAAAGATAGAAGACCGGGTACTATGGGCAGATACATATAATATAGTGGCGGAAACCCAAAGGGAAAATAAGGCGAATATAAAGGAAGAGCAATTTAAGGAATATTTCCCAGATTATGAAGGCATAGAAAAAAAGGAACTGAATATGAAAGGAAGTATTAGCCTTGGGGAAAATGGAATAATTATGGAAATAGAAGGCGAGGAGGTTCCATTTCCTGTTCAGTCACGGAATTAGAGTATCATGAAATATGACAGATGGCAGCAGAAGAAATATATGATGAATTTGTACAGAATAGATGATATCAAAATACTGGGGAAGCGTGAATGTATGAAAAGAAAATTTTTTCTTTTACTCGTGATCTTTTTAGCGTTATGTGGATGTTCTTTTACAAGTGAAGAGAATGCCTTTGATGAATTCGGTGGTTATACGGAATTGCTAATGGAATATGAGAGAGTATTTGAAGACCCAACCTATACAGAAGATAAATGGGAAAATATCTATGACCATATTGGGCGGTTTGCCAATTCGGAATCCTACGGGTTGTATTATTGCATAAAAGATTTGTCAGGGGACGGTAAACCTGAATTGATATTGAGTGGAAGACATGACAGTGAATATAGACCTATGATTATCTATGCATATGCCGATGGAGAATATATATGGAGCTGTATCAGTGAAAACTATGATATGGAAATATATGAAAATGGTATTGTAGAGATGGTTTCAGGAAGCGCTGGAAGGGAATACCATACGTTTTATCAACTGGAGAAAAATTCAGGCTTTGCATGGTTTGTAGAAGAGGTTTATGATATCCCAAGGAATTGGGGAGGAAAAGAAGGGGAGGGGATGCTGTATTACAGGAGCATTCATCACGGATCAGAGGATGAGGAGCTTACAGAGGAGGAGTATTTCAATGTGCTAAACCAGTATGAAATAGATCCAATAGAATTGGAGTGGCATGTTGTGGAAGGATTTTGGAGTAAAGCAAACCCAAGGGAACAAGCAAGTGCTACTATTGATCAAATAGGTATCCAGGGACGGACAAATGAGGAGACGAGATTAATTCATAAAATACTTTCTTCAGATAAAGAAGAATTTCAGGATTTTCTTACGACAGATTGGGAATTTCCCCATACGCATGAAGCAATCATAATAACGGCTTATGACTTTACAGGGGATGGAAGGGATGAAATTATTGTATCTAAGTTTTACGTAAATAATAGTGCAGAGATTTCCTACAATTTTGTGTATAATCGGAATGGCGAAAGAGTGCTGGAGTTTGTAGGAGGTCACCCACTGGATATACAGATTATTGAAAACTGGGGTGAAGAGGGAATCTTTTTGCTGTACCATGGAAATCATTATTCTTCACATAACAATGCAAACATTTATACAGAGATCAAATGGAAAGAAGACATAATAACAGAAGAAATTATACTTATGGAATTGGACCGGAGGGAAGGCGGAGTAGAAGAAAAAGAAGAATACTATATTTTCAAGGATTTTACAAAAGAAGAGGAAGAAAAGCTATGGCGAGGCGCTTCAGGAGTGAATGAATTGACGAAAATGAAAGAGTATGTCCGGGAGGAGGAAAAACTGGAAGAATATAAACAATTGTTTGACAAAACCAAAACAACGGAAGTTTCAATGGTAAGTGTTATTCTTTATTCAGATAGTGACGGCGGTTTTGTTGAATATGAGTAAGAAAGGATGTTTTTTAGCATTTAACAAAAGAATGTGAGTGAAAATATAGTGCAACGGGAAGGCAGCTTTAAGATGAAAAAACAAGAAAAAGGAAAAAAGATTTGGATACCAGGTATTTCGCTTTTGCTATTGCGAATCCTGTTCATAAGCGCAGGTTTGATTGCATTGTTATTCGCCTTGAAAAATCCCATCAAAGAATTATGTAAAAAATATGTCTTTTATGAGGTAATAAAACATGAAGATGAATTATCACAACTAATTGGGAGATATACAGAATGTGCAAAAGAAAATGGTGATTTTTACATTCATATAAGTAATCGAGATGAACGATCAAATAGAGTTTTTTATAAAAAATTGGAAGATAAACAGGTATCGGATGCATTTAAAAGATTTAATCTAATTGCAATACGGTATGACCAGGAAGGAAATATAACTTTTACAGTTTATCCCCATATAGGACTGCTTATTGAAGGATATAGTTATGGATTTTATTATAGTGAACAAGATGAGCCGATAAAAGGGGCGATAGAGATTGAAGAAGAAGGCTTTAGACGGTATCAATGGCATAGAACGGAGAAAATAATAGACCACTGGTGGTACTATGAAGAAATCAATTTGATTAGAGATAATTAGAATTCGTAAAAAAGTACGCACTATATAATGCTATGGCATAAAAAGCGAAAAGTCAAATAACAGATGAAGAAGAAAGGAAGAAGCCTATATGAAAGCGAAACTTATTTTGGGGGTGCTTCTAATGGCTGGAAGCTTGCTGTTTTATACGACTGGGCTTGAAAATCGACAAACGCAAGGAAAGGAAACAATAAAAAGTAATAGAAATTTACAGGAAATAATACCAGATATAAGCGAAGAAGAAGAGAGGGATGATCTGACGGAATATTATGGCTGTTATGAAATTGTGAAATTTTGCTTTACATCATATTATTCTTCGATAAAATATGATGTTATGCCCGAACAGGAGGCGGATATGATGCTGGGTAAGCAGATCATTCTCACACCTGAAATGCTGATCACTTACGACACGGAGAGAAGTCTTGGTATGAGGGGAAAGGGATTTGATGGAAATTATATGATAGAAAGATATGTCATTGAAAAACCTCAGATCACTTGGGAAATGCTTACCTCGGATACCTTAGATCCTTTTTTGATTCCAGATCATGACATGAAATGGGCAATCGGTGAGGAGTATTATAAACAGTTGGAAGGAATTATAAGCGTCCCGGATCTGACCAGTCCTTATGGAACGCAATTTTTTTACACTCTGCAAGATAAAAGTGTGTTGGTTATGTACTCCACATTGACGCAACAATATTTTATTTTGGAGAAAAGGAATGGTATGATTGAGAATGAAAAAGAGAAAATATCTCAGGAGGAGTATGAAAATATATTGCAAAAGATGTATGGGGAGTATGAGATAATGGAATTTCTGCCCTCAAAATATTATCCCGCTGTGGATTCCGCTGGTTATGAAATATTGCCAAAGGAAGAAGCTGAAATAATGATTGGAAAAAAGGTTTTCATTTCAAAAGAATTGTTTTCTTCCTACGATAATAGACGATTGCCCAATTCTGAGATTACAAATCGTCTGGAAGACGGGTTTTGGGTAGAAAAGATTGAAATCCAAAACCCGCAATATCAAGTGGAAAAGAAAATGTATCATGAAATTTATGGTATACGCGACGATATTTTGCGGGATGAACTTCGCCGGCAAGAGTACACGGAAATAAGTGTGTATCCAGGCTATGAGACGGATGGAAACAGAACATTGCCGCAATTATTGCAAATAGATGATAGCAGGGTGATTATGTATTCCATGGGGGAATATTTTTTGCTGGAAAAATGATAAAGGCTTAAATCATAAGGAGACAAAAAGGCAGGAATAACAGAATATTTCCCCAAGCGTTACCTGTTTTTTCACGGATAAAGAGAGAGCCATATATAAGGATTCCTATAGGCAGCATCATAAACAGATTTCTGAAAACAAATTGCATAGTTCCGTTGATTAGAATTACGAATATGGCAAGGATGAAGAGTATTATGTTCACGATAGAGGCATTATCGCCCCAAAAGGAAGGACCACAATCTTGAATAAATGAAAGCACGGCAGCAAATATAAATATCATATCATAATCAATCTTTCTGTGAATTACGATTGCAATGAGAGTGCAGAAAAATGCTCCCGGATTCCATAGGCTTGTGGGTTTCTTGAGAGCATTTATTTTATCTGCAAGAACTACATAAAAAAGACTTTCTCCCAACCCCCATACCAAGGCAATTATGAAAAAGCCCATGATATTAAGTGGAAAAGTGCATTTTAAAATATTATGGGTCAAAGAAAATTCTCGAAAAAGTTGGAATTTAAGGGAGTGGCTGGAAAACCAGATGTGAACTGCCATCGGAATAGAGGCAATGAAACATCCAGCGATAGAAAGACAAGCGTTTCTTTTTACCAACCCATGATCAGACAGGCTTTCTTTATTCTTAATCATTACATAAATGATGCCGAGGCAGGTCATTCCAAATTGAACGAAAAGAACAGGTAAAAACCAAAACAGCAGTGGGCGGGATATATTTTTTTCATAATCCATGATGGCGTTACCTGCAATCAGATGCAGAGCGGCAAAAGGAAAGCTGATAGACATAATTAGAGTAATATCTTTTTTAATCTGTGATGTCATAAAATGACCCTCCTCATGGATTTTTCGTTTTATGCAGTACCCCTTTGATAATGCATGGCTTCTATAATTTATAAACATATAATAGCACGAAATCAAGAATTTTGTATTCTGAAATATACACGTTTTCAGTGTTTGCACATTAAAATGTTAATGGATAAGACGCAAACATTATAAAAATGATGATTGGTTTAAGGAAATGATTTGGAATATGATGCAAAAATGATGCAAGTACCGTTTATAATTATATTGGAAAAGGTAAATTTGTGTCTGAAAAGGATAAAAAATGAAGTGTCAACGAAAATGGTTATTTATTATTTTGTCCGTGTTTTTTATGACAGGTATCATTTGGATACGGCGGGAAGGAATCAATAAGGATAGTATAGTAAAAGAAATATCTCAGGACGAAGCTGAGAGCGTAAGTGATAACAGGAAATTTCAATATCAAAAAGTGATTAAAAGGAATAAACGGTTATTTCCTGTTGAAAATAAAAATAGGGAAGTATTGAGATTTGGGGGGAGAATAAGCCAGGAAAATGTGGAGCAGATAGGGAAAATGCAATCTCTAAAAGAGTTGGCATTTTTTATTACGGATGAAAACATAGACTTGTCTCCATTGACGAATTTGACAAATCTTGAGAAGCTGGAAATTCGCTCCGATGGGTGTATGGAACTTAATACGAAGCCTCTTGGAGAGTTAACACAATTGAGAGAAATTACGTTGGATGCCTGTGAATTTGATATTTCTTTTCTTGCCGAATTCACAAATTTGGAGAAGGTTATATTTATGAGATGCCTTATAGAAGATATAGCGGTTTTTCAAAATATAGCGTCGCTTAAATATATGGATATTGAATATATAGAGGATGCAGATTTAAATTATTTACATAGGTTGAAAAATCTGGAAGATGTTTATATTGGCAGTTCGCAAATCAGGAATTTTGACGGTTTGAAAGGATTGGTAAAAATGAAAACCTTATCGTTGGAAAGCTATGAATTTACTGACACAGAGAATATTTTTGCTGATGATACTTTTGCGGGGATGGATCAACTTACATTTGTATATATAAGAAATATAAAAATTGATGATATCACTCCATTGGCGGAAGCGAGAAATCTAAGCGATGTTACCCTGCACAATACAGATATTGCAGATATAGAACCTCTGTCAAATTTGAAAAATTTAGAGGAATTGTGGATTATCGGAAATCAGAATGCACATATAAATGAGCAGGCAGAAAAGTTTTTTACCAATGGAGCAGAGGTACATATTTTGGAGAAAGAACCATATTAATCTGCTTGAAGGCAGGTAAGATGATGGGATAGTTAAGCTAATGAAAGATCAAATTTTACAAAACGAAAAAGGGCACGAAGAGTTTGCATGCATGATGCAATCCTGAAAATGTGGCAGTGGAATTAAAATATAAGGAGGATGGAATATGAGCAGATTGAAATGGGGAATGAAAGCCGTTGTTTTTGTGGCAGCGTTGCTAAGTATTCCCATAAAGTGTCATGCATATTTCGGCAAAAACAGCGACTACGTTTTAGTGTCAGAAAAGCCGGAGGGTAAAGTGGGGGGAGATTATCTGGAGTTTGTCAGCGATGAAATCTACAGGGTTGAGGGTGGAGATACTCTGTGGAAGATTGCAAAGTCTCATTGGGGAAGCGGCGCGCTGTATCAACAGATTTTGGAAGATAATTCCGATGTGGTCAAAGCGCCGGAGCTGCTTATGCCTGGAACAGAGCTTGCGCTGAAAAGAAATTTTTATACCAGCGTTGGAGTTGCGGATTTTATTGATTCCCGTGTGTTCAGGGATGTGATGCTTCTGGAGGCGGAAGCGTTCAGAATGGACAAGTTTTCCCCGCCCTATCGGATATTTTTAAGCGTACCATATTTAAATGATTTACAGGATGCAGACCCTTATGTGAACTGGGAAGAATTTCAGAAAGAGGTCACTGCATGCAGCAAAGAAATCTGTGGAGAGCGGGTGTCAGATCTTGCGTTTGAGAGGTATCAGGTAATCAGGTTTGGCTCCTTGTGCGGTTACAGCTTTAGCTTTGATGCAGGAGACAAAGAATATATGATTATGGCGTATTTCTGTTACAATGACGAAAGAAAAAGCGAAGCCTTTGCTCTGTGTGATAAAGATTACTGTACGGAAAAGCAGCTGGAAGAAATAAAAGGAAAAGTTTTTTATGGGGTGGTAAGATATCTGGATCCTGGCACTTATTATGTGAAAACGCAGGATTACATAGGGTGGGAGGATTGGAATTATCCTCAGCTTAGAAATCCTTTTACGGATGCCATGGAACATCTGTATACCGGACCGCTTGAACAGGCGGAACATGATCCAAATGACGTTATTCTCCAGTGGAAAGAACCGGCATTTGAAAAACTGGTAAGGGAAGAGCTTGCCGATCTATGGCAGCTTACGCCGGAAGAAAAGCAGGCATTTATGGAGCGGGATATGACCGCAGGCGATCTAAGCAAGATAGAAAAGTTGAAGATTTCTTATTTCCCGGAAAATTCGGAGACAGAAGAATTTTTGTGTGTGCAGTTGAATGGACATACGGAAAGCAAAGAGTTGGGAGCAACGGTGTCGGAAGAACGCTCAGAAACGCCCAAACTGTTGAACACATTGGATGACCTGAAAAATTTTCCTGAATTGAAAAAACTGGATATCAGGTTATTTGATTCCGGCATTACGGATTTATCCTGTATAGGTGAGTTGACAAACCTACAGATTCTTAACTGTAATATATCTTCCAGAGAAGTTCAGGTAGAAAATATAGATTTTCTTGGCAATTTGGTAAATTTGCGAACACTGTGTCTGGGAGGATGGGGACTGGGAGAGATAACATTCTTTTTCAATGGCGTCACAGATTTATCTGTACTTTCCAATTGTCCGCATCTGGCTTATCTGACTTTGCTTACAGGAAATGTGGAAAGTTATGATTTCCTGAAAACCCTGCCGGAAATTTATTATTTCAGACTGGATTCTGCGGGGAATTGTATGAATGTAAAACCAGATGAGTCGTTACTGCCCAACGCGTGCTTTATATCGCTCTATGGTGAAGACGTACGATTCGAAATTGGAGAAGGATATGGGATGAGATATAACTAAGGAATTTCTGCTTGCGTTCTTCAGCGCAAAATGCCTCAAAATGGTGGAAAAAATGTAAAAATGATACAAAAATGATTTATAATTAGTTATAATGAAAGAAATATAGCAGAGGAGATACTGCATATATGGCAAGGACTATGCAGGAAAAACACAGATTCCTGAAAGTTATGAAACTATGGTAAAAGACTTTGGTAGAAAAGAGGATGGCAATGAAGGGGAAAAGGCTGAAGAAAGCTGTATGTATGATTATAGCCGTAGGAGTTTTATTTTTGAATTTTACATATGTACAAGCCGGGGAAGACGAGGCAGAAGAAAAGCTTTTTTCTGATTTTCAGGAAATGGATTATTATATATTCATTGAGACGAATGTGGGGTATGGGGTTAGCGGCGATTATTACAGATATGGTATTTATGGAAATATGACGTCGACGGCGCAGGCAGGGGAAGAATTATATTTTATGTTCAATGAAAAAGTAATTGGAGAGAAATTGGCGCTTTACTCGCATGAGGAGTGGCTTTATAATCCAGCAGCGTTTATTCAGAACATTTCGCCCGACTTAAAATGGATTGTATCCAGGCAATATATAGATTCCCCTGTGAAATATACGGATACATTGTATTATAAAAATCAAAAACTAGATCAAAAAAGCGGATGTGCAGGATTCGAAGCAGCTCTTTTTGCGTGGAGGAAAACAGAAGACGGTCAGTCATTTGAACTGGAAAAAGAGGAAAGAATCAGAGAGTATGAGAATCTGGTTATAGACATATGGGATTTGGGAAGCTATATTGCGTTTTTAGGACAAGGAATAAGCTGTATGGATGAATACGGAAAACTATTAGCTATCTCTGAGCCGGATAATCAAACCATAAGAATATACGATACAGAAGACTGGGAGTTATTGCATCGGATCACAATAAAGGAATTGGATGCGAATTTCCCCATTGAAATTTCTCAGATAGAAGGGAACGAGGAAAGCGGATGGCTGATTTTCTCTCATGGCGATTGTACTTATCGTATGGAGTATCCTCAAGGAAAACGAGAGAAAATAGGAGAATTCATGTTTGCTACATCGATCTCGCCGGACGGCAAATATCGGGCATATTGTACTGCAAATGGAATATTGGATGAGGCATGGATGACAATGCCATATGAAAAGAGAAATGAGCTTGAAATTGAATTTTACCGCAGATGGGATGAAATACCTGCCGGTTGGTATATAGAGGAGTTGGCAACTGGAAACCAAGTTTATATTCCGGTGGAAACGTGGAAACAGGATGCCAGACGGCTTGAAGGCGGAAGATGCGTGTGGATTCAGAAGGATAAATTGTGCCAGGTTGTTTTGGAAAACTTTTAATGGTAAAGGCATGCATAGGGAAAATACATAAGGAAAAGGTAAAATCATGAATAAGAAAAAATGGATTAAAGAAATCATTGGAGAAACAGTAGAAAAGCGCGGGTTTGAATATAAAGGACTTGAAGTGGACGGCTTTCTGGAAGGATATTCTTATGAGCGGAAGGAAGGAGACTTGAAGCAATATATTAGTATTACTGTTTCAGATGGTGTGAGAATGACGTTAAACACAAATGCTTATAGGCAGATATGGGTTTCAGTAACAGAACTGATTAAGCCGAAGTTTGATTTTGATCTGGGAGGATTTATAGATTATAGAAGCGAAGAGGAATTTAAAGAAATTTTGTATTATTTTTGGGATGTTTTAGTGGAAAAGGGTTTTGCTGTTCTGGAAGAAAAAAGCAAGCCCACAACCGAAGTGAGACCAAAGAAGGAAACCTATTGGGAATTGTATACAGAACATGAAGAATTGAATAAAACGTATTGTGAGAAATATGGGTTAGATGAGACAGGATCAATCAGAAAATTAGTGAAAAAAATCAGCGATATCATATTGGGGACAAAAGAGCAGAAGTTTTCAGAAGTGGAAGAGATGTTGGTGGGACTTGCTGCTGTATATGGAAGCCGACTGATCAAAAAGAGAGGGGGAGAATGGAAATGGAATGAAGAGCATTGTTCCTGTACCATAGATGATATGTGGAGCGATATATATAAATGTGAATGTGCAAATAATCCTTTGGTGGAGATGATTAGTTATTGGGAAAACGGGAAGGAAGATATGGATAGGCTTTTACAGGAATTCAAGCAGTTTTGGAACGAGGAAATTTTTTAGATAAAAAGCATTTCGATATTTGGTGGCGGAGGCAAGAATGGATAAGAATAAATTGATGCAGCAGATTATCGGGGAAATGGTGAAAGACCATGGATTTGAATTCGAAAGGCATATCGGGGATATCCATGCGGAGGAATATGTTTACAGACGGGAAAAAGGCGAGGTATGCCAGTTTATTGTAATAGATGTGTCAGAAATGGGTCTGCGCCTGGAATTAGGTACAGATGCGTATGGATGGGAAGATTACTGGTTTATGGCGACAGGCATGATCGAATGTCCATTTACAATCGAGGAAGGGGATTTCATACAGTTTGAAACGGAGGAAGCGTTTAAGGAAATCCTGTATTACTTTCGAAAAGTGCTGCTGGAAAAAGGCTTTGAGTATTTGGAAGAGATGAGCATACCAGTTACAGATATAAGACCGAAGAAATGGACTTTCCAAAAGCTATATATAGAACATGAAGCGTTAAACATGGAATATCGAAAAAAATATGACTTGGAAGAGATGGAATCCTCCAGGGAACTGGTTCAGAGGATCAGTGACATTATCTTGGCAACAGCGGACCGGGAGTTTTCCGAGGTGGAGGAAATGCTGGTGGGTCTTGCCGCCGTATATGGTGATGAGATCTTGAGAAAGTGTGGAGGCGAATATGAGTGGATTGAAGATTGTAGTATGTGCATTTTATGTACGGAGAGGGGATCTTTTTGTCCATTAGTATCTATGATATCTTATTGGGGAGAAAAAAGAGAAGATGTAAATCAGCTTTTGATAGGATGGGGGTAAATTAAGGGAGTAGATAAAAAATGGTAAAGGAAACCATGGAAAGAAAAAGGGCAGAGTAGATTGTAGGGGCGGCAGAAAATCCTTCTGATATTTATTAGGGTCAGTAAATAATGACATTAACAAGCTTATTTTTCCAAATATATATGATGTGAAGCAAGTGCAAGGGTTATGCAGGAAAACACAGGTAAGAGAAAAGAAAATAAGGGGGATGCAACGTATGAAGCAAGGAATTTTACTTCTGGGAATTACTTTTTTGGGAATATTGGCGATTGGCTTTCCCTTGAAAGTTTTTGCCAGTGAACTTGAAATGGAAATGATAGAGGATGATGGATTTTATCAGGATATAATTCAATATTCTGGCGAGTGGACATCCAGAGGGGAAGCGATACGCTCATATGACGTTTCCGATCAAGGCTGGGTTGCAATTGCCTTTACGAAGAATAAAATTGGCATTTTTGATGAGGATATGAATTTTATATCAGAGCTTGTGTTTGATCTCACAGGTGCTTGCGGGGTGTTATGGTCTGGTGAATCAGTATTAATTATGGATGGCGGATCGGATAGAGCAGTAGAATGTGATATTTATGGTAATATTATACACGTATATGATATTAAAGGACCAGACGACTATTGGTATGGTATCATGGGGAAACGTATGAGAAAGTGGGAAGATTGGAGATATTACTGCATGGACAAAAGTATGAACTTCGATTTCCTTTATTCTTCGTATTATATAATGCTCGAACGAAAATCAAAAGATGGAAAAAAAGAAATATTGTATAAATCAGAGAGAAAATTGGATGCATGGGAGTCGGGATTTTTAATTGGGGTTGGATGCTATTCATTTGCTATATTTGCATTTACTTTTCCGATTCTTTATACTTGGAAATCATCTGAAAAGAAAAAAGAAAAATAAAATTAAATGTAATGCACATTGAATTTACTACTTCTGATCCTTATTGTGGTTAATCCAATAACGAAGAGTGTAGTTGACAGGCTTATTTCCTCGATTTACAGAATGAAAAGCGGGAATTTAGAGTATTACAAAAATAATATGTATTGGGGGGAAAATGGTGGAAAAAAGGGAAAGAACAAGGATTAGGATGATCCTGTTGGGGGGAGTATTGATAGCTGTTATGTTCATGATACCTACCTATATAATACCATTTATCATTGGCTTAAAAGACAAGATAATAGAGAAAAATATGCCGCCTATGGAAGATTTCTATTTCCTGGTATACGAAGGAATGGAGGAACCTCCACGTACTATTGTTTACAAATACGATGTGCAGCGTGACGAGACATATGAGGTTGGACGGGTAGCAGGATACTTCCACAATGGTGAGATAGACAGTAAAAAGGAATATATTACAGGGTCGAGGGGTTCCCTAATAAATGAAGAAAAGCCTGATGCTGAGTTTGGCGTTGTTAGATTTTCTTTGAAGGATGGTACATCAGAAATTTTGCTTAGTGATGAGGAAATGCATACTTTTGAAAAGGGAAAGATACATTGGTTACTATCCTATATAGGGGATGATGGAGAAAAAGTATATATACATTATTATGGTCTGGAAGGTATCAGTAATGTTTTTATTTCATACGATTTGAGAACAGGAGAAAGAAAAAGAACTGGTGTACCTGGAGGAAAATATAAAGAAATTCTTGATATAAGTGAAAATGTAGTGTGGGGGATAGATGATTCTACAATTACAAGATATGATATGAGAACAGGTGAGATTCGAAAAACAGCTGAAAATGCAAGAAGTGCGTATATTTCTGATGATGAAACAAAATTGGCGTTTACCCGACCAAGTGATTATAAGCATGTGTATTTATATGATATGGAAAGCAGAGAAGAGAAGTGTATTCTAAGGGCAGGATGGAATATTGTGTTCAGTGACTATTATCAATATGCGGCAGGCTGGGATAAAAGTGGAGAATACTATTTTTATGTGGAGATATTTCCCAGAATAACAGGTAATAATATCAGAGTTAAAGTATATAATTTAAGAACGGAGAAGAGCAAATGTGTCTATATAGAGCCCAAATCTCATGGCAGTTTTGAATTTGTCAGGAATGCAGGTATGGAGGAAAAAAATTAGGGACGAAATGAAAACAAAAAATATTTTGCAAGAGCATAATAGATTATGGAATCAAGTTCTAAAGAAAATATTTGCAGGCGCATTTGTAATAGCAGCTTGCATGTTTCTTTGGTGGATATGGGCAGATATGACACGAATTATTGGAAGAGTGTTGGGGAAAGTTATGATATAGTCTTGCAAAAATTTGGCACACCAATAAAAGTAGAGACTGATACAACTTGCTTTAAGGCTTACTATGAAAATATAAATATTATTTGCTATACGAATGGGAGTACATATTTGGCAGAGATAACAGATCCGGATATCAGGTTTGGAATTCTAAAGATAGGCGTAGGAAGCTCCAAGGGTATTGTTGAAGGAATGTATCGTTTCAAAAAGAAATTAGTAGATCTTGATGAAAATGAATTCGGAATTAATGATGGAGCCAACACTATTGTATTTGAGTATGATGAACAAAATCGTGTTAAAAAGATGTACTTGAGCAAATGGTACTGGTAGTGATAAACGAGCTAAAGGTAAATGAAATGAAAAGAAACATCATATTGCTTATAATATGTATTTTATCCATAAGATTTAGCTTTACGTTGATGGAGGCTCATGAATACAGGCAGGAAAAAGAGGCGAAGATTCACGAAGTGGAACAGTTTTTCGCTGAAAATGGATATGAGATAACCGTTAAGGGCGCGTATATGGGAGGAAGAAAATCGGAAGGTCCTTTCTTATATGGCTGGTACTGGGAGGTTTTTGATATTGGCACCGAAGAGATTCTATTATACTATTTTGAGGATAAAGTGGATGTTGAAGGATATCTGATTAATTTAGACGAAAAGAGAAGAGGACAATGCCATCTTTCCTCCCATTTTGTCTTTTGGTATTATGGTGAAACAAAGGATATAATTGAAACCATAGACCGCTTTTGTGAGCAATATTAGATATGACTGTTCAGGGATTTGTTTGGGATAGATATGTAATAAATATATTTTTTAGAAGGTAAAATAATTGGAAAACAGATATATTTAGGGGAAAATGGAATATATGATGCAAAAATGATACAAGGAAGTTTTATAATGATCCATAACGGAAGTAATGCTTCTGAAAAAACATTTTAAAGGACTCAGTTATGGAAAAGATACAAGGAATGAAGCGCATCATAAAAGTAATTGCTTTATGTATATTTATGCTGTTTTTATCAGGCTCTAGCTTCATAGAGCATACGAATGAATCGGACGACTATTTTTGGGTATATCGAAAATTTTTAGCGGAACATAAACGAATCTTAATTGACCCCACATACACAAAAGACAAATGGGAATGGGGGCATGGTTATATGGAACAGTTTATGCCTTCAAAAGCTTCTGATGTGTACTACAGTGTGAAAGACCTGACAGGGGACGGGAAACCGGCGCTGATGTTAGGTGCACTTTATGAAAATGAATGCCGAACTTTTGCGATTTTTACTGATGATGGCATTAAATATGGTTATTATGCTATGAGTAAAGAATATGGAATGGAAATATATGAAAATGGCATAATCGAAGATATACTAAGTGAGGATAAGAAATACAGGAGTTACTATCAATATGTTGATGGAGAATACCAGAAAATTTCAGAAGAAGACTTTATAAAAAATGGGAAAAAGAAAGAGAAACTGGAATGGAAGAGGGTAATCGATTTTGATGAAGTGTTGAAAACAGGGCGCATTCTAACAGTGCCGGAATGTGAAAAGCCGGAAATTGAGATAGTAAGTGATTGGAGTATAGAAGTAAAAATTAATAGCCAGAAGGCTTATGAGAATTTTCTTTGTTCGCTAAAAGCTTATAAAGAATACAGTATACTGTATTTGGATATGCAGGGAACGGATACAGTTGTTTATTTAGATGAAATTTTGTCTGAGAAGAATTTTGCAATTTTGGAAATCCGCAATGGTGGAATTGTTTCGTCAAAAGAAAACGTAACATATGAGAATGGCTCACAGGAGAGTTTGTATTTTGACCATGTATTTCAGATTGAAAAGTTTGATGTGGAAAAATTCACGGATTTAAGGCAGCTGACAATACGGATGGATGCGGGAATGAAGATCACAGATGATTTTAAGGAGATTTTCCATAATGACTCTTGCAAAAATATTGTTGTTCTGTGGGATGATGAAATTGAACTTAGTAATATATTTGAAGATCGGTATTTTAAGGCATTTTATAAGTTGAATGAGGGGGAAATCAGCTATGTCAGCAGTGAATTTTGTGATTGCACATCAGATCATACGCCATATGTAGTAATTGAGGCTGCCAATAAAAAGACGGATGGGGTAGAAAGGTTGGAAATTCCACAGAAAACATTGTTAAGACCTCATCGTTTTTTCAGTGGTGATGGACAAAGATTGCATCTGGAGGATATTAACTTTGACGGATATCGGGATATTATTTTTTTAGGTTATAATGATGGTTTGGAATTATATCATGAATGTGTTGTATTTTTATGGGAGCCTGCTGAAAAAAGATTTAAGCTAAGCGAGACGGCGCCGTTTTATTTCGATTTTGTTGATGCAAAGAGGAAACGCGTGATTTATAGCTGTGGTTCGGGATCTGAGGATAGCTATTTTATTTATGAGTTTAGAGATGGAATATTTCATGAAAAAAGAATGGAATATGTAGACTATGTGAACGAGCGAGATTTGTATGAAGTAAAATGGGAATATTTTGAGGACGGAAAGTATATGAAAAAAATGATTCTGAGTTATGGTGAAGAAGGGGACAGGCATTATGAATTTTATGAAGCAGACGGCAGTATTATCGAAGGAGAACTGGAGGAAGAAATATTTATACAGGATCTGGGGAAAAAATACTTTCCGGAATTTGATTTTTACAGGAATGGCTGACCAAAGGCATAAGGAAGCAGGAAAATGGAAAAAAGAAAGAAACAGTATTGGATCTTAGGTTTGCTGGTGATAATCGTGGAAATGGCAGCCCTTGCTTTAGCCGCCAGGGATCAGATAAGAGAACTGTCAAAAAGAAATATTTTTCATAAAGTAGTGCGCCAGGAGGAAGCTTTATCCCAACTAATCGGAAGGTATAGACGGGAAGACCGGAACCTGATCATTCACCTGAATCAGGAGAACGGGGATGTGATTCCCTATAAGCAATTAGAAGACAAAGAAATAGCGAAAGCGTTTAAACAGTTTCAGCTGATAGGCATTGATTATAAGAAAAACGGAGATATGGTTTTTTATGTTTATCCCTACCTTGACCTGCTTATAGAGGGGTATATCAGCGGTTTTTACTACAGTGAGCAGGATGAACCGATCAAGGGAGAGGGGGAAGAAATTGGCGATCTGGAATATGAAAGCGACGGTTTATACTATCATTGGTACAAAACGGAAAAAATAACAGATCACTGGTGGTATTTTGAGGAAATCATTTCTTTTGGCGGAAAAGCAGCAGGAGGGGAAAAGCTATATGGGCAAAATAAATTATGAGCCTGCGGACATTGAAATTTATGTTCAGGGGAAAGGCGTTGTGTTAAAGGAAAAGTCCCTTGTGGCGTTTGACAAAGTCACCTGCAGGGTTTTGGCATATGGAACAGAAGCGGAATCAATGACGGAGGACGAAAATATCTGCGTAGTATCCCCTATGCGTCAGGGAATGGTGGTAGATTACCAGGTGGCAGTAGAACTGTTCCGCCATCTCTTATATAAAGCACTGGGAAAAAAGCCTTTATGGAAGCCTTCAATTGCCCTATGTGTGCCCAAAGGCATAACCCAGGTGGAATTGAAAACCATAGAAGATGTGATTATGCAGATAGGAGCCAGAAAGCTTTTCATTGTAGATTTTCCTCTGGATCAGTTTGAGATGGAAATGCCGAAAGAATATGGGCAGTTTAAGGTAATTGTCGATATTACAAAGGAAAAGCCTGAAAGCTACATTTCAGAAGAGCTTGCAGGCGTTTTGGCATATGCCAGGCAGCAGGGAATTTCGGTTGAAAGAGTGGAGCAGTTGTTGAGGGATGCGGGATGCAGAGGTGAAATCCCTGCCATAAATCTGAATGTTGCGGAAAGACAATGGCGGCTGATATAATAAAAGGCAGAGTTAAAAAAGAAACTGGCGATTTAAAATAAGAAGCATTCCTGTAATTCAGAAAT
>DKYT01000037.1 GCA_002492465.1 Lachnospiraceae bacterium UBA7093 | reverse complement strand
TAATTCCTACAGTAAATTTACGCTCTCTTGTTAAAAATCAGTCCTTGTCAACCACACTGGCACATATTATAATAAAGGTAAAGAATAAGGAGTGACAATATGGAGAAAACTTTTGAGGAATTGCAAATAAAGGATGATTTCATGTTTAGTGTTATCATGAGAAATCCAAAGTTTTGCAGACCTTTTTTAGAACGGATACTTGGAATCAAGATATCCCGTATTGAATATCCAAAGTCGCAGGAGACAATAGATATTTCCGCAGATGCAAAAAGCGTACGTTTGGACATTTATGTAGAGGATGGGAAAGAAACCGTTTATAATATTGAAATGCAGACAACCGAGAATAGAAATCTTCCCAAGAGAACAAGATATTATCAGGGAATGATAGACTTGAACATCTTGGAAAAAGGGGACAATTACAAAAACTTGAAACGCAGTTTTGTCATTTTTGTATGTACCTTTGATTTGTTTGACGAGGGGCGGCACATTTACACCTTTGAAAATCGCTGTATTCAAAATCCAGAGTTGGGTCTTGGAGACGATACAACGAAGATTATTTTAAATACTAAGGGCACAATGGATGATGTTACTTCGGAAATGAAAAAGCTACTTGATTTTATTGACGGTAAGGAGCCGGATGATGACTTTACCAGAGAATTAGAGGAAGCGGTACAGTCTGTCAGAAAGAATGAGAAATGGAGGTTGGACTATATGACTTTGCAGATGAATTATCAGGAGAAATATGAGCAGGGGTATGACGAGGGAGATAGAAAAAGAGCAATCTCTGTAGCAATGAGAATGATAGAAGCTAATAAATTATCTTCAGAGGAGATTGCATTATATTCTGGACTTACTTTGGAGCAGGTGCGTGAGTTGGAAAAGGAATTGCAGCCAGTATAATGTTTGTTGCCTAAATGCCATCGAATTTTCACTGCTTCTATTTTGCTTCTAAAATTTTTAGAAGTCTCAGGATAATAGAAATAATATGTGAAATAGGTGGATTAAAAAGCATGAAATAGACACAAAAGTATCTTGGAATCATATAGATGAGACGAGTTCGAATAGTCGGAGCTGTGATCGCAGACCACGATCATCCCATCGGCAGGAAATAATTTTTGCTAAAAATCGAATAGCATTAAATTTTCAGGACCTTGAGGCTTCGTACCCCAAGGTCCTCTTCTTTCCCCTCTCCCCATCCCCTCAGTCCCCCAAAAAACTCCCATTTTTCGCCATTCTCAGGGACAGAAAAGGTAAAGAAAAAATCCTCAGTCCTGCTGCCTTCGCAAAAGATTACGATAGTGGCAGGTACAATCTTCCTCCTCCTTCTTTTCTCCTTACTCTCTCAATCCCCATAAACACAGCATTTCCAGCTTTTCCTTTAGAAGAAAAGCAGAGAAAGGACAGAAGAGAAGAGGACATTGGTGGATACCTGACAACTGCTGCCCTCTTCCCTTCTTTCTTCTTTCCAATTCCTCTCAAAGCCAGTGAATACGGTGCTTTCGTGGCTTTTTCTTTAGAGAAAATGGGGAGAGGAAGAGGAGAGAAGAGGAGACGGAAGGCAGCAGGAAGGCAGCAGGAAGGCAGCAGGGTCCTCTTCTTTTTTCTTTCTTTATCTTTCCTTTTCTTCGGGAGGGGGTGAAAATAGAGGGGTTGTGGGAGGACAGCAGGCGAAGAGAGGATGGGGAGAGAGGGAGGGCAGCAGTTTTTTCGATTGATTTTTGGGAGGGGTTTGAGAGGGAGAGGAGAGGTGGAGGATAAAATATAATTTGCAGATTGGCAAAAATGAAATTTGCATGAACAGAGCTGTGATCGCAGACCACGATCATCCCATCGGCAGAAAATAATTTTTGCTAATAACAGAATAAAATAACCAATTACAGGACCTTGAGGCTTCATTCCCAAGGTCCTCTTCTTTCCCCTCTCCAACCCTCCCCAAACCCCATAAAATCAGCATTTCTCGCTATTCTCACAACAGAAAAAGAAAAGAAAAACCTCATAGTCCTGCTGCCGTCACAAAAGTTACGATGGTAAATGCAATCTTCCTCCTCCTTCTTTCTCCCTCCTCTCTCAATCCCCATAAACACAGGACTTTCAGCTTTTTTTCTTTAGAAGAAACAGTGAGAAAAAGCAGAAAGAAAGAGGACACTGGTGGATACCTGACAACTGCTGCCATCTTCCTTTCTTTCTCCTTCCCAATCCCTCTCAATCCCTTGCAAACACTGGGATTCTGGGCTTTTTCCTAAGAAGAGGTGAGGAGAGGGAGCAGAGGATGAGGATGCCGGAAGGCATCATATGGTAGCAGGAGGGATTTTTTTCGATTGATTTTTGGGAGGGATTGTGAGAAAATGAAGAGAGGTGGAGGATAAAATATTTTTTGTAAATTGGCAAAAATGTAATCTGCATGAACAGGAGCTGTGATTGCAGACCACGATCATCCCGCTGACAGAAAATAATTTTTGCAAAAAACAGAATAAAATAACCAATTACAGGACCTTGAGGTTTATTCCACAAGGTCCTCTTCTTTCCCCTCTCCCCACCCCTCCATCCCCCCAAAAAACTCCCATTTTTCGCTACTTCCACACTAGAAAAAGTAAAGAAAATACCACCAGTCCTGCTGCCCTCACAAAAGGTTACGATTGTGGCTACAATCTTCCACATCTTCTCCTTCTTCCTTCCCTTTCAACCCCTACAAATATAAGGCTTTGATAAGGATGGTAGATGAAACTAAGTAAAATCAAGGCTTTGTGGACAGCGACAGACAATGCAACCATCCAAAACTGAATAATGTTTACAGAGCGGGGATACCTTTTTTACAAGATGGTATCCCTTTTCTGTTGTTATCGCACCCACAAGCGGGCAACGCACGCCGCAGGCAAAAAGACCTGCGGCTTTTTTTGTACCCAAATTTAGGAGGTGTCACATGAACCTTACAGAAAACGAAAAGAGAATGATCTACCAGGTGGAAAGCACCGGGCAGACGGCCATCCTGAATGAGCTTGCCATGACCTGCCGCTATGCCCCAAAGAAAGAAACAAGGAACACGGCGGAAAGCCTCCTGCAGAAACTCCGCTCCCTCCCTGACAATGAGTGTACGGACCTGGTGAGGGACATCCAGAAGAATTATCGTCTCCCTCCCGGTCCTAAGACCATCGGGGAACTTTTGGCAGAAGCAAGGCAGGCTTCCGGCGCGGAAAAACTGTCCGGCCATGACATCATGGCGCTGGAGCGTTTTGAACCCGACACCCGGCACATGGCCGTCTTTGATGTCCTGTCAGGCGAGGCCACTATGGGCGATAAAGGTGAACGTATGCGCCTGTTCCTCACGGAGCAGGGCTACCGGAAGTGCCTGGAGCAGCAGGACAAAGGGCATATCAGGATCAGGAACCATGCAAAAGTTATGGGCGGAAATCTCCGCTATGACCACAAGGACCATGACCTCTAAAAAGTGCCCCGTTTTGGGTTGAAAATGGGGGTACTTTTCCCCCGTATCCTGTCTTACGGCAGGCGGCAGGGGTATTATCCCCTTTTACGGGCGGATATGCAGAAAAGAAAAAACAGGTAAAAAAGACCTTTTTTGACAGGTCGGAAAGGAGACGGCAGAAATGGCAGTTTTCCGCATTGAGAAAACACGCGACTATACGGTCATGGCAAACTTCCATCTGAGGGATACGGAGCTGTCCCTGAAAGCAAAGGGGCTTCTCTCGCTCATGCTCTCCCTCCCGGAAGATTGGGACTATACAACAAAGGGGCTTGCCCGGATATGCAGGGACGGCGTTGACAGCATATGCTCCACTGTCAGGGAGCTGGAGGACCACGGCTACATCATCCGTGAGCGTGTCCGCAACGAAAAAGGGCAGCTTACCACGGTGGAGTATACCATACTGGAGCAGCCGGTGAAAGGTGAGCCTGAAGTGGCCGGGCCTGGACAGGAAAACCCTAAACAGGAAAATCCAGTCTTGGGAAAACCTGGACAGGAAAACCCCGCACAATTAAATACTAATAAATCAAATACGGATTTATCAAGTACAGAGGGATCAAATCCTATCCCATCAAACCCTTTGGAGCCGCAGGCGGCGGATGGGGATGGAACGGATGGGATGATGGCTGACAGAGAAACCTATAAACAGCTTGTCATGGAGAACATTGAGTATGCCTATCTCATTCAGGACATGAGCCTTGACAGGGAGCGCATTGACGAACTTGTGGAGCTGATCGTGGATACCGTCTGTTCCAGCAGGAGGATGATCCGCATTGCCGGGGATGACTACCCCGCCCAGGTGGTAAAGTCCAGGTTCTTGAAGCTGGACAGCTCTCATATACGGTATGTGCTTTCCAGCATGTCGGACAATACCACATACATCCGCAATATCAAGAAATATCTTCTTGCCGCCCTGTATAATGCACCGGCAACCATAGGCAATTATTATTCGGCGCTTGTGAACCATGACATGTACGGTACCGGAGAAAGGAGGTAGCCATGCAGGAGGAAGTCACGCAAAAGACGGTGGCGCTGTCCATCCAGACGGCAAAGCTCACCGCCGACGTTCTGCAGAAAGCGGTCCGCAAGTTGTTAGCCGCAAAGAAAAACAAGTCCCATGAGCTCCACCGCGGCAGGCAGACCATGAAGCAGCTCATGAGGCATAACACGGGTGTCTCAAACATTGAAGTCACGAAAGACAACATAAAAGCCTTTGAGAGCACCGCAAAAAAGTACGGGATAGATTTCGCCGTGAAAAAGGACATATCCGTTTCACCGCCCCGCTACCTGGTGTTCTTCAAGGGCAGGGACGCGGATGTGCTGACGGCGGCTTTCAAGGAGTTTTCCGCAAGGAACCTGGCCAAAGAGAAAAAACCGTCCATACGGAAACTCCTAAAGACCATGAAAGAAAAGGCGCAGCAGAAAACAAGGCAGCGCGAAAAGGTAAAGACCAGGGAAAGGGGTGTTGAGCTTTGAACAGCAGGATAAAAAAATTTATCATCTTAAATCTCCCCTATCTCGTTTTCGTGTGGGCCTTTGACAAAGCCGGGCAGGCTTTCCGGCTGGCGGGCGGGGCCGACCTGTCCGCAAAGATACTGGACCTGGGGACGGGGTTTGCAAAAGCCTTTGAGAGCATGGCGCCCAGCTTCCACGGGACGGACCTGCTCGTGGGGATAGCCGGCGCCGCGGCGGTCCGGCTGATGGTGTATTTCAGGGGAAAGAACGCCAAGAAGTACCGCCAGGGCGTGGAGTACGGCTCCGCCCGGTGGGGAACGGCGGCGGACATTGCGCCGTACATGGACCAGGAGTTTGACAACAACGTGCTCCTCACCATGACGGAACGCCTCACCATGTTCAGCAGGCCAAAGGAGCCAAAGTATGCCAGGAATAAGAACATCCTTGTGATCGGTGAGGGCGTTATTATAGGACTAAGTCAAGCGACTTCCAGAAAAAGAGGGCCGCAGCGGCTTAGTCCAATTTTAGTTACTGGCGGGGAACACAACGGCGCCGGGTTCTCTGTCTACATCATTATCCGGAATCTCTCTTTGCTTAAGGGGAGTGCCCGGTATCCATCATATCAGATCAGGAGGAATTTCTATATGGCATTTAAGAATACGAGGAACATCACAGTCATTTCACAGAACGGACATAATTATAAACCGACACCGACCATCATGCTCAAAGGGCAGTGGCTGAGGGCAGCAGGTTTTGAAATCGGGGACCATATCAAGGTTGAGTGCGAGGACGGGAAGTTGGTCATCCTTCTGGATAGGGAGAAGGAGAAAGAGATCGAAGCGGAGAGGGTTTTCATGGAAGAAGAGACAAAGAAGCTGAAAGCGCGTTTTGAGGCGGAGAAGAAAGAGATTCATGCAAGGTTTGTGGCAGAGCGGAAAGCGGGGTATGGTGCATGAGCAGGACAGGCATTCTGGAGAAGCAGACAGCCACATTTGCGGTTGAGGTAAAAGACGGCATTGTAACGAGGATCGGCAGGTCCTTTATAGCAGTCCCGGAGGTACGGTTATGCCAAGGATATCTCTAAGAAAATATGTACTTCATTTGAGAACCAGTTTAAGCAGGGGATATTTTTTGCGACAACGGCGGCTTATGGATATAAAAAGGATCCGGATGATTCCCACATGGTTTTGGTGGACGAGGATGTGAGGGATGTTGTGGTCCGTATCTTTTCTGAATACACAGGCGGGAAAAGCCTGGCACAGCTGGCAAGGGATTTGAACATGGATGGGATACCAGCGCCAAGTGTCTATTGGCAGCAGAAGGATGTGATTCATGAGCAGAAATACACGAACCTCTGGGAGGGGAAACAGATCAGGCGTATCCTGCAGAATCCGATCTATATTGGAGATGTGCAGATTGGCAAGACGAGAAGATGTTATTACAAGGGCATAACGAAAACGGTCAAGCGCGATGACGGATATTATGTGGAGGACCATCATAAGGCGATCATTGGCCGGGATATGTTTGAGGCGGCGCAGAGAAGGCTTCAGGCGAGGCAGGATGCGTATTTCTCCACGCGTGGAAAGAATGACGGCATTCGGAACAAGAAGCCGGATCATCTGCAGGGCATTCTTTATTGCGGCCATTGTGGGAACCGGATGAGCATGTACCGCAAGACCGTCAGGCTGGTGAATGGTGCCGGGCATTACAGCACATATGTCTGCCGGCGTTCGGCCGCTTACGGTCCGGATGATCCGCCGAAGAACATCAAGGCGGAGGATTTGGAAGGGATGCTGCTTACGCTCATAAAACAGCACATTGCTTTATACGTGGATGCAAAGGACAGGCTGCGGGTATTGAACCGCAGATCAGCGGCTTTGGCGAAAAAGGCTGAATTGGAAAGGAAGCTGGCAGAGACAGGGGCGCGCAGGGCAAAAGTTGAAGGTTTTATCCGGAATCTCTATGAAGATTTTGCGGATGGTGTTTTCTCCGAAAAGGAATATCTGGAAATGAAATCTGAATACGTTGCGGAGCTTGATGGGCTGGAGGCTGACGGTGAAGAATTGGAAGCGGCGATTCAGACATACTCCGTTTCATATGGCGGCAGTGGGGAGATGGCGGTAGCATTCACAAAATATATCGGGGTGGACGAATTGAGCCGGGAACTGGCACAGACATTCATCAAAAAGATTATCTGCTATAGCAAGACGCGCTTTGAGGTGGATTACGCCTTTGCTGATGGCCTGAAAGAACTGGTGGATTTGATTGGAAAGAGGGAGGCAGAGACAGCGTGAGGGATTATACGATTTGTGCCTATATGCGGCTTTCCAATGAGGACAGGGATGTGTTCGGGAGGAAGGTGGAGAGCGGGAGCATCACATCCCAGAGGCGGCTTATCCTGGACTATATCGACAGGCAGCCGGAGTTTAAGGGGTGCAGGATAATAGAGCGTTGTGATGATGGCATTTCCGGAAGATACTTTGATACAAGGCCGCAGTTTGTGGACATGATTGAGCTGACGAAAAAGGGCAAGATCAATTGTATTATCGTGAAAGACTGTTCCAGGTTTGGAAGGGATTATGTGGAGATGGGAGATTATTTGGAACAGTTTTTCCCATTTATGGGGGTAAGGTTCATCGCCATCAACGACCATTATGACAGTGAAAAGAATGAGGGAGGCCTTGATATTGCATTTAAGAATCTGGTCTATGACATTTATTCAAGGGATCTGTCGAAGAAGGTCAGACAGGCGAGGGAGCGGCTGGCCGTGCAGGGGAAGTATACGGCGGGGCAGGTGCTTTATGGGTACAGGAAGAAAAAGGAAGATAAGCATAAGCTGGAGCCTGATCCGGAGACGTCTCCGGTCGTCAGAGAGATTTTTGATATGAGGCTGGCCGGCATGGGGCTGTCTGATATTGCGCGGAACCTGAATGACCGGGGCATCGGGTGTCCAACCGTGTTCCTGCATGGAAAAGGGGAGGTCGTGAACCGGAAAGACGGCTTTGACCGGATGTGCTGGACGGGCGGCGTCATCAACGGGCTGCTGCAGAATGCGATCTACACCGGGGCTGTGGTTTCCTTGAAGAGCAGGGTGGACAGAAGCACGGGGAAGCAGGAGGCAAGGCCGGAGGATGAATGGGTGCGTGTGGATGGGATGCATGAGGCAATCGTCACGAAGGAAGAGTTCCGGCGGGTGCAGGGAATGGTAAGCGCCCAGAAGCCGGCGTCTGGGAAGCGGAAGATGCGTTATGCCTGCGGGGTGTGCGGGAAGCGGCTGACCAGGAGGAACGGGACGGATCTTTACTGTAACCGGGGGTATATGCTGAAGGACTGTGAGTGCCGGCAGGTGGTGATGAAGGAGCCGGAGGCGGACGCGGTGGTGTTGGGGGAACTGAAGCGGAAGCTGCAGAGGGTTCTGGATGAGGAAGAGCTGAGGCTGGCGGATGTCCTGGAGGCCGGGAGCAGTTTGGAGAGTCTGAGGAACGCGCTGGGGGCGGCGAAGAAAGCGAAGCAGAGGCTGTTTGAGAGGCTGGCGGATCGGGAGATTGGGCGCGATGTGTTTTTGGAGAGGAAGAAGGGGTATGATGCGGAGATCTGCAGGCTGGAGCAGGAGATTTCGGATGCGGGACTGGCGGAGCGGATTAACAGGGATGCGGACGGCGAGGCGCGGGAGCGGGCGGATGCGGCGAGGTCTTTTCTGGATGTGGGGGAGATGTCGGAGGAAATCTGGGAGCGGTTCGTGAAAGGGGCTTGTGTGTATCCGGATGGGAGGATTGAGGTTTGGTGGAATTTTGGGGATGAGATGAAAGAGGATGCTTGCAGTATTGAATGATGTGGCGGATGAAGAAGTGGTTTATAAAAAAAGGATGTAAAAGAGTGTCCGGGGAGATTTCCGACAGGCAGAGTAAGCGGAAGATTTATATGCGTTTCAGCGGTGGCTTCAAAGGCTGGATGGATTCTGCAAGGGCTTTGATGAGGAACTTTGGACGGCGCTGCTCGACCATGCCACCGTCTACACTGAGGACGACATCTGCTTTGCTTTCAAGGTAGGGAACGAAGTGAAAGTTGCTGGATAGATAAAAATGTATAAATTTTGCTATTTAATCATAGAAGAAAAATTTTGAGAGTCAGGGATCTATTGATATTGTAAAAGGCTATTAGGTAAGTCACAGAGATTGTCTAATGGCCTTCTTGTATTTAATACTACTTTAATGCTACTTTTATGTTGCAAATTTTATTTAAAGGTGATATAATTTGTTTCAATAGGGAGGTGCGCATGGAGACTTATAGTGTTAAACAAATTGCTGATATGTTAAACACAAAGCCGGAAACAGTACGTCGTTGGATTAGAACTGGAAAACTTAGGGCAGAACAATCATCGAGAAAGGATGGAAATGTTATAACCGAAGGAGACCTAAATAATTTTCTTAAGTCTTCGCCAAAGTATGCAGGACTTATTGCTGGAGCAGCTATAAGCACGATAGCAGCTCCATTTGCAGCAATTCCTTTGGCAGGAAGTATTGTAGCGACGTATTTAGCAGCAAGTAAAAAGGCAAAAGATAGCGAAAATTCATCTTTTTCTAGTGATGATGTTAAAAAGTATCTGAAAGAAGAAATTGCTAGGCGTGATGCTTCAATCAAGCAAAAACTGAAAACAATAGAACAAATACAACAAGAAATAGCTAATGATCAGCAACAAATATCAGAGTGTAAATTTATACTGACACAGCTTGAAGAGAAGGATTAAATGGATATTACAACATTGAGATTATGAAAATATCTGTGATTATGCAGTAAATGGTTATGTTTATTGGTATGGTAAATGCCATAAAAATTAAATGATTATAGGAGGGCGGTATGAGTAATTTAGGTGATTATCAGAAAATTACCACAGTATCCAAAGCGGTAGGGGGTCCAAAGAATTTAGTAATGCTATTGCTTCTGGCGGGAGCAACGGGAGGAAAGCTAGTAGATATTGGAATAAAGGAAGGGAAAAAATTTATATTATCGAAACATGAAGAAAAGAGAAAACAAAAAGAAGCTTCTGAAATTCTTTACACAGCGAAAAAGGATGCAGAAGATGAGCAAGGACTTAGGTTTAGCAAAGGAGATAAAATTCGGGTTCTTGAAAACGATGCGGACTCAATTCTTATTGAGAAGATTGGGGATAGGAGCAATCCTTATTATGTATCAAGGGATTTCTTGAAATGTATGTCTGATTTTAATTAAAAATGTTTCAATATAAAAAAGCAGAGTTTGGCTATGGGGTATGAAGCATGGAAACTTAAGTGCAGAAACAGGAAACATGGTAATCTACTTGGTAAAATAGACATGGAATGCTCATTAAAATAATGTAGAAGCGAATGGAGGATATTTATGGAGGGGAAGATTACATTGTCGGATGTTTGCGATGAGTTGTATAGACATCAGCAGAAAAAGACAGGAAAACTATTATCAAAGCAAACAAAGCAGCAGAGAACCAATTTTTTATCAAAGAATATAAAGTATTTGAATGAAATATTTAAGGCCATGCAGATTACTGAATATGTGAAATATATCAAACCGAATTTCCGAATTGATGAAAATGGGTATGAGTTTTCGAATAAAAGTTTGGTGTTCTTGGTGGATTTATTAGACAAATACACAGATGATAATGTTTTGGAATTGCGAAGAGGCCATTTGGATAAAGTTTCAGATAGATGTGTCGTATGGATTGTAGAAGGCTTGTATAGGATGTTTATGTATAATGATGTTCCAGAAGATATTTTAAATCAGATAGGAATTGTTATGTCAAATTTTACGAATTACCCTGTTAGACTTCGGTATGGTAAGATGTTTCAAATGACGTATGATTTGGAACAATTGGCCAGTAGACCTTTTGATCCTAAATGGTTAACCAATTTGGGCGCAGATGATAACTGTCTTTGGCTTGATGCTATGCAAGAAGATTTGCGGTTATTTATCGCAAAATGGGAGTATATTTATGACAGTATGGGAGAATGTCGGCAATGTGAAGTAAACGATTGGGCAGAAGAAGGCTATACAAAAATGACAGCTAATCAAACAAAACGGGCAGAAATTGAATTTGCTTTAGCAGAAGAACTTAACAAAGCACTGGAAGAAGACGAAAAACTAAAAAAGCTATATGATGAAATGAATAAAGAGATAGTATACAAGAAAACAGGTTATTATGCAGATAAGCAGGATTCATATGAGTACATGAAAAAAAGAATTAGGGTGCGGACAGAAGAGGTTGAACAAGCAGTATTTAAAAAATACTGTGATGGAATTGAAGTACCGCCTGATGATGATATAGTAGACGATACAGTCTTTGATAATATGAAGACTTCACAAAACGTATTGGAAGAGGCAATAAATGATTATCATCAATGGATTGCGCCAAGACCTAAGGTTGACCTACCAGATATCAATATTGAAGAGATTATTGCACAATTTCAAATGGAACAGGCATTAAAAAAGAAAGAACGGTAGTTCGGTGGTAATTAGTCTAGGTTCTTTGACACCCAGGTGACAGGGAGATATTTATTATGGTATTCTTTTCTTGCAACAGCGGTAGGGCCCCCGACTTGCAGAAAGGATGATTTTCATGTCAAAGACAGAAAAGAACAAAGAAATTGTGAAGATGGTAGATAAGCGCATCAAAGAGCTAGGGTATAAGGGGAAACTTGAGTTTGATCCTATTCCTAATACTTTTAAGCGTAGAAATCATTTTACAACAAAAGCTGACGGAACAGGAGTTTTTACAGCCTTCCTTTGGCAGATGAACACTTTGTCTGATGAAGAGTTGGCAAAGAACATAGATGACAGAATTGGTGAGGCTGCTAGGCATTTTGGCTTAAAGTAGAGAGGAGGAGCGAAGTATGAGTAGCAGAGGTATCATGCTTCGTAATGTCTGTGATGCAATATGCCAAGATGCAACTCTGGTTGATAATACAATTGCAGAGCAAATCAAAGTAGTTCGTCAATTGCTGCCAAAAGAGAAGAACGTGCAATTGAATCGATTACTTGATGACATTAACGAAGCAGATAGTGAAGCTAAATATGAAGCATTCGAGAAAGGATTTCTTTTGGGATTATTTCTTGCGTCATAAAAATATGGAGGAACCGTTTCGATGGTTCCTCTATTTTTTCATTTTTGCAAAAAGGGGTTGTATTTTATAATTATTTGTGATATTATATAGATAAGTATAAATGAAATTCTTTTGCAACGATTCTCATAGATGGTGAGATTCGTATGATGCGTCGGGGATGGAATTTAAGTTAAATGATATGAATTCGGTAGGACTTTATTATTTGTCGTGTTCTATTTGTGTGAACTTATTTTACTCTCTTGATGGATCAAGGGAGTTTTTTTATACCCAAAAATATTTATTCAAGGAGGTACATGGGTATGTACAAAGTTAGTGATGAAGTTATGGAGGCCATTAGTAAGATTGATGGGAAAGGTGATCCTGTAGTAGCTGCTGGAACAACTGGTAGTGGAAAATCAGCAGTTGAAGAGGCTTCTGCAAAGAATCCGGTAACACAGTCTTTGTTAGGAATTAGAGAGGCTTCTGGTAAGGGTAGTGTTACCAAGGCAAGTACAATTGCAACCGATTATGAGATGATACCAGAGGATAAGCTGGTTATGTCGGCAGAACTCCATCCAAAGACAATGGCAGAGTGTGGAGACGATAATGAGCTATTGGGCAATGTTCTTTATTCTGGAGCAAAAGATTACTTTAAGAATCCGGACGAGAACTTGTATAAAGCCAAGTTGGCAAAGGCAATGACAAATTTGCTAGAGCATCCGGCAAATGATTCGTTAGGATATAAGCTGAAGGATATCGGTGATGATAAGTATAATGCTCTCATGGAAGTAATTCTTAAGTTCGATGTTTCACAGGTGATGATTCTTTATAATGAGATGCTTGCAAAAACCTCAAAGAAAGGTCAGAAAGGAGTACGAGTATTTATAGAACTTTTATCTTCGAGAGAATCTTTCCGAGAAATTGTGGCAGAGTTTTGGAATCTGGTTATTAATTTTATAAACCAGGAAGTAGAGGAACTTCGTGAGAAACTTGAAAGCAATGGTGCTGTAGTGGAAGTAAAGCCCGAGGGTGGATACATATTTACCGCTCTTCTTGGAGAAGATGACCTGGATAGTGAGATTACGGAGATTCTACTTAAGAGTGAGGAAGGTTCAAAAGAATATTTGCTTTCCAATGTTTCACTAATCTATCGTGGTGCGGATTATATTTTCGATGTTGGAAATAAGGATGCATTGACGGTAGCGGAGATTGGTGATACAAAGATTCATTGTATCAGAATTATCGATACACAGGGGCTTTTCCATTCCACAGGCGTAAAGGCAAAGGATGAAGCTGAACGTATCGTTGATTTACTTTCGGAGTTTCATAGTAATAGATTGCTGTTAGTTGTCAACTCTTTTGTAACTGATACAGTTAAGGATGGCTATGACGCAATTTCTATGATGCTCCAGGAAGTGAATAGGGATATTGAGGTATATCTTCTTTTTACACATTGGGATGAGTATCTGAAGAGCTTTGCTAACCAGAGCGGTACAGTAAGCAGATTCAGCAGAAGAAGTAATATCAATTGGGCGGAAAAATATAAGGAAGCATTCTACGAGCAACAGAAAGTTATTGATAGATTTAATGCTGCTGTAGATGATAATGTTTCTAAAAAGAAGCCACAGATTATTGGTGTATATAGAGCGGCTATTCTTTCTGAAGACGGAAACAAAATGGAGGATATCCTTGATTATGAAGGTGTTCAGTACCCAGATGCATTGAATCAGCTCTTTACGGATATGGTACAGCAGGCATCTGTAACTGGATACAGGTATCGTGTTGTTGAGGATATTGAGGAGTCTGTTAGTATTGATTCTTCCGAATTTGGAAAGCAGAACATTTCCTCATTGTATTCAAATCTTGTAAGTGAATGTAAGAATTTGAAATTGTATGCATCTACAGTTCGTGCTTGTAATCGTAAGTGGATTAATGCTGGTAATGTCCATAATTCGAATGTTGTTGCTAATGATTATGGTTTCCAAAATATAACTACAAAGTTTGTTCAGGAAATCCGTAATTATGCGATGAATTACGTTAAGAAGTTGGATATTGATGCGAAGGCTTATCTTCCAAATCAGGATGATGAGGAAAAGTTTATTGCGGATCTTATGGCATATTTAACTGCACAGCAGAATGTAGGACGTGAAGTGGCAAAGATGATAGGTAGCGAGTCATATTCCGAGGGATTTGTTCGTGCAAAGGAGTTTAAGTATCAGTATGAGCGTTTTACAGATATGCTCCAGTATGCACAAGATAATTACTTTATTGCTGATACTATATATTTTACAGAGAAGTTTGAAAAGTGCCTTATTGAAGCATCGAAGAAGTGTATTCGTGATTTTGTGGATTCAAAGTGTATAGTGGTTTATTAAGGCGCATAGGAGAAAGTCAACAAATTTCAATCCAACCGATATAAAAACTTTTTGATGCACACCCGAAAGGGTGTGCATTTATTATATGAAGAAATGCCGATTTCAAGCCGTTTATGGGAGGGTGCATCGTTGAATTGTATTAATTTCACTGTACCAATGAATCCATGCTACTGTGGATTTTATGCGGTTCTTTTTTCCAATTTAAAAAATTTGTTAGTCCTATATTGACAGAATCGGGCGGCTCCGGCTCCGGCAAGACAAGGTTCTTCGTCAAGCCGAACCTCATGCAGCTCCATTCTTCCTATGTGGTGACTGATCCGAAAGGCATCCTGGTCTGCGAGGTGGGGAAACTCATGGTGCGCGCCGGGTACCGGCTGAAAGTCCTCAACACCATCAATTTCAAAAAGAGCATGCACTATAACCCATTCGCTTACATCCGCTGTGAAAAGGACATCCTGAAGCTGGTGAACACCATCATTGCCAACACAAAGGGCGACGGTGAAAAAGCCGGGGAGGATTTCTGGGTGAAAGCGGAACGGCTCTTATACTGCGCCCTGATCGGCTACATATGGTATGAGGCCCCGGAGGAAGAAAAGAATTTCATCACCCTGCTGGAGCTCATCAACGCCTCGGAGGCAAAGGAGGATGACGAGGACTACCAGAGCCCCGTTGACCTGATCTTCTCCCAGCTTGAAGAACGGGAGCCGGAGCACTTTGCGGTGAAGCAGTACAAGAAATACAAGCTGGCGGCGGGAGTTATAAAATATAAAAGACTTCTTAATCAAAATAAATACAAAAGAGCCACAGCATAGCATTTATGCGGTACTGGCGGAAAGGAGGGAATTGATTATGAGTCACGATTTAACAGCATTATACGAGAGG
>DKYT01000059.1:2073-5772 GCA_002492465.1 Lachnospiraceae bacterium UBA7093 | reverse complement strand
TCACACCACACCCCTGCCGTGGCACACAAATAAAATCTTTATCATAACGCTAAAACTCCCTTTTTCCTGTATTTTTCTCTACAAAAGGGATAAAACAAGGGTAAATTATCTCATTTTACCCCTCGCCCTTTTACCTGCCTACAACATAGCTATCCAGCCTTGCATTCCACATATCCGGCAAGCAGCTTCTCCATGACATCCAGCTTATGTTTCACATGATATTCATCAAAAGCCTCCTTATATCCGACCACTTCCATATGATCTTTCAACCGTAAGCGCTGAATAATGGGGTGGATTTCTTTCATAGCCAAAAGCTTTTATAATGAATACTAGGAAACGCGAGCATTTCACTCTGCCTCCAGCGCTAGAGACAGGCGTTTTACTCTACCTTCAAGGAGCAGCCACTATGAACCCTAACTGTGTAAGAAAACCGGAACAGATCAAACTGATCATGGAATGCCGCCAGAGCGGACTCTCCGATTATCAGTGGTGCCGGAAACAGGGTATTCATCCCGGAACCTTTTATAACTGGGTCAGCAAACTCCGAAAGGCCGGCTATAACATTCCAGATTCGGAAAGCAGATCCTCCGCTTTACCTGCCATGCAGGAAGTTGTGAAACTTGATCTGGCAGAACACGAAGCACCTGCTCCTGCCATGGCCGGGCAAAATGCTAACCTTCCGTCCCCGGCCGCTGTTTCCGGTATTGCTGCCGAAATGGAATGCGGAAATATCAGGGTACGCATCTTTAATGGAGCCGATCCTGCCGTGATCAGAAATACGCTTCATTGTATCGGAGGTATGTCCCATGCTTGGTGATATTTCCGGTGCTGCAAACATTTATATCGTTACCGGTTACACCGATATGAGGAAAAGCATAGACGGTCTGTGCGCGATCATTATGGAGCAGCTCAAAGAGGAACCGGACAGGCATTCCATCTATCTTTTCTGCGGCAAACGCTGTGACCGGATCAAGGTCTTATTACGTGAGCCGGACGGATACGTCCTTTTGTATAAAAGGCTCGATGTCATCCATGGGAAATACCGCTGGCCAAGGAACCGTTCTGAGGTAAGACCCATTACATGGCAGCAGTTCGACTGGCTCATGTCCGGTCTTGAGATCGAACAGCCAAAGGCACTCCGCACCGCCTGAAATCCCTGATTTTACTGGTTTTTCCACCTGTTTTGTGGTATACTAAAGGTATCAAAAACGGGAGAAAAAACATGCCGCGTTCAGCCAGGGATATCCGGCTTACAGAGCTTAAGGATACTATTTCAAAACTGAATGAACTGATCATGACACAGACAAAATCCATGGATTCTTTACAGAAGACCATCGAGAACCTGCGTCAGGAGTTAAGCAACAAGCAGGCCGAAGTGGATTACCTGAAAGCAAAACTGTTTGGATCTTCCAGTGAGAAATGCAAAAGCCCTTTTCCCGGGCAGATGAATCTTTTTGAGGAACTGCCGGACGAGAGGATCTCCGAGATCATAGAACCGGAGATCATAGACGTTTCCGCCCACAAACGGGAACGAAAGCCCAAGGCCTGTTATGAGGAGATGTTTGACAGTCTCCCACGCAGGGAGGTTATGCTTGATACCCTGACGGATGAGGAGAAGGGCTGCCCTGTCTGCGGGACACAGATGGTTCCCATCGGAACAGAGACTGCCCGCACGGAGCTTGTTTTCCATCCCGCATATCTGGAACGCGTGGATTACATGGCGGTTACATATGAATGCCCTTCCTGTAAAGATTCCCTGGAACCACAGTTCGTAAAAGACGAAGGCGGGGAGCCTCTTGTTCCCCACAGTTACGTTTCTTCCGGTCTGGCTGCCCATGTCATGTATGGGAAGTTTATCAATGCCCTGCCCTACTACCGGCAGGAGAAAGATTTTGAAAACCGGTTTGGGGTAAAGATCGGGCGCGGCACCATGGCGCACTGGACGGTCTACTGTGCCCAGAACTATTTTTCACCAATGACAGACTACTTCCACCGGCTCCTTACCGGAAGAAAGTTTGTCGCCGCCGATGAGACACCCATTCAGGTGTTAAAGGAAGCGGACAGACGGCCGCAGTCCAAATCTTATGTATGGCTGTTCCGTTCCGGTGATGACGGACTGCCTCCCATCATCATTTATCAGTATCATCAAACAAGGAATGGTGATGCTGCCGCGGAGTTCTTTCAGGGATCGGCACCCGGCACCTATATCAATGCAGACGGATATGCCGGGTATAACAAACTGAAAGACTTCAAAAGATGCTGCTGTTATGCGCATATCAGAAGATATTTTCTGGAAGCTATTCCCAAAGGGAAGGAGAAGGACTACACCGATCCTGCCGTGCAGGGCTTCCTCTATTGCAATAAACTGTTTGAGTACGAGCGGACTTACCGTGAGAAGGGGCTCTCTTACAAGCAGATATACAGTTGTCGTCTCAAGGATCAGAAACTTGTCATTGAGGCTTTTATGGCGTGGATCGATAAACAGAACGCACCAAACGGAAGCCGCCTTGCCAGAGCCTTGACCTACGCAAGGAATCAGAGGCCGTACATGATGACCTATCTGGAAGATGGTCACTGCAGCATTTCCAACAACTTAAGTGAGAATTCCATCCGTCCCGTAACCGTGGGGAGACGCAACTGGCTGTTCTGCGATACTGTAGATGGAGCCAACGCCAGTATGATGGTATATTCACTCCTTGAAACCGCCAGGGCAAACAATCTGAATCCTCAGAAATATCTGGAATACCTTCTTGAAGCAAGGCCGGATAAAAACATGTTTGATGAGGAGCTTGAAAACATGGCGCCTTGGAATCCTAAAGTTCAGGAACGCTGTGTAAATAAATCATAGCATATCGGAAACGAAAGTCCGGGAAGCACCCGGATTTTTGTTTGGATATACCCTATTATTTAGCGCTTACAATATAAGGGTTTGCACTGATTTAGTTCTATTTTTTTAACACAATATCCGCTGATTCAATCGCCACATCCGTACCTGCTCCGATAGCAATTCCTACATCTGCCCCTGCAAGCGCAGGCGCATCATTGTTGCCAGCACAAAAAAGCTGGATTGCACTGTATGATAAATACGCTGACGGAAAATTGAAAAGAGAATTTTTCCTGAATGAGAAGAAACAGTATGATGCCGATATGGAGAAGCTGGAAGAAGAACTTGCAGCTCTCTGGCAGGCACAGGAAGAAGAGGGAACCGAACAGCAAGGCTCTGAAGGGAAAGCAGATCAAGCTATGGCATTTCTGAAAGAGGAAGGATTGACAGAGGACATGAAAGAAAGCTTTGACGGATATCGCAAAGTATCGGAATGAAGATGATCCAAGATTTGTGATTCAGAACTGGATGCGTAATCGAAACACAATAGAATTTTTGGCAGTTTGGGAAGAATTGCATAATCCTGATTTTAACCGTGTGCAATTCGAGGCGGTTAAAAATGAAGCCGGATTAAATCGCTTTGTAATGACGCCGACCAAATGGATAGAACAAATGAATGCGATTGGGCAGAAAATTTGGAGAAGTAGAAGGAGGAAAAAAAGATGGTAAAACAGACAGCAGGAAGGGATCAGCTTGGGGAGTTTGCCCCGAAATTTGCACAGTTAAACGACGATGTACTGTTCGGTGAGGTATGGAACAGGGAGGAAAAACTTTCTTTAAGGGATCGTTCCCTTGTGACGGTGGTATCTTTAATG
>DKYT01000059.1:0-1775 GCA_002492465.1 Lachnospiraceae bacterium UBA7093 | reverse complement strand
CTTGTGACGGTGGTATCTTTAATGGCGCAGGGGCTGGTGGATTCCTCATTCCAGTTTCATCTGATCAGTGCAAAAAATAATGGGATCACAAAAGAAGAAATTGCAGAGATCTTAACCCACGCGGCTTTTTATGCAGGCTGGCCGAAGGCATGGGCAGCTTTCCGCATGGCAAAGGAGGTCTGGACAGAGGATACCTTTGCCGAAAGCGCGAAGGAGGCACATGAAAAAAGTATGCTGTTCCCGGTTGGAAAGCCCAATGACGGTTTTGCGCAGTATTTTATCGGGCAAAGTTACTTAGCACCGCTGTCCACAGAACAGGTGGGGATCTTTAATGTCACATTTGAGCCGGGATGCCGGAATAACTGGCATATCCACCATGCTGCATCCGGAGGCGGACAGATTCTGGTATGTGTGGGTGGACGGGGATTTTATCAGGAATGGGGGAAGGAAGCGCAGGAGCTTCATCCGGGGGATGTGGTAAATATTCCGGTTGGCGTGAAGCACTGGCACGGTGCTGCGCCGGACAGTTGGTTTTCCCATCTGGCTGTTGAGGTTCCCGGCGTGGATACCTCCAATGAATGGCTGGAAGCGGTGGATGACGATTCCTATGGCTTGCTGAAATAAGAGAGCAGAAAGGCAGTGATGCAGTATGAACGGAAAGCTGAAAAGAGCCGTTGATGTTTTGATGACCGCAGCTTTGCTGATCCTGATGGGTTATCAGTTTTGGGGAGAGAAAGCCCATGAATGGGTGGGGGCAGGGACGTTCGTTCTGTTTGCGGCTCATCATATATTGAACCGGGGATGGTATAGGAATTTATTTCAGGGAAAGTATTCTCCAAGGCGTATTTTTCAGGGCTGCGTGGATATGCTGACACTGCTTTCCATGCTCATGTTAATGTACAGCGGAATTGTCTTATCCAGATATGTATTTTCATTTTTACCAATAGAAAGCGGGCTGGCGATGGCAAGGCGCCTGCACATATTGGGTTCTTATTGGGGATTTTTGCTGATGAGCCTGCACCTGGGACTGCACTGGAATATGGTTCTGGGTGCGGTGAAGAAAAAGATTCCTGCAGCTTCCCATAAGTTTCATTACATTTGTTTTGGACTGGGGCTTTTCGTGGCGCTGTACGGTGCATGGGTGTTTGTAAAGAGGGATTTCTTCACCTATTTGTTTTTACAGAGTGAATTTGTCTTTTTGGATTATGAGGAACCCAAAATCCTGTTTTATTTAGATTATTTGTCTTTGATGGGAATGTGCATATTCATTTCTCACTATACGGGGGAATTTTTACAGGCAATTAAAAAGAAGGGTAAGTCATATTGAAAAGCAATATACCATTTGGCCCATTGCAAATCAGCGAAGCTGTTGTTGAAATTTTGCAAGAAATTTTTGTGCTGCTTTCGGGAAAACCTGGTACTTTTTCCAAATCAAACTCATGCCTGTGTGCAGCGGCGGATCGAGCGGACGGAAACAAAGGTTGTTGTTTCCGGATACATTGATGATTTTGTCAAATGCAAACGCATACCCTAAACCCTCTTCTACCATAAGGGAAGCATTGAAAAGCAGGTTATAAGTAGAGATCACCTGTATTTCAGACCGGCTTTTTTTCAGCCATGAAGTCAGGATATCCCCATCGCGGGTGTTCCGGTTGAACATAAGGGGTTTATCCCATAAATCTTCGGGACATATCTTTTCCTTTCCGGCTAACGGGCTGTCTTTTCTCATCAAAATCCCGTAGCTGTCAAAAACTGACCTGCTATAATAAAGTTGT
>DKYT01000003.1 GCA_002492465.1 Lachnospiraceae bacterium UBA7093 | reverse complement strand
CTTAATGACATTACCACGGATGGCGGAACCAGGAGCCTCACGGCATGGATGCCGCCGGCTCCGACCCGCACAGTTTTTGATATCTTTACCCATTCCGTTAGTAAAATCCGATTTTCGAGGTCAGCCCTGTACCCCTATTGGTTCCGCTGCCCCTCCCTGCCCCGCCGTACGATCAGTCTGTGCCCCGTTGCCGGAGGAGACTGTACGGAGAATGACATCCGCTACAATAATTGAATCGCCTCTCCTACGCTTCTTACACCGATCAATTTGATTCCTCTCATATCCTTCACGCTTTCCATGCATACGGAGGGGATTACGCAGGTGGTAAAACCAAGTTTTTTCGCCTCCTGCACTCTTGCCTGTATCATATTTACGCCCCGCACTTCGCCGCTTAAACCCACTTCGCCTATTGCAATCAGACGGTCGTCGATGGCTCTGTTTTTAAAGCTGGAAACCACAGCCATGGCAATTCCCAGATCGATCGCCGGTTCCTGGATTTTGATTCCTCCCGCAATGTTGACATAGGCGTCGCAGTTTCCCAGGGATAGCCCCAGCCTTTTTTCCAAAACTGCAATCAGCAGGTTTACTCTGTTAAAATCTGTCCCGATGGTCTGCCGTCTGGGAATGCCGAAGCTGGAATGGCATACCAGCGCCTGGATTTCTATGAGCATGGGGCGGCTCCCTTCCATGGAGCAGACCACAATCGAGCCGCTTGCCTCCTGGGGCTTGCCGCTGAGCATAAATTCGGAGGGATTCAGCACTTCCTTCAGCCCTGAAGATTCCATTTCAAATACCCCGATCTCATTCGTGGAGCCGAACCTGTTCTTTACGCTTCGCAAAATCCGGTAAGAGGCATGTCTGTCCCCCTCAAAATAGAGCACCGTATCCACCATATGCTCCAGTACCCTTGGTCCTGCCACCGTACCTTCCTTGGTCACATGTCCCACAATGAAAATGGAAATACCCAACCCTTTGGCAATCTGTAAAAACAGGCTTGTTGCCTCCCGTACCTGGGATACACTTCCCGGTGCAGAGGAAATTTCTTCATGGTACATGGTCTGAATAGAATCGATCACCACCACGTCGGGCTTTGCCCTGCGGATCGTCTCCTCGATCTCCGCCAGGCTTGTCTCACACAAAAGTTTCAGGCAGTCGTTAAATTCCCCGATCCGGTTAGCGCGGATCTTGATCTGCTTTAAGGATTCTTCCCCGGATACGTAGAGCACCTCCCGCTTATCTCCTGCCAGCTCCCTGCATACCTGCAAAAGCAAGGTTGATTTTCCAATTCCCGGATCTCCTCCTACCAGGGTAAGGGAGCCTTTTACAAGCCCTCCCCCAAGAACCCTGTCCAGCTCCTGCATATGGGTGCTGATCCGATCCTCCTCTTCCAGAGAAATTTCCGTAAGGGCGGACGGTTGATTTCTCTTTTTTTCTCCCACTGTCAGATTTTTCCCTGACGTCTTCGCGCTTATCGTCTCCTCCACAAAAGTATTCCACTGCCGGCATCCCGGGCACTGCCCCATCCACTTGCTGGATTCATACCCGCATTCCTGGCAGAAAAACACAGTGGCGTTTTTTCCTTTCGCCATATTTCTCTCCGTTCCGGGGTCTTTGCCCCCTACCACATAAAAAGCTGCTGCAAAACAGTTTTCTATTTATGCAGCAGCTCTCATACAATTGTTCTTAATTGGCGGTCTATCTGGTAATTCTGACCTTTACTTCCCCTGCTTCCGCAAGCTCAACGCTGATATTCAGCTTACCGCTGAGATTGGTTTTCATTTTACCAATGCTTTTTTCATTTACAAAGACTTCGTATTCCGTATCCTCGCTCACCCCCACGGTAATCTGTGCATCCTCATCGCCTTCTACCAGAAAATGAATTTCCTCGGGCGTTTCCGTGTAGTGGGAAACGCTTGTTCCCGGTACCGATTCGTAAACGAACATACCGTTTTTTTCAAGTTTGGTCATCGTTCTGTAGGTTTTTACCTTGTATAGGTCTCCACAGTGCTCAAAATCCTCCAGCTTAGCCTTATCTTTAAGCTCATGATTTCCGAAACTGATGGTCCCGTCCGTTTCCCGGCGAATTAATTCCTCTACAACAGCCATTCCCTATATCCTCCTGCTACCTGTCTTTTATCTTCCCCTGTAGGTTAATGACAGTATAATATATTTTTGCCTTTATATCTACCAAAATTTTATTATTTTTCTTTTACTTCAAAAATTACCTGTTCCCTGCGGCAGCCTGCCGTTACCGTATCTCCGGTTTTAACCCTTCCGCTTAGAATCTCTTCCGCCAGTTTATCCTCCACTACGCTTTGCAGCGCCCTTTTTAAAGGTCTTGCGCCCATCTTATCATCTGCGTATTTGGTTACGATGTGCTCTTTCAAAGCGCTGCTCACCGAAAGGCGGATCTGCATTTGCTTTTTGCATCGTTTTGCCAGATTATCGCAGAGGAGATTCACGATTTTGTGCATTTCCACTTTCCCAAGAGGCTGGAATACCATGATCTCGTCGATACGGTTGATGAATTCCGGTTTAAAGAGCTTTTTAACCTCCTCCATCACGCCGCTTTTCATCTTTTCATAGTCCTGCTCTTTGGTAGTCTCCACAGAAAAGCCCAGATTCTTAGGTGCAACAATCCGCTGGGCGCCGGCATTGGAGGTCATAATCAGTATGGTATTCTTAAAGCTGACCTTGCGTCCCTTGGAATCGGTAATATGACCGTCGTCCAACACCTGAAGCAGCACGTTAAATACATCCGGATGCGCCTTCTCAATCTCGTCGAATAAAACTACGGAATAAGGATTCTTTCTGATCTTTTCACTGAGCTGACCGCCCTCTTCAAACCCTACATATCCGGGAGGAGAACCGATCATTTTGGACACCGAATGTCCTTCCATATATTCTGACATATCTACCCGAATCAGGGCGTTTTCGGAGCCAAACATTGCTTCCGCCAGCGCCTTGCTAAGCTCTGTCTTCCCTACGCCGGTAGGTCCTAAAAACAGGAAAGAGCCAATGGGTCTGTTGGGATCCTGTAAGCCCACCCTTCCTCTTCTGATAGCACGGGATACAGCCGAAACCGCCGCCTCCTGTCCGATCACACGCTTGTGAAGAATGTTCTCCAGCTTCAAAAGCCTTTCGCTTTCCTTTTCTGTGAGCTTGCTCACCGGAACCTTGGTCCATGCCGAAACCACCTCCGCAATCTCATTGGCGCCAATGGAAAAGCTGCTTCCCGCCTGCTTTTGGCGGTTCCTCTCCTTCGCCCGGTCCAGCTTCCGGATCAGTTTTTCCTGCTCCCCACGGAGCAGCGCCGCCTTTTCCAGGTCTTTGTCCTTCAGACACTGTTCCATTTCCTCATCGATCTTTTGAATGCGGCTCTGCATTTCCTTTATTTGCTCAGGCATATGCATGGTTTTCAATCTGACGGCGGAGGCTGCCTCGTCGATCAAATCGATGGCTTTATCCGGCAGGTTTCTGTCATTGATATATCGCTCCGACAGCTGTACCGCCGCCAAAATCGCTTCCTCTGTGATAGATACTTTATGATGTTCCTCATATTTGGGAGCAACTCCCTTTAGGATTTCCACCGCTTCCTCTATGGTAGGTTCTTCCACATAAACAGACTGAAATCTTCTCTCCAGGGCAGCATCCTTCTCAACGTATTTGTGATATTCAGCTACCGTGGTGGCTCCAATCAGCTGCAGTTCTCCCCTGGCAAGGGAAGGCTTTAGAATATTGGAGGCATCGATCGCCCCCTCTGCGCCTCCTGCACCGATAATGGTATGCATTTCATCCAGGAAAAGAATCACATTGCCGTCCTCCTGGACCTCCCTGATGACCTTCTTGATTCTCTCCTCAAACTCCCCGCGGTATTTGGAACCGGCAACCATACCTGAAAGATCCAGGGTCAAAAGCCTTTTATTCTGCACGGTAAAGGGAACCTCCCCCGCCACAATGCGCAGGGCAAGCCCTTCCACCACCGCCGTCTTTCCCACGCCCGGCTCTCCGATCAGGCAGGGATTATTTTTCGTTCTGCGGCTCAGGATCTCTATCACACGCTTGATTTCACTTTCCCTACCGATCACCGGATCCAGCCCTCCTGCAGCGGCAAGCGCCGTCAGATCCCGGCTGTACTGCTCCAAGGTAGATGCCTGTTTGCTTTTACGGCTCTGTTTTTTGCCTAAATCCTCCTTGTACAGACTGCCGTCCTCTCCCATGGCAATCAACGTATCCACATAAAGCTTCTGAACAGATACGCCAAGGGTGTTGAGCAGCCGTACGGCAACATTCTCCCCTTCCTTCAAAAGGGCAAGCAGGATATGCTCGGTTCCCGTTGCCTCCGCTCCAAAGCGGTCCGCCTGCCGATGCGCCTCCTCCAATACCCTGTCGGCTCTGGGAGATATGCCGGCACGGTCCTTCAATGCAACCGCTGCCTCGGGCATAATCAGTTCCTGTATCATTTCGATGATTTTATCCACATCGGCTCCATTTTCCTTCAGAACCTTGGATGCCACTCCCGTATTTTCCTTTAACAGCCCCACCAGAATATGTTCTGTTCCCACATATCCCGCCCGCATTCTGGATGCCGTTTTCTCCGCAAGGGATAACGCCGCTTTTGCCTTATCTGTAAAACCGCCTGACTGCATGTTAATCTCCATTCCAATTTTTTCTGTTCTGATACGTGGGAGGAACAGCTTATGCCATTCCTCCCGCGCGTTTTAAATATCTTTATCATCCATGTTTAAAAATTCAAATTCAAACTCATCGTCGTCGATCAAAAAGTTCTGAGGCTTTCTTGATACGGGTTTCTTTGCAGGTTCTTTCCGCTCCGCCGCATGAAGTTCCTTCTCTCCTCTTGCAGAAGGCTGCGCTGACCGTTCTCTCGGTCTCGGTGTTCTCTCCCGGTTATCGCCCTCTACGGGCGGTCTTTTCTTCTTCACCGGAACAGGCGCTTCCTCCTCTTCCTCCACCCGTTTTCTCACCTTTCTTCTGACCGGTACAGGCTCCTCTTCTTCCTCTTCTTCTTCGTCCTCCTCATCATAGTCCTCATAGTAAAGGCTTCTGATCTTAAACAGGAGAATTGTGATTACAATGAAGAGCACCACCACTACCGCCGCCAGAATAATGATTACGATTTTTTCCTTGTCTACCTGATCCTGCAGCTTCTGCATACCCTCCATTGCCGCAGTGGAAGCAGAAAGCAGCTCGCTGATCCTCATTTTGTTCCCTTCATTATTCAGGTATAAATAATATTCATATTCATTGGTAGCAGTGTTCAAGTCATAATGAACTTCATAATCATTATGCTCCTCCACCGGTTCAGGTGCAGCTTCGCCCTCTTCCGGCGCCTCACCCTCTCCTCCTTCCGGGTTTTCGCCCTCCGGAGGCGCTTCCGTGCCTTCTCCTCCGCCTTCTGGCGTGCCTTCTGCAGGCGCTTCTGTGCCTTCTCCTCCGCCTTCTGCAGGCGCGCTCCCCTGACCGATTTCAATCAGGTCTGAACGTACATAGCCTTCAACGGTTCTTCCGTTATAGCTGCAGGTCATCTGATACCATTTGTTTCCTGCGCTGTCATTTGCCTCGCCGATCAGCGTAATGGATGTTCCGCTGGGAAGAGATGCCACTGCCGCATGCTCCTTTGAGGCTCCGGATCTGACATTTACATTATTTCCCGACTTGATTACCGCCTGCTGCTCCCCTATGGAAGTAGGAACCGTATCCGCCGGCTGCTGTGCGCTCTGGGAACTGCTCTCCTGGGGCTGGGTGCTGCTTGTGGACGTGATCTCAATATCTCCGCTTACTTTTACCAAATCTCCCTTAATGTACCCGTATCCGCCCTCAGCCACCGATACCTTGTACCATACCGCTCCCGAGCTGTCCTTAACGGCTTCCAGAATGTCAATGGTTTTCCCCTTGACCGTACTGCCTACCACCTCGCTGTCCGTGCTGGTATTAGCACGGATTCTTGCCGTCTCCGCAGTTATTTCTCCCTGTGCCGCATAGCTGGAAAAGGTCATGATACAAATCGTCATTACCATAACGGCAAGCCCGGACACTCCTTTGATCACACTTAACTTCTTCACTTTTGCTTCTCCTTTATCTTTCTCTTGTAAACCGCTTGCTTCCCTGCTCCAAATGTGCGCTTTCGCCGTAACCGGACAGATTCCTTTTCCGGTCCGCACGTGCCGCCTTTTCCACCTGCCTGTGGTAATTTTCTTCACATTTGGGGCAAAGACGTCCTGTGGTAATATTCTCCCCACACATTTCACATCTTAAGTAACCGCCTTTATTGTCGATCACATCAAAACGTTTTTCCTTGATCAGATCTCTGATCGCCTTGTGGGAAACTCCTGTCATATCCGATATTTCCGCTACGTTAGCGCCCCGGTGGCGTTCCAGGTAATTGCGCACTTTTCCATAGTCATCATACTCTTTTGCGCCGCAATCTTCACAAACAAATTCTCCCACTCCCTTAAAGACCAGCACGCCGCCGCACGCCTGGCATATGGTTGGTCTGTGTATCTCCTGCGCCAAAAAAGCCTTACGTCTCTCATCAGCCATAAATTTTCACCAACCCTTCGTTTCTTTATACCTCATCGATTGCTTTACCGATGTCATGACGCATATACTTATTAGAGAAGTTTACCCATGCAGTTGCCGCATATGCATTTTCTCTTGCCTCTTTCAGGTCTTTTCCTTTTGCTGTGATTCCCAGAACCCTTCCGCCGTTGGTCACAATGCCCTGATCCGTCTTTTTCGTGCCTGCGTGGAAGCAGAAATAGGAATCCTGCCCCTCAAATTTTTCAAGCCCTTCTATCAAAAAGCCCTTTTCATAACTTACAGGATATCCTTCTGATGCAAGTACGACACAAACTGCCGCGTTATCCTCAAATGATAAATCCACTTCGTCCAGCCTGCCGTCGATACACGCCTCCATCACCTCAATGATGTCGTTTTTCATTCTGGGCAGTACTACCTGCGCCTCCGGATCTCCGAAACGGGCGTTGTATTCCAGCACCCTTGGTCCTTTTTCAGTGAGCATCAGCCCAAAGAAAATAATGCCTTTAAAGGGTCGCCCTTCCGCCGCCATAGCGTCCACAGTCGCCTGATAAATATATTTTTTGCAGAAAGCGTCTACCTCCTTTGTGTAAAAAGGACTGGGGGAAAAGGTTCCCATACCGCCGGTATTCAGCCCTGTGTCCCCGTCTCCCGCTCTCTTATGATCCTGAGCTGAGGTCATGGTCTTAATGGTTTTCCCATCCACATAGGAAAGAACCGAAACCTCCCTGCCGGTCATAAATTCTTCGATCACAAGACGATTTCCTGCGCTCCCAAACTGTTTGTCAAGCATGATCGTTTTCACGCCGTCCTTCGCTTCGTCCAGCGTCTGACAGATCAGCACGCCCTTCCCAAGGGCAAGTCCGTCCGCCTTCAGCACAATAGGGAACTCTGCCGTTTCCAGATAAGAAAGAGCCTCCTGAGGGCTATCAAAGGTTTCATATTGCGCTGTGGGAATATTGTATTTTTTCATAAGATCCTTGGAAAACGCTTTACTTCCTTCCAGAATCGCCGCATTTTTCCTGGGACCGAAGGCGCGCAATCCTGCCTTCTCCAATTCATCTACCAGACCTCCCACCAAGGGATCATCCATTCCTACAATGGTGAGGTCGATCTCTTTTTCTTTGGCAAAAGCAACAATTTTATCAAATTCCATAGCGCCGATGGGAACACATTCCGCAATCATGCCGATTCCGGCATTTCCGGGGGCACAGTAAATCTGATCCACCCTTTTGCTTTTTGCCACGCTTGCCGCAATCGCATGTTCCCTTCCGCCGCTTCCTACAATTAAAACTTTCATTGCGCCATTCCTTTCCTTATCCTTTTGCCGCGGCGATCTGATCGATCGCCTGAGGCAGTATGATCCATTCCGCCTGCTCCATCACTCTTCGCTGTAAAAGCTCCGGCGTATCACCCTCCAGAACTTCTACAGCCTTCTGCAGAAGAATCCTTCCGGTGTCTGTACCTTCATCCACATAATGAACCGTAGCCCCCGTCACCTTTACTCCCCTTGCAAGCGCCGCCTCGTGCACCTTCAATCCATAATATCCGGTTCCGCAAAAAGAGGGGATCAAAGAAGGGTGAATATTGATAATGCGGTCCCGATACACTTCTATCATCTTCTCTGGAAGAATCACCAGGAAACCGGCAAGCACAATCAGATCCGGCTTTAACGCCTCCAACTGATCCAGAAACGCCCTGTTAAACGCCTCCCGGCTTTCAAAGTTCTTAGGGGAAACACAAAAAGCCGGAATACCTGCCTTTTCCGCTCTTTTCAGGGCATAGGCGCCTGCATTGTTGCTGATTACTCCTGTGATCCTTGTATTTCTGATGGTTCCTTTTTCTACTCCATCGATAATCGCCTGGAGATTGGTTCCGCCGCCGGAAACACAGACTACAACATTCAGCATATGGTCACTCCCTTTTCACCGGACTGCACCTTTCCTACTACGTAGGCATTCTCTCCCGCCTTTTCGATAGCGGCAACGGCTCGGTCTACATCCGCAGGATCCAGGGCAAGCACCATGCCAAGCCCCATATTGTAAGTGTTATACATCATCTTCTCTTCTACATTGCCTTTTTTCTGCATCAAACCGAAAATAGGGGGAATAGGGTAACTGCCCTTTTCAATCACTGCACAGACCCCGTCCGGCAGCATTCTGGGAATATTCTCATAAAATCCGCCCCCCGTAATGTGGCTGCAGCCCTTTATGGTAACGCCCGCTTCTTTTACACTTTTAATTGCCTTCACGTAAATCTTGGTAGGCGTAAGCAACGCTTCTCCCAGAGTCTTTCCCAATTCGTCGTAGTATGTATCCAAACTTTCTTTGGTCATATCAAAAATCTTTCTTACCAGAGAAAAACCGTTGCTGTGCACGCCCGATGAAGCAATGCCCACCAACACGTCGCCCGGCTTGATAGCTTCCCCTGTGATCAGATCTTTCTCATCGATGACGCCTACGGTAAAGCCTGCAAGATCATATTCCTCCTCAGGCATCAGCCCCGGATGCTCCGCAGTTTCACCGCCGATCAGGGCGGCACCCGCCTGCTTGCAGCCCTCCGCTACCCCCTTCACGATCGCCGCAATTTTTTCGGGATAGTTCTTGCCGCAGGCAATATAATCAAGGAAAAACAGGGGTTCTCCTCCTGCGCAGACAATATCGTTTACACACATGGCAACACAGTCGATTCCCACCGTATCATGTTGATCCATCAAAAAAGCAAGTTTAATCTTGGTTCCCACTCCGTCTGTTCCTGAAACCAGCGTGGGCTTTTCCATATTCTTAATGGAAGAAAGAGAGAAAGCGCCCGAAAAGCCACCGATACCGCCAAGCACTTCCGGTCTCATGGTTTCTTTTACATACTCCTTCATCAACTCCACACTGCGATAACCTGCCTCAATATCCACACCGGCATTTTTGTAATCCATTTTTTCCTCCGTTCCGAAGCCTCCCGCTCCGTCTGTTTTCTTAATAGTTCTGATAGCCCACCTTACCTAATCTCTCGTCCTTTTTCTGAACCCCTTCTTTCATTTTGACGCTGTACGCTTTCAGCTTCTTTAAAAGGTTCTCATCGGAAGTTGCCAGAATTTTAGCGGCAAGAAGCCCTGCGTTGGCTCCGCCATTGATCGCTACCGTCGCCACCGGTATGCCCGAAGGCATCTGTACGATAGAATAAAGGGAATCCCTTCCCCCTAAGGAAGTGGTGTGCATGGGAATACCAATCACCGGCATGGGAAAAATAGCCGCGCACATCCCCGGCAGATGCGCCGCCATGCCCGCTCCTGCAATGATTACCTTAAGTCCTCTTTCCTCCGCAGACTTGGCATATTCGAAAAACACGTCCGGCTCTCTGTGGGCGGAAATAATTCTCATCTCAAAGGAAATGCCAAGCTCTGTCAGTACGTCCGCCGCCTTCGCCATAACCGGCATATCAGAATCACTGCCCATCACGATTCCTACCTGTGTCATATTTTTACCTCCGTTCTCTGGTCTTTTGTCCTCTAACATCATACTATAAAACCAGTTCTTACTACAACCATATTTTACACCTCAATTTTTATCCTGTCATCCCAATTTGCAAGTCCTTTATAAAATCTTACAAAATTTCCTCCAAAGGCGCATTCAGCTCTTCACAGCCCGGCAGCACAAATCTGCCCTCCTCGATGATGGGAATCACCCGGTCCTCCCCTGTCACTACGCTTACTTCCCCCAGCTCATCGTAGGGAATGGTAATGTCCGTATGGCAGTTAAAGTACGCCTGGGGATCTCCTTCCTTTCTTTTAATGGAGCAGGCGTTGTCCCTTGCTATGATCTCTTTTCCATCGGGATTATAAACCGCCACCTCCTCTGCATGGGAATAACAGGTATCTCCCAATGCAAAATGAGGACCTGTTTTCTCCGCGATCAGGATAGGCAGTTTATCCTCTATTCCATATTTTCTTGCCGCCACAAAGGCTGTGGTGTTGGTGCCGATGGCAAACTCCCCCAAAGGCAGCGTATCATGGTGGTACAATACATTATCCTGAATGTATTTCCGGTTTTCTTCTTTAGAGGAAAAGTTACTGCAATGATAATCCGCCACCATACCGTCCTGAAAGGTAATGGAAAGGTCTTTGTACTCCAACTCCTGCAGGTACACCCTGCTTACATGCAGCGTCCCTTCCGTTCCGGTGAGAACCGGAGAAGTGAACACTTCTCCCACAGGAATATTCACATCCGCCACACAGTTTTCAAAATTTGTCTGCTTCTTTGGATCTGTCAGCGTATGAAGCATCACCTTCAAATTCGTCCTGTTGCCCTTCATGCCCTTGACCAGCACATATTTCCCCTGGTCCAGGGTATCGATTATGATCTGCTGGATTCGCTGATACAGCTTATAATCCAGGGTATTGATCCGAATCACCTGGTCAAAAATTGCCGGGAAATCCTTTCCGATTTCCGGTGTGGGGAATGCAATGATGGTAAAGCTTCTTTCCTCCCCTTTGATATACTGGTTCTGCAGCTCTCCCGCCGCCGTCATATATTCCACGATCAGTTTCTGCTGTGCCTTGGACAAATGAACCGCCTGGTTTTTTTCCTTCAGCTCCGCCGGCGCTTCTCCGAAGACCTCAGCCACCGCAGGTCCGCCAAACACAGCAGCTTCCTCTTTATATGCTTCATAGCCTTCCTTCAAAGCCTCCAGCCGTACCTGTATCAGCTTTTTATCCAGTATAAGCCCCTGATCGTCCTTATGGTCAAAGTCGTACTGCTTATTGGGGATCGCCCCATAATACCCGTTGCGGTTCATGCCCCTTCCCTGAAGAAGTCCAAAAGACGCCCGGTATATGGTAGATGAAAGCCCCATCTTTTCAAAATTTTCCACCGCTTTGCGTATCATAGGTTCAAAGCCCAGGCAATAACGGATATTCACCGTTTTCTTTTTGGAAATATCCTTATTGCCTACAAGAAAACCGATCCGGTATCCTTCCGTATACGTATCCGCCATTTTCTGCAGGGTTTCCTCCGGCAGACTGCGCAGATGCCGGTAAGTTTCAATCTGATTATCCGTCACATATTCCCCGAAGTAATAAAGGTATCTTGGGTCAGAAAGATCTCCCTGTATGATCTTCAGGGCAAAATCAGCTCCCGGATCCAGCATTTGTTTTATTTTTTCTCTGGCTGCATCTTTTGTATAATCGCTCACATACCAATAAACAATTTCCTTCAACGCTTCCACATCAGGCTGCTCCCCGTTCTCTTCCTGCTGGCAGCAGAAAGCGCCGTAAACCTCCAAAAAAAGCTCCAGGCGGATCACCGCCTCCTCAAGCTTTAGCTCATACACAAAAGGAATCAGACTCCGCAGCTCCGCATACAAAAAGGAAAGAAAGCTTCCGTAGGTCTCCCCCAGCCGCTGTGTGCTGTATACCGGATCTCCATAGCTTTCCTCGTAATGCCCGGGAAGAATATCCTCATACAGCTTGTAGTTTCTTTCCCTGAGCTCCTCTATTGAACATTTCTCAATCTCTCCTCCGGCAACGAAATCCCAGGTCTCGCACAGCATATCCAAAAACGCCGCCACCTTGCTGAAATAAGCCTGAAATTCAGGCTGGAGCACACTTTCTCCTTTAATCTCCCGCACCCGTTCTCTTGCCAGTAAAAATCTCTCTTCCACCATTAATCCACATACGCTCCTGCAAATAATATCAGGCTGAGCATCCCAACCGCCAGTACATTGACGCTGATCCCCAGCACTGTAAATAACCTAAATTTGTCCTTTTCCACTGTGGACCAAAGCCCCAGCACCATTCCCACCGTCATAAAAAGGATCGCCAGCAATGCTGCCGCACCGTATCTTTCCACAGGCGTCCCATCGTTCAAATATGCCTTATAAACGGCAATTCCCAAAGTTACATTACCAAGGATACCCAAAATCGTTGACATGATTCCTTTTTTGGTGTGTTCTTTGTTTGTAAATATAAAGCCCTTTGATCTTAACATGCTTTCCGCCCGTCACATTAGAATAAGATTTTTGATTTGCCGGCAAGCAGCTTTGCGCCGCCTATAATCATTAAAATACCGCACACAATACCTGTAATCAGCGTCACCACGCCTACCGCAATGCTCATTGCCCCCGCTCCGTTCATTGTCTTATAAACTTTCTCTTCCATGCTGCCGCTCCTTTCTTAAATCTGCTCCGGGAGATTCCCTTTTTATTTTGCGCCATACTGCTCATAATAAACGTCGATCAGCCCTTTTATGGTATCGTCAATATATACCTGCCCCTTGTAGGGCTTATTATATAGATATTCTACGACTTCTTCCATATTCACAATTGCGTTTGCATCAAAACCGTACTTTTCTTTTATCTCCATAAGGGCGCTCTTTTCACTCTGTCCCCGTTCCATGCGGTTTAAGGATACCATAAGCCCCTTAATCTCCACATCCGCCTGCGCCTTGATAATCGGATAAGTCTCCTCAATGGATTTTCCGGAGGTAGTCACATCCTCAATGATCACCACTCTGTCCCCATCCTTCAGCTTGCTTCCCAGCAAAATACCCGTATCTCCGTGATCCTTCACTTCTTTGCGGTTGGAACAGTAACGGATATCCTTTCCGTACAGCTCGCTGATTGCCATAGTGGTTGCCACGCTCAAGGGAATTCCCTTGTAGGCAGGTCCAAACAGCACATCAAAATCCAGTCCGTAGTGGTCATGGATCGCTTTCGCATAGTATTCCCCCAGCCTGCGGAGCTGGGAACCGGTCACATACCCTCCTGCATTCATGAAGAAGGGGGATTTTCTGCCGCTCTTCAGTGTAAATTCGCCAAATTTCAACACCTGGCTGTCTACCATAAATTCTATAAACTGTTTTTTATAATCTTCCATCTGTCTTTCTCCTTTTTAACCGCTTTTAGTATACCAACAAATTCCAAGCGTTTCAACTTAAAAATCGAAAAGCAGTATTGCACACCGGCTATACTGCTTTTCCAATTTTCTATTCCATACTTCTTGCACCATTCTCATAAGACCACTTATTTATCAATCCTTTCAAATTTTTTCATAAGCATTCCTCTCCATTCCAGATTCATAACCGGAAATGAACGAACTAATCGCTTATATCATCCATGTCGAATAATAGTACCTTTTTTAATTCATTTATTGTGAGTTCTACCTGATAACCGATTTTACCACCACTGAAAATAATAGTATCAAAATCTTGTGCAGAACTGTCAATTACCGTTTTGAATTGTTTCTTCATTCCAATCGGTGAACACCCTCCGTGGATGTAGCCTGTTAATGGTAATAAATCCTTTGACTTAATCATTTCTATGTTTTTTTCATTAACTGCTTTTGCTGCCTTTTTCAAATTTAAGTTTTTATTGACCGGAACTAAAAATACATAATAGTTTCTGCTATTTCCCATCGTGACCAATGTTTTAAAAACCTGTCCTGGATTTTGATTTAATACATCAGCAACATCCATTCCACTGATTGCATCTGTATCATCATAATAATGGCTAAGATAATCTATTTTGTTCTGCTGTAAAATTCGCATAACATTAGTCTTTTCGTTCTTTTTTTTCACTGTCTTAACTCTCTTTCAAGTTTCTACAAATTCCGATTATGATTTGATGATTTTTAAGGAAAACTCAAAATGGTCTATGATTCCGAATGTCGCTCCTGTAATCTGATATGCACATTTGATGCTCCAAACAATATATCTGTCACCGTCACTTTTCCCGGATCAACTATATAACAAACAAGGTAGTTGTCAACTACCATTCTACGCATCTCCCATGAATGTTTCGGTTCGACATCAAATATTAGATACCGTAACTACATATTTATCCATCAAGAATGAATCTCCCTAAATTTTGCGAATGCTTCCGCAGCGTTATGTGTTCTACCCGCTTTGTAATCGTCATATCCTCGCTGAAGCTTAGCATGTAACTGTGCTTCTGTCATCTGTGCCGCATCAAGGTCGGCAGGTGGCTTAGGTACCGTAACTGAAAAAGGAATCCCTCCAACCAACACTAACTGATTTAAAAACATATCAACAGCAGTAGACATAGGAATACCAAGTCTCGAAAGAATTGCTTCTGCCTCTGATTTTAATGTTGGATTTACACGTAAATTCAGTATTACTGATTTCTCTATAAACATCGCCTCCTATCATCACTATTGTAATGTCATTGTCGTTACTTATCAACCATTACTTCCTTCTTAGCAATCACCATATAAGTTTCGTAAAGTGAACGTAACATAACTCGCACCAATGGTGCGATATTTCGTAGATTTTCTTATACATCATTTTCAATTTTTACAGTATGGTACACTTTTTATCTATTTCCCAAGAACATCGTTTCCAGTTTTCCAGATTCTTCTTTAAAACAACTGATTTTAAATGACAAACTCACATTCCATGACATTTTTCATGCAGCAGACGAAGGCGATCAACTTGCATGCACATTATTGGATAAAGTTGTATATTACTTCAACCTTGTCCTTTACACCTCCCAGTTCTATTGTGACCCGGACGAGGTTATTATTCAGGGACTATATGCGCAGCCTTGCAAATACTTTCAAAAAGCGCTCCATGATAAATTGTCCAAGCAGCCATTTAAAAACAACTTTAAGCTTACCTTTTCTTCTTTGAACGTAGAACAGGTCGCCCAAATTGGCGCGGCTTTTTACTGTATCAACCACTATTTTTCTTTGGAATCCTTATATATTTGACTTAGATTGGACGGGAACCTCGCTCTATATGTAGAAAAATCCCCAGAAATACCACAAAAGTTCTGGATGGATTTCCGATTAAGGAACACATACACCCATACAGATTACTTCTTACGGATAGATTGTAGTAGAAGAAGGCTTAAATACCACTTCCCGTTCGGAATTTGCCTCTCTTTATCTTCAAATTATATTTTTCACACTCTGTCTCTAATTGGGGGAAATTCAGGCAGCGATTCCTGCCTGCAAATGACTCATTGGATATGTATTTCTTATACAGGACATTTGCTTTATTGCAGATTACCTCATTATTCGTCTGACACCATTCCAGTTCCAAAGTACATAACTTCTTATAATATCTGATATTTTCCCTATCTCTCTTAAAAATAGTGGTATCAACAAGCTGTAATTGTTCTTCTTCAACGGGTATCATAAGGTTGAAATTTAGATATCCACCTTGTATAATTTAAAATCTGTCTGCATATATCTCCCCGTTAAAAATGGCTATGCGTTTCCACATAACCATTTGTGTAGTAACTCCATTAGAGTTGCTAACGCTTTTAGCAGTCCACTTTTTGGTAGGACTCACCACTAATAGTATAATACCATATTTCTGAAAACAGTCAATCTTTTTTGCGTAAATTAGCGCAAACACTTTTTGTCTGTACTTTTCATTCTCTGCATCCGGAATTTGTTTCCCAGATTTTTTCATCCAGCGGCGTATTACATCCCAACGATGCCGCCGCCTTCTGAAACATCTTTTTCGCAAAGGTTTTGAATACAAACTGCAGCATCAAACGCATAGGCAGCGAAAAATATTCCGGACCTGTAAATTTCTTTGCTTCCTCACGGAAGAACCCGTCTCCCTCCGCAAACAGTTCGCCCATCGCCTGATATGGTTTTGTAACCTGCTCCTGCTTCGCTTCATCCAAAATCCGGATTCCGAAATTATCTCCTTTGACCAAACAGCCGCCGTAGCGAACGCCCAGATATTCCGGCAGCTTCGTCAGAAATTCTTCACCGCAGCGAAGCTGGCACCCCTCCGCGAAACCACTCTGCAAAAGAAACGAAAGTCTTGTATGTTCATCCTTTTTCGGCAGGGTTTCCAGAAATTCCAAAAGAAGTCCAGGTATACATTCCACATATAGTGGAAGTGCTATCAGGATTTCCTCGTTCTTTATGTACGCTTCCCGAATCATTTCCCATGATTTGCGATTGGAAATTGCATATGTTTCAAAAGAAGCTCCTTTTTCTGACAATCCTTTTGCAAAGGAAGCAATGATTTTCTCCGTGTTGCTGTATTTTTGCACGCGCGGGCTTCCATTGATGATTACAACATGCATGAAACTGCCTCCTTTCTGTGTTCCGCAGGAAAAACTCCAAGAGAACGGCTCCCCAAATTAAGGGCTGTGCGCTGGCACCACCGTTCCAGATAAGCCTGATCGCCTTCTCCGGTATAAATAATCCCAATATCCGGCTGATGGTCATAACGCATTACATGACGCATCTGCCCATCCTTGACCTTCAGATACATGGTGACAAGAGGCATCACCCTGTCCACAATGTTTTTGGTCTGATAGGAGACAAATCCAAAGTGCGTATCCGAGATCAGCCAGACCTGACCGGCTTCATTCATCTTTTTTAAAATCGGCTCATAATCATCTTTGATCGCACATACCCCTGGCGTTTTCAGCCAGCAGTAATTACAGCCAACGCAATGAGAAATGTGCATCCCAGTGGTGTCAATCAACTCAAATCCGGCTGGATTTCCGCCGCTGTGAAGCAATTCCTCTGCAATTTGCTTCCCTATCTGTTTTATCGTTGTGTCAATCATCAAAACCATTCTATATTTTGTCTCCTTCCTTTTTTCCAATCCCGGTTTGATCCGTTCTAAAGAACTGAAATTTGCAGGGTTAGTTGTCACAGACATTTTACCTCTAACAGTTTCTTAATATCTTCATAATGTTCCTGGCAGACAACCCGATAATGGATCCAACCGCCATCACCGCAAGGATATTTATGATCGATATATTATTCCTTGCAACACTTTGGTATTATAAAGCTTCCTAATACGTATATGCAACATAAATATACAAATATATTACCCACATATGAATATAAGGTAAAACGTCCATTTGTGACCACCTGCGCAGCTAAAGCTTTTGTATCTGATTGAAAATAGTCTGTCTTTGCAAGGATATTCCCTCTATTGTCAGCCGCAATCGACATTCCTTTATTTGTATGCCTAATGAGATTGCTTCCATTTTCAACGGCACGTACAATCGCAGTTTTTGTGGCAATTGGTGACATTTCCTTCCAATCAGAAGCAGGAATCAGCAAAATATCCACATTGCTTTTTCCTGCCTGCCGCATCTTAGATGCAAAAGCCAGATCAGAGCATATGAACGTGGCAAGCTTCCCATATTCCGTATCGAAGCTTTGCAGCTTTCCGTCGCCTTTTTGGCACAATTCTCCAATAGAACGCCCATGCTTAAAATATTCCGCTATCTGCTCCCCCTGGGGATTAAATGCAACTGTTTTATTTTCCTTTAAGCTTTCATAAGGCGTTTTTACTAAGAGAGAGACAATCAGATAAATTTCTTCTTCTTTTGCAGTAGTTGACGCTTTCTGTAAAAGCGCCGCTTCATCCTGCACCAGAACCGCTCCATTCAGTTCAGACCAGAAAACAACCTTTGCGCCGGCTCTTGCCTCCTGCCTTGTTTTTATGAAAAGCGCATCCGCCACAGCTGCCAGTTTATCTTGTGTGTTTGCCATATTTTCATCTGTAAAAGTGTCTGTATAAAATGTGGCGTACACATCTTCATCCTCATTCAAAAGATGAGAAACCGGCACTGTCACACCGGCTATTCTGACACTTTCTTCTGAATTTCCTGCGAAGTGATACATGACAACACCGTAAACAAATACCAGCCCCATGACCGAACCAAATACCGTAACATACTTTTTGAATGCCTTTTGATCGCTTCTGTTGTTCCAAATCCATATCACCATTGCTGCGGTCCAATACATAATAAAGGTAATCCCGTAAACTCCGGTTACTGTCACGATTTGCAGCAGGTACAGATTTTGAAATTGTGTATAAGCGTCAGACAAACCGCCTAAAATCGGATAGCTTAAATAAATGATATATTCGATTAACACCACAATACTTGCAAAAATAATCGTATCCTGAAATCTCATTTTGGATTTTATCCAATAGAAATACGGCAAAACTTTTAAAAGCGCTACTAAAATACTTACGGCGATAGCTATTTTTATATCCATTCCGATTACTTTTCCAAATTGAATCACAAATCCAAGGGCATAGCAAAGAATGATTGCAGAATACGCTTTTCGTGTTTTATCAAAATACCCCATGCCAAGAAACAGAACCGGATAAACCCATGCAAAAATCGGAATATTCCATTCTCCGTTGGAAAGTACATAAATTAGAAAACTTATGATTATGTATATGAGAAAACTATGTTTTTTTAAAAATTGTTTCAAAAGAACTTTACCTCCAGATGCCTGTTTGTCTCTTTGTCAATCAACTTGCTTTCCGGCTATTTTCTAAAATCAATATCGTATCTTATACCATCGGAGAATAATACGCCGTCCGTTAGTTCTATGCGCAGGATGCAAGTGTTTTCATCTTCAAAATTATTATGACCGTTATTGATCCATTCTGCAAATAGAGTTTTCATCTTATCTGCAATCTGCTGGTTTTCCTTTTTACAAAACCATCCCAAATTACTGCCTGTCCCATGTGCTGCAAACCATTCGCCGGATATTGCAACAACAGGATTTTTAGCAATCTGCTTCATCTTGTTGGAAAGTGCATAAGTAAGCACATAGAAAGCACCTTTATCATAATACCCGTCAACAGTACGCACATATGGTACTCCTTCTTCGACAGTTGCCAATGCAATTAAACTGTCTTTTCCAAAGCGTTCCATTATCACCTTCTCTACGTTTTCTTTTAATTTTTCCATGTTCTTTTGCTCCTTCATAATGAGAAAATTCATGCATTTTTCGCATATATGTTTCTCCCAACGTTTTGGCTCTTTAGAAATCTTTCATTTTGATAAGTAACAGAATCGCAAATACAGCTAAAAATGACATTGCAAGAAGCCCCGTAGGGTTCGGTCCAAGCAAGCCGTTTATCATATCATGCGTCATATAAACCGGAAGTTCGCCTATGACATTCACAACTCCATGCATGATTGCCGCATACATACAGTTTCCCGTTCGTATTGTAATATATGAAAACAGGATTCCTAAAACCACACATACAATCAACATTAGTATCATATTCGTATATGGCGCTCCAGGATTGCTCAAACTGTAATTAAAGCCAAAATAAATAAGTGGAAAATGTGCAAGTCCCCATTCTGCTCCATTGATCAACACCGCTTTCCGCTTACCGTATTTCTCTATCTGAAATCCAAGAAGATATCCCCTCCATCCAATTTCTTCTCCTAATTCAAGCAACTGAATAGGTATCATCATAGCGGCTGCCATGATACATACCAGTGCAATAAGCAACGGCGACCGGATAACAATTTCCGCATTTGAACCTGAAAGCATTCCATACTTGAATACGCCACTGTAGTGATTGGGAAAAACAAGAAAATACAAAACGGCTCCCAACACAATCAATATCCCCGGCACAAACGCCGAAAATAACCATGACTTTACATCCTTCCAAACCTTTAACGAAAGGTAAAACTTTCCCCGCTCGCCCGTAATACGGCGTGTTATAAATGCCATTAACACTGGCAAAAAGGTAAACGCAATGCCTAGAAAATGATAAAACTTTCCTGTTCCGGTTAAAAACTCAAGTATTCCTAACCCATAACATATGAAAAAAATAGATGCAAGGTACATATTAATCGGATCTTTACGGTCTTTGCCTTTTTTCATTTTTTCCTCCATTCGTTCATCAAATTTGATTTACGAAACCGCTGATCATATTGCTCTATCAATGGCTACAGCAATTACCGACAGATTGTCGGTGTTATTGTATCATTAACCAATTTCTTTGTCAATTCATCTGGCGGAAAGTTCTATTAGAATAAAATACATGTTTCCCTTCCTTCAATATTTTTTTATAACATGACATTCTATTGACAAGTTTATGCGTTATAATATACGGGAGGTGATAAAAATGCAGGAAAGCAGATTATTTAGAATTGTGTACTATCTTTTACAGAACGGAAAGGCAACCGCTCCCGAACTTGCTCAAAAATTTGAAGTATCAATCAGAACCATTTACAGAGATATTGACGCCCTAAGCAGTGCTGGAATCCCTATTTATGCAACACAGGGAAAAGGAGGCGGCATTTCTATTCTTAACGATTATACACTGGATAAATCTTTGTTTTCTGAACAAGAACAGGAACAAATGCTAATAGCACTACAAGGAATGACCGCAACCACAGGACAAAACTCTAATGAATTGCTTACAAAATTAAGCGGTTTATTTCAGATAAAATCTACAAATTGGATTGATGTTGATTTTTCGGACTGGATGCATCGAGTTCCACAGCAAGATACATTTAATATGATCAAAGAAGCCATTTTCCAAAAGAAAGTTATTTCATTTTGCTATTTCAATGGAAAAGGAAATAACGAAAAGAGAAATGTAAGACCTATCCAATTAGTATTTAAGAGCAAAAGCTGGTATTTATATTCTTTTTGCCTGTTAAGAAATGATTACCGCTTTTTTAAGTTAACGAGAATAAAAGAACTTGAAATGCTGTCCGAAACTTTTACGCAGAATTTTAAACCAACAAAAATTGAAAAACAGGTACAAGTTGAAAGCACCGTTGCCGTTAAGTTGAAATTTGATAAGCAAGTGGCTTTTCGTGTTTATGATGAATTTGCAGATAAAATAACAGAAGATTCACAGGGAAATTTATATGTCCAAGTAGATTTACCTGATAATGAGATTTTGTATTCTTATGTAATGTCCTTTTCTGATAGCGTTGAAATAATAGAACCGCAGTCTATACGGGAACAAATGAAAAAAAGGCTACAAAAAATACAAGAAAAATATAGAACATGACTTTAGGTGTCAGGTTATGTTTGATACACTGTTTCGCATAGGAGGTGCTAATATGAAATTCGAATGGAGAAAGCACGAAAAAGCTCTGTACGGAGCAAAAAGCATACCGGCTTTAGTAGATATCCCCACGCAACATTTTATTATGATTAAGGGAAGCGGAAATCCTAACGACACAGATTTTTCAGATAGGGTAGCTGCCCTCTATTCATTAGCGTATGCCATTAAAATGGGTTATAAATCTACTGCAACTAAAAATATTTTATCAAATGAAATCCATGACTTTACGGTTTATCCTTTAGAGGGTATCTGGAAACAGAAAAATGCTGATACAGAATCTGCTGTCGGTAAACTCATAAAAGAAAATTTGGAATATACCATTATGATACGTCAGCCGGACTTTATCACAGCGGAAATGATATGCGCTGCATTGGAAAGGGTAAAAATCAGAAAGCCCAACCGACTGTATGAAGAAATTATTTTTGATACGATACATGATGGACAATGTGTTGAAATTCTGCATATTGGCTCATATGACAATGAACCGTTCTCTTTTGAGCAAATGGATAAATTTGCAGAAGAAAACGGTCTGCAACGCATATCAGATTCTCATAGAGAAATCTATTTGACTAATAGAACAAAATCAGATAAGCTCAAAACAATTTTGAGATATAAGGTAAATTAGCTTTTAAAAATTCGTTGAACCAACGCCAATAGCAAAAAGCTACACTTGATATTTCTTTTTTAGTTTTAGCAATCAGAGGGACGACAGTGAGCAGTTCTACCACCCCTCTGTTATCCTTACCGAAGGGAAACCGGGAAATCATATTCCTTTATTTTTTCGGGGATTATACACAGCAGGAAATCAGAAAAATATGCGGACGCTGCCGGAGTACGACCGGACAGGTTATAGAATCCCTCTCATTCCTCATACCTTTTTCGATGAAAATTCAAATGAGCAATTTTATACAATCCTAAACACCCCAATAATCGTATCATGCTATCATGCAAGCCAATGCAAATAAACGATTAAGGAGAATAAAAAATGGACTATCAGGATTTATTTGAGCAATTCGACAAGGCAGGTAAGTTGGTTTTACCAAGTACGGAAATTTCTTTCGCAGATATTCCGTGGTCTAAGCACCCTACTTTTGAGGGAGTTGCGTTAAAACATATCGTTACTTCCAAGCAGACGGACGGGCAATTCAGCTATCACCTTGTGAGAATTGCCCCGAATAAAAAAATCGGAAACCATGTTCATAAGGCACAATTAGAAACCCATGAAATAATTTCCGGCAACGGCATATGTATCAATGGGGGCGCGGAAATAAAGTATAAGCCTGGCGTAATATCCATACTTCCTATGAACATACCGCATGAAGTGACTGCCGGAAGCGAGGGCTTGTATCTTTTCGCAAAGTTTATGCCGGCATTGAATTAGCGATAAGCCCGTTATGTCAATATTTTGCAGGAAATTTTATAAACAGTAGGTGTTAGCCCAACATATCTTTCAAAGTGTTTTATGAAATGGCTTTGGTCACAAAAACCAGTGGTCAAAGCCACTTCTGTTATACTATCAATATCGTTTAACATATGTTGCGCTTTACGGACACGGTTCTGAATTTGAAATTGGTGTGGCGTCAAACCAACAGCTTGCTTAAAGGTTCTGATAAAGTGATATTTGCTAATATACAAAGAGTGCGCCATTTCGTCAATGCTTAACTTCCTTTCGGGATAGCGCTCTATTTGTTTTTTTGCCGAGTTAATAAATGGTTCGGTAGAATACGAGAGAGAAGCATTGTCCAATGAATCTAAACAATTTAACAACTGAATTGTTTGGATTTCGGTTAGCTCCAATTCACCGGTAACAGCCAACAAATGACGGATCTTATTTTTGATTTCGTCTTTGCTGCAATTATTGATAATGTTTTTGTTGATACATAAGGTTAATAGCGAGTATGGATTTTGCGCTTTAATGGTATGCGGTACATAAGGCAAAATACTGAAAGAACTGTCTTTTTTGCAAGTATAAGAATTATCGCCAACAGTTAGAGAAATTGAGCCGCATAAAACTAAGCCGATTGTAAGAACTGAAACATGATTATGCAAAGGATATGATATTTCTGAATCAATACAAAGTATCAATTCAATATCAACATTTCTATCATACAGATATTGAATCTTATTTACTTTTTGCATAGCCATCACCCTCATTCGTTTGCTTTGAAAATTATATCACAAAAGCACGAAAAATATAAGACGCCTGCTAATCTTGCACACCTTTTGGGGAACCTCCCGATCTATGAAGAAAATGCACTCATCAGATACAACATTTTCCATGCCCGGCTTCTAATTAATCATGCCGAAAATAGACAGAAATATCTGTATGACATTCTGGCAATAAAAAAAGAAACGAGCAAGCCGTAACAAGATGTACGGTGAAAACCCATTTCTTATTTTTAATGATAAAGTACTTCTTTTGTCCTGTCAATCCCTAATTTTGATTTAATTAGGAGATATGGATTGTCACATTACTTTTTACTCCCACGTCAGGGCATCCCTCTTCTATCTACTGCTTAAAGCCTCCTCAATATCCGCCTTCATATCCTCAACCGCTGCCCTGGAAGCCTCCGCAAAGCCTTCCTCTCCATAGGAAGCATACTTTTCCTGCTGATAAGCTGCAATGATGCCCCTGGAGGAGTTAATGATGGCTCCAAGCCCGTCCTCATTAAAGAAATGCACCAGATCCTTTCCTTTTCCTCCCTGGGCGCCGTAGCCGGGCACTAAAATATAGCTTTTAGGCATAATGGCACGGAGCAGCTTTCCTTCCTCCGGATAGGTAGCACCTACCACTGCGCCGATATAACTGTAAGAATCTCCCATGTGTTCCTCGCCCCATTTTGCCACCTGCTCACCCACTACCTCATAAAGGTGCCGGTTGTCTGCATCGGAAATCAGGCGGTCCTGAAACTCTCCGCTGCTGGGATTGGAGGTTTTAACCAGAATAAACAGCCCCTTGTTTTCTTCTTTGCATACCTTTATAAAAGGCCTTACGCCATCGGAACCAAGATAGGGATTAACGGTTGCAAAATCCTCGTCAAAACCATAGCATACCTTACTTCCAACCGTCACCTTTCCCAAATGTCCCACTGCATATGCCTCTGAGGTGGAACCGATATCCCCTCTTTTAATATCGGCAATCACCACCAGATCCTTTTCCTTACAGTAGTCCACTGTTTTTTGAAACGCCATAAGACCAGGGATACCAAACTGCTCATACATGGCGATCTGAGGCTTTACCGCTGGTATCAGGTCATAGATATGATCGACAATCTCTTTGTTATACTGCCAGATTGCTTCCGCCGCCCCCTTAAGAGTCTCTCCGTATTCCGCAAAAGCCTTTTTCTGAATATGTCCGGGAACAAACTTCAAAGTAGGGTCAAGCCCTACCACGATAGGGGCGTTGGTCGCCTTAATTTTAGATACTAATTTATTGATCATGTGAAATCTCCCTTTTTCTCTTCTCCCGTGGTTATACCAGCACTGCCCTTTGGCTGTCTGCAAACTGCTTAATCCGGGAAGCGTTCACATATTTCCGGGAATTCCCCCCGTCTATTACTACAAGGGTGGGCGCCTGCATTACGCCGTACTTTTGGGCAAGCTCCATGTTTTCTTCCGCATCGATCTGCACATATCTGAAATCCTTCAGATATTCCTTTGCCAGCTTACAATTTGGGCATGTCTTGGTGGTGAAAAGATACGCAATGTTTTCCGGCGTCTCCACGGAAACCTTAATTTCCTTTTCGTCATATCCTGATAAGGTCACCATGCTGGTAACCGGTTTCTTGAGAACCGAGCCTGCAATATTGTAATTTTTCCGGTTAGCATATTCCTGGGTTTTACCGTCGTTCCAGTTCTGTACCGGTCTGTAATAACCGGTGATACGGCTGTAGACCTCCGTGGTTTTACCACAGTGAGGACAGGTTTTCTGCTCCCCTGCAAGGTACCCATGTTCCTTACAGATGGAATAGGTGGGAGACAGCGTATAATAAGGAAGCTTGTAATTTTCCGCAATGGTTCTGATCAGATCCGCCGCCGCCTTCCAGTCGGGGAGCTTCTCCCCCAAAAAGGCGTGAAATACGGTTCCCGAAGTATATAATGTCTGAAGCTCGTCCTGAATATCCAAAGCGTCAAAAATATCCTCTGAAAAATCCACCGGCAAATGGGAGGAATTGGTGTAATAAGGGGTATCCCCCATTTTTCCTGCGGTCTTGATTGCCGGCCATTTTTTCCTGTCATGCTTGGCGAGGCGGTACGTGGTGCTTTCTGCAGGGGTTGCCTCCAGATTATACAGATCCCCATACTGCTCCTGATAATCGGAAAGCCTGCCTCGCATATGGTTCAGCACTTCCTTGGTAAATTCCTGGGTACGCCGGTCCGTCATGTCCGCTCTCAGCCAGTTGGCATTTAAGCCCACCTCGTTCATACCGATCAATCCGATGGTGGAAAAATGGTTGTCAAAGGTTCCCAGATAACGCTTGGTATAAGGATAAAGCCCCTCGTCCAAAAGCCTGGTGATCACATCCCGTTTCATCTTAAGGGATCTGGCGGCAATATCCATCATTTTATTCAGCCGCCTGTAAAAATCGTCCTTGTCTGAAGCAAGATAGGCGATACGGGGCATATTGATGGTAACTACCCCTACGCTTCCGGTGCTTTCCCCGGAACCGAAAAAGCCTCCCGTTTTCTTGCGCAGCTCCCGCAGATCCAAACGGAGACGGCAACACATACTGCGCACGTCGCTGGGCTCCATATCCGAGTTAATATAATTGGAAAAATAAGGCGTTCCGTATTTCGCCGTCATCTCAAAAAGCAGACGGTTATTTTCCGTGTCCGACCAGTCAAAATCTCTGGTAATGGAGTAGGTGGGAATGGGATACTGGAAACCTCTTCCGTTGGCGTCTCCCTCGATCATAGTCTCGATAAACGCCTTATTGATCATATCCATTTCCTTTTTGCAGTCCTTGTACTTAAAGTCCATTTCCCTGCCCCCTACGATCGCCGGGAGTTCCGCAAGATCCGCCGGAACCGTCCAGTCCAGGGTGATATTGGAAAAAGGCGCCTGAGTTCCCCAGCGGCTGGGGGTGTTTACGCCGTAAATAAACGCCTCGATACATTTTTTCACTTCTTTGTAGGAAAGATTGTCCACCTTTACAAAGGGCGCAAGATAGGTGTCAAAGGAAGAAAACGCCTGTGCCCCCGCCCATTCGTTCTGCATAATCCCCAGGAAATTGACCATCTGGTTGCACAGAACCGATAAATGCGCCGCCGGCGCCGATGTAATCTTTCCTGTAATGCCCCCAAGCCCTTCGTTGATCAGCTGCTTTAAAGACCAGCCTGCACAATAGCCTGTAAGCATGGATAAATCATGAATATGAATGTCTGCATTTCTGTGCGCCTCTGCGATCTCCTGATCGTAGATTTCAGAAAGCCAGTAATTTGCCGTCACTGCACCGGAATTGCTTAGAATCAGTCCTCCTACGGAGTAGGTAACGGTGGAGTTCTCCTTTACCCGCCAGTCCTCCACCTTCACATAGCTGTTTACCACGTCTTTATAGTCCAATATAGTGGACTTCATAGTGCGCATTTTCTCACGCTGCTTGCGGTACAAAATATAAGCTTTTGCCGCTTCCGCGTAGCCGGTCTGCTCCAGTACCTTCTCCACACTGTCCTGTATGTCCTCCACATGAATGCGATCCTCTTTCACCTTCCCCTGGAAGTCTGCGGTCACACGAAGCGCCAGCAGATCCACTACGTCATTGTTGTACTGCACATCTGTGGCATGAAATGCCTTCATGATCGCATCGCTGATCTTTGTCAGTGTAAAGTCCGCCACATCCCCTTCTCTTTTGATTACCTGAAACATCCAAATACGCCCTCCAATTCTTATACTCCCATACACTCGTCCCCTTCTATGGACTGTATGCAGCGGTTCGGTTAACATAATTTCCCAAAAACACCGCTTATTAAAAGTGTATCATCCCCCATAATAAAAGTCAAACAAAAAACACAATATATTGTGTTAGCGAAATGCCGTTAACATAATATATTGTGTCATTATTTCATATCAGAAGGTACTGCCTGACGCATATTTTATCTGCTCTGAAGGAAAATATATTCCCGTTGTGCCTCCTCGTCATCAGGATAGGTCTTCAGGTAGTTATTCAGCAGCACAGCCGCATTCTTGTACTCTCCGATCCGCTCATAGGCAATGATCTCATTCATTTTAAGGACCTGCATCATTCCATTGTCTTCTATATTCATTGCCGCCTGGAAATTACCAAGCGCCCCTTCATAATCACCTGTTTGCATTTTACACAGTCCCAGCTGGTTGAGCACCTGTGGATTGGGACCGTTGCTTTCCAGAAAGGTATTGTACACGCTTATGGCATAATTGTTGTCCCCCAGGGTTTCATAGGTTTTGCCTAAAAAAAGCACTGCCTCATATCCGCTTTCATCCCGCGCCTTTTCCAGATAGGTTCTTGCATTTTCGTAATCTCCCAGATAATAACAGATACGCCCTTTTTCATAATTGGTCATACCCTTCGTTCCCGCATCCATTGCCGCCTGAAGGTATTCCTGTCCCACCTCTTTATACCCTTCGGCTTCGAGAATGCCATATATTTCGATCAGCCTGTCATAATCCTCCCGTCCCAGCGCAATGGCACGGTCAAAATCCGCCTTTGCCTCTTCAAGCTTCCCCTGCTTGGCATAAATGACCCCTCTCAAATAGTAGGCGTCCTTCTCATCTTCCTTAATCCCTATAATAGCGCTGTAAACATCGACCGCTTTTCCCAGCTCTCCCTCCTTAAAATAAGCCGTGGCAAGATAATAGTTGATATCATAATCGATGCCGCTTACTCTTCCGTTGCTCATGGAAAGCGCCTGCTCAAAGGTTTCCGCCGCTTCCTCATACATGGTCTTACCCATATAAGCAAGTCCCTCTCCTCTGTAAATGAGCCTCTCCTCTTCGCCCGCTTCCCTTGCCGCCTCAAAACTTACAAGCGCGCCGTCGTAATCCAATGCGGCAATGGCATCCATGCCAGCCTTTACATTTTCGTTTTTATTTTTTCCGCCGCATCCTGCCAGCAGCGCCATAAGAAGCACGCTGACCGCCAGTCCGTATTTCTTTCTTTTCATATATGCCTCGTTTCTGCCTTACTTCCTTAGTCCTCTTGGATAATGATTTTTCATAATCCCCCCTGAAAGCTTTCCCCAGCCAAGGCTGTATCCGTCTACCGTTAACAGATACCAGCCCTTCTCACCCTTTGCCGGAAGGGTCCGCCCTGCCAGGAAGGCATACGCCTCCTCCAGAGACAGCGGAAGCTCATAAAGCGCCTCCCCCGGTCTTAAAAAAAGCGCCAGGGCGTGGGAAGGCTCAAACCGCCCTTTCTTAAAGGTGCCCAGGTGAAGCCCCGGTCTGAGCGCCTTAAGCCCCTTCAAAGAAGGCATCCCCTCCGGCGCCAGATAAAGCTGATCGCCAAACCGCAGATAAATACCTGTCAGGGGAATCTTCACATATTGCCTGTAAAAATCTTCCCACTCCTTTAATTCCCTTGCCGGAAGCCCCTTTTCTTCTCCCCACAGGCATGCCGTGCCGCCTTCCGCAGCGCTTTCCTTTTTCAGGCAAGCCACAAAATGTCCTTCTCCTTTTAGCTTATGAGGCCAAAGCCTTATGGTCTTCTCAAGTTCTTTTTCCCCCGAAACCGCCATCCCCGGCATCATCCCCGGATACTTTTCGGTTTCTTCCAACGTAAATGCCGGATGCTCCCTTAAAAAGCCTCCAATGACCTCCTCGTCCTCTTCCGGGGCAAAGGTGCAGGTGGAATACACCATTCTGCCGCCGGGACGCAGCATCTCCGCCGCCGCTGTCAGAATATCCTTCTGCCTTGCCGCGCATAGCCTTATATTTTCCTCGCTCCACTCCTCTACGGCTTCTTCCTTCCTGCGGAACATGCCTTCCCCGGAACAGGGAGCGTCCACCAGAATCTTGTCAAAGTACTCCGGGAAATGCCGGGCAAGAACAGCCGGTTCACAATTCAACACAAGCCCGTTTCGTATTCCCATTCTCTCTATATTCTCCGAAAGAATCTTTGCCCTTCGGGGATGAATCTCATTGCAGATCAAAAGCCCCTGTCCCTGCATATCCGCCCCGATCTGTGTGCTTTTTCCTCCCGGCGCCGCGCACAGATCCAGAATCCGCTCTCCCGGCTGCGCCTTTAAATATGCCGCCGGCGCCATAGCGCTTGCTTCCTGAATGTAATATACCCCCGCCTCATGGTAGGGATGCCTGCCGGGTCTTGCCTCTTCCCGGTAGTAATAGCCTCCCTTTGTCCAAGGCACCCGGTCTGTCAAAAATCCCGCCTTCTGAAAAAGCTCCTCTTCTCCTCCCTTCAGAAAATTCACCCGCAGAGAAGGCGCTTTCGGTCTGTTATAGCTTTCCAGGAAGTCCTCGTACTCTTCCCCAAGCAATTGCTCCATTCTGTTTAAAAACTGTTCCGGTAACGTCATATCTTCCACTGCCTGTCTTCTCTAAGCCAATATCCTGCGCAAGGTGTCAAATAGATTATTCACATCAATTGGCTTTGCAATATGGTCATTCATGCCGTATTTCAGCGCTTCCTGCTTATCCTCCTCAAAGGCGTTTGCCGACATTGCCACAATGGGTATTGCGGCAAGCTCCTTATTTTCCAGCATACGGATCGCCTTCGTCGCCTCATAGCCATTCATCACCGGCATCTGCACATCCATCAGCACCAACTGGTAATACCCCGGCTGGGATTGCCGCACCATTTCTACTGCTTCCTTTCCGTTCTCCGCAACCTCTACCGTAAAGCCTGCATCCCCTAAAATCGCAACCGCAATCTCCTGATTCAGTTCCACATCTTCCACCAGCAGAATGCGGCCTGTAAGCGCTGACACTTCCGTTTCATTTTCCTCGTCTTTCAAGGTTTTTTCTGATATTTCTCCAGGGATCCCCCCATCCGCCTGTAAACGGAATGTAAAGGAAACAAGAAATTCTGTGCCCTCTCCCTGCTTACTTTTTACTTCAATGTTGCCTTGCATCATATCCACAATATTTTTTGTAATCGCCATTCCCAAACCAGTTCCCTGAATCCTGCTGATGGTGGAATTTTCTTCCCTTTCAAAAGGATCAAAAATGTGGGTCACAAAATCCTGGCTCATACCAATGCCGTTGTCCTTCACGGAAAAGAGATACGCCGCACACCCTTTCAGCGCTCCCGGTTTTTCCTGAAGACGCACCTTGACAGTGCCTCCCTCTTCCGTATACTTTATGGCATTTCCTACAATGTTAACCAACACCTGGTTTAAACGCAGCGCATCACAGTAAACTTCCTCGTGACGCACATTCACGCTTTCAATCTCCAGACTGATGCTCTTAGCACCTGCATCCGCCTGGAAAATATGGTTCAACCCCTGCAAAACCTCAGGCAGCCTGCAGGGCTTTTCTTCCAGATGCATTTTACCACTTTCAATCCGGCTCATATCCAGCACATCATCGATCAGGCTGACCAGATAATTCCCTGAAGTCCTGATCTTATCCAGATATTCCTGAACCTTCTCTTTCCTGTCAATATGATTTACCGCCAATGTGGTAAATCCCACAATGGCATTTAGAGGCGTCCGGATATCATGGGACATGTTGGAAAGGAAAACGCTTTTCGCCTTACTTGCCCTGTTTGCCTGCAAAAGCGCATCCTCCAAAAGCCTCTGCTTCTCCATTTCATTGCGCATTTCCTCATCCACGCAATGGAATCCCAGCACAATGCCGTAATTTCCTTCCCAGGCGCCTACGCGCACCGCTTTCATCTGAAAATACTTGATCTTACCATCCCTGCATGTGCGGTAATTCACATAACAGGTCTTCTTGGCCGTCAGTTCTTTTTTCAGCCACTCTGCGGAGGATGCCTGACGCATGATCTCACGATCCTCCTCATATACCACATCCTGAATATACACATCCATGCTTTCTCTGAGATGGATTTCTTTCTTAAAAACGGAATCCGATACATTCTTTGGATAATTGTCATTTTGAAGCAGCATTCCAATTCCTGTATTGAGGTCAAAAAAGCACACAAGACTATAATCTATGCTCAATGCCTGGAGCAATTCCCTTTGGGATCTTTCTTTCTTCTTTTCCTGCATCTTTTGTTCCGTACAGTCCAAAAGGAAACGCTGATAGAACAACTCACCGTTTTCCTCCAGCAGCTTCACATTTCCCATCACATGAAGCACTTCACCGTCTTTATGCTTCACCTGATACTCCACGTTAACGCTGTCGCCTACCTTTTTGAGGCTTTCAACGCATTCCCGCATTTTTGCCTGATCTTCTTCTACCACAGAAGCGGCAAACATATCAAATCCGTCTGTAAGCAGTTCCTCCTCGGACTCATAACCCAAAATTTTAAGGGCAGCATGGTTGACGCTGAGAATTCGTGAACCATCCACGGAATTACAGATCACACCACAGTCCATAGCCGTAAAAACTGCCTCGAGGGTGTGCTTCTGCGCTATAATCTCCTGTTCATAGGCACGTTCCTGAGTTACGTCAATTGCCACTCCTACCGTTCCCATTACGCTTCCGTCCACATCGTACAAGGGAGATTTGTAAGTGGTAAGGGTGCGCATTCCGTCCCCTGTCTGAATCACTTCCTCCGATATGCAGGTCTCCCGCTTCCGCATAACCTCCTGCTCCGATTCTATGCATGCCGGATCATCCCGCTCCACATCCCATATGTACGCATGTTTACGCCCTTCCACCTGCTTCTTGGTCTTACCCACCGTTTTACAGAAGCTGTCGTTTACCTTTTCATGGACGCCATCCTTATCCTTATACCAGATTAAATTAGGAATGTGATTGATGGTAGCTTCAAAATACTGATTTGTCTGCCACGCATCCATACGCTCTTTGTATTTTTTCTGCCAGTTTCGGAACCGAAATTTGATTTCTTCCTCCGACATGGGCATCACCCATATATCCTGTATCAGAGACAGTTCTTCCTCCAACGCAAAAACATCGTTCCCGTTGGCAAGAACCATCAATTCTGTCTCACACTGCATGTCCTTTTTCAGGTTCTTCAGAGTTTCCTGCAAATGGTTTTCCATTCCATGCACAAAAATTACATCTGCTCCCGCTGCCAGCGCGCTCTCCGGTTTATCACTTTCAACAAATTCATGGGCAAAATGCTCCATCGGGGACATTTCCTTGATTATTTCAAAGACCCTGCATTTTGGACCTGTCAGATAGAAGTGGACATGGCAATGATACATATCGGTTTTCTCCTGTTCTCAGTAAATGATAATACACTTATGATACCATTCTAACAAGCCGTATATGCTTATGTCAATATTTAGAATTTTTATATTCCAGGTAAAGCACAGGCAAAATTGCCGCCGTTAAAAGCAGATATAAAACCATCATAACCGGTACAGCCCCAAAGATTCTCCCGCCAAAGGAATACAGGTTAAAGAGCTTAAGGGCGACCCCTGTCTGCAGCAGCTGGTCCGGCAGCAGCCCCAGCACCTTATTGGCAAGGGCGCTGTTCACGTTTCCCATGAAATTACCCGCAATAGAAGGAATGAAAATCAACGCAACAGGCACCATAACCGCTATAACAGCCGATCTTGATTTTGCGGATACCAGCATGGTTAAGGCGGAAATAAACAGGCAGCCGATATATCCCCCCAGAGCAATCAGCAGATACTCCTGCAGCATTGTAATAGAATAGAAACATTTCCAGGAAGTCCAGGATGCCTGCACCTCCATGTTCCATCCCTCCGCCCCAAGATAACACAGATTGATTCCCGTATATAATAAAAAGACTGCAAAATAAATAACCGTTACCGTCAGAAGCCCTCCTTTGATTTTAGCCCCTACGGCCTTGCTTCTTCCATAAGTGGATGAAAAAAACACTGCATCCGCCTTCTGGGTAAATTCATTGGAAAAAATTCCCGCTGCCAGATAACCTAAAATCAGCATAGTGATCATAATCACCGTAGGCGCATACTCAATGGACTGGATCCATCCCATTGCATAATCATAAGAAAAAGGAACTGAAAGGTTTTCATATTGACGGATCAGATATTCCTTTTCATTCTCTGAAAACAGATCCCTAGCATCCCCCGCAAGCCACTCCTTCAACAACCTGATTCTGTTTTGATAAAAAGAATACGCCTCCTCTTCCTTTAAGGAATCCGCACGGTAATAATCGTATTCCCGGAACTTATCCGCATAGGAACAATTGAGCAGATTGCGAATCTCTATAAATCCCTGCTTCCATCCATAAGCGATGTTGCTTTCCGTTACCGTTTCAGACTGTCCCTCCGGCGTTTCCTCAATTCTTCTGTTTTCAGCGATCACCCTGCGGATCTTTTCTTCATCCAGATCACCTGCCCATTCCCTCTGCGCCTTTTTCAAAGCGGCAACCGCAGCAGGACCTTTTTCCTCCTCCCCTCTTTCGTTAATCCAGGAAACATCCACAGCAAAAAAACAGGTGACGCCAACTAAAAACGCCAGCAAAAGCAGTGCGGCCCTTCCGCTTCTCCGGCAAAATATCTTTTTCAATTCATAGCGAATCATGATTTTCACCCACACTTTCTCCAAAATGAGTCAAAAATAGGTCTTCCAGCGCCGGGCTTTCCAGAACTGCATTTTCGCAGGGGCGCTCTGCGGCAAGCACTCTCAGATGAATCCCTTCCGGCAGCGTCTTCACATTGGATACCTTGTATTTCCTTCTGTATGCCTCCGCCTCCTTTTTGGTGGTGTGAACGCTCCACACCTGCTCCGGCATCCCGGAAAGTAATTGCTCCAAAGTTCCCGAAACCTGAACGCTTCCCTCCTTCATCAGCAGAATCTCATTTGCAATATACTCCACATCCGATACGATATGGGTGGAAAGAAGCACCAGACGCTCCTGTGAAAGCTCGCTGATGAGATTGCGGAAGCGTATCCTCTCATTGGGATCCAGCCCCGCCGTAGGCTCATCCAAAATCAAGATTCTGGGATCTCCCAGCATCGCCTGGGCAATTCCCACCCGGCGTTTCATTCCTCCCGAAAGCGTCTTCATTTTTTTCTTTTCCGCCTTTTCCATTCCTACCTGCTCCAACAGTATTTTGATTCGATGCTTCGCCGCCCCGGCTCCCAGTCCTTTGATGGAGGCAATATACATCAGATAATCATAAACCGTAAATTCCGGATAATAGCCAAACTCCTGGGGCAGATATCCCAGCAGCCTTCTATACCTTTCTTTCATTTGAAAAATATCCTCTCCATCCCATAGAATGGTTCCCTCTGTGGGCTGCAAAAGAGTGCACAGCATACGCATAAGGGTGGTCTTTCCTGCGCCGTTCACGCCCAAAAGCCCGTAAACGCCCGTTGTCATTGTATAGGACACATCCCTCACCGCCGTTATCCCCTTAAATTTTTTCGTAAGCCCTGTAAGATTTAGTTCATTCATTTTTAACCATCACCTTCTCTTCCCACATTTTCATACAGTTTCTCTGTCCTCTTTCAATGCAGTATCCCAAATACAAAACCGCAGCTACGGTTACAATGATCCAGATTGGCATGGAAACAGCCCTGTATACTTTTTCCTGAAGAACAAACCTGGTCCACAGCATGCACCACAAAATGCACAATAACATCGCAAATACCTGGGAGCTGTCACGAAAGCTGTATAGGGTATGAAAGCAGATACAGCAGGTTACAACACAGGGCAGGAAAAATTGGATCATCAGTTCCTCAACCGCCAGTTTTCCGGTCAAAATCTCCACCCCGCAAAAGCTGCCAAGCAGAATGAAATCCACAAAGGCAAACAAAACCATTCTCGCCGCATAAATCTGCCGCAGGGAATAGTAAGAGGTACCTTCTATCTCCAGAGCATTTGCATTTCGGTTTTTCCACAGCTCAGGCAACAGCAACAGGGCGAAAAGAGGCGCGCCGATCCCCATACATTTCCGTTGATATTCGCCGCTCTCCGCCAGCTCCAGCAGCAGCCACAACGCAATCAGCACTCCTCCCTGCAATACCCACCAGAATTTATGGATATACCTGCTTTGCTGATATACAAATTCCGCGCCGGAAAGAAGCTCTTTTGTCTGGCTTTCATAAAAAGCTGATTTTGACCGGCGGACAGTCTCCCACAGCCCGCTTTCAATGTGGTACGGCTCTTCCTCTCTGTTCAGCCGTTTTCTGATCTGTTTGTCGGTTAATCTCATAAGCCCTCCTTTTCTAAATAAGCTGTCAGCAATTCCCTTGCTCTTTTGATACGATATTTCACAAGAGAAAGGCTGATTTCCAGAATCCTGGCAATATCCTTCTGTTTGCACTCCTGCCCAAAAAACAGCACAGCCGTTTCCCTTAACTCTTCAGGCAGACGATCAAAGGCAGTCCCCAGCACAATCCTCTCTTCCGTATCTTCCGGTATGAAAGCAGGCGTCTCCGGCAGTTCCTGATATGGTATTTCTTTCCTTTTCCTGTGGTAATCCCGGCATAGGTTTCCTGCGATCACATACAGATAATTTGCCAGCTTTCCGTAATGCCGGTACCCCTTTAAGGTCTGAAAGAACCGCATAAATGTCTCCTGGGTCATATCTTCCGCATAACCATAATCCTTTACATGGATTTGGCAATATTTCAAAATCCCGGGATAATATTTCCTGACAAACTCTTCAAACGCCCTTTCATCTCCCATACGCATTTTCTGTACTGTGAAAAAATCCAGGTCAACATTTACGCCCATACTTTCCTCCTTTCCGCCGTTCTAAAAGTACTTTCTATTTATCATAACGTTCCAGGAATAAAAAAAGATAGTTTTTATTTTTTGTAGTAGTTGCGTTCAAAAGTCCCGCCTGCCTATGGCGGCTGGGGAACAAAAAAGAAGCTTGTGCAAACGACTTTTGCACCATGGAGATGAGACTCTAAAAATGACAGAAGCCTTTGCTTCTGCCATTTTTGCTTTACGAGACTCATCGGAATGTCCGGTGCAATGGAGCGAGCACAAATTCTTTTTTGTTCCCCAGCCGCCATAGGCAGGCGGGACTTTTGAACGCAACTTCGCAATTTATATATCCTGACTATTTTGACTGGAACAGACAAGTCATTTCTTCCTCCAGCTGCCTGTAGAATTCGGCTATGTGTATTCCGTCTACCAGGGCATGGTGGCACAGCACTGATACAGGGAGAAGTATTTTTTCGTTCTGCTGAAAGTATTTTCCCCAGGTGATACGGGGGTTGCTGTCCGCAGGCATGGGAACAGGCTGGATAAGCGCAGTGAAAGAAACCCAGGGTACTGTTGAAAAGAAAAACAGGTCCTGCTTATCTCCCTCTTCCTCGGAAATGGAATCCGCCTGTTTTGCTTTCTCCTGTTCCCTGGCTGCATAGGGGAGAAAGTCTTTAAAGGGCATGGCGTCCTCAAGGGTACAGTAGCAATAGGTTTCGTCCTCCATCGCCACTGTATAGGAGGTTCGGCAATGGTCAAATTCCGCTATCTTCCCATCTATAATCCGGCGTCTGAACTCCGGCACGGCGTTTGCCGCCCTGGAGATGCAATAGCAAAGGGTGAAGAAAAAAGGAAGCTTTTCCGCCTTGATCTTATGAAAAAGGGCTGTGATATCCACGTTAACCGTAAGCCCCACATAGGGATAAGCAAGACCGCAAAAATAGGTGAAATGCTCTTTTCTCGGATAGGTTTCCAAATCCAGATACCGATAACGCATAGGCTTTCTCCTTTTAAATCAGCTTATTTAATATGGAACTGCCAATGGTTCCCTGGGGCATGGAAACGCCGAAGTTTTCGGCAACAGAGGCTCCGATCACGGCAAATGTATCCTCGTTTTCCAGGGCTCCTCCGCCCGCCATTTTGGGCGCATAAGCAACAAAGGGCACATACTCCCTGGTGTGGTCCGTGCCGCTGTAGGTAGGGTCGTTTCCATGATCCGCCGTGACGATTAAAAGGTCATCCTCCTTCAACTTTTCCAACAGTACGCCCAGATTCCGGTCAAATTTTTCAATCTCTTTTGCGTACCCCTCTACATTTCTGCGATGCCCCCACAGTGCGTCAAAGTCAACTAGATTCACAAAGCAAAGTCCGTGAAAATCCTTCCCGCATATTTCAATGGTCTGCTCCATTCCATGGACAGAGCTGTCGGAGTGATGCGTTTCCGTAATACCCTCACCGCAGAAAATATCGTTGATCTTCCCTACGCCGATCACATCCAGCCCATCCTCCTTCAAAGCGTTCAAAACAGTTGCCCCGGTAGGCTTCAGGGCATAATCATGGCGGTTACTGGTACGTTTAAACTCGCCCTTTTTCTTTCCCACGTAGGGTCTTGCAATGACCCGTCCTACCCGCCACTCATCCCTCATAGTAATCTCTCTTGCAATTTCACAGCAGCGATACAGATTTTCCAGATCAAAAGTCTCCTCATTACCACAAATCTGAAGTACCGAATCCGCCGAAGTATAAACGATCATTGCCCCTGTGCTGATTTCTTCCTCCCCCAGTTCTTCGATAATCTCCGTTCCGCTGGCGCTCTTATTGCCAATCACCCTTTTTCCACACCGCTTTTCCAGCTCCCGGATCAACTCCGGAGGAAACCCTGTATCTGTAAACGTTTTAAAAGGTTTTTCGGTTTTAATCCCCATCATCTCCCAATGTCCGGTCATGGTATCCTTACCGTTGCTGGACTCTCCCAAACGCATATAGCGTCCAAGCGGCTTCTCCACTCCTTCCATGTTCCCTGCTCTGTGGAGATTCAAAAGCCCCAGCTTTCTCAAATTGGGAATATTTAAGGTTCCCATTTTTTCCAATATATGTCCCAGAGTATCCACACCCTCGTCACCAAAACGCGGAGAATCGGGCATTGCGCCAATCCCCAAAGAGTCTAACACTATCACAAAAATTCTTTTATAAGCATTCATTTTTTTCTCCATTCCGAAACGTCGCAAATTCTTCTATGACAGATTTCCGGGACCAAAGCCCCGGGGAAGAAGTTCTTTTAAGGTAAAAATCTCATACTGCTCTTTACCTGTACCTAAAATAATCTGAAAACTGTCGGGATCGCAGAATTCCATCATAACCTGTCTGCATACGCCGCAGGGTGCCGTGTATTCCGTCAAAACCCCGTCCTTACCCCCTACAATACAAATCGCAGAAAACTCTCTCTCTCCCTCGCTCACCGCCTTAAAAAAAGCAGTTCGCTCCGCACAGTTGGTAGGAGAATATGCCGCGTTTTCAATGTTGCATCCGGTATAAAGCTTTCCCCTTTTGGTTAAAAGCGCCGCTCCCACTTTAAAGCCCGAATAGGGGGTATAGGCATATTTAAGCTGCTCTATTGCCAGCTCAATCATTTCTTCCGCCAGTTTATGATCCATTCTTTTTCCTCCCCTTGTTTCCATCCATTTTAATAACCCGATGCGTCTTCCTTCTTTACCAGCTTAACGATCCGGCTGGTTCCCAGGCGGTCCGCCCCAAGGGAAAGGAATTTCTCCCCATCCTCCAAGGATGCAATTCCTCCCGCCGCTTTGATTTTTACCCCCGGTCCTACATGCTCCGCAAACAGGCGCACATCCTCAAAGGTTGCCCCTGCGGTTGAAAATCCGGTGGAAGTCTTAATGTAGTCCGCTCCTGCTCTGGTTACGATCTCGCACATTTTTATTTTTTCCTCTTCCTTCAGCAGGCAGGTCTCGACAATCACCTTTAAAATCTTTTCCCCGCATACCGCTTTTAAAGTACGGATTTCTTCCTTGATTAAATCATATTTCCGATCCTTCAGCCAGCCTATATTAATCACCATATCAATCTCAGACGCGCCGTTTGCGATGGCATCTCTTGTTTCAAATTCCTTTGTCCTTGTGGTCATGTACCCATTGGGAAAACCGATCACTGTACAGACCGCTATCTTCCCCTGAAGATACTCCCCTGCCTGCTTCACATAGCTGGGAGGAATGCAGACGGAGGCAGTTTCATATTTTACCCCGTCATCACAAATCTGCCTGATTTCTTCCCAGGTTGCCGTCTGCAAAAGCAGCGTATGATCTACATGCCTTAACATTTCCTTTATATCCATTTTTCACATTATCCTCCATACCCTTTTCATCATTTACTATCTTCCTTAATCAGAGTGCGGATTGCCTCCACAGCCACCTGAATCGCCATATCTGTGTCATGTACCACCGGATTTTCCAAACCCTGCTTTTCTCTTTCCTGATTTGCCACCACCAGAAAACAGGAACCCACACGCACATGAAGGCTGCTCGCCACTATAAACAATGCCGCCGATTCCATTTCAGAGGCAAGACAGCCAAGTCTTTTCCATGCCTCCCACTTGTTAAGCAGCTCATAGCTCACCGGCTTTACCTCCGGTTCATGCTGCCCATAAAAAGCATCCTTACACTGTACAATCCCTGTGTGGAAGGGAAATTCTTTTTTCTTTGCCGCTCCCACAAGGGCGTTGGTAATGGAAAGATCCGCTACTGCCGGAAATTCTATGGGAGCATACTCCCTGCTGGTACCCTCCATACGGATGGCTCCGGTGGCAATCACAACATCACCGCTTTTTACTTCCGTCTGCATGCCTCCACAGGTTCCTATACGGACAAAGGTGTCCGCACCACATCGATACAATTCTTCCATGGCAATAGAAGCGGAGGGACCGCCGATTCCGGTAGAGGTTACGCTAACCTTTACTCCGTCCAGGGTTCCGGTATAGGTAATATACTCTCTGTTGTCGGCAATCATAACCGGATCGTCAAAATATTGTGCAATCTTCTGACATCGTTTGGGATCTCCCGGCATAATCACATAACGTCCTACTTCCCCCTTTGCCACCTGTATATGATATTGTCTGCTTGCATCTTCAGAATAATTCTTCATATCATCTTCTCCTATCCTCTCTAACGCTGTCCCTTGTCATAGGGTATTCCTTCCGCTTTGGGCGCCCTGGATTTGCCTGAAACAAACACCAGCACAATCAAAGAAATAATATAGGGAAGCATATTATACACCGTGCTGGGGAGCTTTAGCGCCACCAGCAGGTCAAATCCCGTATAAACATTGGAAAGTGCCCGGAACAAACCGAATAAAAGAGCAGCAAGCCCGATATTCACCGGTTTCCACTGTCCAAAAATCATAACCGCCAGAGCAAGAAAGCCAAAACCTGCAACTCCGTTTTCAAATTTCCATTCACTGACTCCCGCGGTGATATATACCAGACCTCCCAAACCTCCAAGCGCTCCGGAAATTAACACGCCTGCATAGCGCATTTTATAAACGTTAATTCCCACAGAATCCGCCGCCTGAGGATGTTCCCCGCAGGCGCAAAGCCTTAATCCAAATCTGGTTTTATACAGTACAACATAAGAGACAATCAAAAGCAGCAGTGCGATCAACATAAACCAGTTAAATTCAAACCTGCCTATGTTCACAAGAAACGCCTTCTTTGCCTGTCCATAGGACACTGCTGAAGATACATTGTCCACACTTTCCGCAGTGTTAATCGCCCTTACCAAGACCACTGCCGCAGCCGGTCCAAGGAGATTCAGCGCAGTTCCTACCAGAGTCTGATCCGCCTTAAAATGAATTGCCGCAACCCCCAGCAACAACGAAAAAAGCATCCCCACAAGAACACTTGCCAGAATTACCAAAAAAATTACCAGCGGTGCCGCCAGCCCAAGCGGCAGGTACTTCATCATTAAAGCGCCTCCTAAAGCGCCCATAACCATAATTCCTTCCAAACCGATGTTGATCACGCCGCTGTGCTCCGAAAAACATCCGCCAAGTGCTACCAGCACCAGAACAGAAGCAAATATAAATGTATACTGTATCAACAACAGCATTATGCTTCGCCCCCTTTCCGATCTTTTGCCGCCTGCTTTTCATCCCTTTTATCCAGAAATCTATTCAGCCAGATCCTGAAGAAAAGGACAAAACCACACAGGTAAATAATAAACGCAGAAATCAGATCCGAAATTTGGGTACAGTACATTGTCTTATCTACATAAGTACCGCCGCTGGTAATGTGCTGAATAAAATAGGATGCAAAAATTGTACCCACCGGATGCAGCCCTCCCAGGAAAGCCGCCGCAATTCCATTAAATCCCATTGCCGGAACAGCCGTCAGCTGCACCATCCACTGCTCAATCCCTGTGAGATAAAAAATCCCTGCCCCCAGACCTGCCAGTCCCCCGGCAATCATCATGGTCAAAATAATGTTTCGCTTTTCACGCATACCGCAGTATTTTGCCGCATGCTTATTCATGCCGGTTGCCCTCAACTCATACCCAAATTTTGTCTTAGAAAGCACCACCCATACCAAAACTGCCATTGCAATCGCCAATGGAACGCCAACGGTGACAAATTCATTGTTGGAAAAAAGGCGATCCAGCCCCAGCTTGGGTAGAAGCGCACTTTTATTTGTGCTGGAAAGTGCTTTCGTATAGGGAGTAGACTGCTCCTTTACCTGCGTTAAAAGCATATTAACGCTGTAAAGCCCTATCCAGTTCAACATGATACAGGAAATCACCTCATTCACATTGAAATATGCCTTCAACGCGCCGGATATACCTCCCACAACAGCTGCAACCAAAACAGCAGACAACAGACAGATATACCATGGCATACCTAGGCGCAAGGCAAAATAAAGGCATGCGCCTGCTCCCACCACATACTGTCCTGCTGCCCCAATGTTGAACAGCCCTACCTTATAAGCAAAAAGCACCGACAAAGAACACATCAATAAAGCAGAAGTTTTTACCAGAGTGGTTCCCAGGTATTTCATCGCCGCTATCGGACTGGGATAATAAAGGAAATTTTTAAGAATTGCCATAATCGCCTTCCCCGCGCCGCCTGGGTTAATGACCAAAAGGACAATATATCCTACCAGGAGACCAATCACTATACACAACAAGGAAGCAATGATTGTCTGAAAGCCGCTGTTTCTCAAAATGCTTTCTTTTTCTTTCACCGTTCTGCTCATTCTGCTTTCGCCTCCCTTCTCTTAGAACCTGCCATATAAAGTCCTAACTCTTCAACCGTCACCTCTTTGGGATCAAATTCTCCTACTATCTCTCCTTCATACATCACAAGGATCCGGTCAGAGACATTCATAACCTCGTCCAGTTCCAGACTCACCAGCAAAACACCCTTTCCGGCATCTCTCTGCGCCACGAGCTGTTTGTGGATATACTCAATGGCTCCCACATCCAACCCTCTGGTGGGCTGCACCGCTATCAACAGCTCCGGATTTTTGTCAATCTCCCGGGCAATAATCGCTTTCTGCTGATTTCCGCCTGACATAGAGCGCGCTTTCGTAACCGCCCCCTGCCCGGACCGGATATCATACTGGTCTATCAATCCGTTTGCATATTCCCGGATCTCTTTCCGCTTCAAAAAGCCCATTCCGTTGGTAAACCGGGGTTCAAAATACCTTTGCAGCACAATATTATCTTCCAGCGAATAATCCAGTACCAGCCCGTGTTTATGTCTGTCTTCCGGAATATGGCTCATTCCGGCGGTAAGTCTGCTGCGAATAGACATATGGGTAATATCCTTTCCATTCATCAGAATGGTTCCACTTTTCAGAGGCTCCAGCCCTGAAAGCCCATATACAAACTCCGTCTGTCCATTACCGTCAATACCTGCAATACAGACAATCTCCCCTCTATGCACCTGCAAAGACACATTGTTTACCGCATTGTTTTTATGCCGCTTCGATGCAACGGTCATTTCTTTTATATCAAGCACTACCTCCCCCGGCGCGGCAGGTTTCTTTTCCACTACAAAATTAACGTCCCTGCCTACCATCATTGCGGAAAGTTTCTCAGGCGTTGCATCCTTAATGTCCAGCGTCCCCACATACTTGCCCTTTCGAAGAACGCTGCACCTGTCCGCTACCTGCATGATCTCCCCCAGCTTATGGGTGATAAACAAAATACTTTTGCCCTCCGCCGCAAGGTTTCTCATAATACCCATAAGCTCCTTTATTTCCTGAGGCGTCAATACAGCCGTGGGCTCATCAAAGATCAAGATTTCATTATCCCGATAGAGCATTTTCAGAATTTCCGTTCTCTGCTGCATGCCCACTGTGATATCCTCAATCAACGCATCCGGATCTACAAAAAGCCCATATTTTTCTGACAGCGCAACCACCTTTTTCCTTGCTTCCTCTTTTTGAAGAAAACCTCCTTTTGTGGTCTCTACTCCCAAAATAATGTTATCCAGAACGCTGAAGCATTCCACCAGTTTAAAATGCTGGTGTACCATTCCAATTCCCAGCGCATTGGCGTCATTGGGATCATTGATCTCCACTTTTCTGCCATCCTTGCGGATCTCTCCTTCTTCCGGCTGATACAACCCGAAAAGAACGCTCATCAGAGTGGACTTCCCTGCACCGTTTTCCCCAAGTAATGCATGGATTTCCCCCTTCTTCAGCTGTAAAGTGATTTTATCGTTTGCGATGATGCCGGGAAATTTCTTGGTAATGTTCAGCATCTCAATTGCATACTCCCCCATCCTTTACATACCTCCTCTCTTCTCACTAAGAAAAAGGGGAGCGGGCATTTGCCACTCCCCTTGCCATCAAGATCCATTTCTTATTTAACGCTGCCGTAATCCGTTACCTTAACTGATGTAGACGGCATAGCGGTAATATCGTTTGAAACCTTCACATCACCGTTATACAGAGCCTTCACAAGGGCACGATAATCATCTTCTTTGAACCCGTCGCCCCATTGCGTAGTTCCCACAGGAAGCTGCACAAAGTTCTCTTCGGGGTTTTCAGAAACCAATCCAAGGTTATCAATCTTTCCTACATGGTCGCTCCATTTTCCAGCCTGAATATCCGTGAGAACAGTATTGACGGTAGTAGCAAGCCCCTTCATAGCGGAGGTTACTGTCAGGTTCTCTTCATATTGGTTGATAATAGGCGCCTGGTCAGAATCAACGCCGATGACCTTTCCGCCAGCCTTCACCGCTGCCTCTGCCGCAGATGTATAGATACCGCCGCCGCATGCAAATACAACTTCCACTCCCATGGTTCCATACCAGGTATCCATAGCTGCTGTAATATCAGCATCGCCATAGAACTGCCCGCCGCATACATACTCAACTTCTACTTCATTTTCAACGCCAAGCTCTTTTGCCGCGGCATCAATTCCCTGTACATAGCCATAACCAAAACGTGTAACAGCAGGCACTGCCATACCGCCTAAAAATCCAAGATGTCTGTAGCCTAATTTAACGGCTGCATAGCCAGCCATATAACCGGAAATTTCTTCCTGATAAGTACAACAGTAAACATTCTCCGTATTATAGTATTCCGTTACATCCCAATTAGCAGGATTGTAATCATAGCCTTCTCCCACGCCTTTTTCGCAAAGATCACCTGCCCCTACGTCAAGCGCCACAAACTTCACATCCGGATAAGTTTTGGACTGCTCGACTACTGCAGCTGCAAATAAATATCCCGGCATTACGATTACATTAGCGCCGCCTGCCACCGCTTGGTCCACACTTGCATTCCGGGCTTCATCTGAATCACTGTCCGGCTTATAATATGTAAATTCCGCACCGTTCTTTTCCGCCCATGCCTTACATGCCTCATAGGTTGTCTGGTTGAAGCTTTGATCTGTGATATCGCCTGAGTCGGTGATCATGGCAATATTCATGTCAGATCCCGATGCGCTGGTCTCTTTACCGCCCCCGGAACCACATGCAGTCATTGAAAATACCATCACCACTGCAAGAATCATTGCAATAAGTCTCTTTTTCATAAATTATTTCCTCCTGTGGATTTGTTTTTGTCCAATAAGCCGGCTCGCAAAGCGTGTCGGCGTTTGGTGCCCTTTCCAAATATGTCGCAGCACATATACAAGTATTATTATACAACAATTCGGTGTTTTTTGCAAAGTATTTTGAATATTTTGACAAAATCAAATTGGCTTATTATTTTTCATAAAATCGTCAATAATTTTTTTAATCTCCTCCTCCGGCATGGTTTTTAGAAGATACCCCTCCGGCTTCAATGCCATAACCTTTTTCACGCTCTCCCTGTCCCCTCTTCCAGTCAGGAAAATAACCGGAATATTCGCCGTTGCCCTCTCCGAGCGAATCATTTCCAGCGCCTGTCTTCCATCACAGACAGGCATCTCATAGTCCAGCAGAACCAGATCCGGTCTGTTTACCGTAATGCTCTGAATAGCGGATATGCTGGAACCAACCTCCGTCACCTCATAATCATCCTCAAAAAGCTTTGCGATCTTTTTCCGAATAAATTCAGAATCGTCCACCACCAGAATTTTTCGCTTGCGTTCCTTCCAGGATGCTTTCTCATTCACCAGGTATTCTTTGATTGTTTCCATTGCGTTTTCCGGGTTAACGTCAGACACCATTTTGCCACGGATGGAACTTGCAGCTGCTGCACAAAAGCCAAAATACCCCTCCCCTGTATCAAACAACAGGCTATGGGAAGGCTGCGCACGGTCAAAAGAACTTAACAGCTGTTCATGGGTCAGCAGGCTCTCCTTCTCCAGTTCAAATTGCGCCAGTGCGGAAAAGCTTTCTCTGAGCCGCTCTATAAACTGTCTCGAAATATATCTGCCGATATGAATTACCATTTCGTCAATTTTTTTGTATTCCGTATTGAATATATTTCCCGCAACCTTAAGAAGGAGCTGCTCCTCAAAAATAAGGGTAACCTCCCATTTTTCCTTTTTCTCTCCACGGTAAACAAAGCGGCAGCAGATAATTTTCCCAAAATCTTCCCCGGCATACTGCTCGCTGATCATCCTCGCCTTCAGTTGAAACATCTCCCGAAGCAATTGAATAATAGTCTGCTCCATTGCTTCCTGTTCCTTTTCATGGGGAATGTCCGCCCATTTGCTCCTTCCCCTTCCCACAATCGCCATATCCTCTGTAAGCGTATGGGCAACCACCCATCCGATACAAACGCCTAAAAAGTGCCGAATAGATTCCGTGGAGTAATTTGACTCCTCCATTTCCTTCTCAAGCGCTGGCAGAGTTTTATCTCGAAAGTCCACATGCAGGCGTCTATGTACCTCGTATTCGCTGTAATTGATAGACCGCATATATTCTTCTTCATGGTCAAAATGCACAAGGGAATGATTCTTTAAATATTTCACCCCTTCCCGGCACACCCATTCACTCTTATCTTCGTTCTCGCTAAGCTTCAAAAGCTTATCCATGGTTGTAAAAAGCAGCTTGTGTTCCTTATCAATAAAGTCAACGCCAAGCTTATATCTATCATTCCATACAATCTGTTTCACGCCATCCCCCTATTGTAATTTAAATTTTTGCTTGTTTTATGTTAAAATCAATTATACATCTTTCCTTCCGTTTTGCCTATCCTTAATTATGAATTTAAAGCAGTCCTCTTTTTTGCAATTTCAAGGAAATCCCGCTTCGCATCTTCATACTTGGAGGGATCCCTCAGAATTGCGGAAGGATGGTATGTAGCGGTCAGCGCACAGTTTTTCCGACAGATCCAGGATCCATGCTCTCTGGTAATTTTAAAATCCGGCGAGATAATGCGCTGGGCGGCAACACGCCCAAGGCAGACAATGATCTTGGGCTTGAGCAAAAACGTCTCATACTTCAGATAAGGAAAACACGCTTCCTTTTCCTCTTCCTTCGGATCACGGTTGCCGGGAGGATGGCATTTTAAAATGTTCGTAATGTAAAGTTCCTTTCTATCCAGTCCGCACTCCCTCAGAAGACTGTCTAACAGCTCTCCCGATTTTCCCACAAAGGGAATCCCCTGTCGGTCTTCCTGTCCTCCGGGGGCTTCGGCAATCAGCATAATATCTGCCTGAAGGTTTCCGCGTCCCATAACAGGCCGGCATCGGGTCTGGCTCAACGGACAAAGAGTACAGGCGGCAACATGCCGTTCAACGTCATTCCATGTATATTGCATAAAGTCTCCTTCGTAATATATAGTCTTATATTATTATACACCCAAAATTAAACGGCAGAAAAGACATCCTATGCGTTTTCCGCCTATTTGATATGCCAATTTCCCCACACTGCTTCTGGAATAATGCCTGCAGACGTGTTAAGATAAAAGCAAAAAGGAATTACGATGGTGAGAAAGAGGTATTTGACAATTCTATTGACCGCGATGACGTGTATATTCCTGTGTGCCTGCGGAAACGATGACACGGCAAAGACGCCGGATATACCATATCCGGCACAGAAGGAGGCAGTGCAGGAGACCGAAGCTGCAGAAGAACAGATGGTTTCCGGAGAGGGCATTATTTTGGGACGAAAAAATTATCATCTGGAAGCTTTTGGAGATAATGTATATATATTTGCACCCCAGGACGATCCGGCAGATGTTCAGAAAGTGCTGGACAGTATTTGGAATAAACAGGAACGCAATCAGTTCGGCGAGGAAAGGTATGCGCTCTATTTTCTGCCGGGAAAATATGCTGAGGAAATCAGCGTTATGGCAGGCTTCTATACCCAGATCGCCGGTCTGGGCGTTATGCCTGACGATGTGCGGCTGCAGCATTTAATCTGTAATGCCCAATGGCTGGGGGACGACAGCAACCACAACGCCACCTGTAATTTCTGGCGGGGCGTGGAAAATCTGTCCGTTTCCGACTCCGTCATGTGGGCGGTATCACAGGCCACCTTCATGAGAAGGGTACACTTGGAAAAAGCCCTCTCCCTTCACGACAACTTCGGCTGGAGCAGCGGCGGTTTTCTGGCAAATTCCAAAGTGGAGCTTGCTGTAGTATCCGGCAGCCAGCAGCAATGGCTGTCCAGAAACTGCAGCTGGAAACAATGGAACGGCGAAAATTGGAACATGGTATTCGCCGGGATTGAGGAGGGCAGGAGTCCTCAGGGAACATGGCCGCAGAAACAGTTCACGGATGTGCCGGTGGTAGACGTCATCCGTGAAAAGCCTTACCTTGTCTATGATGCAGAGAAAGGCTTCGGCGTATATGTACCCAGGGAGCGCACAAATGCCGTTGGCTTGGACTGGGACCCGGGGGAATTTATATCCATGGATAAATTCTATATCGCCAAAGCGAACACCGATACCGCGGATACCATCAACCATGCTTTACAGTCTGGTAAACACATTTTTCTGACCCCCGGCGTATATGAACTGGACGGGACATTACAGATTGACCGTGAGGGAACGATCGTACTGGGTTCCGGACTTGCGACCCTGCGTTCCATGAGGGGTCTGCCCTGCATCAAAACAGACGGGAAAGTAACTGTAACGCTGGCAGGAATACTTTTTGACGCTGGTCCCCAGGAGACGGAATATCTGCTGGCGGTAGGCGATGAGAATAGTGAAGATATGGAACTACAGGGACATACGTTGCTTGCCGACCTCTTCTTCCGCGTGGGCGGGGCAAAAGACTATGATACCAGTGTCAATTGTTGCGTAGAGCTTCACCAGAATGGCATTATCGGAGATAACTTCTGGGTATGGCGTGCCGACCACGGCTCAGGCGTAGGCTGGAACCGGAACAAGGCGACTAACGGCATCCGCATCACAGGTGATAATGTGACCATTTACGCCCTTATGGTAGAACATTTTCAGGAATACCAGACCATCTGGGAAGGCGAGGGCGGCAAGACCGTCTTCTATCAGTGTGAGATTCCCTACGATATACCCAATCAGGAGGAATGGATGAGCCATGACGGCAATGTGAATGGGTTTGCCTCTTACAAAGTTGCGGATGGCGTAGACAGCCATGATGCTTACGGTCTGGGCATTTATCTGTACAACCGAGATGCTGCCGTAGACCTGCATTCAGCCATGGAAGTGCCGGAAGACGCGGAAAATATTTATATCTATCACATCTGTACCGTTATGATTACCGGTAATCCCGGCATGAGCCACGTGATTAACGACAAGGGCGACGCCGTGCAAACAGGCGGCGCAAGAGCGATTATTGTGGAGTATCCAACACCTTAAAGGTTCCCTCCCACGCCCGGGGAGGATACTCCGGCAAGATTATAATCTGTATTTCAAGAAATACCATATTTTCTAAAAATACGATTCAAATCATCCATGGTGATTTTTCCCGCCAAATAATATGCTTTCACGCTTGCTTCCACTACTTCAAAAACAGTATCAAACATAAACCAATCACCCGCTTCATAGTATTCCTGTAATTCTTCAAAATCACGTTGCAGTGCAGTTGGAAGATTATCTCTTAAATCAACTTTTTCATCAATATACATTGCCTGAACATTCCTTTCCTGTACTGTCAAAATCCAATCCTTATGCCATCAGTTTTTGGTATATTGGCAGCAATACTTTTTCATATCTGCTTTGAATAATTAATATAAAAAATTGCTTTTGTATTTCTGACAAAACTGGTATTTCTTCTATCATTAACCGTATTCTACTCATACAACTTTCTATTTTAGGAGTTAGCTTTCGTACCGCATCTGAACATTCCTGATATTCCATACTTTCTATTATATGGTAAGGGTTAACCCTCTTTCCATGTAATTCATAAATACATCTGCGCGCTTTATATGCCTCTGCTTCCATTTTACCAGCATCATCCATAACTATCTGCATCTTTTCATCATCCCATTTACTATTCAAACAATTACCATTATCATAAACAGGCGCTATCTCCTTTGAGCCATCTTTACGCAAAATGATTCCCCAATTGCTATTATTACGATCTGTATTTCCAATTAGGGCATCCATTACAAATATATTCCAAAAATGTTCCTTTACTCCTGAAATATTCTGTAAAAACGGATGCTCTTGTAACGTCATCATGATTTCATACAAATCTACACCAACACCATTTGTTTCATTCCCATTAGAATCTAAAAAGTGAGGTTCAAAAGTAACTTTTATCTTATCAAACTCATAGAGCCTATCTCCATCTTGTAAAAAATCTTCACAAGCTACTACAATTTTCCCATTTCTTGTTCCAAGAATTGTATTATGAACAGGTACTCCGACTAATTCATATATCTTTGAACCAATATATTCACAAGCAGGACTATTGGAATAACTAAGATTAATATTTTTCATCTTCTGTTCTTTTAAATTGCCCGGAAATTTTAATAGATAATCTTTCCCATTAAAAGTAATTCCTATTTTCCGACCGGCTGTTCCACCATACATTCTTTGGTTTTGCTGAAAATCATTAAAATTAATTAATTCCAAAATATCACCCCATCTCAACTTGTTCTACGTCTATACAATTTTCTGTTGCAGTTTTTCATTAATTACTTTTTCGGCATCTTCATCCGTTAACAGATATCTTGAAACATCCTCTATCTTTTGTGTTTCAAATTTTGTCAAAATTTTTATTTCCTGTAATGTTAACCCCCTTTCAATCAAATTTACAACTCCCTGCAACGCAACTGTTGTAGGAGTAAAATTAGAGATATCCAGCTTTTTCATTCTTTCTTTTAGGGTTGCAAATATACTATCAGGTGTCAGTTGTGTTCCATTGCTCTTTGTAAACAAATATGTTCTATTAGGGTACTTATGCAGTTCACAATACCTCACTAAATCAGCCAATATATCCTCATCCAACTTTATACGCAGTTCTTGCTCTTCCTCACCATTTATCAACAACGTTCCATCCAATTTACTTAAATCCTCGGTTTTAATATTAATAATAACCTTTTCCTTAAACCCATATGTGATGAGCAGTCGATACATGACCGATTGCCCAAATTGAAAAAAGTTATCTTTATTCAATAACGCTATTTGCTCTTCCACAATCTTTACTGCCTTTTCTTCATCAAATGGTAAATATATTTTTTGTTTTAATTCGTCATTTAAGCTTACACATATATCATGCACTATCTGCTTGTTTCTACACCCACCTTCCAAATGCTCCCATATAATACCCCGTCCTTTAATATACTTATAAAATTGGTCTATTGCTGTCAAATACCTTTGAATCGCTTCAATAGTTGTTGCCTTTTTACTTTTTTCAAAATAATATTTGCAGGCATACTCAACTTCTATTTTGGTAAGTGCTTTAGACATTTCAGAGAATGATACATGTATATACTTGTCACAGTATTCTAAAAAACTATTATAACATGCTCGATAGTTTGCCCTGCCCTCTTTTATCGTCTTATAATAGTCATCTAATACCTGCTTTAATGTTTCATTCATTAATTTATCATCCCTTTTGTACAATCTTTAATTTGTTCAAATAAAATTATAATTTTATTGTTTATCCTTCCACATGTATTATTATACGCCTATTAATTTGAAAAGTAAATTACCATCAACACTTTTTACTATATTTTCAAAAGCTCTTCCCATCTTTATAAATTCAAATTGGCAGACTATTTTTCACATACGGCGCCCATACCCCGATTGTCGTAAATTAATGCTAAGTTATCCTGCCCTGCCGCCTCCCCACGGAACTGCAGTCCCTTATTGATCACGGTCAATACCAATGCTTCCTTTTCTTTCACAATGACAGTATTCCGTTCTTCTTGGCTTTTCCAGAGACGAAATGTCAAGGACTTTTTAGTACCCCTTACATTTCTTTGCATAAAAAAGCCACTGTAGATTATTACACTCTACAATAGCTCTCAAGTCATTTGTACTTAATTCTTTTTACATAAACTCAGGTACAACCTGAAATCCGCCTCTCTGAAATCAATCCTAATCTATTACTAAATTCTCCATTGATTTTTCACCTGTTACCTGCTCACCAAGTCTATTTGCCCAGCCTTCTGTAAAAAATGAAAAATATGAAATTTGCGCATCTTTTCTCTTTTTATGTAAGTTCGGCAAAAATCCCCACAAAGTTGAAGGTATCCCAATTATAAAAAGATAAAGCGGACCTAAAATAAGGGACTGTATTGTATGACCATACTCATGTACAAGAAGTCTTTTTGAAAGTTCATCTTTTGTATACTCATCTTTTAATTTATCATAAAAGTATGGCTCTTTTGTTACAAATACAAACATTCCCAAAGAGACACTTGATTTATCATTCCATTCTGTTATTACTGCACCATGATAAAAATAGTGTCTGTCACGAATATGAAGCAAAAAATTTATCACTCCCAACAAAGACTGTAAAATACCCCATGTACACTGCACGATAAAATACAAAATATTTTTCATAGTAATCTCCATTCCGCCGCCTTCGGCTTGCGGCACAAATAGTGATGAAAGTATTTCAACTCTCTGCGTTGTGCTGTAGAATTATTTCGTCAATATAGCGAACTGCCGTCTCCAGTCCTTTTTCTTCTTTGATTTTTTCAGAAAGCTGCTTTGCTTTCTGATATCTTTCTTCATAATGCAATTCCATATCTTTAATACAAGAAATAATTTTTTCCTCTGTCACATTATGTCCATCTATCTCGTCACTCGCCACACCTAGTTTTCTAAGCATATCCGCTTGCCCCTTTTGGTCTAAAACATGAGGAACCGGTATCGATGGAACACCGTAAATTAAAGTTGCCGCTGATGTGCCAAACCCACAATGATGAATTACCATTTTACATTTATCAAACAGATAACTATGTGGAACTGAACCAACCGCAATCATGGAATCAGGCAGTTTATATTCTTGCAAAGATTTTTGGAAGCCCTGCACAATAGCCCTATATCCCGTTTTTTCAAATGCTTTTACAAACATATCAAGTTTATGTACCTCTGCATTATCTTCAAAGGACATTGCACCCAAAGCTAAAAGAATGGGTTTGTCTCCACTCTTCAAAAAGTTATCAAGCTCTTCTTCCGGCTGATAATCCTTT
>DKYT01000025.1:43365-77372 GCA_002492465.1 Lachnospiraceae bacterium UBA7093 | reverse complement strand
GCCTATCCCCTGAAATCCCACTCCACATCCGAAAATATAAGCAAAAAAAGAACCGCTTAAAGATCAAAAGTTCTAATCTTATTTTGCGATTCTTTTTTTTCCAATATGCCGGCTCGCAAAGCGTGTCGCGCTTGGTGTTAATTCTTAATTTGGTCAGCAGACGTTTCCGCTGTTGATTCCCTGATTTGCTTCTTCCAGGGGCAGCCAGTCCACTACGTGTTTAATGTATCGGTTCCAGAAGTCCCACTCGTGGGCGCCGGGACCTTCCTCGTAGGTCAGGTCAAAGCCTGCGTCTTCCAGCTGGCGCTTCCAGGACCTGTTTCCTTCAAGCAGGGAGTCTTCTATGCCGCAGGCAAGATATATTTTCTGGTCTGTTTTTCCTTCTTTTACACATTGACGGATCAGCCAGCTTGTATTTTTATCACTGTTTTTCGCATCCTCCAGGTTTCCGTAAAGAGCTTCCAGATGCTCTTTTGAACCATAAAACATGTTGTTATCCCGGCGTTCAAAGATATTTGCGCCTGAGAGAGACGCTATATAACCAAAGGTGTCGTGATATACAAGACCATTGTGAAGAGCTCCGTAACCGCCCATGGAAAGTCCGCCAATAAAGGTGTCTTCCCGCTTACGGGAAAGGGGGAACATCCTCCGGGTCAGTTCAACCAGTTCCTCTCCTATAAACCTGCTGTAAAAATTATGTATTTGGGGCTGATCCAGATAAAACATATTTTCTCCTGCCGGCATGACAACGGCAAGGTTTTTTTCTTCCGCCCATCTCTGAATATTGGTTCCGTTTACCCAGTCGATCTGGCTTCCGAATACGCCGTGTAAAAGATACAGGGTCTTAAAAGGACCGTCATTTCCTGTAACCTTCTGCCCAACCTTATCCGGCATTTCAATTTTATCCGCAGGCAGAATCACATTTACCTGCACTGTCCGCATTAAACATTGGGACATCATATTCATTTGAATAAACGCCATTTTTTTCTCCTTCTATCTAATCATTGTAATCTAAAAAGCTTTGAAGCATAGCGCTCACACTGCCTTTGTCCATCATTTCTTCCGTATTCGATGACAGTTTCTGAATCGGAATATCCAAATCAAAAAGACATATATTCTTTCTAATCACATCCAGAACTTTGTTTTTGAAATAATTGCTCCAGTCAGAAAAAGACCCCATAAGAACAAACATATCCGGATCAAAGGCAAACATGATATTTCTCATTGCGGTTCCAAATATTTCCGCCAGGTAATCGGTTATTGCAATTGCATCTTCGTTACCGGCATCACATTTTTTCAAAATATGTATTCTGAAATCTTCCTTGTCGTCATAATCATCAAAAATAAGCTTTCTGCGCTCCTCGGGTAATGCCTGCGCCATTTTATATATATTTTTTTCATAGATCAGCACTTCCAGGCACCCCTTGTCTCCACATTCGCAAGCTTCCTGAGAATCCATATTAATGACCATATGACCTAACTCGCCACAAACGTTGTGCCTTGTCTCAGGGATTTTACCATCTTCAAGGAGCGTCATTCCCACTCCATAATCAAGATATAGTACTGCAACTCTTTTTCTAACTGTTTCTTTGCTCATTAAAAGCATGTTTGCGCTAATTGCTGCAACATTGCCCACGCAGACTTGTATTTCTTTTTTAAACATTTTTTGAATATTTTCTTTAATTGGAATATTTCTTCCCCAGTTAGAAAATGCGGATGATACTTTTATACTTCCCGACTTACTGTCAATAATTCCTCCAATACAAACCATGATTCCATAAAAATTTTCATCCGGTATTGCATTTTCTTTTAATAATCGTTCAGAATAAATTTTTATATTCTTTAAAAAGTCCTCATAAGAAGAAGTTAAAACAAATTCATTTTCATAGGACTGAATGAGTTCACAGAAGAAATTCAGCAATGCAATCCGTATTTTTTTTGCATATACAGATACTGCTACGATATACTTTCCTGTATTCAGCATATACTCCTGGGCCTTTCTTCCGCCCACTTTTGTAGATTCACTCTTTTTACTTGGCGTAATTACCTCTTCCCCGAGGAAATACTCGATTGCCTTGGTTATCGTCTGACGGCTGATATCTGTACTGTCAGACAGATTCGCAATGGTAAATTGCTTTTTGGCGCCGATCACGCGCAAAACCTCTCTGTAGTTACGGGATTTCAGGTCTCTTGGGAGTGCCGCTTTTCTCATTGTATCCATCTTAATTTATCCTTTTCATATCATATGCTATATTGCCGAATTTTTGCCGTTGGCATTTACGTTTAATATAATATCACAGCATTCTATTACATTGTCAATACATTCCACCGGTACTGCGGCCTACAATAAAATAGATATCAATTTTTAAATCCTCCATCTGAGATAATTTATGGTCATGCATTTTTCTCTCCTGCTTTTTTCACCCGAGTTCGACTATTTAAATTATAAACATCAATTCCTATTGCCAGCAACATAATCGCGCCCTTTGCTATAAATTGATAATAAGTATCAAGCCCCGCAAGCTGCATACCATTTGTAAGAATTGACGTAATCATGACCCCTGCAAATACGCTGGACATTTTTCCCTCGCCACCGCGGATACTGATACCGCCAAGTAAAATTCCTGTAATTGCAGTAAATTCGGTTCCCGGTCCTGTTGTGGCATGCGCCGACCCAATTCTTGCCGTCAGCATAATCGATGAAAGCGCAATCAGGAAACCTGCAAGGGCAGATATTATATATCGCATAGCATTCACGTGAATACCGGCAAGCCTTGCCGCATCAGCATTCCCTCCCAAGGCATATACATACTGCCCAAAATATGTTTTCCCCATCAGGATACTGCATATAATCAGCAGAACCAACATGATGATAACAGGCAGCGGCACCATACCCACGTACATCTGTCCAATTGCCTTAAAGCTGTCAGGAAAGCCTTTGATAGATACGGATTTTGAAATTACATAAGATGCCCCCTGATACATCGACATTGTTGCCACAGTAGTCATAAACCGTCCAAGCTTCAAAATCGTCGATAAAAAATTATTCAGCACGCTTAAACATATTCCTAAAACCAAAACAATAAGGATCGCAGGAAAAACGGGAACGCCCTTCTGTACGATTAAAATTCCTGACATAATGCTGCACAGGCTCATCATATACCCTACAGAAAGGTCAATCTCTCCCGCCATCATCAGAAAAGCGACACCTAAAGACGCGATAATCACATATGCATTCTGATTTAACATGTTAATAAAGTTTGTTAGCGACAAAAAATTGGGGGTAAACGAAAAGAGCGCCAATACAACAAAAAGTATAACCCAAGCCATATATTCTTTCAAGAAATCTCCAAGACTGATTTTTCTCATAATTCCTCCTTAATTCCAGATGCCCTCGCCATGATCAGATTCTGATCAAAATGATCTCTGTCTACCACACCCATGATTTCACCTTCGTAAAAAATTAAAATACGATCGCTGACTCCCATAACCTCTTCCATTTCGGAAGAAATCATGATAATTGATTTTCCCTGTGCCACAAGCTCGTTCATCAGGCGATATATTTCCTGCTTAGTCCCCACGTCGATTCCTCTCGTAGGTTCATCCATAATTAGAATATCCGCCTCCGCCGCAAGGGTTTTTGCCAAAACAACCTTTTGCTGATTTCCCCCCGATAAATTCCGCACTACCTGTTTGGGAGATGGCGTTGCAATAGCAAGCTTATCAATATACGCATTTACTAACTTCTGCATTTTCTTTTTATCCGGAAACAGTCCTTTAGACATCTTTCTGACGGACATAATGGGAATATTCCAGTCAATTGGGTAATCAATAAACACCCCTTCTCTCTTCCGGTCCTCCGGTATCAGTCCAATTCCCATGGAAATTGCTTTTTGGGGAGAGGAAATCTGACACTGCCTGCCATGAATCCATATTTCACCTGCCTCCTTTTGCAAATATCCGTACAACATTTTTGCCATCTCAGTTCTGCCCGCACCTACCAGACCTGCAACCCCAAGAATTTCACCTTTATGTAAAGAAAAAGTAATATTTTTATCTCCCTGCCCGCTTAAAGCCTTAACCTCCAGAACCACCTCTTCCCCAGGCTTTGTCGTCCTTTTAGGATATTCGTCTCCGATCTCCCTTCCCACCATAAGACGAATCAAATCCTTTCGAGTGGTTTCCTTCATCTCACGGGTTTCAATATATTTCCCGTCTCTGAATACACTGACTCTGTCTGCAATTTCAAACACTTCATCCAGCCTGTGGGAAATATACAGAATCGTGACACCTTTGTCCCTTAACTGCCTTACCATATCAAGCAGATTTCTTGTCTCCGCCAGGGAAAGCGATGCCGTCGGCTCATCCAAAATAAGAATTTTAACGCTCTTCACCATCTGTTTTGCAATTTCAACCATCTGCTGTTGTCCGGTTGATAGTTTACTTACCATGATTCCAGCATCAATAGTAAGACCCAGATTCTTTAAAACGTTATCTGTTACCGCCTTCATCTGCTTTTTATCTTTTTTTACTTTGTGCCCGAGCTTATTGCCCAGGCACACATTTTCCGCAACAGACAGGGATGGGACAAGATTAAATTCCTGATAAATAACGCCTATCCCATTTTCAGAAGCAACACTTGACGTAAAGGAGGAAAAAGACTTCCCATTCACAGTGATTTTTCCTTCTGAAGGCTGCACTGCACCGCCAATTATTTTGATCAGAGTAGATTTCCCTGCGCCGTTTTCCCCCATAATAGCATGAATTTCACCTTTATATATGTCCAGAGAAACATTGTCGAGAGCTCTTACCCCAGGATACAATTTGGTTATGTTTTTCAATTCAAGAATTTTTTCCGTACCCATAAGCATCCTCTTTATCTGTTAGTTTCCAAACATTTCAAACGCATCGTCCATATTGGCTGCATCAAAGGTATATATAGGAATGTACACATACTGCTCTTCATCAGGAACCACACTGCCCCTGATCAGATCTAAAACCAGTTGATTCAAATCGCCCGTTGCCACAAGCGCGCGTATAGTGCTTTTTCCCTCCGCTGAATCCTTGATACTATTAGCAGCAGGAACCAGCCAATCACAGCCGAATATCCCCAGCGTCTGAGGATCCAGCGCAGGCATTCTCATAATAACTTCATCGATTGCAATGCCATATTCAGAGCCGTGAGAAAGAATAACTTTCACATCGGGATGTTTCATAAACAACTGTTCAGCATATTCCTGACATTTTGCAGCAACCACATCCTGCCCCACAAGATCATAGGTTTCAACAATTTTTGCCTTGGGGTTCAGCTCTTCAATCTGTGTAAGACCATCTGCTCTTCTCTGAAAATCCTCCAGAAGAGAATTTTTAAATACCGCAACCTCTACCGTTCCGTCTTCTGCATCCGGATAATTTTCATCAATCCATTTTGACGCCGCTACCGCCGCCTGATAACCAAAATCATACTGGTCTGCAGCCAGAGCGGCTGTAAATACACTGGGATCCTCATATGCAGTTCCAATATAAACAATATGTGTATTTTGTTCTTCTGCCTTCTTAAACACTTCCTCCATAGCATCCGGATCAAGAATCATTGCGTAAATCCAGTCGCATCCCATTGTGACCATGTTCTCGATCTGCTCAACCTGCTTTGTAGTAACCCCTTCGGCTCCCATTACCGTATATTCATAACCATAACCTTCACAAAGATTCTTTAACTTATCACTTGTTTCTATCATGAAATTATCAGAAAGGGAAGAAGCGCTGTAACCAATTACTACCTTTCCGTCCTGATTACTGTCGGCAAACTCAAATTCGCCTGCCGCTTCCTCTGATGCCGACTCTTCATTTACAGACGCTTCCTCAACTACAGGCGCCTTCTCTGCTGCAGATGTCTCGTTTTCTTCTGCTTGGTTACTATTTCCACATCCCATAAGTGTTGCTGCTGTAACAACAAAAGCCATTGTAATTCCTAACATTTTTTTAAACATCTTTTTTCCTCCCATACCGTATTTTGTTTTGCTATATAGTTACGTAACTTTATTACATAACTAAATTATAGCTTTATCAAAGATACGCGTCAATAGTGGATTATAGACAAAAAAGCAAAATCTTATTTGTTATGTTTTACCTGTATTTAGAACCTTCATTTCTCAACAATATATAAGAACCCATCTAAGGTAGACGGGTTCCTGTAAAGATTAATTGTTTTTTAAAAATGCAAAAGCAGAAGGCAGCAGCTTCTCCCAAAATACAACATCATGCCCGCCGTCTTCCTCTTGATACTCTATTTCAATTTCATTATCCTGTAAAAATTGTACAAAACGAACATTACTGGTATATACCAGTTCATCTGTTCTCCCACAACACAAAAACAACTTTGGAATATTTATCCCGGTTCTTTTTGCGTTCAAATATGCTTCTTGCAAATTCAATTCAGAAGTTCGACTTATTTCTCTGCTTCCAAAAATGCTGTCTAAATACAACTCGGTAAACCCTGCATTCAAATCTACCGCCTCATAAAAATCAATCCCAGGCGACATTGCTATAATCTTTTCAAACGTCTTGGAATATCTAAGCCCATTTAACAACGCTCCATAACCGCCCATGGAAATACCGCCGATATAGGTATCCTCTCTTCTTTCCGACAATGGTAAAATCTCCCTTGTCACCTTTACGATTTCCCTTCCTACGAAATCTCCATAATTTGAAACTCCATCTTTTTTGTCAACATAAAATGAATTTTCTCCGTCTGGTATCACCACTGCAATTCCCTGTAACGCAGACTGAAAACGCACGCTAAGCAACGTGCACATTTCAATCCTGCTCGTACTAAACCCCGGAAGAAAATACAAAGTCTTAAATGGTTTTCCGCATTTTCTCCTCCATCGCCATAAGGCAAAAATATATTTAGCGAAACGGTTCTTTTAAGACTTTCCGACTTATAACTTAGTTCAATAAACGCCATCTCATAATTCCTCCCAAATCAGGACATATGAATTAATTTTGCTATTTAGTTACGTAACTTTATTTTGTAACATAATTATAGCCTGGTGGAAAACAAGCGTCAATAGTAGATTATAGACAAAAAAGTGAAACCTTATTTGTTATGTTTTATATTGACATTATAAAAAAGCTGCTGCTTCAACGATCAAAAATCGTGAAACAACAGCCTTCTTCCATGCCTGTTTTATTTCCTTTTTAAATAAAGAAGCTTCCTGTAACATCGCCGTTGATTACATAATATGTAGTGTTCTCTTCGGGCTTAACATACAGTTCAACGCTCTTAAAATCTTCTTCTTTTCCGTTTAAGTCATATTTCCATACGTCTTTGCAGCTCTTTAACAGATCTTCAGGTGTGTATGACTTGCCATTAAACTGGAAGTTTACAGTTGCCTTTACTTCCTCTTTCTTTACCGCCGGCTTTCTTCCGGGTGTTTTCTTCTCAGCAGCTTCCTTTTTTGCTGCTCTCTTTACAGTTGCCTTTTTCACTGCTGCTTTCTTTGCAGGCGTTTTCGCAGCTGCCTTAGAAGTTTCCTTTACTTCAGCCTCAGGAGCGACCTTAGCTTCTGTCTTAACCTCTTCTGCCTTAACTGCTTCTTTAACAGGTGCTGCCTTAGCGACTACTTTAGCTGCTGCTTTCTTTACTTCTGCCATGATAATAACTCCTTTCACGCTGAGAAAATAGTTCTCCAACATCTACCGTTAATTAAGTACTTCCTGTATTCTCCCCCCTGAAAACATCCCAAATATCCTGTTTTCTGAGAGTCAGTGTACTCTATATTTTTCATTTTGTCAACTAATTATCAACCTTTTCGCAATTTTTATGTAAATCTGCCTCGGGTTGTAATACACTGCTATAGGATTCCTGCAATGCCAAAGTAAAAAAGAACTATAATTCCTAAAATAATACGATACCATCCAAACACTTTAAAATCATGTTTCTTTATATAACTCATCAGGAAACGAATAACAATCACAGAAACAATAAACGCCGTTACCATACCCACAAGCAGAATCATTGCTTCGGTTCCCGAAAAAGAAAATCCAAATTTCAGGATCTTAAGCAGACTGGCTCCGAACATAACGGGAATTGCAAGGAAAAAGGTGAACTCCGCCGCCACAGTTCTGGAGACGCCAATCAGCAGCGCTCCTAAAATGGTTGCCCCGGAGCGGGACGTGCCTGGGAAAATAGCGGCAATCAATTGAAAAAAGCCAATCACAAACGCTGTCTGAAAAGTGATTTCAGAAAGGGAGTTTATTTTTGAAGTCATGCCCTTATTTCTGTTTTCAATTAAAATAAAACCAACGCCGAATACAATCAGCGCAATCGATACACATACTCCGTTATAGAACAGGCTTTCAAAAAACTCGTCAAATAAAAGCCCTACTACGGCAGCCGGAATACATGCGGCAATGATCTTAAACCACAAAATCCAAATATCCTTTTTACAATAGGATAACAGCCCGTTCTTTCCTGCGGGATGGGAGTTGTTCTTTTTCCCAAAGGGCCAGATCTGGTTCCAGAACAGCAACACTACGGCGAGAATTGCGCCAAGCTGAATCACCACCAGAAACATCTCCCAAAACTCCTGGGACACGTCCAACTTCACAAATTCGTCTAGCAAAATCATGTGCCCCGTACTGCTGATGGGCAGCCACTCCGTAATCCCCTCAACAATTCCAAACAACACTGCTTTCAAAAATTCAACCATAAATAAATCCTCCTGTTTTGTATGGCTTTCCAGCCGCCACACCGTCTAACCATATTCTATTCTTCCAAATCAATAATTTTCCTTCACAAATCTGCGCAGTGCCGGAAGGGAACGCTCTACTTTTTCCGTATCGATACAATATGCCATTCTAAAATATCCCGGCATACCAAAACTGTCCGATGGTACAAGCACCAAATCATATTTCAGCGCCTTTTTGCAAAACGCTACCGCATCCTCCTCCAACGCTTTGGGAAAAATATAAAAGGTTCCGCCAGGCTTTACGCACCTGAATCCAAGGGTAGTCAGCTCCTCATAAAGGATATTCATATTCCTTTCGTAAACCTGCATATCCGACGTCTGATCAAGAACCTCCGCCACGGCAAGCTGCATAATAGAGGGCGGACAGTTGTGTCCAATACCTCTTGAAATCTGACCGCATATGGCGCTGATCAGTTCTCCATCTCTGCATTTAGGATTTGCCGCCACATACCCGATTCTTTCTCCCGGAAGGGAAAGAGACTTGGAATAGGAATAGCAGGACAAGGTATTATCATAAAATTTAGATACATACGGCGCCTCTACCCCCTCAAAAAGGATCTCCCGGTAAGGCTCGTCAGAGATCAGGAAAATATCATGTCCATATTCCTTCTGTTTTCTGTCCAGAAGCCCGGAAAGCTTTTTCAACGTCTCCTTGCTGTATACCGCTCCAGAGGGATTGTTAGGCGTATTAATCAGCAGCGCTGCAACCTTGGAGGTCAGCATTTCTTCCAGCTTTTCAAAATCAATCTGAAAGTTTTCCGTATTGGCAGGTACTACCTTAAGCTTTGCTCCTGTCATGTTCACATATTGATCATACTCTGGAAAATAAGGGGCAATCGTCAGCACCTCATCCCCCGGCATGGTAACGCATCGCAAAGCATGCGCCACTGCGCCAGCGGCGCCTGTGGTGGGAAAAATATGGATTCCCTCATAGTTCATTCCAAACCTTCTGTTCAAAGACCGGGCAATTTTTTCCTTGACAGATGGAATTCCCAGGCTTGGACTGTATCCGTGCAGTTCCATGGAATCTTTTGTCTGCAATAATTCGATCATAACTTCTGTCAATCTTTCAGGCACTGGTACCGATGGATTTCCCAGACTATAGTCAAATACGTTTTCATATCCGATCTCTTTTCCTCTGCCTGCTGCGAATTCTGACAGTTGCCTGATTACAGATTTTGTTTCCAACATTTTTTTGTACTGTTGATTAATCATATCGTTTTCTTCCCCAATTTTTTGTTCCTGATTTCTTTTCTAAAAAATTGTAGCACAATCCTTTCCAAAGCACAACAAATGCCCCGTCAAAATACCGGGGCATCCGTCTTTTTATATTGGAAATGGGATTCCATATCTTAAATTTTAAACCGCTCAATGGATCTGCCAAGCTCGCCGGCATCCTCTCTTAAAATTTCTACCTCTTCCTTAAGATTTTCAATCACGTTCACCTGCTCGCTGAGCGTTGCGGTAACTTCCTCTGTAGACGCCGCCACTTCCTCGGATACGGAAGAAATATTCTGAATCGCGTTTTGTACCGTATCTCCCTCTACTACTACCCTTTCCAGGCTCTCTGTCACAGTGCGGATACCGTCTACCAGTTCTCCTACACAGGTCTGTATCATGCCGAATACTTTAACCGTCTCCTCCAATGCTTCCGCCTGGTCGTTGACCATACCTTCCGCCTTCTTTGCGGAATCGGTCGTCTTATTCGTTGTAGCGCCAATGTTTTCCACAATGCTGCGGATCTGATTACCGGATTCCTTAGACTGATCCGCAAGCTTCCTAATCTCTTCGGCAACAACGGCAAAGCCTCTTCCTGCTGCGCCGGCTCTTGCCGCTTCTATAGATGCGTTCAACGATAAGAGATTGGTCTGCTCTGCAATACTGTTGATAATATCCACAAAGCTCTTGATCTCCTCCGAGCTCTTTTGTACCTCGTCGATATCGCTTACCAAAACCTTTGTAAGTGAAACGGTAGTGTCGGATTTTTCGCTTAAATCCTGTACGATTACCTTGCCCTGTTCTACCGCATCGATTGCCTGATCTGCAATATTCGTCATGTTATGGGTCTTATCCGTAACGCCGTTGATATTGTCCGTAAAGGACCGCATTTTGTTGTTACTGCTCTCCGTATCCGCCGCCTGGCTCTGTACCCCCAGGGCAACCTCGTCCATCGCCTTTGCAACATCCTGCATGGAGGTATTGATTGCCGTTGTCTTATCTGATACATTGGCTGACAGATCCGTTACCTTTGCTCCAAATTGTTTCATATCCCGCATCAGGATACGCATGCTTTCCAGCATGGAATTCAACGCCGTGGTGAGCACCCTGAACTCGTCCTTCCGCTTCGTCTCAAAGTTTCTGGTGAGATCGCCGCCTGCCACCTCGGAAAGACCTACCGTCATCATCTTAACCGCCTTGCTGATTCCGGAGGAAATGGTTCCTCCGATTGCCAATGCCGCACCGGCAGCTATGATTACCATGAAAATCGTAATATATTTAATACTTCCCACCTGACCAAGAAGATTGCTCCTTGGAATCAGCGCGCAGATCATAGCGCCTGTTTTCCCTACCGGAGTATATATGTATACATAGCGTTTCCCGTGAAGCCTTACATCCTCGCTGCCTGCCTCTGTAGCGGTTTTGGTAGCTTCAAAAAAATCATTTCCTACAAAGTAAGTTTCCTCCGGTACTTCGCCTTCCTTCCCTGCAATGGAAATAACTTCTCTTCCGTCTGCAGAAATAAGACCTCGGATACTGTTTTCGCCAAAATCCATCTGATCCAGCATATCCATCGCCACGGTCATATCAATATCCATTACCAGAGTTGTATTATTCTTCAGGATTTCCTGATAAAACACAAGGGCATATTTTTCCGGGGAGCTTCCCATACATTCATCCAGATAGGTATGGTACCCCAGCCATCCGTTTTTCACGGTGGTATTCTCTGCAAAGTAGCTTCCCTCGGGAGTCGCAACAAAATCCGTGTATGGGTCGCTCGTCATAGAACCCTGCATGCTGGACAAGGGAAGCCCGCCCTCCGGAATAACAGAACAGCTTCCCATATATTTGTTGGTGGATCTTACATTTCCCACAATATACTTGGAACTGCGGAAAGCCTCCGTAGATTTGGTGTTCTGAGTTTTGTAATATTTTTCGTAATAGTCTGCAAGGTCGCTGTTGGTAACAATTTCAAGCGCCTTTGTAGAAATAGAATCGCATACCAGATTACAATAATCCCCCACTGCCGATACCGTCGACAGTGCAGATTCGTTATATTTGGAAATAATACTGGATGCAGCAGTGTTATAAGATACGATTCCCAGCACGATCATAAGCGCCACCGGTACCATAAAGGCAAGAAGAAGCGTCTGCATAATACTCTGCCTGCTGCCGCCGCTTACCCGTTCCTTTGCCTGCTCTTTCAATTTCCTTTTTGGAGCTGACTTATCCCCGGCTTTTTTGGCTTTTGCCGCTCCCTTCTGTGCTTTTTTCAGCGCTTTTGCTTCAGCCTTTACCCTTGCCTTTTCTTCTTTGCTCTGATCTGTTTTTTTCGTTGCTTTCCCCATCCATTTTCCTCTCTTTACCACTGCTACTTCATCGCCTTCAATGACCTATACCTAATATAACATATTTTTTTATTCTCATCAACAAACAGGAGCCTCCAAAAAGGCAAAAGGGTTCTCTTTGTCCGCCCTTAAAAAATTCATCAGAAGGAACCCGGCGCGTAAGGATATCTTTTCTTCTCTTAAAATCCTCATAACCTCTTTTTTATCCGCCAGCAATATTTCTATGCTCTCCGTTTCCTCCTGAAATTCTCCTGAAATTTCGCCCTCTGCAAAGCCGAACACGGAGGTGCTGGTCTCGTCCGTCATCCCTGCGCCTAAATAAACCGGTCTGCGAAATGCCGGCTCCCCGCCCTCGTAAGGGTAAAAGGAAAGCCCCGTTTCCTCCTTCATTTCCCGCACCGCCGCCTGCGACGGCGTCTCCCCCCGGTCGATCAGCCCTGCCGGCAGTTCATAAATCCACTCATCCAAAGGATATCTGTACTGTCTGATCATCACTAATTTATCCGGCTCCCGCTTCCATAGGGGATAAATCACAATACCGTTGGAGCAGGGCTGTCCCGTCAGCAGCGGAAGGGCGTCCTCCCGGTTTCTGGATGCAAAATAATAGTGAAAGGGCGTTCCGCTTCCTGTCAGCGCATCCATTTCATAAAGATTCAGGAACGGATTTTCTGTCAACTTCCTGACGGAAGTGTATCGCCTTCTTCCCGTCTCGTCCTTCACCCAAACCACCCTCCTTACTCCAAGTATTCCTGCTACATATAAAGGAACTGCTTCTCTCTCTCTATTTCCTCCGGTATGGGCTTGCCCAGACTCCGAAGCTTTTGACATATATTTTCCATACGGTGACGCTTTTGTCCCATGCGGATCTCATATCTTTCTGAAATCTCCCTGTACATAGGATTTTCTTTCAGTTTTTCTCTGATCTGCGCCGTAAAAGGACAATAGCTGTAGAGAATGCTTCTTGCCACCTTGTTCATTCTTGGAGATCCGTTGCTCTCAAAGAGCACCCAGACCATGTAATCCATAATAAACATTTCCTTGAAGCTGTTCTTCGCCCGTCCCATATCCGTCTTGATTTTTTCCTTGGCGTCTGTAGACAGCTCCTGGTTTTTGCGGTAGAACTGTATATAGTCGAAATATTCGCTGGTAAGCGACCGTTCTGAAACATCGTTCCATCTTGCCCCCTGTACCCGCTTGCACATTTCCCAACGGAATTCTCCTGTCAACCTGATAATGATAGCGGAAAGATCCTCCAGCTGGAAAATGGAACTCATCATTCTTGCCGGCGTGGTACGCCTTTTGCCTTCGATCTCCTGCCACATAACCCCTCTAACCCCTATGTTTGGCGTGAGAATAAAGTCCGGGAGAATCTCCACATTCACAAATTCCTTAGTTACGCCCTGCTCCGGCGCCGTAAAAAGAGTTTCTCTGTAATACGCGCCGAAATCCTTACTTCTTATGTTCTCCAGAGCGCTGCGTATCTTATCCGCGGAAACCAGTATGGTGTCAAGAGGCTTCATCACATTGTGCTCGGAAAATATGGGACAAAAAGTAGAGATTCGCCCAAAAGTCATTTTATTCACCATAGGGAACACATTTTCAAGCTCATAAATCACTCTTGCACGCTTATCTGTTAAAAGCTCTTTTTCCTCTTTCTGGGTGATGTTTCCTGTTTTTCTCTGCTCCACCAGATATGCGGCATAATCCAGGTCAAATTCGTTTCTGCTGGGTTCCTTTTCCCCTCTGTAAACAGCCATCAGCCATTCATAAATAGAATAAACGCCCTTTCCCGGATCCGTAGGAAGCAGATTGATTATCCGCGCAAGATAAGCGGCATTCTTTTCCCCCGCAAGCTCCTCATCCACATAGCCGAAATTAAAAAACATTCTCACCACCATGGGAATATTGGTGTCCTCCAGGCTGTTTTTAAAAGCTTCGTTGTAAACCTGGTAAAATTCCTTGGTCAGTTTTTGACGCAGGCTGCGTATATCTTCTTCCGTTCCGTTTTTATTGGTAATCTGTTTATATCGCTGAATATGCTCCATGAACGCGGCGCTCAGATCGTTGTCACATTTTGCATAAGCAAGTATTTTATGCAGGGAGCCTGCAAGCTCCTCAGGCGCCTGTGCATCCGACTGATCGCCGTCGGCGCTTCCTGCGCACATCTGGCTGATTGCCGACATTCTGTTTTCAAAGGCATGTTTTCTGGACTGGTAAAAGGAATATTGCCCATAACCCTGATTCTCCAGAATTTTCAGCATATCCCTCAGCTTCTTCTCCAGAACCGTTACGCTTTCTCCATCTGCTCCGTCCTTTGCAACCACCTTGCCGTAAAGAGAAACAAAGAGCTCCAGAAGATCCGTTCCCTTCTCAGCCACAAAATAGCTGCAAATCTTTTGTTTGTAGGTCTGCATCTGACTGCAAAGCCCGGCAACAGCGCGCATATCCTCACTGGTTCTTAAGAGAAAACCATAGGCAAAATCATTGCTCTCCTTGTCAAACTCCCATGCCTTCAGGGTTTTCTTTAAAGTTACATAATATCCGATCATCCAATCCGGAATATCCTTTTCAAGGGAAAGGGGAGAAATATCGCCAAGCCCCGGCAGTTCTTCCTGAAAAGCGTTGTATTTCTCGCACAGAGCCGCATATTCCCGGTAGCTTCCCACTAGATATTCATACAAATTCCCACACTCGCTCTGGAGCCGCTTGTAGAGCCTGAACAACTCGTAAATCTGCCTGAAATGAGAAATGACAAAATATTTCACTCCCTCAAAATTATTCAGCAGACTGTCCGCCAGCTTTACTCCGTCGTAAGGATATTCGATCACAGAAACCTCTTCTTCCGCGCTGTATTCCAAAATCGCCGTTCCCTGATCCAATCCGCACAGCCCCACTACATCTCCGCTGTTTAAAATATACTTACCGCCTGAATAGGAGGCTCTGACCGTTCCTTTGACGATCAGATACAGCGTCTCTATTTTCTGTCCGCTTTCCATGATGATTTGTCCCTGAGGAATCTCTTTTATCTCCATACTTCTCTCCCGCCGTTTTCATTGTCTTAAGGCACACGCCTGAGACAATATTATTTTATTCTTCTGCCCATACAAGTGCGCACTTCACTGCTTTTTGCCATCCCTTCAGCAGTTTTTCCCGCTCTTTTCCATTCATCTCACATGCAAACTTCCGTCCAAGCTGCCAGTTTTGCCGGATTTCCTCCCGCCCCTTCCAATAGCCGCAGGCAAGCCCCGCAAGGTACGCAGCCCCCAGCGCCGTTGTCTCAATACATTCCGGTCGGTAAACCTCTGCTCCCAGAATATCCGCCTGAAACTGCATCAGGAAGTTGTTGGCGCTGGCGCCTCCATCCACCTTCAGCCCGGTTATGGAAACTCCCGCGTCTTCTTCCATCGCCTTTAGCACATCATAGGTCTGGTAGGCAATAGATTCCAGCGTCGCCCTGATGAAATGCTCCTTCTTACACCCCCGGGTAATTCCCACTACGGTTCCTCTGGCATAGGGATTCCAATAAGGCGCGCCCATCCCCGCAAACGCAGGCACCACATAAACGCCTTCCGTGCCCTGGGTCTTATCCGTATACTCCTCTGTCTGAGCGGCAGTTTTAATCATCCGCATACCGTCCCTTAGCCATTGTACCGCCGCTCCGGCAACAAATACGCTGCCCTCCAGGGCATATTCCACCTGATCCTGACAGCTTGCCGCAATGGTGGTAACCAGACCGTTTCTGGAACGAATTGCCTCCGTTCCTGTATTCATCAACAAAAAGCAGCCTGTTCCGTATGTATTCTTTACCTGTCCCTTTGAAAAACAACACTGCCCGAAAAGCGCCGCCTGCTGATCTCCCGCAATTCCCGCAATGGGGATAGCGCCTCCTAAAACCGCGCTTTCCGTGTACCCGTAAATACAGCTGGAAGGCTTCACCTGAGGCAGCATACATGCGGGAATTTTAAAAATTGCCAAAAGCTCTTCATCCCAACATAATCTGTGAATATCGTAAAGCATGGTGCGGGATGCATTGGTATAATCCGTAACGTGAACCTTTCCCTGGGTCAGGTGATAGATCAACCAACTGTCCACCGTACCGAACAGCAGCTCGCCCCTCTCGGCACGCTCTCTTGCCCCCGGTACATGCTCCAAAATCCAGGCAATCTTTGTGGCGCTGAAGTAAGCGTCCGGCACAAGCCCCGTTTTTTCCCGTATCAGATCCCCATAGCCTGCTGAAACCAGTTCATCCACCTGCTGCGCCGTTCTGCGGCATTGCCACACGATGGCGTTGTAAACAGGTTCCCCTGTTGCCTTATCCCACACAATGGTGGTCTCTCTTTGATTGGTGATGCCGATCCCCGCTATATCCTCCGGCAGCGCCCCTACCATCGCCATGGCTTCTATTGTCACAGCAAGCTGGGAAGACCATATTTCCATGGGATTATGCTCCACCCAGCCAGCCTTCGGATAGATCTGGCTAAACTCTTTCTGCGCCATGCTCAGGATTTCTCCCTTATGGTTGAAAAGAATACACCTTGAGCTGGTAGTTCCCTGATCCAATGCCATGATATACTTCCCCATATTATCCCTCCATTTTAAACCGCTCCCACATTTCCGGTGGCTATTACACTGATCGAAGTTCCTGCAACGCCCTGAATCAGTACATCCCCCACTCTGACCGGAGCCTTCACCACTGTTCCTTTGATCTCTTCCATACATTCCCGTATCTTTCCCTTGGGAATTTCCGACTTTGTCTTTACCGGAACCACCTGGCCAAAGCCTCCCTCCACACGGATCATGGAGGTTACCGTACGTACCGGAGCCATCATCTCGCTGCGCGCATAGGCTTCTCCCTTTCCACAGGTATTCCCGCTGATGTCAAAGCTTCCGTCCTCTTTCCTTCTGGCTGTAATCAAACATCCCACCGGACATCCAATGCAGATCAACTGACTTCCTGTATCTCTGTCCTCAGGCAGGGTGCATTTTGTCTTTGCAGGAATCTTGGGACGCACCGCTTCCCCCCATTCCCTTTGCCCATAAAGAATATAATCGGCGGCAAATTCCCCGGCGGCTTTTGCCTCCTTGGACACATTGTCCACCAAATCATGTACATGAAGCACATTGCCGCAGGCAAATATGCCCCGTACCGTGGTTTCCAGCCGATCGTTTACCACCGGTCCCTGGGTCACTTCATCCATCAAAGCGCCCGCCTCCCGGCTCAGTTCATTTTCCGGAATCAAGCCGCAGGACAAAAGAAGGGTATCGCATTTCACAAACTGTTCCGTTCCTGAAACAGGGTTCAAATGTTCATCCACTCTGCTTACCGTAACTCCCTCCACTCTTTCCTTTCCGTGAATTTCTGTTACCGTATGGCTGAGCTTTAAAGGAATCCCAAAATCATCCAGACACTGTACAATATTTCTTTTAAGCCCCCCTGAATAGGGCATAATCTCTGCAACCATTTTGACTTTAGCGCCCTGGAGCGTCATGCGCCTTGCCATAATCAGCCCAATATCTCCGGACCCCAGAATCACCGCCTCTCTCCCCGGCATTCTGCCCTCTATATTTACATACCGCTGGGCGGTTCCCGCTGAATAAATACCGGCTGGGCGATACCCCGGTATATTCATTGCCCCTCGGGATCGTTCCCGACACCCCATAGCAAGAACCACCGCTTTTGCCTTTATTTGAAACATTCCAAGCTCTTTGTTCATCGCGGTCACCATGCAGGAATCCCCTCCCTGTACGTCTACCACCATTGTATTCAACAGATGAGGAAGCTTCTTTTCCTCCATCAGATCTATATAGCGAACCGCATACTCAGGTCCTGTCAGTTCTTCCTGGAAGGTATGAAGCCCAAAACCGTTGTGAATACATTGGTTCAGGATTCCTCCCAATTCACCGTCTCTTTCCAGAATCAGAATATCCTTTATTCCCTTTTCATAAGCGGCAAGCGCCGCCGCCATTCCGGCAGGACCTCCGCCCACAACCACCAGATCTGCTGTTTTCACAGGCTTCCTCCTTCCTCCGGGGGCAGGATATACCATGATCCCTCTCCCGATTTCCGAATCTGACTTTTCTCCACCTGCAATTCCCTGGCAAGGATTTCCACCACCTTAGGGTTGCAAAAGCCCGCCTGGCACCGTCCCATACCGGCACGCGTACGCCGTTTCACGCCGTCTGTGGTTCTTGCCCCTAAGGGTCTTCGTATGGCATCCAGAATCTCACCCTCTGTCACCGTTTCGCAACGGCATACCACATTACCGTACGCAGGGTTTTCCTTTATAAGTCTGTGACGCTCCTCGTCAGAAGCAAGCGCTATACTTGGAATTCCCTTTCTGGTGCTGATAAAATTTTCTTTCTTTTGGGGATGCAGTATTTCCTTCACCATATGAGCAACATACTCTCCCGTTGCAGGCGCACAGGAAAGCCCCGGCGACTCTATGCCAGCCACATCTATAAATCCTGGAGCATCCGCCGCTTCGCCGATGACAAAGTCACCTGTTTCTTTCCCTGAAAACTCTGTTATATGGGCGCGAAGCCCTGCAAAGGAAGTAATCACCTGCCGGCATGGGATTTCCTTTATACTCAGCGCCGCCCGTTCTGTAATACGCTCCAGCCCCTCCCGGGAAGTATCGGTTTCCTCCTTGCCCGGAACATCCTGCGCCGTGGGACCTGTAAGCAGATTTCCATGTACCGTAGGCGTTACCAGAATTCCCTTTCCCAGCTCTGTAGGCAGCTGAAAAAGCGTATGGCTGACTATGCCGCCTACATTTTTATCGTAAAGAAGATACTCTCCCCTTCTGGGCGTAATCTTCATTTTCATCCCACTGACCATATTGTGCATCTGATCTGCATAAACACCAGCGGCATTGACCACCACTTTTGTTTCATAGTCCTGCTTTGAGGTACGCACAAGATAGCCTTCCCGCCTTTTTTCTATCTCCTGGACTTCCGCTTCAAATACAAACTCCGCCCCGTTTACTGCGGCGTTCTCCGCCAATGCAATGTTCAATCCAAAGGGACAGACAATCCCGCCTAAGGGGGCATAAAGCGCCGCCACTGCAGCATCCCCCACATTAGGTTCCAGCTCCAGCAGTTCCTGCCGCTCCACAATGCGGATTCCCTCTACGCCGTTTGTCTCTCCTCTTTCCTTTAATACGAAGAGCTTATCCCTGTCTTTTTCATCGAAGCAAAGCACAAGGGAACCATTTCTTCGATAGGGAAAATCCAGTTCTTTTGAAAGCGCCTCCATCTTGCGGCTGCCTTCTACATTTAAACGTGCCTTCAGCGTTCCCGGCTTGGCATCATACCCCGCATGAACAATACCGCTGTTTGCCTTGGAGGTTCCTTCGCATACATCCGGTTCCTTTTCAAGCACCAGAATCTTCAGTTGAAATCGGGACAATTCCCTTGCAATAGCGCATCCGCTTACGCCTGCTCCAATAATGACCACATCATACATGAATTTATTCCTTCACTCCTTTTGGCGCGCGCCTCACCATGTCAGAACTTCATATCCTGTCTCCGTAACTGCCACAGTGATCTCCCACTGAGCGGAGGGTTTTCCGTCCTCCGTATAGACTGTCCATCCATCTTTATCGTCAATATAGATTTCGCTTGTGCCCATATTTACCATGGGCTCAATGGTAAATACCATTCCGGGAACCATCAGCATCTCTGTGCCAGCTTTCGTCACGTAGCTCACAAAAGGCTCCTCATGAAACTCCAATCCCACTCCATGACCTCCGATTTCAACCACCACGCTGTATCCGTTTGCCTTCGCATGATCGTTTACCGCCTGCGCCATATCTCCCAGGAAATTCCAGGGTTTAACCATGGCAAGCCCTTTTTCCACACATTCCCTGGTCACCTGCACAAGTTTTTTCTTCTCCCGGCTTACCTCTCCGATACAATACATTCTGGAGGAATCGGAAAAATATCCTTTATAAATAGTGGATACATCCACATTGATAATATCCCCGTCTTTTAAAATAATATCCGAAGACGGAATGCCATGGCAGACCACCTGGTTAATGGAAGTACAGACACTTTTGGGAAATCCTTCGTAATGCAAAGGCGCCGGAATGCCTCCCATCTGCCTCGTAACCTTCTCTACCACATCGTCGATCTCCTGAGTGCTGACGCCCGGACCGATCATCTTCTCCACAGCGTCCAGCACCGCCATATTAATCACGCTGCTTTCCTTAATGCCCTGAATCTGCTCTTTTGTCTTTAAGATGTGCCTTCCAGGTACTATATGCCCCTGGAGCTCATAGTGATGGACCTTTTCGTCCTGCATCATATGGCATGTTTTATATTTTTTCCCACTGCCGCACCAGCAGGGCTCATTTCTTCCTATCTTTTCCATTTTATTTGTCGTCTTCTTTTTGCTCTTTTTCTTTAAATGCCTGCATAAAGTGAAAAATATTTTCACTGATGCTTCTTTTCTTAAATACAGCGGAACCGGCTACGCAGATATCCGCTCCGGCTCCTATCACTTCTCTCACATTTTTCTTACCTACGCCGCCGTCCACCTCTATCTTCACCGGCAGACGGTTCTGATCGATATAGCTTCTGAGCCTGCTTATTCTCTCATATGCCTCCGGCATAAAAGGCTGTCCTCCAAACCCCGGCTCCACGCTCATAACCAAAACCAATTCCACATCTGTCAGGTACGGATAAACCGCTTCAACAGGGGTTCCCGGCTTAATGGAAATCCCCGCTTTTAAACCGGCGGCATGTATTTCTTCAATGACTTTTTGAGGCTGCCCCACTGCCTCCAAATGAAAAGTAATGCCGTCTGCACCGCACTCTGCAAACTCCCGAATGTATCTTTCGGGATTCACAATCATCAAGTGAACGTCAAAAAACTGTCTGCTGGTTTCCCTGATGGAACGAATGAGCGGCATCCCAAAGGAAATGCTGGGAACAAAAATACCATCCATAACATCTATATGAAGATACTCCGCACCCGCTTCCTCCGTTTCTTTGATCTGTTGTCCAAGTATATTAAAATCTGCCCCAAGAAGAGATGGCGCTAAAATGTACATAATTTATTCTCCGTGTCTTATTTCAAAAAGTCCTTTATCTGCTGGTAAATTCCCTTTCCATCCAATTGATACTTTTCAACCAGCGCCGCCGCAGAACCTGACTCGCCAAACACATCCTGCATTCCAATCTTCATCACCGGTACCGGGTAAGCCTTACAGAGCGCGTCGCATACTGCGCTGCCAAGCCCTCCGATTACAGAATGCTCTTCAGCCGTCACCACTTTGCCGGTTTTTTTTGCCGACTGCACGATCAGCTCCTCATCCAAAGGCTTAATGGTGCAGATATTAATTACCTCTGCGCTTATTCCTTCTGCTTCCAGCATTGCAGCCGCCTCCAGCGCGTTCCCCACGCAGATACCCGTTGCCACAATGGTAAGATCTTTTCCCTCTTTCAGGAGGGTTCCCTTGCCGATCTCAAACTGATAGCCGGGTCTGTCATTGATCACAGGACATGCCGCGCGTCCGAACCTCATGTAAACAGGTCCTTCATATTCTGCAGCTGCCCTGACCGCTGCCTTTGCCTCTATATCGTCCGCCGGGCACATAACCACCATGCCGGGAATGGTTCTCATTAAAGCAATATCCTCATTGCATTGATGGGATGCGCCGTCTTCCCCGACTGTAATGCCGGCATGGGTTGCTCCGATTTTCACATTCAAATGGGGGTAGCCCACGGAATTTCTGACCTGTTCAAAGGCTCTGCCTGCCACAAACATTGCGAAACTGCTGACAAAAGGAATTTTCCCCGCCGTGGCAAGCCCTGCGGCAACTCCCACCATATTGCTTTCGGCAATACCGCAATCGATGTGTCTGTCCGGATATGCCTTCTGAAATACTCCCGTTTTGGTTGCGGCGGCAAGGTCGGCATCCAGCACAACCACATTGGGATTCTCTGCTCCCAGAGCCACAAGGGCATTTCCATAGCTTTCTCTGGTTGCTATTTTCTTTCCTGTATTCTCCGCCATCATGCTTCCTCCCTTAAAAGCTCTTCACTGATTTTTTCAAGATCCACCATTGCCACTGCATACTGTTCATCGTCAGGCGCTTTCCCGTGCCACCCTACGTTGCCCTCCATAAAGGAAACGCCTTTTCCCTTTATGCTGTGAGCGATAATTGCAGTGGGCATTCCTTTTGTCTCCCGTGCCTCCTGAAAGGCGGCGCGGATGGCGTCAAAATCATGGGCGTCTATATTAATCGTATGGAAATTGAAAGCCTCGAATTTCCTGTCAATGGGATACGGTGAGCAGACCTTATCCACAGGTCCGTCGATCTGAAGCCCGTTATTATCTACAATTACAACAAGATTGTCCAGTTTACGGTAACCTGCAAACATGGACGCCTCCCACACCTGACCTTCCTGCAGCTCTCCATCTCCAAGCAGAGTGTAAACACGAAAATCCTTTCCATCCATCTTTCCGGCAAGCGCCATTCCTACGGCGGCTGAAATACCCTGTCCCAGGGAACCGCTTGACATATCCACCCCCGGAATATGCTGCATACAGGGATGTCCCTGCAAATAGGATCCCAGCTTGCGCAGCGTCACAAGATCCTCCACCGGGAAAAAGCCTCTGTGCGCCAGCGCAGAATATAAACCCGGAGCAGTGTGTCCCTTAGACAATACGAAACGATCCCTGTTTTCCATCTTAGGATTTTGGGGATCAATATTCATTTCTTCAAAATATAAATATGTATAAAGATCCGCCGCCGACAGGGATCCCCCGGGGTGCCCCGCTTTCGCGCTATGGACTGCCGTCACAATGCCCTTGCGCACTTCATTGGCAATTTTTTTAAGTTCCAGATTCTTCATATTCTCCTCCGTTCCCATGATAAAACGCTTTCATATACTCCTCAAATTCGGTATCCGAACCGTATAGTATTTTACCATATTTTAAGGTCATAGTCTATACGCTATTCAAGCCCTCGCCGCGTATTTTTTAGTTTTACCGCTCATATACTCAAATGAGCACCTACAGGAGATTACGATTATGTCTTTTCATGCTAAACTGAGCCGCAGGCAAAAACTACTGGTTTCCCTTCTGCTTGTTTTCTTTGTTTCTCTGTTTCTCGGTTGGTTTCTGTACACAAACGACAGCCGCAAATTTAAAGCCTTAACCGAAGAGCTGTTTTATTCGGAGCTTTCCGGTAATACCTTAAGCCTCCATTACACCCTTGCCTTTCCCGAAGAATACGGGCTGACCGGAGAAGCCCTTTTGCCCTCCTGGCAGCCGGAGCCTGATAACGGAGAAGAAGAGCTCCGCGCCACCCTGGACCGGCTTTCAGACATATCTCCCGAACATTTAAGTGAAAACGACTCTTATACTTATGGTCTGTTAACACGCTATCTGTCCCTGCGGCTTACGGGCGCTGCCTACCCTTACTATGACGAGCCTTTATCGCCCTCCTCCGGAATGCAGTCCGGTCTTCCCATTCTTCTTGCCGATTATACCTTCCGCTGCGCAAAAGATGTGGAAGATTATTTAGATCTTCTGGACCAAACAGATACCTATTTTGACGGGTTAATCGCATATGAAAAAGAGAAATCAGAGAACCGGCTTTTTATGTCCGATTCCTCCGCAGGCAAAATTATTGAACAGTGCTGCTCCATTATGGATTCGGACAGTCTTTCCCAGGGGAATCATTTTCTTCACACAACCTTTGAAGAAAGGCTGAATGCTCTGGTGGATCAGGGCATCGTTACCCGGGAGCAAAAAGAAATGTGGATGTCCGAAAACGACCGCCTTCTCACCACCGTTATGGCGCCTGCCTATGAGGAGGTTGCCGATGCTTTTACCATTCTTCAGGGAAGCGGTTCAAACGAAATGGGACTTTGCTATTTCCCGGACGGCCGCGCTTATTACGAATATCTGCTTACCTCCACCACCGGCTCCTCCAGAACCATTGCAGAAATCAAAAACCTGCTCTATCAGGATTTTCAGCAAAATCTTTCCGCCATGCACAGGCTGCTGGTTCAGCATCCTCAGCTTGCCGCCGTCTCCTCCGGAGAGACCGTTCATTTTCCCTATGCCTCTCCGGAAGAAATGCTGGAAGATCTGAGGAAACAGATGGGTTCGGATTTTCCTTCTTTCCCTGTTCCTCAGGATTCCAGCTTCAGCCCTTCCTATACCGTTAAAAGCGTTTCCCCTTCCATGGAAGACTATTGCAGCCCCGCTTATTACTTGACGCCTCCCATAGATGATATGAGCAACAACATCATCTACATTAACCGCAAACATTCTCCGGACGCCCTGACACTATACACCACCCTGGCGCATGAGGGCTATCCCGGTCATCTTTATCAGACTGTTTACAGTCAGCTTTACATGAACCAAACCGATACTTCCCGTATCCGCCATCTTTTACACTACGGCGGTTACGTGGAGGGCTGGGCGCTTTACGTGGAAAATATGTCCTATCAATATGCCCAGGCGCTGGTACAGGATTCCGATCCCCAGGCTGCCGCGTGGTATGAGGTATGCCGGCTGAGCAGAAATCTCCAGCTCTGCCTTTATTCCCTGCTGGACATTGCCATCCATTACGAAGGCGCCTCCCCGGCAAAGGTAACGGCAATTCTTCAAAAACTGGGCATCACAAGCCCGGAAGCCTCGGCTGCCGTTTACCAGTACATTGTAGAGGAGCCTGTAAACTACCTGAAATATTATCTGGGCTTTATGGAATTTCTTTCCCTTAAGGAGGAGGCTCGAAATCGCTGGGGAAATTCTTTTTCTCTGCAGCGCTTCCACCAGTTCGTCCTGGAAACCGGTCCTTCCGACTTTCAGGGGCTGCGCAGCAGGCTCTATTCCTAAGCCCTTCCCCGCGCCTGCTGCATGCTTTAACCTGCTTATGGGCTTTCCTCCATCATAGACTCTATGTAGCCGCCGTCCCAAAGCAGTATTTTAAGCTTTTTCGCCGCTTCCACTGCAGGCGAGGTAAAATACTGGTTGGTCATCACAGCGCCCACCATCCGGTCGTAATAATCTCTGCCTGCATATGCCTCCTGGATTGCCTTTACCCCTACCGGCGACGTATAGCATTTACATTGAATGCCATAGGTTACGCCGTCCTTTTCCGCCAGAATATCAACCCCGTAATCTCCGCTGCCCTTTGTTACTTCTACCTCGGTGAACCCCTTTTGCCTGAGAAGGTCTGCGCAGAAGTATTCAAAGTCATGCCCTTCCATATCTTCAAAAAGATCCGTTGCCTTGCGCCTTTTTAAAAGAATCAGCCTTAAAATAACCGCCGCAAGAAAAATCACTATCACTGCTACTGCCACAGCAATTACATCAACCGAAAATATGCCTTTCATTTTTTCCTCCATTCCGAAGCGTTTTGTGCTGAGGAACGCCTTTTCATCACAATCTTTTACAGAGCTTACTTTCATTATAGCAATTATACTGTACCAAAAAAAGGACTAGACAAAGCACGCCGGCAAAATACGCTGCGTCTTTGTTCAATCCTTCTATTCAATATAATTCTTCTTTCTATTTCATCATCCCCGCAAGCACCACGCTTGCCGCAATTCCCGCAATGGTAGATAAAAGCGCCCCCGTTAACGTATACTTGGTTTTGGTCACCTTTGCCGCAAGAAAATACACGCTCATGGTATAAAAAATGGTTTCCGTGCAGCTCATCATAATCGATGTGATTAAGCCTACCAGCGAATCTGTGCCATAGTTTTTAAAAATATCCAGTACCAATCCGGTTGCTGCAGACGAGGAAAACATCTTTATAAACGCCAGCGGAACCAATTCCGCCGGAAATCCTATTTTATTGCTTAAAGGGCTTACCAACCCTTCCAAGAAACTCAAAAAACCTGAAGCGCGCAGAACCCCCACTGCGGTCATAAGCGCCACCAGCGTGGGCATAATCCCCACCACCGTTTTCAATCCGTCCTTTGCTCCCTTCACAAAGTCCTCGTATACATTTGTCTTGCTCATCACGCCATAGGCAATAATGTAAAAAATAATAACCGGTATGATAATGTTGGAAATATTGGACAATACAGAAGCCATAGCCCTATCCTGTGCTTTGATCTCTTTTACAATATATGGCTGACCTCCAAGGGATATTCGTGAAAAGCTTTTCTTAAAACTGGCTTGGTTAAAAATTCTCAATTTGGCAGTTTTTGCAAAGCCAATATTCTGTATAATGAAAACCATGCAGGGCGTCCAAAAATACAAACCAACGAACAGAAAGGGAGAACTATTATGAAAATGAAAAAAGATGATACCAATGCCCCCAACGGCATTTTTTCGGGGGATGTAAAGCTTCTTGTGGTTGCCGCCCTGATGGCTGCCTTCACCTGCGTTGCCACTATGAGTATCCGAATCCCTTCTCCTACCCTGGGCTATGTCCATCCCGGAGATTGTCTGGTTCTTCTCTGCGGGGTTATCTTAGGACCTGTGGCAGGATTCCTGTCTGCAGGGATCGGCTCCATGTTTGCGGATATTTTATCGGGATATGCCATTTACGCCATCCCTACCCTGATCATCAAGGGCGTTACCGCCTGCATTGCCGCTCTTATCTTTCATAAGCTGAAACAGATCTGGAAAACAAAGCAGACCTTTCTGTTTGTCGCCGCTGCCATTCCCGCCGAAATCAATATGATTACAGGCTACTTTATCAACAAGATCATACAGACCATGTTTCTTGCCGGATCCTACAGCGGAGAGCTTCTTGCCGCCGGCTTTACAAGCGCCTTGAGCGGCATCTTTTCAAACTGTATGCAGGGAATCACCGGAATCATTTTAGGGGTTCTCCTACTGCCCGTTCTTTCTCAGATACCGGACGTCCGCCTGTGGTTAAATCCTAAAGCTGCAAAGGAAAAGTGGATGCCTCCCCTGTAAGGGCATCCCTTTTTTGATAGTCAAAAAGCACAAAAAACGGTCTTTCGCACTTTTCCCACGCCGCATCCTCCTCTTCCCGCCAGACAGGATAAAAAAATACATCCATATGGGTCATTTTCATAGTCTGTCTGGCATGATACCCTCCATATTCCTCCAGGAGCTGCGGCGCCTCCTCCTCCTTTCGGTAAAAGCCCCCTATTTCCTCCCTGTAAGGGGAAAGATCCATACTGAAAGCAGGACGGCTTTTGGCATTTTCTCTTAAATAGAAATCATAAGTTAAAAGCTCCCTGTATAACTGCCCCTGCTCTGGCATCCGGTTCAGGGCAAACTCCAGAAGCACCTGATAACGATAGCTCCTTGCCGGCGTATTGGTAAAATATCCTTTTTCCTCATAAAATCCGGCAAGCTCCTCAAACATTTCAAAGGGTCCTTTAAAATGTTTTTCAAGGACAGGCAAAGTATGGGTAAACTGATTTGAATTGTAATACAGCTCCACCATTTCTTCCATCTGCTTTAATTTCAAAACTTCTCCATAGGAAAGCCACTTTGTATAGAGCACCTCATAAGGCGCCCTGCTCTGATAAACGATCCCATACTCCCTGGCTTTTTCCCGAATCAGCGTTCCCTTCAGCACCTTTAAAAATCCCAGCTGAAGCTGATGGGGCTTCATCCGGTATACATCGTTAAAGGATTTTTCAAAGCTCTCATATCCTTCAAAAGGCAGACCTGCAATCAGATCCAAATGCAGATGTATATTCCTGCCGCCCCGGATCCGACTCACTGCATTTGCAATGGCTCCTATATCGCCACTGCGGTTAATCTCCTTCAGGGTATGTAAATTCGTACTCTGCACACCGATTTCCAGCTGTATCAGTCCCGGACGCATTTCCTGGAAAAGGGCAAGCTCCTCCTCCCCCATCACATCCGCCGCGACCTCGAAATGGAAATTTGTGACGCCATTGTCATGTTCTTTGATATAACGCCATATTGCCATTGCATGGTCCCGATTGCAGTTAAACGTTCTATCTATAAATTTCACCTGAGGAATCTTTTGATCCAGAAAGAACTGCAATTCCCTTTCCACCAGCTCCAGGCTTCTCAGACGTACCTTTTTGTCAATAGAGGAAAGACAATAACTGCACCGGAAAGGACATCCTCTGCTTGACTCATAATAAAGAATTCTGTGCGCAAAATCCCCCAAACGCTCATAGAGAAAAGGCAGTTTATCCATATCCGTAAGCGCTCTTGCCGCCGTGGCTCCTTCTCTCAAAATCAGCCCCGGAACTTTTCCAAAGTCAACATCCTTTTTCTTCTCCCCTGCCACATAACAGGAAAGCAACTCCCGGAAAGTCTCCTCCCCTTCCCCTGCCATAATTCCCGTTACCATAGGAAAATCCATAAGGATCTGCTCCCCTTCAAAGGAAACCTCAGGACCGCCCAGCCATATATCCGTATCCGGCAAAACCTTGGGCAGCTCCCGAAGCAGTTCCCAAATCAATTGACAATTCCAGATATAGCAGGAAAATCCGATTACATCCGGACGTCTCCTGTACAGGTCTCCCAGAATTTCCTCCATTCTGTTATTAATGGTATACTCCGCCAACCCAATATATGGCTGCAGCTCCTCCCCCGCATATGCCCTTAAGGAATAAATCGCCGGATTAGAATGGATGTACTTAGCGTTGATTGCCGTCAATAGAAATTGCATAAAAATCCTTTCTTATAAAAGCTGATTGCACCCTTGTTTTCAATATGGTATTGTAATAAAATACGAATCAGCGAGGTTAATCAAATGTTTAAAAATATTTTTACCATCCAAATAAAGTCTATTGCCCTTGGCTGCTGTATTTTTCTGTCCTTCCTTCTCACAGGCTGCGGTCCTTCCGAGGAGAAGATTGCACAGGCGCAGGAAACTTATAGACAGCTTATTGACGTACATAATCAAGTAGTAGAGGCGCATAAAAATATTTCTGATGATTCATTGGACAAAGAGCTGTCCGCTCTTGCAAATGAAATCAGACAAGTGGAGCAATATCACTTAAATGAAATGAAAGATGAAGAAATCGATCAGCTGATTGCATCCATGAATTCCCATATAACCTCTTACAGGGACTATTTAGATACCATAAAAAAGATGAAAACCCAGGAGGATGCCGCCGTGCTTACCACCATTCACGCCTCGCTTCATAACGATACTTCCCTGACTTTCCGAAAGCTTTCTCTATACAGCAAGAATGCTTCCTCCCCCCAAGCCGACCTTTTGGAAAACACTGCCGGGCTTGTACCGGGACAATACCTTACCGGGCTTATTATCTATCGGGACGTATCCGCCACTCCCTGGATCCTGGCACTGGAAGACGCAGAGGGAAACGCCTATGAAATAGAGCTTTCTGTTGAAGGATATGATACCGACGGCACTTCCCTTTCCCTGACCTATGATTCTGAGGCAGGGGAACTGGGATGCGTTTCCCAATAATTGCGCTACTTCAACATATCCGCATATTTAACAAGCGTTACATTGCCCATCTCCGCCGCCTTATCCATACAGCCTCTTGTAAAACCGGTTTTTGCAAAGATATAGAAATGTTTTTGCTTATAGTGAAACAGATTGCCACGCTCTACAAGCGTTTCCAGAATACCGAGACCAGCCTTTTCATTCGTCCATTTACATTCAGCAAAAAGGGCTGTATCCTTATCTGTGCCCATAATATCAATTTCCTCTTGAACTCTGGTTTTAGGATTTGTACCCCACCAGCGACCAAGGTCGCTGAAATTTATAGCGCATTTATTTTCAAGAAGCAACTTCCAAAGGTACTGCTTGCATATCTCTTCAAACACACCGCCCATATAGGATGGAATCTCTGGCGCAATGCGTTTGTAAGCAAGATCTGTAGCCCCTCGGAAAATAATCGAGGTGTTTTCCGGTACGAAGCGATACCAAAAACGAAACATATTATCCTCAATAGAATAAATCGTTTTTCGACTCGCTTTTTCGTCATAGGGCAATTCTCTTTTCACAATGCCAAGTGTAATCAGGTTTTTGATATAGGTTGCACATACGCTTGTATCTTCATCAATCTTATTGGAAATCTCATTCATTTTTGAGCAGCCCGTGGCGATAGCTGTAATGACTGCATTGTAAATTGCCGGTTCACGGACTTCCTGCTTTAAAAGATTGTTAGGCTCTTCAAATATAGAAGAAGAAGGATTCAAGTGAGTATTTTTGATATTTTCCTCGATAGAAAGGCTATCATCAATCTGCATCAGATACTGCGGAGTTCCGCCAACAACCCCGTATGCCAGTGCCTTGTCAGTGTCCGAAAACTTTGTGAAACAGCGGCATGCCTCAAAAAAGTCAAAAGGATTGATTTTCAGCTGCGCCGTTCTTCTTCCGTAAAGCGGCGCTTTGTATGCCAAAACGTGATCTTCCATATAAGACATAGAAGAACCGCAAAGGATCAGGAAGAGCTTTGAATTGTCCTTGTTTTTATCAATTAAAAGCTGGAGCGTAGAAGCAAGGCTCTTGGACGCACGGGCAACATAGGGGTATTCGTCGATAACAAGCACGATCCTTTTCCTTTTTGCCATTTCAAAAACATATTCTAACGCCGATTGAAAAGATGCAAAGGAAGAATCGACAGCAATTCCCGTATTATATTCCATAATGCATCTTGAAAAATTATCTAGATTTTGCTTTGCGTTGGTTTCAATGCCGGTAAAGAAAATAGTGTCTTTATCTTTCGTGAACTCACTTATCAGAGCGGTTTTTCCTACACGGCGGCGACCATAAATGACCGCAAATTCAAACTTGTTGGAATTGTATAGCTTATTCAATGCTTTCAACTCCTGCTGCCTGCCTATGAACATCGGCGCACCTCCAAATAGTTAGTGGTTTACGATTTACTTAATTATAATTGATTTCAGGTGGATCTTCAATAGCGTGTATAACATTTACTTATTTATGCTTCACTGAAAATCATTCAGCTCCGTTATTCCTCTTCGCTCTGTTTCATACTGATCTTACTGTACAATTCATTCACTGTCGCTTCCAGCGACTTCTCCCCTTCAAAATATCCGTCAATTCCCTGCGCCAGAATAGCATAGACCGAATCTGTCAGGGAGTTTGCATAGCCTCTGGGAACGGATGCCTGGTCCAAAAGCTCTTTCAGCCACACGCTGTCCTCTTTTACCGGATAATAGAGAGGATAGCTTTCCCCATATGTGGTGTTGTAGTAAAATCCCTGATCATATCCCCAAGTTTCTCTGCATGTTTCTTCATAGAACTCTGTCCATGCATCGATTGCCTGCCTGGCAATCGGTATCCCCGGGATATCATTGCTCTTTTGACTATAAGTACCTGTATAGGAAGCCAGAAACTGCAGGAAGTTGCTTGCTTCTTCCGGATATTCAGTTTGGCTGTGCACCCCTGCCAGCATGCCGGAATGGAACTGCCCGGTAGGAATTATTTCAAACCCTTCATAGTGGGAAACCTGTGGAAATAACCATACCCCAAGCCTTCCTAAAACAGACAATGATGCGTTTCCTTTCCCGCACCCCAGCAGCTGCCAAAATTCCTCTTCCGTAATATATGCACAGTTTTTATAATCCAATAGATAAGGAGGAACATCTGTCCCTTCATCGCTCATCAGACGGTCGTAAACGATCATTGCTTCCCCAAGAAATGCTTCCAGCCTTTCTTTTGTCACCTTTCCATTCTCATAAAGTTCCTTTCCGTAAAAATGGTACAGCATGGGCAGAAAATAATCTTTTCTATTATTTCGATAATTGTAAGGGACAAGACCAGGCTCATTCGGATGCGCCTCAAGGTATTTTGCCAGATCGGAAAGACTTCCTACATAAGGCGTCATCTCTTCCCGGCATACGATGCAGTCTGCCTCAAAAAATAACGGTAGGACATAGGCGGCTCCTTCTTCCTGATACCCTTTCAGAACCCCGTCAAAATACGCATCGGTGTCCCATAAAGTTTCTACCGTCTCTTCAATGTTCAATAACATCCCCTGCCTTGCATATCCCTCCCAGGGCAGTTTGTCAAACACATAAATGTCTGCCGCCTGGTGGGATACGATCTCTGTATTCACACGCTTAAACAGGGTATCCATTTCCTGGCTGGTTTCAGGGGACTTGCTTCCTGCAAATTCATAGGTGATCATTACATTGGGATTTGCCGCCTGATATTCCAGCACTGCATCTTTCAGGAATCCGCTCTCTGCCGCAGAAAAAAGCTTAAGCTCAACCATATCCTCCAGATTTATTTCCGCCGGAGAATAATGATACAGAACAGTCCTGGAAGTAAGGAAATACGCTTCCCCTTCCTGCCACAGTCCATCTGGTCGGAAATTGCCAAGGGTCATGCTCGTTCGTTCAGAGGAAACCTTCAAAACCCACTCTTCCCCTTCTTTTTCATAGATCCCGTTCCCCGTCGCTAAAAGTTCTGTTTCCTGATCTCTGACAAGGAAACTTCCGCCGTTGGTTGTTCCTTCATAAAGGAATTCCCTGGTGATATAATCTTCTGTCTTTTCCCCCGTCCGCAGGTCAAAAACCATATAAGCTGAGTTTATCGCAGGCTGGCAGATCAGATGAGTATCGTCCTGGAAAATGGTTCCCCCTCCTGGATCGGAGGGGAAATCTACCTTACACTGTTCCTCACCCGGGAAATACACATAAGCTCTGTATGTATCAAATAAAATAAGCGTACCATTTCCCGAAACCCTTATATCCGTCCAGAAAATGCCTTTATCTGTCTCCAGCTCTATTTCCTCAAAAGAACGATCAGCACCGTTATACCGGATAATGTAGTTTACATATTCAGCATCCGTTCTGGGACCGTTAACCTTGTAATAATGATTCTCCCGCTCCGGGGTCAGGTCCTCCTGATAAAGGAAATAGATATCCCCATCTGCTGTCTCATAAAAGTCCCGCAATATTCCATAATCCCCTTCCGGCATTACCGCCGGTTCCGGCTTTTCAAAGGCAGACTGTTCCTCCCGGTAATACCGGATAATCTGGGCATTTTCCTCCCCCAACGGGGCATCTGTCTGAACTTCATTTTCTGTATTTTTTCCACAGGACATTAAACATAATACAGATAAAAACAGGAATGGAATAATTTTTTTCATACTACATCCCTCCATACATAGCAGGAAACAACTGATTTAAATATGCTGTATATTGCATTTCATATGCTATTTATCACTTATCATAACAATATAAACAATAGGATATTGAAAAACGGGGTAAAATATTATAAAGTAGTATATAATTACAAAAATAGTTTATACCCAATACTCATATTCCATAAAGGAGGAAAAAATGTCTACTAATATTTTTGAACACATTGTAAAATACGCCAGCCACAATTATTATGAAAAGTATGCCTTTCAGAATGAGGAATATTCCGATGCGCGGGATGAAATTTTGGCACTGCAGAAACAGTATACAGATATGCCGTTATCGGAGGAGCAAAAACAGGTAATAGACCGTTTACTAAAGGTTCATTCCGAGTTATGCGACGCATGTATGGAAAAAGTTTATGAACAGGGTCTGAAAGACTGCGCTGCCATTTTGAAAGCGTTAAAAATCATATAACCAAGCCTGTTGCAGTACAGACCTTAGCGTATATCCTGGCTTGGGTCTGCACTGTAACCTAATCCTGTATAAATTAAAGTTTTATGATTGACTTTCCCGTATTCTTATGGTAAGATTTAAAACGTTCGTAAAGGTAATACCTTTGCCAAATCCATAAGTAAGTCATGCGGGTGTAGTTCAATGGTA
>DKYT01000025.1:0-43071 GCA_002492465.1 Lachnospiraceae bacterium UBA7093 | reverse complement strand
TTCCCATCACCCGCTTTTTTATTTGTCTGTACAATCCTTTTTCTCAGGTCTGTTATACGCCTTGGCAAAAATAAACACCCCGAAAACCAAATTCGCCGCAAGCACCGCCAAAACTCCTCTTCCCGTATAGTTTTCTTCTACCGCCCCGGCATAAATCCCACTGAGGTTATTATTTACAAAATGCATAATCACCGGCAGCCAGGTATTTTCCGTTTTCATGTACACATATCCGTAAAAGATCGCGGTGCATACACAGTTTGCCATAGACGCAAACAGGCTGACCACCCACTCTTCCGGACGGTTAAAATAAAACACATTTAAAGGAAGATGCCATATCCCCCAAAGCACCCCCAGAACTACTACGCCGCCTCTTAATCCAAAACGCTTCTGCAAAAGGGGCTGGAAAAACCAGCGCCACCCATATTCTTCTCCAAAGAAACCTGTAAAAATAAGAAAAAAGCTGAAAATCATTGAGATCATACTCACATAAACCGCCGGACCGGTAAGAACCTCCAGAAATCCACTGATCTTTCCCTCCACTGCATACATCACGAAGCAACGTAAAAAATAGAGCGCTAAAAACAGCAGAAAATACTGCCATGCCTTTGTTCCTTTTTTACTGAAAAAACGAAGCCCATAACTGTTTTTTACCGCCTTTTTCTCTGTCAGCAGCAAAATAAAGCACACAATTCCTGCGGCGGATACTGCATACTGCCACGGCAGCGCCGCCTCCAGTCTGAGTACGCTGCCCACAGCCAGGAAAACCATCACTGCCGCAGACAACAAAAACCCTGCAAAATATCTTATGGGAAGGATTTCCTCCTTTTCCTTTGTAAAAATCAGCGCAAGAATAGCCCCTGCTGCCGGATAGTACATTTGGGCAGCGGGAAAAATGGTCACATCGTTTCCCTGATTATAGCTGTAACCCATCAGAACGCCCATAAGCGCCGTAAATCCAAATGCTGTCAGCCCAAAAATCCACAGTCTCTTTTTCTCTTTTTCATTCCACCCCACTTACAGCCTCTCCTCTCTTCCTGCCTATCCCCTATTCAGGCAAGCACAAACTGACTGTTATAAAGTTCCGCATAAAACCCTTTTTGGGCAAGCAGCTCCTGATGGTTCCCCTGCTCGATAATATGTCCGTCCTTCATAACCAAAATCACGTCCGCATTCTGTATGGTGGAAAGCCGATGCGCCACAATAAAGCTGGTTCTTCCCTCCATCATAGCGGCAAACGCCTTTTGAATCCGGATCTCCGTTCTGGTGTCGATGGAAGAAGTCGCCTCATCCAAAATCAACATAGGGGGCAGGCTGAGCATCACTCTTGTAATACACAAAAGCTGTTTCTGTCCTTGGGAAAGGCTGCCTCCATCCTCCCCAATCACCGTATCATAACCCTGGGGCAGACGGCGGATAAAGCTATGGGCATAGGATTTCTTAGCCGCCGCAACAATCTCCTCCTGTGTGGCGTCCGGTTTCCCCACCGTAATATTGTCCCGGATAGTTCCCCTTTTCAGCCAGGTATCCTGGAGCACCATGCCATAGGCGGTTCGCAGAGATTTCCTGGTAATATGACGGATATCCGTGTTTTCAACCTGAATGCTTCCCTCATCCACATCGTAAAAACGCATCAACAGGTTGATCATGGTGGTCTTTCCACAGCCTGTAGGACCTACAATAGCGATTCTCTGCCCTGGCTTTACATGAAGGTTCAAATCTTCTATCAGCTTTTTGTCCGGTACATAGGAAAAAGCAACATGCTCCAGATCCACCTTTCCCTGTACCTCACTAAGCGTCAAAATCCTTTCCCCGTCCGGCGCCTGAGGCTGTTCCTCTATCAATTCAAAAATTCTCGCCGCACAGGCAAGGGCATTTTGCAGCTCCGTTATCACGCCGGAGATCTCGTTAAAGGGCTTGGTGTACTGATTTGCATAGGAAAGAAAGCAGGTAAGCTGCCCTACGCTGAGCCCTCCTCCCAGCACACCGAAAGCGCCTGTAAGCCCCACACCTGTATATACCAGACTGTTAACGAATCTGGTACAGGGATTGGTAAGGGAAGAGAAAAATATGGCGCGAAGAGAACACTTTTCCAGTCTCCCGTTGATCTCGTCAAATTTTTCCAGCGTCTCATCTTCCCTGTTAAAGGCATGCACTACCTTTTGGTTTCCGATCATTTCGTTCACCAGCGCAGTCTGTTCCCCTCTGGTTTCCGATTGAAGCTGAAACATGCGGAAGGTCTTTCTGGCAATAAAGCTTGCCACCAGAAGAGAAACCGGTGTAATCACTACCACCACAAGGGTGATTCCCACATTCACCGAAAGCATAAATCCCAGGGTTCCAATAATGGTAATCACCCCTGTAAACAGCTGGGTAAAACCGATCAACAGCCCATCCGCAAATTGATCCACATCCGCCACCACCCGGCTGACAATATCCCCGTGGGAATGTGCGTCCATGTATTTAAGGGGAAGTATCTGCAGCTTGCCAAATGCCTTTTTTCTGATATCCTGGATCACATTATAAACGATCTGATTGGTACAAAGACTCATAATCCACTGGGCAACCGCTGTCAGCAGGATTACAACCGCCATTTTCCTTAGAATATTCCATATTCCTCCCTCCAAAAAAAGCTTATCGGGGAAAGCGAGCATATCCACTGCCTGCCCTGTCAGTATGGGGAGGTAAAGGGTGAGCGCCACGCTGATCAATGCCATCACAATGGTCAACGCCATCAACACCCCATAGGGTTTTATATATTTTAAAACCTTTATCAGCGTATCTTTTTGCTGTTCCTTTTTTCCCTTCATGCCTGTTCCCTCTTTTCTTTTTCGGAGCGCTCAAACTGAGAATAATAGATTTCCTGATAAATCTCACAGCCTTCCAAAAGCTCTTTATGAGTGCCAATCTGTGCAATGCACCCATCATCCAAAACGATGATTTTATCTGCATGCATAAGGGATGAGGCTCTTTGAGAAACGATAAACACCGTTGTTTTTCCGGGCAGCTCCCTTAACGCCTTCCGCAGCTTAGCGTCTGTGGCATAGTCAAGCGCCGACGCGCTGTCATCCAAGATCAGGATCTCCGGTTTTTTCACCAGTGCCCTTGCAATAGACAGCCTTTGTTTCTGCCCGCCGGAAAGGTTCCTTCCCTCCTGCTCCACAGGCGCCTCCAAGCCGCCCTCCTTTTGAAGGACAAACTCCTCCGCCTGCGCCGTTTTAAGTGCCTGCCAAAGCTCCTCATCCGTGGCATCCTGGTTGCCCCATCTTAAATTTTCACCGATGGTTCCCTGAAACAGCACCGCTTTCTGCATTACAATACCGATTTTATCCCGAAGCGCCGTTAAATCATAGTCTTTTACATCTACGCCGTCCACCTGGACCCTTCCCGCCTCCGCATCATAAAAGCGCGGAATCAAATGCACCAGGGAAGTCTTTCCGGAGCCTGTTCCTCCTATAATGCCGACGGTCTCCCCTTCCTTTGCCTGAAAGGAAATACCTGTAAGCGCTTCCTCGCCTCCTTCATGATACCGCATGGAAACATTCTCGAAGACCACCCTTCCTTTTCCCTCGCCTTCTGTAACCTTCCTTCCGGTATCCTGCATGCCTGCCGGCAGCGCCAGCACATCCGCCACACGGCTTCCGCATGCCGCCGCCTTTGTGACGGTTACGATCAGGTTCGCCAGCTTCACAAGCTCTATCAGAATCTGAGACATATAATTTACCAGAGCGATCACCTGCCCCTGGGTAAGTACTCCCATTTGTACCCTTACCGCTCCTCTTTGAATCAAAACGATTAACCCAAAATTGATAATAATATAAGTAACCGGATTCATCAGGGCGGAAACCTTTGCCGCCAGCACCTGCATTTTTTTCAAAGCGTCTGTCTGCCGGTCAAATTTCTCAACTTCATTTTCTTCCTTTCCAAAGGCACGAATGACTCTCACGCCGGTAAGATTTTCTCTGGTCAGCCCAAGCACCTGGTCCAACCCTCTTTGCACCTTTTCAAACATGGGGATACTGATGAGAATAATGCCGAAAACCACAACAGACAAAAGAGGAATCACTACCACAAAGGTAATCGCCGCCTTTACATCCACGGTAAACGCCATGATCATTGCGCCAAACACAATAAAGGGCGAGCGCAGAAATAAGCGCAGCACCATATTGACGCCGGATTGAAGCTGGTTAATATCGCTGGTCATTCTGGTGATCAGCGTAGAAGTTCCCTGTTCATCCATGCCGGAAAAAGAAAGGCTTTGGATATGAGCAAACAACCCATGCCTTAGCTTTGTGGCAAACCCTACCGCCGCCTTTGCCGCAAAATACTGCGCCGTCACGGAACTGACCAGCCCCGTCACTCCCAGCGCAGCCATAATCAGACACATTTTAACAATATAGCTTCTGTCATTTCCTCCAATTCCCACATCGATCATAGACGCAACTACCAGAGGAACAATAAGCTCAAAAGAAGCCTCCAGTAATTTAAACAGAGGCCCCAAAATACTTTCTTTTTTATAATCCTTTAAATAAACCAGCAGACGTTTCATGATAACCTCCAATGCCTGTTAATTTAAAAAGTTTTCTATGATAACGGCTTCCGCCGCTTCCTCGCTTAAGCCAAATGTATTCAGCTTGATCAACTGTTCACTATTGATCCTGCCAATGGCTGCCTCATGGATAATTGCCGCGTCTACATGCTGGGCGTCGATCTCCGGAATAGAGCAGACCTTCGCCTGATCCATAATAATAGAATCGCACTGAATATGGGCGTGGCACAGCGCCTTTCCAATGGCTCTGGGATGGAATACCTGCCTGGATTCTCCCCTTGCCACAGAACGGGAAATAATCTGGGCGGAGCTTCCCCTACCGTTCAAATAAATATCCATATTGGAAACTGCACTCTGGTTATCATGGGTCAACAGCCTTTCCGTCACAAAAAGCTTTGCCTCTTCACCCATAATCACCTCTGTCTCCCGTTTTGTGGAATCCACTCCCTTAATCTGTGCCGTGTCCAGGGTAAAAACCGCATTTTCTTCCATAATGATTTTGGTTACCGGATTTAAAATTCTTGCGCCGGTTCCCTCGCCTTCGCCATAATGCTTTTCCTCGTAGCGGACATTTGCATTTTTACCCACATGGAAGGTGTGAATCCCGTCATGGCGGCTGTCGTTACAGCCGCTGTTGTGAATGCCGCAGCCCGCTATGATCGTTACCTGGGCGCCTTCCTCTATATAAAAATCATTGTATACCTCGTCCGTCATTCCCGAGACAGCCACCACCACCGGAATATGCACCTGCTCTCCCCTGGTCTCTCCGCTGATATACACATCGATTCCCTGCTTATCCTCTTTGCGTTTAATGGTAATGTGCTCCGTGTTTCCATGGCACAGGGAATACCCGTTATATCGAAGATTGTAAGCGCCCTCCTGGCGAAAGCCCTCGCTGTCGATTTTCTCCAGGACAGACGCCGTCACCTGATCTATCTTTTCCACTGTTTTCCTTCCTTTCTGTCCATTCCTTTTAGCTTTTATGCGCCGGATTCATACAGCTGCATCCTGTGTCTTCATTCATCAGCTTTGGCAAAACACTGTCCTTTTGATCCAACGCCGTAATCCTTCCGTCCCGCACCACCATAATGCGGTCAGCCATTTGAATAATTCTTTCCTGATGGGAAATCAAAATGAGACTTTCTTCCTTTTCCCTGTGAAGCTGTTCAAACTGCTTTACCAGCATAGAAAAGCTCCAGAGATCAATGCCTGCCTCCGGTTCGTCAAAGATACAGAGCTTATGCTTTTTTGCCAGAACAGTGGCAATCTCCAGTCTTTTCATTTCTCCGCCGGAAAGGGTATTGTCTACCTCCCGGTCCAGATATTCCCTGGCACAAAGTCCCACTCCGCTTAAATAATCGCAGCACTTCTTTTCAGTCAGTTCGTAGCCTGCCGCAAGGGAAAGCAGCCGCTTTACCGTCATACCCTTAAACCTGGGCGGCTGCTGAAAAGCAAATCCGATTCCTGCATTTGCGCGTTGGGCAATGCTGTAATCCGTAATGTCCACACCGTCCATTAAGATTTTCCCACTGTCCGGCGTTTCAATTCCCATCAAAAGCTTGGCAAGGGTGGACTTTCCGCCTCCGTTAGGACCTGTGATGACCAGCATCTCTCCGTCCTCCACCGAAAAGCTGATATCCTCTATAATACTTTTTTCTATCCCGTTATCCAGGGGATGAAATACAAGATTTTTTACCTCCAGCATGATACCTCTCCATTATTTCAAATATTCGTCATAGCGATCGCAGGTCTCGTTTAAAAACACAATCCCCAGGATGCCAGGTCCGGTATGGGCGCCGATGGCACAGCCTACCCGTCCCTCCAAAAGACCTCTTACATGATACCTGTCTCCCAGCTCTTTCTTGATGAATTCATATGCCTCCCGATCCATACCATAGCAAACGCCTACTACTTGATTTTCCAGATTCTTACCCTTTTCACCCACCATATCCAGGATTCTCTTTTGCGCCTTTTTCCATCCCCGAATCTTTTCCACTGCCTTCAGGGAGCCGTTTTCATCTACAATAATAATTGGTTTAATATCCAGCACCGTTCCTGCCAAAAAGGAAGTTCTGCTGAGCCTTCCGCCCTTAAACAGGTATTCCAGCTCCATAACCGTAACCGCATGTTCCATGTGCTCACAGAAGAAGTGCGCCGCCTCGATCAAAAGCTCCTTGGGCGCGCCGTTTTTCTGCATCCGCAGCAGTCTTTCCACTACCAATCCATAGCCTACGGAAGCGCACTTGGTATCAATAATGGTAATTTTAAAGTCCGGGTATTCTTCCAAAGTTTCCTCATAAGCAAGAGTTGCGGCATTAAAGGTTCCCGCTATTCCGGTAGAAAAGCACAAATACAGTACTTCGTCTCCTCTCTGGGCAAAAGGCAGGAAATGCTGGTGAAACATATACTGGTTCACATGATAGGTTTTGATCTCCTTGCCGGACGCCTGTATCTCATAAAACTGATCGGGAAAAATTGTCTCTCCGTCGAAATAATCCTTTCCTTCTATGGTAACAGGAGTGGGAATTACATGTAAATTATATTCTTTGATGACGCTTTCCGGCACATCGGAAGCGGAATCGGTGATAATGCAAAAAGCCATTTTTTCTCCTCCTAAATCATAAGATTCTTAAAATTCAATATAACTATACTACATTTACCAAATTTATGCATCTTAAATATTTCTAAGCATATGATAATTCCAAAACCAACAGGATAGAATTATGCATTCCAAACAAATTACTCCCAAAATAAATTTTCTGGAAACCTTAACCTATGAACGTCCGAAAGCAGCCGCGTGGATTACAGGCAGCGTCAACACGCCCCGGCTTTCCGGTCTTGTAACCTTCTACTCTACTCCCTACGGCGGCGTATTAATCGAAGCGGAGCTATTCGGACTTCCCAATATAGACACGCCGGGTGCCACCGACTTTTACGCCATGCACATTCATGAATTCGGAGACTGTTCCGATGATTTTCAAAACACCGGCGGACATTATAACCCCTCCGGAGTTCCTCACCCGGGACACGCCGGAGATCTGCTCCCACTCCTTGGAAATCAAGGCTACGCCTGGTCGGCATTCTATGACAAACGGTTTACCATAGAAGAGATTATAGGCAAATCTGTGGTCATTCATTCTGACCGTGACGATTTTACCACACAGCCCGCAGGAAATGCAGGTGTTAAAATCGGCTGCGGGGAAATCAGAAAAATTATGTAGTTTTATACGCAGCAAACGCCGCCACGCAAAGCGTGGCGGCGTTCATTCACATATTCGTTCTTTATTCTTCTTCCAAATCAAAAAGCTTTCCTGTGGCAAAGGGACTTCCAACGTCGCACCTTCCGTGATGATAGGCTTTCTTTTTTTTTCCTTCCTCAAGGGCATTAGAGGTTTCGATTTTGATACGGCTAACGCCTGTATCAGCCATGGAATCCAACATTTGAATCACTTCGTCTATCTGCTCCATTTTCCGTCCCTTTCCGTCAATACCTTACGCCTTTTCCTGAGCGGGCTGATCAATGGTAAACATGCTTACCGCCACCTTCAGCCGGTCAGATACTGTCATCAAATTGTCTGCACAAATCGCCAGCTCCTCCACCTGCTTCTTCTGCTTTTCTACGTCCTCGCCTATATTGATGGTTGCCGCTGTGTTTTCTTCTGTTGTGGATGAGATAGACTGCACCGCGCTTAAGGTGGAATCCTTTGCGCCTGCAATCGCCTGAGTCTGCACTACGATCTCGTCAATATTTCCGGTCAGCTTCTCCAAATGATCATCCATTTCCCGGAAAGCTCCTACTGCATTTTCCACTGCGGTTTTCTGGGATTCAAGGGCTTTCCCGGTCTGCCCTGCATGGCGAAGCACCGCCGCGTTAAAACCTTCGATTTTACTGATGATCTTATGTATCTCATCCGCCGCTTCCATAGATTGATCCGCAAGCTTTTTCACTTCCGATGCAACCACTGCAAAACCTCTTCCCGATTCCCCTGCCCTCGCTGCTTCAATGCTTGCATTCAGGGATAAAAGATTGGTTTGCTCGGCGATTTCAGATATAACCTGAATAATCTGGTTGATGTCCGAAACAGATGTGCCCAGCCCCTCCAACTCCTTTACAATCTCATAAAGATTTTGGTCGGTAATCTCGGAAGTAGCGTTTAATTCCTCCATTATACCAATTCCGGAGCTCACCAGTTCTTTAACGCCGTTTGAAATTTTCTGAATCTCTTCCGTGTTCTCCGCTACGCAGGTAATTTTTTCCGCCAGGTCATCCATATTGTTAAGACAATCTCTTGCCCCTTCTCCCTGACATTCCGCTCCGCTGCGGATCTGAATAATGGCGCTGGATATACCCTCTGTCACATCGCAAACCTGGGTGTTCATATCCCCAACCTTGTTTACAGCCTCGTCTACCTGACGGGCTCCCTCTGACACCTGGGCAATCAGTTCCTTTACCGAAAGCACCATATTATTAATGCCTCCGCACAACGCCGCAAACTCATCCTTATTTTTCGTCTTAATCTGTACCGTAAGATCTCCCTTGGATGCCTGCTCTACGCCCTTCAGAATATTCTGAATATTCTTTCCTATATTCAGGGCAATCAACGTTGCGATTGCTGCCATAATCACGGTTAAGATGATCACCATTACAATGGTATTTGTCTTAATATCATTTGCCTGCTCCAGCATGGTCGCCTTCGGAATCAAACCAATGATACTATTACCGATATCTCCTATATAATAATAGCACATCCAATAATCCTTACCCTTATATTTTAAGTTAAAGGATCCTGATTTGTCCACGCCCTGCTGCATCTTTTGATAGGCATTTCCGCCGGTAATAATCTGTTCATCTATGGACGCCGGATAGTCCGCCGCTTTTGCCAGCTCCGTATTATCCTGTGCGGCAAGCACTACTGTACTGTTGTCGCCAAGATTGATGGTTTCCAGCATCTCGTCCATAACGCTGCTTCTCACCTCAAGAATAATAAATCCAACGTCCTGCCCTGTGAGCACGTTATCCACCCGCCGTACAATGGTCAAAATACGATCGTCATAGGGGTTTTCCGGCGTTGCTTTGTAGGATTTTAAAAACTCACTTTCTCCCAGCCATACCTTACGGTTTCTTGCCATAACCTCCACATAGTCCTGGGAAGCCGCAAAGGTTTCATAAGCATTCTCATCAAAAGAAACCTCCTGGTTGGTGCTGATATGCTTACCGCCATCTATAGCTATAAAATATCCGTTTTCCACATACTCATTGGTTCCCAGGAAAGACTTCATCTTTCTGTCTACATAGTCAAAATCCACGCCATCCTCAGGCGTCCCGCTGAAATAGGAAACCAGATCCATATCCTGAGAAAGATCATATGCCGTGGTTTCCACCTCCAGCAAAAGAACCTTCAGATAGTCTGAGGTCTTGCCCAAAATCTGCATGGTAGATTCCTTGTAATGCTTCTCCAGAGAATCCGCCGTCTGACTGTAGGTAACAACCCCCAGCAAAATAACAAAAAGCACAGGAAGGGCAAAAGCTAAAAATAGCTTTGCCCTGATTCCTATTCCTTTTTTTCTTTTTTTTACGCTTTTAATAATGTCTGTCTTTTTATGTGGTATCTTAATTTTCAGTATTTTTTTCATTCCACTTCCTCTCCAGCATTATCGTAAATGCTTATCTTGCTTTGGAACGTGTTCTTACATCAAATGCAACAGCAATAATGAAAATAATTCCCTTTACAATATATTGGTAAGAAATATCTACGCCCATCAGATTCATACCGTTTGTCAACGACATAATAACCAGCGCGCCAATGATTGTATTCGTAACTTTACCGATACCACCGCTTACCGCCGTACCGCCTATATAGGAGGAAGCAATCGCATCCAACTCAAACCCGTTTCCAGCTGTAGGCGTTGCAGACTGCAGTCTGGATGTATACAGGATACCTGCAAGGGCAGCAAGGAAACTCATAGAACAGAATGCAAAAAGCGTAACCTTTTTTACATCAATACCGGAAAGCTCAGCCGCCTGATCATTACCGCCGATACCATAAATGTATCTGCCCAGTCTCGTCTTATTTAACATATAGTTGTAAATCAGTAAAACCACACCTACAATAACTGCCGTCCAGGGAATACCGCTGTAGCTTGCCAGCACCCAGATAATTGCCATGATGATAACGGATACGAACACTAACCCAAATACGAATACGGGAGTGGAAGTCACCTGGAAATTATATTTTTGCTTATTTTTTCTTGCTTTGATCTGTGAGAACACTGTCAACGCTACAGCTATGATACCAATCAACAGCGTAAGCAGATGAAAGCCCAGATCCACACCCGGAATATCCGGAATAAACCCGTTGGACAACGCGTTAAATCCTGCATTGGGAACAATGATGGTTCCTGTTTTCTGTAATACCAGGTTCAAAAGTCCTCTGAACATAAACATACCGGCAAGAGTGGTAACGAATGCCGGAACTCCTACTCTTGTTACCAGCAGTCCCTGATATACTCCAATTACAAGCCCGATTACAAGAACGATTAAAATGGCAAGCCATTCGTTCATCCCTGACTGGGTCATTAAAATTGCCGCTACCGCGCCGCAGAAGCCGGCAACATAACCTACTGAAAGGTCAATGTGCTTTAAAATCAATATTAAGGTCATACCAATAGCAAGCACCGCAACATAACCCGCCTGATTGATCAGGTTGGAAATATTTCTTGCCTGAATAAAGCCTCCGTTGGTCTTCCAGGTAAAGAACAGCATGATGATCACAAGGGTTATGTACATCATATAATCTCTGATATTTGTTTTAACCAAACCGGCGATCTCCTGTCCAAGACCTGCCTTTTTGGGTTCTTTCTTACTTGTATTTTCCATTCTGCAACCTCCTAGGAATTAATGGCCATTGCCATAACTTTATTTTCGTCCGCATCTTCGCTGGACAGCTCTCCGGTAATCGTTCCGCTTGACATTACATAAAGCCTGTCGCTCATGCCAAGCACCTCCGGAAGCTCTGAAGAAATCATAATGATACTCATTCCCTGTTCCACCAGTTTGTTCATAAGGGAATAAATTTCATATTTAGCGCCAACGTCAATACCTCTTGTAGGTTCATCCAGAATCAATACCTTGGGCTTTACAAACAACCATTTTGCCAGCTGCACCTTCTGCTGGTTTCCGCCGCTTAAGTTGCCCACCTTCTGCATAATGGAAGGCGCCTTGATGTTGATGGAATCCTTATAGCCGTTTGCCATATTGATTTCTTCGTTTTCATTAATGGCAATTCCCTCCTGAAGCTCCTCCAGATTGGCAACACTAACATTATACTTAATATCCTGTATCAATACAAGACCGTTTCCTTTTCTATCCTCGCTTACATAGGCAACGCCTTTTTTAATAGCATCTTTGGGTTTGTTAAAGGAAACCTTTTCCCCATCCAGAATAATCTCGCCGCTGGTGATCTTATAGCCTGTGGGATTGCCAAAAACACTCAGTGCAAATTCCGTTCTTCCCGCTCCCATCAGACCCTGAAGTCCTACGATTTCTCCCTTGCGTACATTCAGATTTACGTTGTGAAGAATTTCTTTTCCCTTCACCGGATCCTCAACCGTCCAGTTCTTTATCTCCAAACAAACATCTCCGATATTTTTTTTCTCCCGCTTCGGATAAATGTTGTCAATTTCCCTTCCTACCATGTGTTTGATAATCTCTGCTTCCGTGATAGTCCTCTCAGATGTATCCATAGAGCAGATTGTGGCGCCGTCACGGAGCACCGTAATGGTATCCGCAATCGCTGTGATTTCTCTGAGCTTATGGGAGATCATGATACAGGTTACCCCCTGCTCCTTTAACTCTTTGATCAACTTCAGCAGATTTTTACTGTCATCCTCATTCAATGAAGCTGTAGGTTCATCCAAAATCAACAGCTTAACGTCCTTGCTCAACGCCTTTGCAATCTCTACCAACTGCTGATTGCCTACGCCAAGGTTCTTGATCTTCATGGAAGGATCCACATCCAAACGCACCTTCTTAAGAACCTCTGTTGCTTTCACAATCGTTTTATTCCAGTCAATGCTTCTTCCGTCCATAATCTCATGACCGAAATAAATGTTTTCATAAATACTCAATTCAGGAATCAGCGCCAGTTCCTGATAAATAATTGCAATTCCTTTTTCCTCGCTGTCCGCTATGGATTTAAATTGCTGTACATCGCCATTGTAGACAATATCTCCGGAATAGGTACCATAATGGTATACGCCGGAAAGCACCTTCATCAGGGTGGATTTTCCTGCCCCGTTTTCTCCCACCAGACAATGGATTTCTCCACGTTTCACTTTAAAATTTACATTGTCCAGGGCCTTTACTCCGGGAAATTCCTTGGTGATATTTCTCATTTCAAGTATGTAATCGCTCATGCCCTGCCTCCTTATTAAAAATATGAGATTTTCTCCCCGCTCGTTATGGAAAGGTCGGCTTTAAACTTTTTTATTTAAAGCCGACCTTTTTCATCACTGATTACTTATAAATTACAGATTATTATAATCCGGTGAACTCCGATGCGTCATAATATCCGGAATCAATAAGCGCTGCCTTCACATTATCTTTTGTTACAACTACGATGTTTGTCTGTTTAGCAGGTACGTCTTTTGCTTCATTGTTGTAAGTTGTATCTGTAGCAGGTGTCTCGCCGTTCAGGATAGATACTGCCATAGCAACAGAGTCAGCTGCAAGTGTACGGGTATCCTTGAATACTGTCATGGACTGCTTGCCATCGATCACATACTGAACAGATGCGATCTCAGCGTCCTGACCTGTTACGATGTAGCTTGATACATCTTTGTCAGTTGCAAATACATCTGCGATAGAACGAGCTGTACCATCGTTAGGACCAAGTACTACAACGTCGCCCTTCATGTCTGCGCTTGCTGCTGTCAAATGTGCTTCTGCTTTAGACTTTGCAACGTTAAAATCCCAATCTGTTGTGATCTGTCCGATAATAGCTGCTTCTTCGTCACGGGTAAGTTCTGCCTTATCCTGTAATGCAACTGCTTCAGAAGAGTTAGCGATTACAAATGTACCGTCTGCAATCTTGGGCTGAAGAACGCTCCAAGCGCCTTCGAAGAAAATAAACGCGTTGTTATCTGTTGCAGCGCCTGCATATAAGTAAAGAGGAATACCGCTTCCTGCAGGTGCGTTATCAACCAGATACTGTCCCTGTGCTACTCCAACGGAGAAGCTGTCGAAAGTTACATAATAATCAACTGCGTCTGTACCTGTGATCAATCTGTCATATGCGATAACGGTTACGCCTTCTGCCTTAGCTGCTTCTACTGCTGCCGCTGCTGCCGCACCGTCCTGTGCACAAATAATCAGAACGTCAATGCCCTGAGAAACAAGGGTTTCTACATTGGTCTTCTCAGTTGCGGAAGAACCCTGGCTGAACAATACCTGATTTGTAAATCCTGCATCGCCCAGGATGCTCTCAAACTGTGCCTGATCCTGTAACCATCTGGGCTCATCCTTTGTAGGAAGTACGATACCTACCTGAATGCCCCCTGCTGCATCGCCTTCATCCTCAGCTGCAGGTGCCGGTGCTGCGTCATCTTCAACCACTTCGTCAGCTACAGGCGCGCTGTTGCTTGCTGTCTCATCTGCTTCTTTGCTGCCACATCCTACCAGCATTGTTGTTACCATAGCTGCTGCAAGAATGAGGCTAAGTAATTTCTTCTTCATGGATTATCCTCCCTTAAAAAAATAATGTTTGTAGCTCCCTGCTACAAACATTATGGTAACACACACTTTGCTGAATATCTTTTTAAGATTCTGCACATTTTTATGCATTTTGATGGTTCAAAGATATTTATTAGTAATTTTTTAACTTACATTTTTTGACATCGCAAAAAAATGCTAGTCCAACAGCTCCGGTCTGTTTAGATAAATCTCCTCCTTTAAATGAAAGCCCTCGTCTATAATCACCTGCTGCATATTCTCCTCTATCACTGCAATAGGCTCCATCTTAATATAGGGAAAGGTTTTCCCTCCTTCCGCCGTAACGTAAAGATCATAGGCAAATCCATTACCCTCCGCCATATCTACAGCGGCCTTTGCCGCCCGCGCCGCCAGTTTCTCTATAGGTTTATACACCGTCATATATTGCGTGCCCTCCACGATTCTCTGGCATGCCGCCAGATCGGCATCCTGTCCTGTCACATAGATTTCTCCCGCAAGCCTCTGCTCCGCAAGGGCGCTCACCGCCTGTCCCGCCAGATTGTCATTGCCGCACATGATGCCCTTTACCTGACGCGCCAGGTCTCCGTTCTGGCGCACATACATGGCGGCATACTCCGGTTTCCACCCATCTGCATGGTAAATGTCAAGAACCTGAATCTGTTTCTCCTTCATCACTTCCTCAAATCCGTTCTGTACCTCTATTGCGTTGTTGTCCGTTTCCGGTCCGCATATCATTAAAACCTTATCGTTCTTTTCCAGCTTTCTACTAAGCGCTGTTCCCATCAGCGTTCCCACTTTTTTGTTATCAAAGGAAATATACAAATCCGGTTCCGCCCCCACAATCAAGCGGTCGTAGGAAATCACTTTAATGCCTTCCTCCTGCGCCTCCTTAACGGATGCAAGAAGGGGTTCCGAATCTATAGGAACAATAACGATCACGTCCACCTGCTTTTTGATAAAGTACTTTACCAGCTCCACCTGCTCTTCCACGCTGCTGTTTGCATTTTGTACATTTACCTCCGCCCCCAACTCCTTTGCCGTGGAGACAAATACATCCCGGTCCCTTAGCCAGCGTTCCATCACAAAGTTGTCAAAGATCATGCCAATCTGAACCTTTTCCTCCTCCTCTTCTGACGGCGGCTGTTCTTCTCCTAATTTCCCGCACCCCGCAAGCAGGAGAAAGGCAAACAGAACAAGAAGCAGCTCTTTTTTCCTATGTGCCTTCTTCATCAGCTGTTTTCCTCCTTATACTCAGTAGGTGTTACGCCCACATTCTTTTTAAAAGAACGGCTGAAATAATTGGGATCGGAATATCCCACCTCACTGCAGATTTCCTTCATACTTTTATCTGTTGTGCTCAGCAGTTCCTTTGCTTTTTCCATCCGGATCGCCGTAACATAGTCGATAAAATTCCCTCCCGTTTCCTCCTTAAACAGCTTGCTGAAATAATAGGGGCTGATATTAATCTCTCTGGAAACCTCGTCCAGAGAAATGTCGTCGCTATAGTGACTATCGATATATTCCTTTGCCTGTTCTACCAGGCTGATGGTTGTCTTTTCCTTGCTTCCGGATACGCTTCTTGCCGCTTCCCTGATTTTTGCAAGGAACCAGGAGCGAAGTTCTTCATACTGGTTCATGCCATACAATATGGTAAGATAATCGTGGCGGTCTTCAAACCGGTAAACGCTTCCCCCGCTTATAACGGAAATCCTTTCCGCCTGAAAAATCAGTTCCAGGATCTTCAGCTTAATATCCATTGCCGCATCCCCATGCCGTTCCACCATCCAGTCAAAAAAGCGGTTTCCTTCCGCCACGGCTCCCGCCGCATCTCCATTTTGTACAAAATCAAAAAGCTTTTTCTCCGTCCGGGCAGGATAATCCTCCTCCTGCCGGTTTTTTACCGAGAGATCTCTGGCGTGGGCCACGCTGCCAACTGTATAACGAAGGGCATTCACCGCTTCCGTATAAGAAATATCCGCTTCATCCAGTTTTTTTACGGTTCCAATTCCCACCCGGAACTGAGCGTCGATGTCGTTTTTCAGCTTATGCACCATCTTGCGTGCCGTTTCAATTTCTTTAACTCTCTCTTCATATTCATTCTGAAGACTTTCATCGGCGCAGGGGACAAATACAATCAAAGCATTTGCCATCAGAGGACCTACGATGCCCGGAAAATATTCCTTTACGTTTTCCCGCAATCTGACATAATTAGACTGCATTCTTACACTTGCACCTATGGCGTTGGTCAAATGTCCGTCCTTTACCGTATCTCCGTATTCAATGACCATCATGTAGCCGTTATCTTCTTTGATTCCAAGCAGATTTTTAAAGTTTTCCGCTTCCTCCATATAGTTCTCCTGAAAAAGAACAGAATAAATCAAACCGCTCTCAATAATCGGAATGACGGTTTCCAGCTTCTCCTTGATCAGCAGGTCGTTGCTCCTTTTCATCCTCTCAACATCAATTTTTTCCATTGCCTTTTGCAAAAGTGCTGCAATAATGTCTTTATCAATAGGCTTATTGACATAGTCCATTACGCCAAGACCGATCGCTTCCTTCGCATAATCAAATTTATCATAGGCGGACACCACAATAAAGATTATATTCTTGTTATTCTTCTTAATCTCCTTCATGGCTTCAATCCCATTGATTCCGGGCATATGGATGTCCATCAACGCAATATCCGGTCTGAAGCTCTCTGCAAGCTCTATCACGCTTCTTCCTGTTTTTGCCGATTCAATCACACAGGAATCTCCGAAATTCTTTTCTATGATAAATTTTAACGCGTCTATGACGATTCCCTCATCGTCAGCAATCATAATCTTATACATGTTTATCCCTCTAACGGAATATATATTGCAACCTCTGTGCCCATATCCGTTCCTGCACTTGTAATGTCAATAACATCCTCGCGTTCAAAAAACAGCCTCAGCCGGACGATTACATTATCCAGACCTACTCCGTTTATTGCATCGTCCAAATCGCTTTCTTTCAGTTTTCTGTTCATAATCTTCTCAATTTTTTCTTCGCTCATTCCCACGCCGTTGTCACGTATACTGACGCATATCGCGCCTCCTTCTTCATGCACGGAAAGCACGATCAGCTTTTCCCGGGAAATATCTCTGACGCCATGATTAATACAGTTTTCCACAATGGGCTGAAGGATCATGCTGGGAATCTGTACATGAAGCAATTCCTTTTCTATCTCTTTTTTAAAGTGAATTTCACCTGAAAACCTTACATTAATAATATAAATATAGTTATCGATCAGTTCAATTTCTTCCTCAAGCGTTACCACGTCATGATTCTTCTTTACATTGTACCGGAAAAAATCGGCTACGTTCTGTACGTACTGATAAGTTCTGTCAGCCCCTTCCATCATAGCAAGCTGCGCCCCTGCATTTAAGGTATTAAACAAAAAATGGGGGTTGATCTGCGCCTGAAGATAATTCAGTTTGGCATCCCGCAGATGGGTTTCCATCATAAGCTGTCTTTCCTTCATGGTGCTTTCCAGTTCCATACTTCTTTTCAGCTGTTCGATGTAATTTTTCAGGCTTTTTACCATCTGATCAAAGGCGTTGGTTACGATCCCCACCTCGTCCCGGGGTCTGCGCTCCGACAGCCGGATATCCAGGGTACCTTTCGCTACATCGTCCGCCGCCTTTGCCAGTTCAATCAACGGATTGGTAATACCCCTTGTCAGAAAAATAATTAAAATACCGCTCAACGCGCTGACCATGCATAAAATCAAAAGATTAGTAGTCTCAGAAAATTTCAATGCTGAAAACAATATCTCATAATTTTCGGAATTCTTCTGGAACTGCTGGTTATTCAGACTATACAAATAAGAGTTGATATACCCGTACAGCTCGTCCGCATTGTTATAATATTCCTTATATTTCGCAATATTCCGTCCCCGCTTTGCTTCAATCGCCTTATCCGTAATTTCAATATAAGACTGAGACATATTATAGATATTCTTTTCCATAATCATAGTCTCATCATTCAAAATTACTGTGTTCAAATTTTCCAGCTGGTTGCGGTATTCCTGTTCGTTTCGGAGATACCCCTCAATGGCATCCGTATCCCTGGTGTCAAGAAATCTTTCCATGTTGCGGTGTATCAACGTCAACCCGTTCTGTAATTCATTCAGCATAGCGTTGCTCTCATACACCATATCGATGTTAGTGATCATCTTATTAATATTAAAATAAATGTACCAGTTCACGCCCAGGATAATCAATGCAATCATCAAAAAGATTAAAAGCAGCTTCGTCTGGATACTGATAAAAATATGATCTCTTTTATTCTTCATCCTTTTCCACAGCATCCTTCAGGCGCCCTTTCACATTATTCGGAGTAACGGCATCTACATCCATGGTAAAAAAGTCGTTTACATGTCCGGTTTCAATATACTCATCCAATGCCTTCACACAGTAGTCTCCCACCTGTTTTGCATCCACCGCAATAGTCGCAGCTATTACGTTCCTGCTGATCCCATTTAAAATTGTGTCTGCATCGGAATATCCCAAGATCTTGATTTCTCCCACCAGGTTATAATCAACCGCTGCCTGATAGGTGCTGATTGTATCCTTTTCATTCAGGCAAATAATGATCTCCGGCAATTTTTCTTTATTGAGAAAGATTTCTCTGATTGCCTCCTCCTTCCCAAAAGGAGAATCCTGGTTCAGTACCATGGTTTTCAATTCCAATCCCAAATGATTGCCCTCATTGTCCAGGGTCTCTCTTATCCCGTTGTAAACCAAATTCTTACCGCTGCTCTCCATGGATGTATCCATCAGTATCAGCGCATCCTTTGTATTCTTGTTGGCGACTCGAATGATCTGCCTTCCATATTCCCTGCCAAGATTATGGTTTCCGATTCCTACGAAGCTTTGCCGCTTGCTGTCATAGCTGTCCGTCATAACCGTTACCACCGGAATCCCCTGATCCACCGCTTTGTCTATCGCCTCCTGAATTTCAGCGCTTCCATCGCCTTCCAGTATAATTCCGTCTACCTGGGAGGCAACGGCAATCCTCAGCAGCTCCGTTTTCGAATAATCCGCCGTAATACCGCTGCCCTCCCATTCCAGATAAACGTTTTCCTCCTTTGCGTAGGCTTTCGCCTCCTCATATACCTTTTCCCAAAAGATATTTTCCTCCGAATCGGCAATAAAAGCATAGTGCCGTTCAAAAGTCTCATAGGGTTCCGCATTTATTTTCCGTCCGTAACCCACCCAATTCCCCACATATGCGAGACTAAGGATTGTCAGGACTGCCATTGCCAGGATAATCACCGCAAATATGGCAAGCTGTCTGTGATTTATTTTGTAAGGTTCTTTTCTCTTCTTTTCTCTCTTCATATTTACCTTTTATCCCACCGCTGTTCTGTCCTGTTAAATCCTCAGCTGTTAATGATGGAATAACCTGATGCCTGTAAACGCCATCACCATATCATATTTGTCGCAGCACTGGATTACCAGATCATCCCGAACGGAACCGCCGGGCTGGGCAATGTACTTGACACCGCTCTTGTACGCCCTCTCGATGTTATCCGAGAACGGGAAAAAGGCATCCGACCCCAGGGTCACATTCCGGTTGCCGTCCAGCCATGCCCGCTTCTCTTCCCTGGTAAATACGGGCGGCTTTACCTTAAAGCGCTTCTGCCATTCTCCTTCCCGAAGCACATCCTCATATTCTTCGCCAATGTACACATCGATGGTATTGTCCCTGTCGGCACGTCCCAGAGAATCTATAAACTGAAGTGCCAATACCTGGGGTGCCTGACGCAGATACCAGTTATCCGCTTTCTGCCCCGCAAGCCTGGTGCAATGCACTCTGGACTGCTGGCCGGCTCCAATACCGATCGCCTGTCCTTCCTTTACATAGCAGACGGAATTAGACTGGGTATATTTCAACGTAATCAACGCGATCTTCATATCAATGGCGGCAGATTCCGGCAGCTCCTTATTTTTCGTCACGATATTGGAAAGCAGCTCCTTGTCAATGGCAAGCTCGTTTCTTCCCTGCTCGAAAGTAATGCCATATACCTGCTTTCTCTCCACCGGCGCCGGCACATAGGAGGGATCGATTTGAATAATATTGTAATTTCCCTTTTTCTTCTCTTTCAAAAGCGCCAATGCCTCTTCCGTGTAGCCCGGCGCAATCACTCCGTCGGATACCTCCCTTTTGATCAGCCGCGCCGTATCCCGGTCACACACATCGGAAAGGGCGATGAAGTCTCCAAAGGAGGACATTCTGTCCGCCCCTCTTGCTCTTGCATAAGCGCAGGCAAGGGGAGACAGCTCTCCCAGATCATCTACCCAGTAAATTTGGGCAAGAGTCTCTGTAAGAGGAAGTCCCACCGCTGCTCCCGCCGGGGAAACATGCTTAAAGGAGGTTGCCGCCGGAAGCCCTGTCGCTTCCTTCAGCTCCTTCACAAGCTGCCATCCGTTAAAGGCATCTAAAAAATTAATATAACCGGGCTTGCCATTTAAAACCGTAACAGGGAGTTCTCCGCCATCCTCCATAAAAATCCTGGAAGGCTTCTGGTTTGGGTTGCATCCGTACTTTAATTGTATCTCGTTCATATGATTCTGATCTCCCTTTCTATTGATTCTTATTTACAATCCGCGTTTCATATTTTCCTGTTGCAATGTCGATATATCTGACAAACAAAGAAACCTTATTTTCATCATTCAGGTTTTCCCAAAGCTCTTTCGTAAACCCGTCGATATCCCCTGCAATCTTTACAGTCTTAGGCTCTCCCTGAAAGCTGGGAAGGGGATTGCCGTCATGCATATAGGTATGAATAAAACGTCCTTCCCCAGCCACAGGATTCTCATAACAGTAGGTATATCGGTTGCATGCCTCCGGATTCCCGTTATTACTCTTTAAAATGGACAATGCATAGTCGTATTTTCCATCTTTTATATTCATAACCCCCGAAATCCTGGGCGTATAATTGGGACCGTCAGGTTCAAACTCCCGGCACCTCAAAGACGCTTCAAAGCTCATCCCTTTTTCCATCCCCTCATATATGGTGTCTGTCTGATCTCCATTGGTAACGATGGTTCTATGCCCCAGCACCCTAACCGGCGCATAAATGATCAGGCTGGGATCCTCCAGCTTAGAAGGGTCAAACGCCTCCGTTCTGATACCCTCTCCCTCCACTGCAAAAATACGGTTCCGGCTGTTAGAGCTTCTTCCCATAATAAAATAGGCAGTTACAGCTTTGCTTCCATCCTCTGACCTGCCGATGACAATACCTCTTCCCGGATACGCGTTATCCGAAAGTTCCTGTGCAAGTGACAACATTTTTCTTTTCCTCCATTCTTTTCCCTCACATTAAAACGCCTGGGCATACCTTTGCCAGGCAGCCCAGACGGTCGACTCATAATCGGACAATACACTTCCTGTAGGTTCTCCTACACAGGCTTTTCCTGCTTCCGTCAGTCGTGTATCTATCCAATATCATAATAGAAGAAGTATTTATTTGCAAGAGATAAAGAAGCCTTATTCCTACAATTTACATATTTTTACGTTCTGCAGGCTCCATCAACTGACAGGATCTCTCCCGTTACATAGCTGGCAAGATCGCTGGCAAGATAAAGAAACGCATCGGCAACCTCCTCCGGCTCTCCCGGTCTTCCCATGGGAATTTTAGCAGAGATAGCGTCCACCATAGCCTGAGGCAGCGCCGCAACCATATCCGTTTTGGTTACGCCCGGTGCTACCGCATTTACTCTGATATGATCTTTTGCCAATTCTCTTGCCAGGGAAAAGGTCATGCCGTTTACCGCCGATTTGCTGGTGGGATACCCAACGCCTGCCGCCTGTCCGCAAATGCTGACCATAGAGCTGGTGTTAATGATGCATCCTCCCCCCTGCTCCTTCATAATTTTTGCAGTGGGCAAAATAGCATAAAACAGCGCCCGCACATTCAGATCTATCACTTTATCAAATTCCTCCGGCGTATAGTCATACAGAGGTGTACTTTGCGATATGCCCGCATTGTTTACCAAAATATCAATTTTGCCAAATTTTTCTTTTACGGCAAGGATTGCCTTCTCAACCTCCGCCGCATTTGTCAGCGCAGGGAACATTCCTTCCACTTCCCAATCTGCATTCTCTTCTTTCAGCTTAGCAAGTGCTTTATCCACAGTCTCCTGTCTTGAGCCGAACAATACCACCTTTGCTCCGTTCGAAAGATACTTCCGCACGATCTCAAAACCAATTCCTCTGGTTCCGCCTGTTACAATTGCAACCTTTCCTTCCAACAACATGAATTTAATACCTTCCCTTCCGTTTTTTTAATATTATAGCACCGATTCCTTCATTTAAAAATCCCTTCTTACATTTTTTTATTCTTGCTGCTGCAATTTTCTTTTTCCCAGGCTGACCGTCCGAATATACCGGATCATCAGTTTCCACAGTCCCCATCCTGCGGCAAACAGCAAAACCCCCGTAACCACAGAAAGGGGAAATACCACATAGGCAGGCGCGGTATAAGTTCCAAACTGAAACATCACCCAGGGCACCTCGATTCCAACTAAAAAGCCCAAAAATTTCACAATCCCTGCCACAGGCGCAATTGCACCGCAAAACATCAATCCCACTGATAAAACGCTGAAAATCGGTAAAATAAACATGCCTGTAAATCCCGCAAGTCCATAGAAAGCAAACATTGTGCTGAATTTGCGCAAGCTGAAAGTATTATTTTTTACAATTGCTTCCCCCATATAAGCTTTTGCCAACTCTCTGGGTTCTCCAAGCCTCTCTAAAATCTCTTCGGCAGACATGCCCTTTTGTGCTTCCAATTCCAGCATTTCACTTTTGATCTCATTAATAATATCCGCTCTCTCAGCTGCCGCCATAGGCTTTAAATAGCGGTCTATCTGATTCAGATAATCATGCATTTTTTTGTCCATTTCCTTCCTCCTTGATTTCCTCGATAGCTGTTAATAAATTTCCCCATTCAACAGACATGGCTTCCAGATATTCTTTTCCCTTTTCTGTAATGGAATAATACTTTCTCGGCGGTAGTCCCTCCGCCGTCTCCTGCCAGAAGGAAGAAAGAAATTCTTCCTTTAGCAAGCGCCGCAGCAAGGGATAAATTGTGTTTTCCTTTGCCGACAGAATTGGATACTTTTCCAGTTCACTCATGATCTCATATCCATAATAGGCTCTTTTACAAATCATTAATAAAATACTGTATTCCAATGTTCCTCTTTTAATCTGGGATTTCCAGTCGTCTATATTCACATCATCGCCTCCTTGATATACATCGTACTACACAGTATATTAATTGTCAATATTACTACCACAAAAAAAATAAGTGCAACAGATTTTTCTGCTGCACTTACTTGATATTTCATAATTCTTACTTTTTCTGATATATACTACATGGTATCTGCATAGCGGGAACTTCCCTGTACGTTGTATTCTCCGGTAGCTGTATAACCACTGGCTGCATTCGCCTGGGTAGTCAGGTAATAATCTACAAGAGATGCGTTGGTGGCAATGGAAGAACCATAGTCTTTGAAGAATTTCTGTACCTCGGACATATCTGAATTTTTAAATGTGTCCTCATTAATCTTCATTCTGCCCTTCTGATCCACATCGATCCCAAACTCCTTCAGTGCGTCCGCATTGCGTGCCGTCTTTTCCCTGATGTAAGACAAGTTTGCCAATACGCCGGAATTGGTGCTGGATTCGGCAGTATCAAACATGCGGTTGTAATTGCCTACGAAACTCTTTGCCGCGGCAAAAATTTTAGCCACGTCATATTTGTCGGTCTCGTTGCCGTCTTCATCTTTCATTCTTGCGTATAATTCATCAGAAGCAAGCTTTTTGCCATCCGCCTTAAGAGCTGCTGCACTGGAACCTTTGACAGTACTGGTGTTTGTATCTGTATTACCTGTAGCCTCAGTGCTGTTTGAAGATCCTGCAAACTGAACGCGGGATGCAATTGTAGAGCCATAGCTCATAATATTATCCGGTGAAAACAGCTCCTGCACCTTAGAAGTACCTGCTGCCTTTAACTTGCCTTCATTTAGCTCAAGCGTTCCGCTGGAATCAATCGTAACGCCAATTTCTGCAAGCTTATCTGCATTCGCTGCCGTGCTGCTCATCATATTTGCCACATATGCCGTTTTACTGGTCAGCGTAGATCCTTTCGCTGCATTCACAACATTGTTATAATCTGTCACAAAAGCCTTCATCGCGGAAACTGTTTTATCCATTGCGCTCTGACCATTTTCCGTATCTGTATACGTCTTGTCATTCTGCAATGCAGAAACAGAGGATTTTAAACTGGTAATTCCGGTTGTCAGACTGGCATTTGCCTTTTGTACATCTTTGGAAACCTTTGGATTTTTCTTTTCTTCCAAAATTTTTTCAAGGACACCGCCTGAACTGTATTTCTTACTTGCCGCTCCTGTACTTGAACTCAGCCCCGTGCCGTAGTAACTTTTCATAAGCTTGCCATAGCTGCCGTTCTTAATGCTGGCATAATCTGACAGGAAATTCAAATTTCCCATTCCACCGCTGCTGGAAGATAAACTCTGAAGCAAATAAGAACTATTCTGGTTCGTACCTACGTTAATTTTAATACCCATTTCCCATCACTCCTTTGAATAAAAATATGGACTTCCATGTCCTTTCACCTAATATATGCAATTTACCATTGCAGGGTCTCTATAGTTAAGTTTAGTATAGCATTCAAATTTAAAAATTTCAAGACGCCCTGACAAAAAAATCCAGTAAAATCAGCGTTGTTGTAATAAAAAATGACATTCTTGTAATAAATCTCATGCCTTTTTTAAACCAAAGTCCCATTCCCAATCTTTTCAGGCATATCGTCTGCAATATGAAAAAACTGCAAGAAAACTGAATAGCGGAATTTTCAGAATTCCCAGCAAAAGCAGTACATCCACGTTCCAAAAAGAAGCTGCGCCTATATGGAGAAAAGAAAAATCACACATAGCATACAGCAGGGAATTTCCCAGCCCTATCCCGCCGCTTGGAAGAATGCATGAAAGCCATTCCCCCAATACGCCCGGCACCGCCATATATGCAATCACCGGAAGCAGGGCAAAAACCAACCCCAAAGCCAGGGCGGAGACATTGTCCTTTGCCAGGGAGGACAAAAACAGGGTAAAGCTGACCGTTGCAAGGAACAGTATACATCCTCCCAGCAAATTTGCCCACTGTAACTGTCCCACCGTAAAGGGCAGCAAGGAGGTGACAGAATAAAAGATCTGCATGGACGTTTCTGTACCTTCCCACCCAAATAGGGTATTGGTGGTTACAATCCAGACAATCCCGCACAGCAGACAGGTAACGCCTGTAATCAAAAATGCCGCCGTTACTTTTACGCCGGCAAGTCTCCGGCGTCCGTGCCTGGTACAGCGAAGAATATCATCCGCCCCCGTCTGGCGGTCTGCAGAAAAAATAGTTGCCGTGATTACAACCCCGAAAATCGTAAGCAGAAACAAAAGCAGCGTTTCATAATCCATAGAATTCCCGGACGCACCATAATAATATTTATAAGGTCTGCTTACTCTTGCAAACTTGTCCAAGGCAATCTCCTTCGCCGACGGATTCTTTTTCTGCTCTATATCCATGACAGAGGTCAACCTTTTTTCAAGCTGCCCATAATAGTCCCCTACCTGTTTTATATCCAGATCCCGGACGCCCGGAGCAATTCCTGTTTCTGGGTCTGCAAACGCTTCCCTTATACCCCGTATAAAAGGACGGTACTTCGCAAGCTCTTCATAAAAAACTCCGGCGGGAACCTCGTTTCCATACTGAGAATCATAGGTTTCATACACCTGCTGGTATACTGCCACCGCCTCCTGCAGCTTTTCCGCCGTCACTTCCCCGAACATATCCCTGTTTTTTTGATAATATGCCACGGCATCCAAGCCGGTGATTTCCTTTTCCTCTCCATCTGATCCTGTCACCACCGCTCCCTCAAAGGTTACCGGAAGGTATGCCATAATGACCCCAAGAAAAAAAGAAGCCGCCAACAAAATCCATGTAATTCTGGTTTTTAAAATTCTTTTTATTTCAAGTGCTAACAATCTCATGCTCTTACCTCCTCCTGGGGAAAAAGCCAAAGGTACAGATCCTCCAGCCTGGGCGCCTCTGCAATCGAATTTTCGGTCATAGGCTGTTCCGACAAATAGCGCAGAGAAACCCTCCCATCCTCCTCATTTTTTAAGTTTACAATGCGCAGTCTTCCTTCCTGTTTTGCCAGCTCTTTGGGATGCATGGTGCAGCGGTACACTTTATTTTCCACCAGTCTTTCCAGTTCTTCCGTGGTTCCCAGAGCAATAATCTTTCCTTCCTTAATAATAGCGTTTTGATTTGCAATATACTCTACGTCAGGTACAATATGCGTGGATATAAGCACGATCCGGTTCTGGGCAAACTTTGATAAGAGATTGCGGAACCTTACCCGCTCTCCTGGATCCAGTCCGCTGGTAGGCTCATCCAAAATCAAAATTTCCGGTTCGTTTAACAGTGCCTGGGCAATCCCCACCCTGCGCTTCATCCCTCCGGAAAGCTTAAGAATTTTTTTCTTCCTTACGTCAGTTAAAGTGAGCTGCTCCAAAAGCGCATCGATTTTATCCCTGGTTTTCGCTTTAGACAGTCCTTTTAACGCCGCCACATAGGACAAATAGTCTGTCACCGTAAATTCCGGATAAAAACCGAACTCCTGGGGCAGATAGCCAAAGATATTCCGGTATTCTCCCTGCAAAGATTGAATGGAAAGATTATCGTACAGAATATCTCCGGAGGTGGGTTTCATAATTCCGGCAATCATCCTCATAAGGGTGGTCTTTCCTGCGCCGTTAGCGCCAAGCAGCCCCCATACCCCCGGCTTCAGCGTAAGAGACACATGATCCACTGCAAGCTTATCCTTATACCGTTTCGTAACCTGGTCTATTTTCAGTTCCATATTTTTTCCTCCTGTTATGGTATCACACATATAATGCTTCTTCCGGCTGCTTTATCAACCTCATACATTGCCGGATGGAGCAGCCCAGCAGTATTATACCTGTCGCCGTTAAAATACTTCCATATTTTCCATCGTAGATCTGAGGAACCGCCCTATACACTACACAAAGCAGTAAAAGCAGCACCCCATCATAGCAGGCATAGTGAATGCACAATTTATCTGGCGACGATCTTTTCAAAAAAATTAAAATTCCCTCCCCAGTCAACAGCATCGGCACCAGCACATAAATCAACATGCTTCCGCTCATAAGCTGCCTCCCATATGCAATTACGCCCATTACTCCCATTCCCGCCACTTCTCCTGCGAAAAACAGCAGAAACCGGGAAACCAAAAGCCTTTTATAAGAAAAATACGCTGCGCTCTCCACCTCTATCATCCTAAAACGGATCGAGCGATAAAGAACCGGCAAAAGCAGCATCGATGCCGTCACAGTTCCGCAGCTTAAATAAAATGCAATCTTTCTCGGCGTAAAAAAATAAGGATCTTTCAAAAGACTGCCCAAAACAAAGCTGCCCAAAAATGCTGCTGCCGCCTCCATTCCCCAAATACACCATCCTACAGAGTTGACTTGCCTCATCAGCAACCCCCAAAATCCGATTCTTTTCCTTTTGCTCTGCCCAAACTGCACATCCGCCAGCTTAACCATCCGATCCATCTGTCCCTTCAGGTCTGCCGGTTCTTTTTCGGACAACGCCTTTTTCATTTTTGCACTCCATTCCTTATTCACTGCAATTCCCTCCTTCCACTTCCTGTTTTATATGCTTTAGTGCAGCCCTAAGCCTGGATTGCACCGTCCGCACCGGTAAACCGGTAATCTCTGATATCTCACGCAGCTTTAAGTTTTGCCGGAAACGCAAAAGAACGATCTCCGAAGACAGCTCGTCCAATTCTCGGACATATGCTCTGATTGCAAGCATTTCTTCCGCCTCCGAAAATCCCTTTTCCTTATAGGGAAGCTCCGTCCCGATCTTGTCCAGAGAAACCCTCTTTGCCCACTTGCTTTTCTGCATATCTCTGCACGTGTTCAAGGCAATCTTGTACAGAAATGCCTTCATCTTTCCCGAAAATCTGCAGGCTCCCAGATATTTAATTGCCTTCAAAAAGGTTTCCTGCGCCGCATCTTCCGCCAGGTGGGGATCCGGCGCATGCCAAATACAATATCGCAGAATATCCGGATAGTAAGCTTGAATCAACTGTTCCAATGCCCCTTCCTCTCCGTCCTGCAGCTTTTTCAACAGAATCTCTTCGCGCATCAAGATTTACTCCTTTTGGGCGTCCCCTGTTTATTATAACGATTGATATAGCCGGAAATGATTTAGAAATGATAAAGATCCTTATTAATGCATAAAAATAAAGGATGCTATGCTCTATATAGCATAACACCCCAATAAAATTGTACCTGATTGGATGTCAAGTCTATCCCTTTTTATTCAAATCTCTGTGGTCCTATCTTAATTCCAAAAAAACAACGTCTCAATCTGCTCAAAATCCCATGTTTACACCTTCTAAAGTAAGTAGTTTTACTTTCTTTTCCATCCCGCCTGCATACCCTGTCAGGCTGCCGTTTGCCCCAATTACCCGGTGGCATGGAATGATAATGGATATGGGATTATGACCTACCGCGCCGCCCACAGCCCGAGCTGACATTTTTGCAAGCCCCCATCTGGCGGCAAGCTTTTGTGCCACTTCCCCATAGGTGATAGTTGTGCCATAAGGAATTTCACAAAGTATTTCCCAGACCGCTTTTCTGAACTGACTTCCCTCCGGAGCAAGCACCAGCTCGCAGACAGCCGGTTTTTCTCCTTTAAAATACCGATCCAGCCAATTCCTTGTATCCCTCAAAATTTTTGATTCTTTATTTTCCCGCCTTTCCTCACGCAAGGCTCCAAGATAATATTTTTGCCCCTCTATCCAAAGCCCCGCGAGAGCGCCATTTTTTTCTGCAAGCAAAAGCGAACCTATCGGCGATTCATAATGCGTCGTATATAGCATATTCTGTTTTCTCCTTAGCTCCAAAATATTTTTAACAATCCCACTGGCATCGTTTCAAATCCACATGAAAATCATCCTTGAAAGGGACGCCCTCCCGGAAGAGCAAGTGTTTTTGCTCCTGCCATCCCGGAACCATCCGTCCTGCATGATTAACCACTCTATGGCAAGGATATTCCCCATAAAATTCAGACATGCTAAGCACCTTTCCCACAAGCCTTGCATTTTTATCCCTGCCAATTAAACGCGCAATCTGACCGTAAGTGGCAACACACCCTTCCGGGATTTCTTCCACCACCGAAAGAATCTCATAGATTAAATCTTCATCCAAAATCCGACCCATCCGTTACAATACCGTCTCTTTCATATATTGCAAAACCTTATATTATCTTTCTTGATATTTTACGCTTTCAGGTATTAAGTTTCAACCGCCTTTTGAGTCTTAAACTTAATGTTGTGAAGCCTGTTATCTCTCATAAAGTTCTTTTTTCTTGGGTCGCCCTCTGCACGATAAATGACCAGATTTTCCAAATCAAATATGGAACTCCAAACTGTTTCAAAGTCCGGCTCGCTGTCATATTGGCACATGAATCCATAATCGCCTTTTAAAAGCTCTTTGGTAGTTTCAATATAATCCTTTCTAATACGCCCCAAGGAAAAACTGTCCAGAACGACCCTGTACCGTTTTTGAGAATCATAATCATTCCCTTTCGCATCATCATACGGCTTCAATTCCTCAGATATAAAACTATTTACAGTACAAACTATTTTGCCATCTTGAACCTGCTCTCCCTCCCGGATTCTTTTAATCGTTGGCGTGCATTCAACCACCGCCATACTGCCACATTTATCCGCAACTAAAATATTACAATTGGAAGCTATTGGCAAGTCCATAAGCAAGGAAATTGCCTGCTCTGTATTATTTGCTTTTTCAAGCAGGTACCTTACGATAAAACAGGAATTGAACCCCGCCTGAATTTTTGCAAGATCTGTCATTACAAATGTCATTGCAACAGCAAGACCATGTTCATTTAGTCCCTCTTCTCCATTGATAAAGGAAGAGGTGGTAATATGAAACCTGTTTCCATTTTCAGGTGCATAAATTTCACTTTTACTTCCATCCCGCAAATAAGGCGGCAGGTCATTGTTTCTGCCATATATTACTCTGCCGCCCCTTGTATATGCAAAAGCAGTGCACCCATGAATTTCTACAGGAATATTATTTTCTAAATTATACATGCAGCATCCCATACACAACATCCATGAAGCAAATTGCAAATATTCCACCCCTAGGACATCGCTCACTCCCCTTATTTCCTCACATACCTCCGGGAAAAACTTCCTTAAAATCTCCTCGCTTTGTTTCCCATGCTCCAACTGAAAATGATCTAATTGAAGTGGAAAAGAAATTTGATACCTTTTAAAAATTTTTCCCCGCTTCACGCCCATTTCATAGTGATCGCCTTTTAATCTTAAATGATACATCTTCTTATCCTCCTTTACGGATAAGAATACTCCGATCTGGTGTATATTTCCTCTCTTTTTCTGCTGTGTTTTGTCAGTTTAAAAATATATTTGCAAAAACTGACACCACATGCCATTTCTCGACATATAGTATTCTAAAAATATTTTGAAATCCAGTTAATACCCTACCGTATTCATTTTTAGGTAACTGACATTTGACACTGTTTATTTGATCGTTAACATAGTAAGATATCTCGGATTTCATAAACAAAAACGAATGGGATATTTCCCTATCTGATAAAGGAACCTCATGTCTGAAAAAGCTGAATGGAACGAACGGTTTAACATCGGAGTTAATTCCATCGACAATGCACATCAAAAGCTCTTTTCAATCGTACGCAAACTCATCCATTTGAGCAAAGATGAAAATAACGGACAATGGGCATGTGCCGAAGGTATCAAATACTTTAAGAGTTATGCCATAGAACACTTCACTGATGAGGAAACCTATATGCAGTCGATTGGCTACAAAGGTTACGAAATACACAAACGCCTGCATGACGACATGCGATATAAAACACTTCCGGCATTAGAAAAAGAACTTACAGAATCAAATTATTCTCAGGAATCTATTCATCACTTTCTCGGCATCTGCCTTGGATGGCTTACCGCCCATATTATGATCGAAGATCTCGCTATTACAGGCAAAGTCTCAAATAAATGGAAACAGGACAACGCCGGGGCAGATCTAATCGCTCTGGAAGATTCGCTGATAATTACCATACAGGAAATTTTTAGATCACAAACCCAAATTGTCAGTGAGCATTACAGCGGAGATGACTTCGGAGACAGCATTGTCATTCGATTGACATATCGCTCAAAAAAAGCAGAAAAAACACAAATTTTTATGGTACTGGAAGAAAGCCTGGTATTAAGGGTCGTCAGCGCTATGCTGGATATGTCCCTGACAAAAATGGATAAATTGGTCATGAATGCCGGCAAAGAACTTTCATTGCGAATTGCGGAACAGCTTGGCATACACTGCCGCTTGTCTGCACAATATCAATTAGAAAGCAGCCATTTTATGACGCTGGAACAGTTTAGAAAAACATTCTTTTTAGAAGTTTTTGATTATAGTTTGCTGCTTAATACCGGACGCGGTTATTTTGCCTTTTGTATTAAATTAGAATAATAGTTACTCCATATTGAAAGCGGTATTAATTATTTTCAGTTCATTAATACCGCTTTTAAGTGATTTCTATAAAACAAAATTTTTTTAATATTTCAATTCTTAAAAATATCTTATCATATACAAAAGCGGAGAATATTCAGCTCCTCCGCCTTCTATCCTTCACCTTACAATACACCACCGCCGTCAACGTACTGATAAATGTCGCCACAATCGCCGGTGCAATAATCCCCGCCGGGTTCACACTGCCGTACTGCTGCCGGTAAGCAATCATGTTCACCGGAATCAACTGTAATGATGAAATATTCAATATCAAAAACGTGCACATCTCATTACTGGCAACCCTCTCCGTTTTGCTACCTTTTGTGCCAACACTCCCTGGCAGATACGCCGGATTTCCTCGCTCTTCCTCCAGTTTCGCCAGTTCCTCCATTGCCTTCAAGCCCGCCGGCGTGCAAGCCCACCCCAGCCCCAACACATTGGCAATCACATTCATGGAAATATAGTCCCTCGCCTTATGCTTCTTCGGCAATCTTGGAAACATAAAGGAAATAAAGGGCGACAGCTTATCCGTAAGCTTCAGAATCAGCCCCGAACTCTCTGCGATCTCCATAAGCCCTACCCATAGCGCCATAATCCCCGCCATCGCAATACATAAAGATACCGCCTCCCCTGCACTGTCCAGCGCTGCTTCCGTAACCTCCTTCATATTTCCGTTTATAGCGCCAAAAACAATGCCCAGCACAATCATTCCTGCCCATATATAATTCAGCATAAAAAAATCCTTTTTCTTCTTTTTAGCATCCTATGACGCTTCCCTCTGAATTATTTATGAAAATTACCTTCTAACTACAATAGAAAGCCTCTATGAAAGCAACGCCTGATACACATCCCGTTTGCCCATCCCCCGGTCAGCCGCCACTTTTTTCATTGCTTCCTTTCTGTCAATTCCCTGACCCTCGTAAAACTCCATATGCTCCTTAATTGTAAGCTGCTCCCACTGCGCCTGCTCCTCTCTCTCCAAAATCTTAGGATCCAGCCCCTCTATCACCAATACATACTCTCCTTTAGGCTCATTGTCCTCATAAAAGACCAATGCTTTCTCAAGAGTTGTGGGAAAAACCGTTTCAAAACGCTTCGTCAGCTCCCGGCACAAAGTAACACGGCGCTCCCCTAATGTCTCATACAACTCTGTCAGCGTCCTTTTCAAATGATGGGGCGCTTCATACAAGATCATTGTGCGCGTTTCTCTGCTAAGTTCCTCCAGAACAAATTTCTTTTCTTTTTTATCCGCGGGCAGAAAACCTTCAAAACAAAACCTTCTTGTGGAAAGTCCTGAGAGCGTAAGGGCTGTAATCAATGCGCAGCAGCCCGGCAGCGAGGTAACCGGAATCCCCTCCTTCAGACATTGATCCACCAGTACCTCCCCCGGATCGGATATCGCCGGCGTCCCCGCATCTGTGACCAACGCAACATTTTTTCCCTTCCGAAGCCAGGATACAATCTGCTCCGCCTTCTCTATCTTGTTGTATTCATGATAGCTTGTCATAGGCGTTTTGATCTCAAAATGATTCAACAGCTTAATGCTGTTTCTGGTATCTTCCGCTGCAATCATATCTACTTCTCTTAGCGTATCCACCACACGGGGCGTCATATCCTTTAAATTTCCTATGGGTGTTGCACATAAATATAGGGTTCCTGTCATCGCTTTAATCCTCTTTCAGCAGCCCTTCCTCCGTATATCGGTTAGCTGCATTCCACAAAATCCATTCTTCATAACCTGCATCATAAACAGCCTGTATCTGATCCCTGATTTCCTCCGGTCCATAGCTGATATGCCCCTTCACCCAAGTGGCGGTAAAGTCCTGAAGCCATGGGCGAACCTGCGCGCGGATTCCCTCCATGGGCAAAAGAGCTGCTATTTCTTCTGCAGTATATTCCTCTCCCGAATTTCCTGAAACGGTTTCCGGCGGTATTCCCGCCAATACCTTTCTGGACGATTGGAGCGCTGTCAGTACCAGCCTGTAAGGCTCCGCATCAGGCACAGGAATATTATAATTATAAGGACCATAGTGTGAAGGGTAAACCATGGGGCTGATATAGTCCAAATACCTGGACATTTCCACATAATCCTGTCCTACAATCTGCTGATCCCCCTCGCTGTCGATCACAACTCCATAAACGTCGGCTGAAAGAGCTCCTCCCAGTTTATGTAGTCTCTCTGATGCATACTTTACGAAATCCGTTATAATCGCTTCCCTGTCCTTTTGTTCTCCTGCCTCTCCAAAGTCCACATTTTCCATGCCGCTGTCAGTAGAAAAGCGTATATAGTCAAACTGCACTTCATCAAATCCCATTGCCAACGATTCCTCCGCAATATCCAAAAGATATTCCCATACCTCCCGGTTATAAGGATTCAGCCATGTAAGTCCTCCCTTATCCAGAAAAATACTGCCGTCCGTATTATGAATGCACCATTCCGGCTTTTCCCTGGCGAGAAAAGGATCCTTAAAGGTCACGATTCTGGCAATCAAATAAATATTTTTCTCCTTGCACTTTTTCATCAGTGCTTTCATATCCTGCACATAGCTAATACCGGCTCCCGTCTCCTGTACGCTGGGAATCTCCATGCCATATGTGATCCTGCCCTCGTCGTTCTTTACATCTATCACAATGGTATTTAATTCTGTTTCCTCTACCAGCTGAATCAGATGCTCCATGTTGGAGCTGCCTGCCATAGGTCCTGTCACGAAAATTCCCTTCACCTTGGGACGGACTACCTTCTCCTCCTGCGCTTCATCCTCAACTTTTTCCAGAGGTTCTTCTGTCTCCTCGGTTGCCTCCGCTTCCCTGGTTTCCCTCGGCTGGGTAAACGATTGAATATCCTTTGACTCTTTATCCCCGGATACGGTGCCCTCCGTCACAGCCTCATCCGGGTTGACGGCATGCGCTTTTTTTCCACATCCGCCAAGAAAAAACAGCAGAATCAAAAGTAAACCTGCGACCATCATTTGCCTTTTCTGCTGCACCCTTTTTTCTTGAACATAAGGACGGCACATCCGTTGTTTTTTCATAACTGCCATGATCTTGCCTCCCGCTAAAAGCTTCTCTCAAAGCAGATTTTCATTTAATACCCATAAATATCATAGATCTCATCGGTATATACCCCTGGCTTCTGATAAACGATCAGCGGTTTCTCTACCCTCATTCGTGCCCTCCCGCCTCTGTTTGCTTCTATCAAAACCATATTAGGCTCCTTGTCCACAAACGGATACACCAGTTTCATGCGCTTTGGCTCTAATTTGCACTGCCGCAAAAGCACGATCAAATCTGCCAGACGGAAAGGTCTGTGCACCATATACAGATTTCCCCCAGGCTTTAACAGCCTGCTGCTCTGATCGATTACGTCCTCCAAAGTGCACAACAGTTCATGTCTGGCAATTGCCTTGGGCGCCTCCGGGTTGGTCAACCCGTGATGTTCTGTCATATAAGGAGGATTACAAGTCACTACATCAAAAGAAGCAGCTCCGAAAAGACTGACTGCTTCTTTTATATCACCGGTAACAATTTCTATTTTTTCTTCAAGTTCATTCAGTTTTACACTGCGCAGCGCCATATCCGCACTGTCAGGCTGAATCTCCAACCCTGTAAAATGCGCCGCCTTTGTCTTTGCTGTCATAAGAATCGGAATAATACCTGTACCGGTTCCCAAATCAAGGACTTTTGCTCCTTCCTTTGCCCTTGCAAAGCCGGAGAGCAGCACCGCGTCCATGCCAAAGCAAAACCTGTCCGGATCCTGAATGATTTTATAGTGATTCCTTTGAAGATCGTCGATCCTCTCATTCTTTTTTAAGGAAATCATCCTTTCCTCCATTCCGGTATGATCAATTATCGTCAAGCTTTGATCTGCCCTCTTCTTTTTCCAGCTTTTCAAGCTGCTTTAGCTCCTCATCCTGCACGTCTATCTTATTATGCTTATGTCTGCGCTTAAACCGCAACTGTTCTACACGGTATTCCTGAATCTCCTTTTCGTCTCCGACCTCCACAATAACCTTCACCAGCTGGCGGAGAACGTTTACACTGTGCACCTCTCCCTTCAGCCCATCCTCTGTTGTCACATGATCTCCTACATTAGGCAGTCTGCGGTTCAACTCTTCATAGGTTTCCTCCTCATGCTTCAGACAGCACATCAGTCTGCCGCACACGCCGGAGATCTTAGTGGGATTTAAAGAAAGATTCTGCTCCTTTGCCATTTTAATGGAAACCGGCACAAACTCGGACAAATGCCTGTGGCAGCACAGCTCTCTGCCGCAAATGCCAATTCCCCCTAATATTTTTGTTTCGTCTCTGACGCCGATCTGCCGAAGCTCGATTCTGGTTTTAAACACAGAGGCAAGATCCTTTACCAGTTCCCTAAAATCAATACGTCCGTCGGCTGTGAAATAAAACAACACCTTATTATTGTCAAATGTATACTCTGCATCGATCAGCTTCATTTCCAAACCATGCTTGTGTATTTTTTCCAGGCAGATTTTGAACGCTTCTTTTTCCTTTACCTTATTCCCCGCTTCCTGCTCATCGTCTCTTTGGGTTGCAATTCTAAGCACCGGCTTTAAGGGCTGGATTACCTTATCCTCCGCCACTTCTCTGGGATCTCCTACCACCGTTCCATATTCAATCCCTCTTGCGGTTTCCACAATCACATGCTCTCCGCGCCGAATATCCAGCTTCCCCGGATCAAAAAAATATATCTTTCCTGCTGTCCTGAAACGTACTCCTATTACCTTTGTCATAAATCTATAAACCTCACTTAATTCTCTTTAATTGTCAGCAGCAAAAGCTCCATAGTCAAATCAAAGTTTACATTGGCGGAAAGCCTTTGCTTTGACTTCTCCAGGGCGTCGATGATCTTTTCAATGCCCTCGTAGGTGCTTCTGTCGGCTACCTTTCTAATATACTGTATTTCCTCCCTGAAAATCAAGTTATTTGCATCATGTGTCGCCTTAAACAGCAGCACATCACGATACCATATAGAAAGGATGTCCATATAGTCGTTGACGTCAAACTTGTATTCATTGATCTTTTTGATGGCGGCAACAATTTCGTTAAGCTCCATCTCGTTGATATATTTTAACAGGGTAACCGCTTCTTCCTTTACCTTGTCAAATTCCTCGCTTTTCGCCAAAAGTCTTGCCTTGCCCACATTTCCTCTTGCAAAAGCGGCGCAGATATCCGCCTTATAATCGGGGATCTCCATAGTGTCCATTAAAAATTTCTTGATCTGGGCATCCCGCACCGGTTTCATGTTCAGAACCACGCACCTGCTTAATATCGTGGGAAGCAAGGAATCCATATTGGTGGTCAAAATTAAAATCACGGCATATTCCGGAGGCTCCTCCAAAGTCTTCAGCAACGCATTTTGCGCCTGCACCGTCATCTTTTCGCCCTCGTTCATAATATAAATCTTCCTTGGACCGCTGTAAGGCTTGATTGCCACATCGCCGTTAATCTGTTTACGAATATCTTCCACACCAATGGTTCCCGGCTTTTCATGATTGATGAAAATAATATCCGGATGATTGCCGCTTAAAGCCTGTTTACAGGAATGGCACTCCTGACATGGCTCCACATCCTGCCTGTCCTCACACTGCAGCGCCATGGCAAAGGTCTTTGCAATAAACTCTTTTCCTGCATTTCTCTCGCCATTGATAATATAAGCATGAGACACCTTATTTAACCTAATAGCGTTTTCCAAATGTTCTTTCAGCTGTTCCTGCCCCACAATATCAACAAACCTGCTCATACACCCTCTCATTTCTGCTGTTTGTCTACAGCCAGTCCCTTTGTCACTTTCATCAGTTTATTATATAGTGATTCCTTACGTTAAAATATCCAGCAGCAGACCTCTGATCTCTCCGATTTTAGAAAGAATTGCAAGATGATCCTGCTCATCCTTCATCAGCTCCTTTGCCAGCTCATCCAAATTTTCATCCACCAGCCTGATAATTCCGTATACCCTGTGCCTTCCCTTCCGATCCAGGAAGTTTTCACGGCTGAAGGAGTGGGATCTGCTGACGATCTCATTCATAAACTCCTTCACCAGCCCCCTATACTTTTTCATATCCCGGATATCCCGTTTCTTTGCAAGCTTATCCCCCTGCATGGTAATTTCTTCCATGAGAGTATTTAACCTTGCCTGCAATTCCTGCTCTTCAATATGACTGACCAGCGTAAATTTAAATGCCCCGTCTGCTTCCTGCACCGGCGCAGCCGCCTCCGGCTGTGTTACCGGCGTCATCTGATTCACTTTAATGTCCACTGCTGATCACTCCTCTCTCTAAGAACCCCGTTTACCCAAAGCCCTATTCTATTCCTGCAGGCTTTCCTGTATATATTTTTTAATTTCCGCAAGGCAATGATTCAAATTTTCATTGGAAAATCTTCTCTCTATATGCGCTTCCTTTATCTTTTCATCTGAAAAATCAGCCGCATCCGCCAAAAAACGCCTGCACATTTCTTCATACCTGGGATTTTCCTGCTGCATTTCCCGGTTCAGCGCTCTTTTCAAGCGAATACCGTCGTCCAGCTCCAGAAGCACTGGCAAAACCTTTTCCCTTCCATAATAATCCGCCGTCTTCCTGTAGGATTCTATGGTTCCAATGATCAGATAATTCTGATTCTCCAAATCTATGCTTCCGTCATCTACCGTAAAATATCGCCACAGCCCATGATATGTATGGTAAGCACGCGCCTCAATAATCCTGCCCTGTGCTTCCAGTTCCAAATATCCCGCTTCATCTGTAAAATGATATTCTTTTCCTTCCGTCTCTCCGGCACGAATGGGACGGGTGGTATAAAGTACTACTTTTTCTAAATGCAGCGATTCCCATCCCAACAGCCTTTTATAGATGGTATCCTTTCCTGAGGAACTCTTCCCCATTAAGTATATCATTTTTCCCATATTAATTAAACCTCTACAACACGAATCATATTGGTTTTTCCTGAAATTCCCAGGGGAACTCCTGCCGTTAAAACGACCTTGTCTCCCTTTTTGATATATCCGGCTTCCTCAGCCGCCCGTACCGCTTCGTCAAACAGATCCTCAGCCGTACTTTCCCTGGCAATCCAAACCGGCGTCACTCCCCAGGATAAGCTAAGCTGCCTGCAGGTTTTGGGACTTACACTGCATGCAATAATGGGGCATTTAGGTTTATACCGGGCAATCATTCCCGCTGTAAATCCGGAAATGGTTACGGTAATAATTGCCGCCGCCTTCAGATCCATTGCCGTTGTACAGGTGGCATGGGAAATTGCCGTGGTTACGTCGAAATTGTCAATGTGCTCCCTGCGCTTCATCCTTCCGTTATAATCAATATCCTCTTCTGTTCTTTCCGCAATCCTTGCCATGGTCTTAACTGCCTCTACCGGATATAAACCGGCAGCGCTTTCTCCCGACAACATAATTGCCGTAGTTCCGTCATAAATAGCATTTGCTATGTCCGTTGTCTCCGCCCTGGTAGGTCTGGGGTTCTTGATCATGGATTCCAACATCTGGGTCGCTGTGATGACATGCTTGCCCTGCGCTTCCGCCATTTTGATCATGCGTTTCTGCATAACCGGCACTTCCTCCATGGGAATCTCTACGCCCATATCCCCTCTCGCTACCATAATACCATCGGAAACTGTAAGAATATCCTCCAGATTGTGGATGCCCTGCATATTCTCGATCTTCGCAATGACCTTCATATGGCTGCCATGTTCATCCAGAATCTTTTTCACCTCCAGAATGTCTTCCCTGCACCTTACAAAAGAAGCGGCAAGAAAATCAAATCCCATGTCGCAGCCAAACATAATATCGCTTCTGTCCACCTCGCTGATATAGGGCATAGACAGCACCGCCCCCGGAACATTCACGCCCTTATGATTGGAAATAGGTCCTCCGTTTACCACTGTACATATTATATCGGTCTCTTCGATTGCATCCACAACCATTTCAATCAAACCATCGTCAATCAAAATCGTGGTGCCTATGCTGATATCGTCCTTTAAGTTCTTGTAGGTAATGGTAACCTTTTCATTGTTTCCCAAAACCTCTTCCGTGGTCAGGATAAATTTCTGTCCGGTTACAAGCTCCGTTCTGCCATTTTCAATATCCTTAAGTCTGATCTCCGGTCCTTTTGTATCCAGCATAGTTGCAACCTGAATGCCCAGTTCATTGCTGACTTTGATCACCCTGTCAAATTTTTTCTTATGTTCCTCATGGGTGCCATGGGAAAAATTAAAACGGGCAACATTCATGCCGGCAAGCATTAATTCCCGTAATTTTTCCTCACTTTCGCTTGCAGGACCTATGGTACAGATAATTTTTGTTTTTCTCATTCTATTCTCCTTTATATTCATTTAAGCGGTTTTACCACTTTTATTTTATTTTTATTAATTCCATTAACAGTATAGCCATTTTTTATATAAAAACCTATCACTTCTATACACGACATGTCGATTTTTTCTCCCGGCACTAATAATGGAATTCCCGGAGGATATAAATTCACAAATTCCGCCGCTGTTTTTCCCTCCGCTTCCGCCAGTTCCGCTTCCGCATACGGCATTGTATAAGCCTCCTTCATTTGTAAATGCAGTTCAGGACGTAGCTCTGTCCATGACAATATATCCTCTTTTCCTCCCTCTGCAATTTCCCCATCAATTTCCTTCAGCCCGTGTAAAAGCCGCTCAAAGCCTTCTTCCCGGTCCATCATGGTTATAATGGCAACCACATAGCTTCCTGAAGCCATTTCCATCTCCAGCCGATATCTTTCCCGTAAAAGCTGATTAAGTTTTTGTCCCGTTATGGAACAGCCCCGCACAGATAACACCAGCTTTCCCGGCTCCGTCAAAGGGCACAGGCGAATATGCCTGCAGTTCTTCATTTCGTTTAAAAAGCAATTCCGAAAAAGCAGCATCCTATCCAGCCGTTCAAAGCCTTCCTCCTTTGTCAGTTTCACCGCCTCGTCAATTCCCGCCATCAAAAGATAAGAAGGACTGCTGGACTGATAGATCCGAAGGTATTTTCTCAACCTTTCCCCATCGATCAAATTGCCATTCTTATGTAAAAGCGCCGTCTGAGTAGGCGCCGGAAGAGTTTTGTGAACACTGTGAACCACAAGATCCGCACCCTCCTCCACCCCATTGGGAGGATAAGCTGGATGCATTCCAAAATGCGCCCCATGTGCCTGATCCACAATCAGGGGAATCCCATATCCATGAACCAGTTCTGCAATTCCCTTTACATCGGAGGAAATCCCTTCATAGGTAGGCGATGTAATTACCACCCCGGCAATTACCCTGTCTGCCTGCTCCGTTTCTGCGCCTGACAATTCCAGAATTTCCTTTATAACCTTCTCCAATGCCTTCACAGAAACTTCACCTGCCAGATCATAGTCTGTTATCACTTCAGGATATACATAAGAAAGCTCCATATGATTTAAAAAAGCCGCATGATATACGGCTTTATGGCAATTTCTGGCAATAATCAATTTTCCCGCCCTGTGTGCAATTGCTGAAACAGCGCTTAACAGCCCCACAGTACTGCCATTCACAAGGAAATAGGTTTCTTCTGAATGATACAATTCAGCCGCGCGCATCTGGGCATCCCGGATAATCGATTCCGGTTGATGGAGATTATCAAATCCCTCTATCTCTGTAAAATCATATCGGTACATTTCCCCCAGAGAACCGCTCTCTGTATTTCTTTTATGCCCCGGCATGTGAAAAGGATAAAAATCGCTGTCACTATACTCTTTCAAATATTCAAACAGTCCCTTTTTCATCCTGTTACCCTTATTCGTGTTTTTCCTGCACCCCTGCGCAGCTTTAAGGTTTCCAATAATGAGCAATATTTATCAGCGGTGGTTACAATCCACGCTTCCCTGCAACGGGGCGGTACTATCGTAAGCGGCCACATATGCTTTTTGATAATATCCCTTTCCCGGGGCGTAAGATTATATTCCCTGCTGGCATTTTTCAACGCTATACCGGGATGATAAAAGCCATGGAGACTTTGATAATTCTCTCTTGTCTTATCATGCCAGTCATACAAAAAATAATCATGCAAAAGCGCGCCCCTGATCAGCTCCCTTTCATTGCAGGGAATTCCCAGAAACTTGCTGATCGCAATGCTCTCTCGCGCTACGTCGATGCAATGTCTGTGCACCGGTATTGTTCCATGCTGAATATAATTTCTGGTGCTCTGAAAATTCCGGGACTCTAAAATATCCGAAGCGTTTTCCTTCAGCAGCCTGTAAAGCTCTCTCTTTTTTTGATGTCTCTTTCTTAACTTTTCTATTTCCTTCTCATACCTTTGATGCTTTCTCATAATTCCATCCTCTGCATCGCGCACAGTCTTTTGCTCCCAGCTATATATTGTATCATATATAACGGGATTCATGTATGAAATGTGTTTAAAAAAGTAAAAATTAACATAAAATTTACATTTCCCCTAATGTAGTAATGGCAATCACCAGCGCCTTTTCCGTTTGCGGTTCATCCGCTTTCATATCAAAGACAACCCGGATCCTTTGTCCTTCCTCCATTCCCTTTTCTTCACCTGTATAAATCATCGTTTCAGGCGCTAACTGAAAGGAAAGAAAGTCCCCTTCCTCCAATTCCAATGTAAAATCATGCTTTCCGATTTCATGGAGATAGCCTTCTAATATGTAATAGCCTTCTTCCGTAACCGCCGCTTCCACTACCTGCATATCATAATTAGAAACCGTCTCCCTATCTGCACCGCTTTCCCTGGATACATTTGCTACGTCAGCGCAACCAGCTGCAAGACATAGCAACAGACTGCAAGTAAAAAACAACACCATAATTTTTTTCATAATACTTTCCCTCACTGTGTAAACAGTCAAAATTACTTTATAAAAATACTATAACGCCGCAAAAAAAGCAATAGCTTGTACATGAAATGCGATTATTTACCTGTACTTAGTTATCATACTATCAAAAATATTTATTGGAATGCACCGTAAGAATAAAAAACCACAAGAACATATCACAATGTACGTGACAGAAATGAAAGAGAATTATTAGATCAAATGAGCCACCGGGGACTCGAACCCCGGACAACT
>DKYT01000047.1:2656-3521 GCA_002492465.1 Lachnospiraceae bacterium UBA7093 | reverse complement strand
TCAGATTTCATATGTAGCACAGGACCAGTATCTGTTTAATACCTCTCTGCTCGAAAATATACGGATGGGAAAACCGGACGCTACAGATGAAGAAGTCCTTGAAGCGGCGAAAAAAGCGCAATGTCTGGAATTTCTTGAAAAACTGCCACAGGGAATCCGCTCCATGGCCGGCGATGCTGGCAAGATGCTTTCTGGCGGTCAGCGCCAGCGCATATCCCTGGCCCGTGCAATCCTGAAAAATGCCCCCATCATTGTACTTGATGAAGCGACCGCATATGCCGATCCGGAGAACGAGGAAAAAATGGAGGCTGCGATTGCAGAACTGGTAAATGGAAAAACCCTGTTTGTGATTGCCCATAAACTTCCTGCCATTATGAACGCCGATCAGATTTGTGTCATAGCACACGGAAAACTGGCCGCAGCCGGCACTCACCGGGAACTGCTGCAGACCTGCGGGGAATACCAGAAATTATGGAAGGCGGCGCAGGGCAGCGCAGAATGGAAAGTAAATACCGCAAAGGAGGGGAAGTAAATGTTTGCACTGTTTTCAAGAATATTAAATCTCTCCGGCAAATATAAGGGCCGGATTCAGGGAGCGTTTTTATGTGCCTTTATAGAATCCATACTTGCAAAAATGCCTATATTTTTGGCGTTTCTTGTACTCTCAGGGTTCTATCAGAAAATTTTAACAGGAGCGGATTGCCTGTATATCGGACTTGGGCTTGCCGCCGTTGTAGTAGTGCAGACGATTGTCCACTATCTATGTGACAGGTTGCAAAGTGCTGCAGGATATATGATTTTTACGGATAAGAGAATGGAACTTGGAGGGCATCTCCGTAAACTGCCGATGGGATATTTTACATCC
>DKYT01000047.1:0-2326 GCA_002492465.1 Lachnospiraceae bacterium UBA7093 | reverse complement strand
GAAAATCAGCTCTGTACTCAGCACCGATATGGTGTTCATTGAAGAAGCCGCCATGAGTACCCTTGGCAATATGATGAGCTATATGCTCTCTGCCTTTATCCTGCTGGTATTTATGTTTTTTCTGGACTGGCGGCTTGGCCTGATCGCCGCAATCGTGACGCTGCTTGCATCACTTGTTGCAAAGGGAATGAATAAGGTTTCTCTGAAGGAAGCCGCCGGGAGGCAGAATCAAAGTGAGCATTTGACGGATGCGGTTCTCTCCTTTGCTGAGGGAATTGGCGTGATTAAGAGCTATAACCTGATTGGTGAAAAATCAGAAGAACTGACCGAAAACTTCAGACGCTCCAGAGACACCTCAACCGAATTTGAACGGAAAATGACACCATGGACAAGAGGACTGAATATTCTGTATGCATTTGGGATTGCTGCCATTTTTGCACTCTCTGTCTGGCTTGAACAAAGCGACGTACTTTCTTTGCCTTATCTGCTTGGCGTGCTGCTCTTTGTCTTTGACCTGTTCGGGCCATTAAAAGCATTGTATGGCGAGGCGTCCCGGCTTACGGTTATGAACGCTGCGTTAGACAGAATAGAAGAAGTCCTGAATGAAAGTGAATTGCCGGATAAAGGTACACAACATATATCCAAAGCAAATCCTAATTACCCGGAGGTTTGCTTTGACCATGTGGCTTTTGCCTATCAGGATAAAGAAGTGCTGCATAATATTAATTTCTCTATGAAAAAAAATACAATGACTGCGCTTGTGGGACCGTCCGGCGGCGGTAAATCTACTATCGCAAACCTGTTAGCCCGTTTATGGGATGTGAAGTCTGGTAAGGTAATGGTTCGTGGCACGGATATCCGGAATGTTCCGCTTTCTGAATTGATGAGTCAGATCAGCATGGTTTTCCAGCGCGTGTATCTGTTCCAGGACACGATTTATAACAATATCAGCATGGGAAAACCGGACGCTACGGAACAAGAGGTTTACGAGGCAGCGAAGAAAGCCCGGTGCTATGATTTTATTATGGCACTTCCGAAAGGATTTCAGACCGTGGTTGGCGAGGGTGGAGCTACCCTGTCCGGCGGGGAAAAGCAGCGTATTTCGATTGCCCGTTGTATACTGAAAGATGCGCCGATTGTAATATTGGATGAAGCGACCGCCAGTGTTGATACGGACAATGAGAGTTACATTCAGGAGGCTATCAGTGAGCTGGTAAAAGGAAAGACGTTACTGGTGATTGCACACCGCCTGAATACGATCCGGGAAGCCAATCAGATTCTGGTGATCTCGGACGGACGTATCAGTGAACAGGGAACACATGACGAACTTATGGCAAAGGCTGGAATTTATCAGGATTTTGTGAATATCCGTGAAAAGTCATCCGGCTGGAGCCTTGCATAAAGGAGGGCAGTATGAAGATTCATGCGTCTGGCGAGGATTATCTGGAAGCAATCCTTGTTTTACAAAAGAAAATAGGTATGGTGCGTTCCGTAGACCTTGCCCGGCACATGGGCTTCAGCAAGCCAAGCATCAGCCATGCGGTAGGTGTATTGCGGAATGGAGGTTTCCTTACAATGGATAAAGACGGATTCCTGCATTTGACGGAAGAAGGGCGGGAAATCGCCGAGAAAATTTATGAACGCCATCAATTTTTTACGGAGCAGCTCATTGCGGCAGGTGTTAATGAAACGACCGCAGAGGAAGATGCCTGCAGGATTGAACACGCTGTCAGTGATGAGAGTTTCCAAAAGCTGCAAAAATACTTTATGAAGCCAAAGTAGGGGAGGTGGCGGCATCGTGCGCATAGTAGTGTTTGAAATACATGACAGCGATTCAGATATCTTCGACAAAATCATGGAGATAGTGGAATCCCATCCTGACATCGAATGCCTGCGGGTGAAGGATGAGCCGATGCTGTCGCTTCCGGGGCTGGAGATTTATCCTGGGCGGAGAAAGATTTACCGTGACCGCCGGGAGATCAACCTTACCACAAAGGAGTATGACCTTTTGTGCCTGCTTGCGGCAAACAGGGGGCAGGTGCTTACATACGACCAGATATACCGGAAGGTCTGGGGAGAGGATGCCTACGGGGATGAGAGCAACGCCATCGGATGCCATATCCGCCATCTGCGGGAAAAGCTGTACGAGGCGGAGCCGGATGCGCCTTTTACCATTCGGTGCGTGAGGGAGGTCGGGTACTGCTTTGAGGTCAGTTCTGAATAAAGGCTATATGGCGGTTTGGATTTCCAAGCCGTCTTATTTTGTGCTTTTTCGGCATAAAAACAGATTATTAGCAACGCTTTTTATTCCGTGTACACCCCTCGG
>DKYT01000056.1 GCA_002492465.1 Lachnospiraceae bacterium UBA7093 | reverse complement strand
TAGGCGTCGGCAGGGTCAAGCCTGTCCCGTAAGTATAGCTTGTATAATTACTTTCATTGGCTATGGTTCCGCTGTTTTTATTATAGGTTATCTGATATTTTGCAGCCGCTACCAAATTTCCATTCTTTGCCGCCAACGCATATGCAGAATCATCCAACTGATAATGCCCCGTATCCGTGCTCCCCGTCACAACAACTGTCCCATTGCTGACAGAACTCATCTTAATCTTATGGGTACTGGTCAGCCCGCTTACGCCGCTTCCGGAAGCGGTAATGGCGCTTGTGGTATAAATACTGCCTGAAAGCGTGGAATTTCCCGCAACAGATACGCTTCCTCCATTGTCATTGTATACGCTGTAGGTATTGCCTGAAATGGTCACACCGTTTAATGTCAGACGATTGCCGCTTTTATCCGGACGCAGATAAACCGCACAGTTTTTATCTGTAGAACCATCCATATTCCCTGTAATACTGCCGCCATTTAAATGACAGGTTCCGTCTATTGCAACCGCTCCGCCGCCGTTTCCTGCTTTACAGCCTTGAATCGTACCGCCGTTCATGGTAAATACGCCGGAGGGTGCCACCCATACTGCGCCGCCGTTTCCCGCCACCTCGCAGTTTTCAATTACGCCTCCATTCATGGTCATTTTCCCATAAACAGCAATGATACCGGAGCCGCTGATTTTATAACCATTTTGAATGATGCAGCCATTTCCTAAGGTCAGGGTCGCTTCCGTGTCGCTTGCAGAATCTCCTACCTTAATAAGAGACTGGCTCCTGGCGCTTTCAATGGTGATGTAACCCCTGTTTCCATCATAAATAACAGATTCCAACGTCAAATGAGCGCTGTTTCCCACCAACGTAATATTTCCCCAATTACCCTCAGGCATCCGGGTTATCGTGCGCGGATGCGCTGTATCCGCACTGGTAATGGTAACTCTTTTCGTAATTTTCTCTTGGTGGGTGAGAACCACATCCATCAGCAGCTTGACAGTGCCGCCATCGTATACCTTTTCCAATGCCGTCGTAAACTTACCGGTCTTCCATTCGCCTCCGGAAGACTCCTGCCACTGTGCCTCCGCCGTATCTGTGGTACTCAAAATAATACGGTTGTTCGCCGTATCCAGCCTTGAATACAAATTGGAATTTGCCATGGAAATTTTGCTGGCGTCCACGCTGGTCAGGGTATAGCCGCTGCCTTCGGCAAGAACTTTTCCCTCATCCGTACTATTGCATTTTAAAGTTACCTTATAATTCAATTTAGACGTAATTTTAGGGTATAAGGTTCCGCTGGTAATATCCAGAAAAATAACGTCTGATACATTCGCATTCCCGCCAATGTTCAATATTCCATTTGCGCTATTTTTAGTGGAATAATAAATTCCGTTTCCTTCACCACTGCTGGCTACAGAATTTCCGGCAATTGTTCCGCCAGTCAGATTCAGCTTTGCCCCTGACGCCAGGTAAATACCTCCCCCGTTACTCGCCTGGTTTCCTGTAATACTTCCGGAACTCATATTGCAAGTTCCTTTCAGATAAACGCCACCCCCTGCATGAGTATAGGCGGTAGAGGAATCGACCGTTCCTGCTGTCTTGCAATTCCGAATAATTCCGCCGTTAATATTCAGCGTTCCGCCACAATAAACGGCTCCTCCCGCATATGTTCCAGTCGTATCAGTACTGGCATTGTAATTATTCTGAATGACCGCCCCTTCATTCAGGTTTACAGTCCCTGAGCTTATATAAATAGCCTGCCCATGCCCGCTCGTCGCTACATTATCTCCATCTATGGTAATATTCTCCAGTGTTAAAGTACCGCTACTTACATATGCCATATAGGAAGAGGTAAAGCTGCCGGATCTTACAAGCCTTCCCCCTCCGTTAATGGTTACGCTGCTTCCCACCGTAAGGGTTCCCGATACGGTAACCGTCACGCCCGGATTAATGGTATAAGTCCCTGCCGTCAATGTCTGCGCACCCCACTCCTGATTCGAAGTAATCACGCCGGGGCTTGCCGTCACAGCCATTGTCATAGGCTCGTCGAATATAAGCCATACGCCTATCGGCTCCAAATCCTCCGCCAGAATATACTCTTTTCCCTCCTCGTTTTCCTCCAGCTCCGCCTGGAAGAAAAACCTGCCGCTGTAAGGCAGAAGACCTTCTTCATCCTCCTGATATTCCGGGCAGCTCCATTCCAGTACAGGAACCATCTGTTCCTGTGCCGCAGAACCTTCTTCTCCATCCGGATCTGTCCATTCCAGTATTACGCTTTCTGGAAAAACAGCTGCAATATCTTCAAAAGGAACCTGAACTTCAGGATCTCCTCCCGCCACAGCAATGTTGTAGCTTCCGGCATCATAAATCAGGGCGCCTTTGGGATAAACGTCTTCCTCCCCAAAACGCCATCCGCTGATCTGGGGCAGTTCTTTTTCCTCTTCCACTACCGTTACCCTGATTTCGGGTTCCTCCGCGCCATCCGCCAGACCATAGCCATCGGGCAGAACAGGCGTAAAAATATAGGTTCCCGCTATATTTCCGTCATACACCGGCTCTGACTGCCAGCTAACGCCTTCTATTATAATTCTTTCCTCTATAATCCTTTCTTCCTGTCCCTGATTCCCCTGAACATCTTCCTGCGCATTTTCCAGATCTTCCTCTTGCGTATCTTCCTGAAGATTCTCCAAATCTTCCCCCTGAATGTCCTCCTGAATGTCCTCCTGAATATTCTCCGGGTCATTCTCTTGTGTATGCTCCAGGGTTTCTACTTCAATTACATTCTCTGCAAAGCTTTCAGACATGGTGACAACATGGGTTTCCACTTCTTCCTCCCCATCGGAAGGCGTACTTTCCCCATTACTCTCCCCATTATTTTCAGCACCTGCCATATCCTCTGTGCCGGTGTCTGTGTCTGTATCTGCGCCGGCTTCTGTCTTTGTATCCTCATCCGTTTCCGTACCAGCCTCTGCCTTTGTATCCGTATCTGTCTCCCCGCCGGTTTCCGTCTTTGTATCCGTATCTGCCTCCCCACCGGCTTCCGTCTTTGTATCCGTGCCGGTCTCCCCACCGACTTCCGTTTTTGTATCTGTATCTGTTTCCGTTTCCGTGCCGGTACCTGTTTCTATGTCTCCGCCAGTCTCCGTATTTTCACCGTTTTCTTCCGTAACTTCTCCCGGCACAGTACCGTCCGGTTCGGTTTCTCCAGGGTCTTCCGAGGGCTGCCCGGTTCTTACCGTAACTGCCTCCAGCGTGTCAGGAAGTAACAAATCCTCCAGCGCCGTTCCCACCGTCACAGTCTGCTCCTTTATGTTCTCCGGCAGCGAAGTAAATTCCGATATATATCGCGCATCGGTTTCCTGCGCCCGCACATTTACAGGAACAGTTCCGGATATCATTCCCACCACCAGTGATGCAGAAAGCAATGACGCCATCGCCTTTTGTAAGAAACTGCTCTTTCTCTTTTTCATAGTTTATCCCCCTTGCGTCGATCTTTTTCAGCTTTAAACTGCTTCTACGCTTTTCCAATCTCTGTACACAAACAAAAATTACAAAAAAAGTTAATATAGTAATTATATAGCATAAGATAAAATTTCTAAATTTTTTGGGATAATATGTGTCTTTTTTGGTATAATTTGCTCAAAAATTATATTTTAAAAGCTGAAATTGGTCGATTTCGGGTAAGACCTGATATTTTAAAAGAAATGTTTTTTCATATTGACGAGTAGGCATCTATCCATTACAATAGTCTGACACGCACTTTTTGCAGTGCTGACATTTACAGCGGATTAGCTTTTTCCAGGGGAGTCATTTGTCATGTGGAGGAAATTTAAGAATAAATACATAGGTGACCGGGATTTTTATAAATATATCCTTCTTCTTGCAGTTCCCATGATCGTCCAGAACGCCATTACCAGCTTTGTCAGCTTTTTGGACAATATTATGGTGGGACAGATCGGGACGGAACAGATGTCAGGCGTTGCCATTGTCAACCAGCTGATGTTTGTTTTTAATATCTGCATTTTCGGCGGCGTTTCCGGTGCCGGCATTTTTGGCACACAGTTTTTTGGAAAAGGAGATCACCAGGGGCACAAGTATACCTTTCGTTTTAAGCTTTATGCCTGCGCCTTTATCACAGGCATTGCCCTGCTGCTTTTCGGCTTTTTTGACACGCAGCTGATTTCCCTGTACCTGAATGACAGCGGCAGTGTAGGTGATATCGGTCTTGCCCTGAAATATGGAAAAGAATATCTTGCCATCATGATGATCGGTCTGATTCCTTTTTCCTTGGGGCAGGCATACATAAGTACCATCCGCGAAACGGGGCAGACCTTTATTCCCATGCTTGCAGGCATCGGCGCGGTGGTTACCAACCTGATTTTAGACTATATATTGATTTTCGGCGTCTTTGGCTGCCCTGCTTTAGGGGTAAAGGGCGCTGCCATTGCAACGGTCATTGCCCGCTTTGTGGAATGCTTTATCGTCCTGGTCTGGGCACATTTGCATAAGGAGAAAAACCGTTATCTGATGGGCGCATACCGCAGTTTCAAGATCCCCTGGGCAATCTTGAAGGGAATTTTTATAAAAGGAAGTCCTTTGATGTTCAACGAAATGTTCTGGGCAGCCGGTATGGCTGTGATCTCTCAGTGTTACGCCGTCCGGGGACTTGAAGTGGTGGCGGCGCAGAACATCTCCTCCACCATCAGCAACCTGTTTAATATTATTTATATCCAGCTAGGCGGCTGCATTTCCATTGTGGTTGGGCAACTGCTCGGCGCCGGCAAAATAAAAGAAGCAAAAGACACCGACAATAAGATGATTTTTTTCAGTGTCTTCTGCTGTACCTGTGTGGCGGCAATTATGGTGATAGTGGGTAGGTTTTTTCCCTCCATTTACAAGACGGAAGAAAGCATTAAAGAGCTTGCCAGGATCTTCATTGTCATCTCCGCTCTGGTCATGCCTTTTTGTGCCTATTGCCACTGCGCTTACTTCACCCTGCGCTCCGGCGGCAAGACCATCGTCACCTTTTTATTTGACAGCGTTTATACCTGGGTGCTTGTGATTCCCTTTGCCTATACGCTGGCAAACCATACTTCTCTTTCCATTACCGTGATTTTCTTCCTTGTACAGTTCACGGAACTGATTAAGGTGGTTATCGGATATTTCATGGTGAAAAGCGGCGTGTGGCTCCAGAATATTGTAACAGAAAAAGAATAAGCCAAATCTGCATAAATTACCCGTTCGCACTGAAATGAATTTCGGGGCGAACGGGTATTATTATGCCTGTACGGCACTTTCTAATGCCATTGTAACAAACGCGTTTAGGCTGATCTTCCTCTCGTCTGCTTTTATAGCCGCCATTCGATGTAGCTCTGGCGTTACGCGCACATTAAAAGAACCTTTAAAAGATTTTTCCGGCACAATTCCTTTTTGCTTACACAAAAGTAAATACTCATCGATTGCTTGGTAGAAATCCTGCTTCAGTTCTGTGACGCTTTTTCCCTCATATGATAACAAGCCTCCTATGCCTAAAACTTTTCCATACAGACAGTCATCTTCACTGGAATATTCAACTGTACCTAAATAATTTTTGTAGCTCATGTAATGACTCATAGTAAGTCCTCCCTTGTAAATCTAACTGCCGATCCGCTTGTTTTTCCGGTCATATCCTCTGAATACCCAAAATACTGTAAAAACTGTACTAATTCATCATACGTAAATCCATTGGGCATAGATAAAAATCGCTGTATGAGTTTTTCCTTTTTACTCAATTATAATCCTCCTTTGTACTATGTGCAACTATTTGTAGTTGCACTTTTTCTTTTGTGGAATGGTTTGCAGAAAATGCAGATTTGAATAATACGATAGTATTTTTCATAATATGAAATGCTTCTTTACATGTCAATACTTTTTATAATTCTTTTAAAAATATAAAAAAGAGAATGTCCTCAACCATCTTTGATGATTTTGCTACATCCTCTTTTTCATTTACATAAGTTTCCTCTGTCAGTTAATAGCAGTTTTGTGGAATCAAGGCAACATAATTAGTTCCTTTGCCATTCCAAATAATTCCTCCGCCGGTGTAACGGAAGACAAATTTGTAATCATGTATCGCACATCACCCTTTATCCACTCCACGCTGGAAACCTGATTTTCAGCATTCCCGTCTGCGCCATTGACAATATTATGATCTCTGCGCTCTATAATCCTCATCTCCTCTGCTGTCACCTCATATTCCACCATCGTCAACTTGCAAGTGTCAGTATAATAGTTCACGGCAATTCCGTTTATGTCCATTGTCTGTTCCGGTGTCCTGCCCCCATTATTGTTAGAAGCCGCTTTTTCGGTTTTTAAATAAAGAGTCTCGCTCCCCGTTTTCTCATAGTAAATGCCTATTCCTTTATTCCAGGAGACAATCGTGTCATTTTCATCTAACCCCGTGTAATCGCTGACTTCCATTTCTGAAAAAGTATATCCATTGGAAAACTCCTCCACCGCATCTATTTCAAACCCCGCCTTTTCCTCTACCCGGGAAAGCTGTTCGAAACTTGTGTAGGTATTTAACCCCGGACCTGCTATAAGCGTGACGATCTTCCCTGATGAGGCAAGGCTTACCGTTCCCACCAAAAGACAGCAGGCTGCCGCCAGTACAATCGCCTTTTTCATACCAAAACCCTTCATTTTCTTTGCCTCCATTTCTCTTTTCAAATTCTGATTCAAATGCTCATCAGGAATGATGGGAGAAAGGGTCTGCCGCAAAATCTGATCTGTTTTTTCATCTGTCATATCCTGCAACCTCCAGTTTTTCCTTGATTATTTTTCTTGCCTTATACAGTCTGCTTTTCACAGTTCCTTCCGGCAGCCTTAATACTTCAGCGATTTCCTGAACCGATAGCTCCGCTGCGTAATACAGGCAGACGGGAATACGATACTTTTCTTCCAAAGTCTGAACACATTTATGTACGTATGCCCTTTCCTCTTTTGCCAAAATACCGGCTTCCGGTTCTTTCCTATTTTCGGCAGCTATTTCAAATTGAAGTTCATCGGAAAAGCTTTCCATTCCTGCAATCCTCTGCCGCCAGGCATATTTTCTGCGTTTGTTTTTCCATAACCTGACTGCCACTGACAAAAGATAGCTTTTGGGATTTTTGCTCAAATCAATTTTATCCTTCAGTTCCACTGCCTTCAGGAAAGTATCCTGATACAAGTCGTCCCCTTCCTGGAGACTTCCTGTAACCTGCCTGCAGAATCCATAGATCTCCTTTCCGTAACGATCTATACATTCTTCCAGTTCTGTGATTGTCATTCCATAATATCCTCCATGTCAGAGCAGTTTACTGCGATGACACGCGATGAAAAATTCGCGCAGGCGATTTTTCATCTGCGATCAAGGCATATTTGAGACTCTGACTCAAATTGCCGATTGAAAAATAAGTTATCAGACTTATTTTTCAATCTA
>DKYT01000010.1:13614-23424 GCA_002492465.1 Lachnospiraceae bacterium UBA7093 | reverse complement strand
TTATTAAATATGAATTATTAAAGATCCAGTAAATAAAATATCCATCTTATCAATTCGCGTAAGTATTAATAGGATTGGATAAGAAAAGAAAGAATGAGGTACGATTATGCGAACAATGAAAAAGAACAATAATGAAACAGTTATGGTGATCGGGATTGATCATGGTTATGGAAACATGAAAACTGCCACCAGATGCTTTCCATCCGGTGTAGCCAGATATGACAAGGAGCCGAGAAAGGAAAGCACTTTGATGGAAGCCAGATTGAAAAAGGGGAAGTCATTGTATGGAGCAAAGACAAATATAATCTGTTCCGTCAGCAGGTAAAGGACAGCTTTGTAGCGGACTGTGCAATGGCGGTATTAAAGGCACTGGAAAATTGTATCAGCAAAGAAAAGTTTATAGAAAAAATGAAACAGTTTGGATGGAATGTGAACTGGACAGAGAAACGAAAGCACATCACTTTTCAGAATCAGGATGGGAAGAAAGTGCGAGACAGTAATCTGTCTAAAACATTCCATCTTGATATCAGCAAGGAGGGTTTGGAGAATGAATTTAATGGAAATAGGGAAAAATCCAGAGCTGCAGCCGACAGAGACAGCAGAGCAAACGAAGAACTCAGAAACTATTACAGAGAGCTTGACGCAGCCATCACAGACACCAGAGGAATCACCGATCTAGCTCAAAGTGGAGAGGGATATTCTCGTACAGAGTTTCGAAAAAGCGAAAGAGTTCATGCGAACACAGAAAAAGCAGATACAGACACTGGAAGAAGAGAAACAGACGATCTTATCCGACAGGCAGAGATTGCGAGAAGAAGTTCGGAAATCAACCGTAGAAATTCAGCGTCTGACAACCGAACTGTCCGAAACGCAGAAGCTGAATCAATCGCTTCAGCAGAGCAACGACGATCTGAGAAACAGAAATGGATTAATGAGCAGGAGCGAGCAAGAGCAGCTCGAAGAAGAAATAAGAGACGTTCGGGACCAGAACTCTAAATTACAGATACAGGTGAATAAATCATCTGTTGAAGCGGTAGATGAAGCACAGAAGAAACAGAAAGAAGCAGAGAAAAAGATGGAGCAGGCAGAATCCAAAGCCCGTAACGAAAAGAAACGTGCTGAACTGGAAATTCGTAAAGCGAAAAAAGAAGTAAGGGACAGAACGAAAAACATGAAGGCTATGGAGTATTTCTGGGGAATGGGATACATTACGGTAGTTCTGTTTGCAATTCTACAGAATGGTGCTTTTCAACATGATTTCATAGATTTTTTCATGACTCCATTCATGTGGTATGTTCGATTTTGTAAATGGCTGGTATACCCAACTTATGATAATGGATTTAACCAGAAAATAGCATATACAGGTGGAGAAGTATGGGTTATCAGGATTCTGGCAATCGTAGCTGTGCTTTTCATAGTGGGAATCTTAATGGTGATAATTATGGAAACAATAAAACAATACAAAAAAATGTGGAACGAAATTTCACAAATGTTTTTGATTGGAAGCCTTTCAGGGATAGCAGTGCTTGGAGATGTAATCAGAGGGTATCTACCTGTGAATTTGATCCTGTTATTTGTGTTTGTCAATATGGGAATCGTGTTGCTCAGAGTGTACCGGGCGTCCCTGACATGCAATTGAATCCATGCTACTAAATAGACAAGGAAGCAAGTTTATAATATATTCTTCCAAATCGGGATTAGGAAAAATCAAAGTTTTGTGATTTTTATGCCTTCTGAAATTTCTTTTGCAGTTGCTGTTACAATTCGTATGCCGTTATCGCTCATATCATCAAGGAGAGCGTCAAGCTGCCGCTACTTTGTATCTTTTCCGGTGGGCGTATCTAAAAGAAACTGGTCTACGGATATATTGTAACGAAGCATAAGTTCAAAAAAGATTTGGAGGCTCGGATGTTGCCCGTTATTCTCGATATTAGCGAGATAACGGGGAGAAAGACACATTTCGTTACCTACCTTATTGCGGGACTCTTTCTGTCCTGTCCTCGCTGTTTTGATTGCTGCCCCATAAGGGCTAAAGTCTATTTTATGTACTGGTCTTTTTGCCATATTCATTCACCCAGTTACATTTTACTGTTCCCCTCTCTTCTTGGATGTGTCTACATATTTCCTATCATTGACCCCAATATTTCTCATTATGTATTCAGGGAAATTCTATTTTCTTTATTAAATCTTCAAAATTTGTAGCTATCCTTTTAGCATAATCAAAAGAAAGGACAGTACAAAATATGAGTATAATCTTGAAAACAACAAATCTCTGCAAATCGTTCAACGGGCAGACAGCCGTAAATAACATATCGCTGAACATTGAAAGAAATTCCGTCTATGGATTGTTAGGACCAAATGGAGCCGGAAAATCTACAACACTCAAAATGATAACAGGTATTTTGAGACCCACATCTGGGAGTATTGAGTTTGACGGCCACGCATGGAAACGCAGCGACTTAAACCATATTGGAGCGTTAATTGAAATGCCGCCGCTTTATGAAAATTTGACCGCCTATGAAAATCTGAAAGTAAGGACTACTATTTTAGGGCTGACAGATAAGCGGATTGACGAAGTGCTGCAAATCGTCCGGCTGACGGAAACAGGCAAGAAAAGAGCCGGACAGTTTTCTCTTGGTATGAAACAGCGTCTTGGAATTGCAGTTGCATTACTAAACAACCCGAAGCTGCTCATACTTGATGAACCAACCAACGGGCTTGACCCGATTGGGATTGAAGAACTTAGAGAGCTTATCCGTTCCTTCCCTGCAAAGGGTATTACCGTTATTTTATCAAGTCATATTCTCTCCGAGGTACAACAGACCGCTGACCACATCGGCATTATTGCGGGCGGTGTCTTAGGCTATGAGGGGAAACTTAATGCAAACGAAAATTTGGAACAGCTTTTTATGGACGTTGTAAAAAGCAATCACAGGGAGGATTAAGGCATGGACTATCTAAAATCAGAACATTTGAAATTCAAGAGGACAATATCGAACAAACTGATTTTCATTGTTCCGCTAATTACGGCTATTTTTGCATGGCTTATGGGTGGATATATGGGGTATCAGTACATGACGCTTTACTGGTGGTATGCGTTCCTGCTTCCGGGAGCAATCGCAATTTTGTGTTCTTTGTCACACAGAAAAGAAGAAAACGCCGGGAAATACTATTCGGTATTTTCTATGCCTGTAAATCTTTCGAGATTTGAATTTGCCAAGGGCATTATCTTAGTCGAAAAACTGCTTGTTTCAGCGATATTTTTAGCATTGCTTATTTCTATCAGTAATATCATTGCTCCGGCAACGGCAGTATATTCTCTTTTACACAGCATTACAGGAAGTATCGGAATTATCCTTGCGTCTGTCTGGCAAATCCCTTTGTGTCTGTACTTAGCACGCAAAACGGGAATGTTTGTGCCGATTGTGTTAAATACAATACTTGGGATTGTCCTATCTACTGCTACCGCATTAGGAAATACAATAGCATGGTGGTTTGTACCGTATTGTTGGGCAGCAAAACTGGCAGAGCCACTTATGGGAATTGAAATAAACGGAACTTATGCGGGGAATTGTGGATTTTCTATAGCCATTATGATTTCCATTTCGTTGTCAATACTCTTGTTTCTTATTTTATCCTATGCCGACGCAAAGGATTTTTCCAAAGGGAGGTAGACAGAAATGGGTTTTATTTATGCGCTTCGTTCTGAACAGGAAAAAACGAAGCATACATCGTTTTGGGCTATTCATTTTTGTGTACCCGTTATGGGGGCATTGTTATTTCTTGCTTACTATTCCCAGTATGCCAGCACCGCAGACAGTAAAAAGCTCAAAATGATATTGGAAATTACGACAACGTTTTTTCCGGTGTTGATAAGCGTTATTGTTGGTCTGAACGTTGCACTGGAAGAAAAGGCTTCACACTTCCAAACGCTTCTTGCTGTACCAAACAGACACAAAAATATGCTTGCAAAATTAACTTATCTTTATGGTTCGGGGGTATTTGCCTTGTTCTTTCTGTTCCTGTTATTTGTGATTGGCATACATCTTTTGGGAATGGCTGATACAGTGCAACTCGGAATGCTCATTGGAGCCGCCGCCGGGATGGCCTTTTGTAATTTTATAATATACATCTTGCACCTGTTCCTTAGCTTTAAATTTGGATTAGGGTTATCCCTGTTTTGGGGCGTGTTTGAAAGTCTGCAATGTATCTTATATAGCAATATTGAGCTGAAAGGTGTAGCCCGGTATATCCCCTTTGCATGGTCTATGAATTGGGTACAGGATATTTTGAGCCGACAAATTTTCAACTATGGAACAGAAAAAATATGGATTGCAGCATTAACGACAGGCGGCTTATTGCTGACCTTATTATGGTTTTCTCATTGGGAGGGACGAAAAAATTATGAATAAAAGCAAAAAAATAATGCTACTTCTGCTGTTTACCTTTATCGTTTGTGTGGCTCTTGCTGGCTGTACTTTACAGGACAGAATCGAAGAATATTCCAGTGACAAGGAACAATGCTATTTGAATACGGAAAATGTAACACGTTTTTCCTATAAAGGTAACGATTACACCATTTTGGCAGATACCGTATCAAATGGCGGGCTTGGAGAATGGATTGGATATATCCGGCAGCTTGCCGCCATAGACGAGAACGGAAAAATATTGCTGCAAGAAAATGTTGAACCGGCAACTTTTCAATCCTTAGCGGATTTGGCGGAGAAAGCACCAGAAGCCGCTTACATTATTCCTTTTCTCAATGTATATGCGGCTCCTAACGCAGACGATTATCTTATTGTAGATGTAAACGGAGGGTATCATAAAGCTGTTATCAGTGAAAATGTCAAAGATAGCGATACTGTTTTTGATTTTAAGAAAACAGAAGAATCTATAAATGACAGCTTTGAAGTCAATCCAGAAAATGCGACACAGCTTCTTTGGGGCGGGACGGTTTATCAAGTAACGTCTGATATGGTATCAGATGATGAATTAGGCAGCTACATTGATATTCTCGCTGAAAGTGTTACATTCGATACAGAAACGAAAATCCCTTTGTCAAAAGAAGATTTAAGCAAGATTGACTGGTACGGGGAAAATGCCGGACAGGGGCGAGAGTCTTGGTTTTACACAGATGTCTATGAGATTTACGGAACCGATAAAGCGGAAGCGGTTGCGGTCAATGTAAATGATAACTACTATATTGCAAAGCGACAATGACAACTTTCCTGCCCTTGGAGCTTGTGCTATACTAAAAAGGACAACGAAAGGAGGCAACAATATGGCGGCGATCCTTATGATTGATGATGAACGGGCTATTTTAGAGCTTGTCAAAAACGGGCTGAGAAAGGATGGGCATTTCGTGACCGCTTATACCTCTGCCGCGCAGGTACCGCTTGATAAGCTGAACAGATATGACTTGATTATACTGGATATTATGATGCCAGATGTAGACGGCTTTTCCTATTGTGATAAAATTCGTTCCCTTGTAGACTGTCCTATTCTTTTTCTGACAGCAAAGACAATGGAGCATGACATCACATTTGGGCTTGGTCTGGGAGCAGACGACTATCTGACAAAACCATTTCGTATTGCAGAATTGCGGGCGAGAGTAAACGCCCACTTACGGCGTGAACGTAGGGAACGACATACCGCAATTACCTTTGACCGCATAAAAATTGATTTATCTGCAAAAGAATTACGGGTAGATAACACGCCTGTTGCCTTAACGAAAAGCGAATATCTGATTTGTGAATATCTTGCAAGGAATAAAGGACAGGTATTTTCAAAAGAACAGATTTACGAAGCTGTTTTCAGCTTAGAGGGCGACAGTGATAATTCTACGATTTCTACTCATATCAAGAATATCCGGTCAAAATTGAACAAACTGGATATTCAGCCGATAGCGACAGTCTGGGGGATTGGGTATAAATGGGAATGAAAAAAACAACATCACTGAAAGCGTCTTTTTGGAAATTCTTATGTATGCTGTTGATTGGACTAATAGGTGCGGTGGCAATACCATTTAGTCTTATTTTAGCTGGAACCAGTACAGGGCTTATTACCTATGCGGATTATTCAGAACGCTGCACAAAAGATCTTGCTCCTGTTATTGCCGCAACGCCGGATTTGGCAGATGTGCAGCTTCCTATGGGCTGTAAATATTTGGTGCTGGATAAAAACTATCAAGTGACGGAAACGACCTTAGAGGGCGACGATTTGGACCGGGCTATGGAATACGCAATATCCGGGAAGATAAATTCAAACCTCAACAAACAGTATTTGTTTGTGACCCGCAAAAATGAATATGTAGTGCTGCAATATTACATAGGTTCACAGTTTACAAATGAATGGCTTTATGAGTATTTTCCCTCACCGGAAATTCTGCTTTATATTTTTATAGCAATCAACTGTATTGCAGTATGCGTGATATTGATAGCGAAGTTTGCAAAAAATATGCGGACGCAGCTCTCTCCGCTTTTTGAAGCGACAAGGCAGGTAGCAGAACAAAATCTTGATTTTGAAGTGGGACATTCAAAAATCAAAGAATTTGAGGACGTACTTTGTTCTTTTGCAAATATGAAAGATAATCTGAAAATATCTTTAGAGAAGCAATGGAACGCGGAACAGTTACAGAGAGAACAGATTGCAGCATTCGCTCACGATTTGAAAACACCTTTGACTGTCATTCAAGGAAATATTGATTTGATAAATGAAACGGAGCTTGACGACGAACAACGTCTATATGCGGGTTACATCACTGAAAGCTCCGAACAGATAGGCATTTATATTAAAGCGTTAATTGACATTTCCCGGACAGTCGCCGGTTATCAGCTTCATTTGGAAAAATTCAATATAGCTGATTATATGGGGCAGATTGAAGCACAGGCAAGCTCTTTATGCCTTACCAAAGGAATTTGTCTGCAACTGGAAACGGGGGTTGACCTGGGCACACTCAAAGCGGATAAGCTACTGTTGGAACGGGCAATTATGAACGTGATAAGCAATGCGTTAGACCACTCTCCACCACAGGGGACAATTTATGTAACAACACAAAAGGTAGATCATTTTTTACACATATCCATAACAGACGAAGGAACCGGCTTCACATCAGAAGCTATACACCATGCGCAAGAACAATTTTTTATGGGCGATAAAAGCAGAACTTCTAATATGCACTTTGGTATGGGACTTTATATCACAAACAGCATTATCAAACAACATAATGGGCAACTTATTTTAAGTAATTCTAAAAAGACTGGTGGTGCGCAGGTAATAATTAAAATTCCATATTAAGAAATTAGAGGGCGATACTGCGGTATCGCTCATTATTTTTTCAAATTTTTATAAAATCTACAAATTTTCCATATAGTATATAAGTAAAGAATATAACTTCATTCTGCCGCACAACGGCAAAGAAAAATTGTAATGCGGTACTGCACAACGAAGCGTGCGACGCTCATAGAGAGCTTCGTACACATATCCTATAAAAACTTGCAGGAAATCGCTCTATCGTAGAACGATTAAGAGATTATGAATATTAAAGTAATGGATCCGGATACTGCGCCAAGGTATAAAAAGTATATTCCATATTGGGCATAATTTAAGTTTCGCTAAGTTTCACTTATATAGGTGTCTGAGGAAAATTTAATAGGAAAAACATGAAAAAAGCACTGAAAACCGTTGGATTATTGGTTTTACAGTGCTTTTCCTTTTGCCAAAGAGGAAAAATGCAGTGAATTTAAGTTTTGCTAAGTTTCACTGAGTTTTGATTTTACAGAGAGCCATTGCTTCTTAGGCTCATATTTTCCACATCCATCACAAGTCTGCGGCCAGTTAATTTTCCACTCAAAATATTCATCTCTGGTAATCTCACCGGATTTCAGTTCATCCATTCGAACTACCCATTCTTTCAGAAAATCATTCAGAACTCCATAGTCAAACCACATACAGACAGGAGCATGGGCAGGCCAGTTATCATTGTCATGGTAGTAAACGGAAGTGTCTGCTACTTCATTGCATTTTTCACCGGGAAATTTCTTAGGGAGAAACAGATGCAATGCAGATGGATTAAATTCATCCAGCCAGAAAAGCAGTTCCATCATTTCGGAAGCGTCACGTCCAGCGGTATCATAGAGGGTATAAGGATTGACATCCAGAGCCTTAGCCATTTTATCGACCAGATCTTTTTTGGGAACACGAACGCCTTTTTCATATTGTACAATTCTATGCTGATCGGTCAGTCCGATCTTCTCTGACAGTTCTTTTTGTGTCATTTTCCGGAATGTCCGGATTTTTTTTAGTTTCAGATTAAAATTCATAAAGTCACCTCTGCATTAGTCCTGATAAACATCCATAGAAGATAGTAAAATCAAGAAATGAATAACTATTTGTCCATATTATAACACAAGATAGCAGAAAATCAATAAAAAAGAGTACAAAAAAGAACCTAAAACGCATGAAGTGCTATTGACATTAGCAGTAACTGGGGATATAATGGCATTAAATCGAAATAGGTACAAAAATGTATACCTACAAAAACTTTTGATTGTTGAACCTTGAAAATTAAATGAGCTGTATGGGTGCCTTTCGGGGCTTAAAGGTAACACAGGATTCCACCGCTGTATCAGAGAGTAGTATGTGGAAACCGAAGATACTCCGGCAACGGCTGGTATGCTTGAGAAGAAGCTGCCAGTATTCAGAAAGATTTCTGATAGAGGTCAATTGTAACGTTGACACCGCCATATACAAATGGAAGCCAACACGCTGAACGGAATGGAAAATCATCGTAAGAAGTCCAAATAAAAAGTAGATGTACTGACAACGGACATAACCGCTGTCTGGGAGGTGATGCAGAAGAATACGGAGGAAAGGAGGTAGGTGCATCATGAGAAAAACAACAGAGTATAAGGCTGAGAACCGTCTGACGGTAGATATTGAAGGATTAATGGCAATGTTATCCTGCGGAGAAGTAACTGCAAAGAAAATTGCAGATTATGCAGAAGCAAGAGTGATTATTGGAAGACGTGTTCTTTATAACGTGGATAAGATAAAAAAATATATTGATGCAATGGCAGTGTAATGAAAGAAGAGAGGATAAAATACAACAACTTTCCTTCGGAATGAAAAGTGAAAAGTATTCCTGTAAAAAAGGCAAATAAAAATTAGCATTTTGCAGGAATCCACCCTTGGAAATCATAAAATATTATGTTAATCTGTGAGCAGATATCAGACAGTAAATGACTGATACCGACAGGACAAAAATCATTCCGAATAACGAAAAATGAAGTGAAAGGAATGATTGATATGGCAAGAAAAGATAATAAAGGAAGAAATTTAAAAACAGGTGAATACCAGCGTCCGGATGGACGTTATGAGTATCGCTACAAGGATGAAATTACCGGAAAGCGTAATTCGGTTTATGCAGCTGATCTGGCGAGTCTGCGAGAAATGGAAAAGAAGATCAATAAGGATATGGATGATCTGCTTATTACAGACGCATCAGTCAAGAAGCTGACTGTAAATACGTTGTTTGAGCGATACATGGCAACAAAGAATATCAAGGAAAGAACGAAAAAGAATTATATCCGTATGTGGGACTACCGGATACGAAATACTTTGGGAAACATTCGTGTTGTAGATTTTAAGACATCTCACGTAAGGACGTTCTTTTCCGCATTGTCAGATGAAGGACTGGCACACAGTACGATCAAAGGTCTTTATGGCTTATTGAATCCCAGTTTTGAACTGGCAGTGGAAGACGGGATTATCCGCAAGAATCCGGTAACAGGAACACTTGGAGATTATGGG
>DKYT01000010.1:12468-13296 GCA_002492465.1 Lachnospiraceae bacterium UBA7093 | reverse complement strand
TTTGTTGAACAGAGTAATGTGTATAAGCCTCATCTTCCAATGATGCAGGTTATGTTTGGGGCTTGCCTGAGAGTGAGTGAGACTATCGGCTTAACTTGGTCAGATGTGGATATGAAGAACCGGGAGATCCATGTAGGTGGACAGCTTGTGTATTATGAAGGTGATGAAGGATATTGTTTCCATGATTCAGAAACCAAAACGGATGCAGGAATCAGAGATATTCCTATGACACAGATGGTATATGATGCGTTCCGTAAGCAGAGAGAACTGAATCTGATGCTTGGTTTGCAGAGTGATGTGGAGATCGGTGGACGTAGTGGATTCATCTTCAATACAAAGCATGGGCGTCCGATCATGCCGGCGGGAGTGAACAGCTTTTTGAAAAATATTGTCAATGCCTATAATAAGAAAGAAAGCAAACTGGCAGAAGAAGAGAAGCGAGAGCCGGAGCTGATGCCTCCTATTTCATCGCATACTCTTCGTCATACGGGATGTACCAGACTGGGTGAGAACAATGTCAATCCTAAAGTTATGCAGTATGTTATGGGCCATTCAGATGCACAGATCACAATGAATGTCTACAATCATATTGCAGAGAAGTCTCACGTGGAGAATGAGATGTCTAAAATGAACCTGCCAGAAACCGTACCTGCTGTGGTATAAACCATAAGTCGTTGTTGTAAAATGTGGTAAGAAAATCAGACGAATATATTTTTCCAAGAATTTGTCGTAAAAATGTGGTCAAATCAAGAAAATCGAGTGCGAAAGCAAGTGAAAAATCCCTGTGAAGCCCGCAAAATCAAGGCTTCACAAATTCTTCACAAAAAA
>DKYT01000010.1:0-12164 GCA_002492465.1 Lachnospiraceae bacterium UBA7093 | reverse complement strand
AAAAAATTAGCACTCGCCTCTTGACAGTGCTAATAATTAGTGCTATAACATATATAACAAATAAAACAAACCAACACCTACAAGGTGTCCACAATAAAAGGAGGAATTTATATGTTATTCACTAACAGAGCTTTTGATTTATTTGACGATATGTTCAACGACCCGTTCTTCACCCAGTCCTATAAGCCGGTAGCCACGAGCAATATTATGAAATCCGATATCCAGGAAAATGAAAACGGCTACCTGCTGGACATTGAACTGCCGGGCTATCGAAAAGAGGATGTGCAGGCGGAATTAAAAGACGGCTATCTGACCATCACCGCCAACCATACAGATTCCACAGAGGATCAGGACAAAAACGGAAAGTTCATCCGCAAGGAGCGCTACACCGGAACCTGCAAGAGAAGCTTCTATGTAGGCGAACAGGTTCGGCAGGAGGATATCAAGGCGGCTTTCCAGAACGGTATTCTCCGTCTGGCGATTCCCAAGCAGCTTCCTCAGGTGGAAAAAGACCAGCCCAAGCTGATCACCATCGAATAAAGATAACAAAGGCGCCCGCCGGGCGCACCAAAAATGCGGGATACATCCATTTACCGGATGTATCCCGCATCTGCGTTCACCTGTATACGGTTTTCTTATTTCTTCCCGCCCTTAAAGGGCTTCGCAAACAGGAAAATGCCAAACACCAGACCATTGACCAGCAAAGCCGGGAGAAGATCTCCCCAGGCGACCGTCTGGTTTTGGAGCACATCGCTGGAATAATTTCCCGATACCACAGCCACCAGGTTGTTGTTCAAAAAGTGCAGGAGGACAGGAACCCACAGGTTCTGCGTCTTCTCATAGGCATAGGCAAAGAAGATCCCCAGGGTAATGCAGGTGATCTGCTGGGCCGCAGCCATGGCCCATCCCATGTCCACACTGGCGGTATAATAAAAGAAGTCAACGGGCACATGCCACAGTCCCCAGACAACGCCAAGCAGGAGTACGCCGCCCCGCAGGCCAAATCTTTCCTGGAGCAAAGGCTGAAGATAATACCGCCATCCATATTCCTCCCCGAAAAAGCACACAAAGCATAAAAGGAAATTCAGGGGAAGAAAAGCCATCGTGATCCAGGTGGCCGGAGTCTCCAGCAAAATGCCGAACAAGGGAAGCTTTCCCTCCAGGGCCAGGGCGAAGGCCGTTCTGGCAAAATACAGAACCACAAACAGCAGGATCACCAGCAGGGAAACCTTTCCGTTTCTCCAGCCAAGCCCATAAGCCGCCCGCCTCTTCTTTCCCGCCGCCAGCAAAAGAACCCAGCCCGTCAGGCTGCCCCCAAGCATCACATACTGAGCTGCCATATTCCAGAGGGAGACGGGTGTCCCCGCCAGAAAGACCAGCTGATCGGGAAACAGTACAGACAGAACCGCCAGCCCTGCCAGGCCTGCCGTAAGGAACAGGAACAGCAGGAAAAACCACCGGGGCAGCTCCCGGTCCCCCTTCCGTGTAACCAGATATCCCAGTATCACCCCGGCTGCCGGATACATCATCTGGGCAATGGGAAACACATTCAGATCCATCTCACTGCCTCGCCCGTACCACATGAAAAGTCCCATCAAAAAGGTCACGCCATAGGCGATCCCCAGGTAAATCCACAATCGTTTTTTGCCGCTCTTCTCTTCCATAATCCTTCCGCTCCTTCTGCCGCCCGGCTTTTCTAAAGCTCCTTATTTGATAAGGAACTGCACCAGCTTCATATCTTCGTCAAAGGCGATCGTAAACTGGATCTTTCCGTCTTCATAATCACCGATCATCACCACGCCGCCGTAATCCATGCCCGTCTCCTCATCCGATGTTCCCAGCACGACGGTCTTCGAAATCTTTTCAAACTCTCCCCGTTTGTCCAGATAGGGATCGGAAGCCTGGGCAAACTGCTCTGCCGTAATGTTTTCCTTCAGCCTGTCATCACCCATGTCGATGATCGCCTGATAGTCCCTCTCATTGAAAAGCTCCACGGACTTCATGGCCTCCTCTTTTACCGTCTCCTCGTCAAATTTGTCCGAGAGCTTCGACTGGGCGCAGCCTGTCAGCGCTGCCGCCGCCAAAATTCCTATCAACAGATATTTTATCTTTTTTCCCATATCCATTCCTCCTTTGGTTTTCCCAAGTATATTCCCCGCCAGAAGATCTGTAAAGCTCCTCTGCGCAAACGACAGAAAAAGCGCCTCTTTAACGGTTACTCATCCGTCTTCTGCCCCGGAAATACAAGTGTCACAGAAAACACATCGCCCTCCCGTCCGGCTTCCATCTCCCCCTGATACTTCGTCAGGGCCAGGCGTACATTTTCAAGGCCGATCCCTTCGTGATCCTTCTTTTTTCCCGTATCCATACAGGAATTCCATATCTTTATAATGATGAAATCCTGAATCTGCTCTCCCTGGATCCTGATCCAAAATTCCGGCGTGCCGCCCCCGGCCTCCAGGGCATTGTCTAAAAGATTGGCAAAGATCGTGGTAATATCCATATCTGACAGAAACCCCAGATCCACGCCTCCCAGCCGACACTGGGCCTGCTCCTCCGAAAGCCCTTTGAGCTTATCGTTCAGCACGATGTTCAGCATCCGGTTACCGGAGTAAAACTTCAGCCCCAGAGAATTCAGCATCTCGTGAACATCCGAAAAATACTCCTGAGCCTGCTCCAGCTTTGACGCCTGCTCCATGGCGCACATATGATTGCGGATATCGTGGATGATCTTCCTTGATTTACTGTAATTTTCCTCCATCTCCAGGTAATACTGATGGGTCATCTCATTTTGGCTCTGCATCATCTCCAGTTTATGTCTCAGCTCCTGGTTGGCCGCCACATCATACCAGAGATACAGACAGTAAAAATTAATTACCAGCACCATAGCACAAAACAGAATGATCATCCCGTACCCGTACCGGGCAAAAAACATTTCACCTGATATGATATGCAAAAAGATCAGTACCATGCTGAACAGCGGTACGATCACCATCCCTCTCAGCTTGAGCCCTCTGCCATCTCTCACATACCGCCTGTCAAGGATCGCCACCAGCCCCATCGTGCTGAGGAAAAGAAACGTATCCTTGGTCAGTGTCAGCAAAAAAAATCTGGAAAAGGCTTCAAGCTCGAAAAAAGCGGAAAGGTGGAGCGTACAGAAAAAGGCCATCACCTGGGACGCATACATGGTCACCATGTAAATCAGCTGGTAGATAATCCCCGTCTTACTTCTATGATAGCAAAACCACCCAAATGCCAGGTAATAAACGCTTAAGACTGTCATGGTAAGCACATCGTCCCTTCCAAGGTTTGGCAGAAGGATAGACAGCAGGGCATAGAGAATCCAGCCCGCGGCCTTTAATCTCCTGCGCGTCCCCTTCCCCTGGCCGGAAAGAACCCGCACAATCAAATAGGACGCCCCTGTGAAAACCGAAAGATCCAGGGTGACCATCAAAATCTGCAAAAACAGCGTCATAGCTCCGTCCCTCCTTTTCCCATTCCATGGTCAAGCCGCGCCGACAGGTAGGAAGTCAGCTCCTGCTTCCACACCCTCTGTTTCTTTTGGGACAGGGGAATCCCCATCCCATTGTCCAGGACAATCTCCCCGGCTCTTACATTTTTCACATGGAGCATATTTACCACAAAGCTCTGATGAGGCATAGAGAAGCCAAACTCCCTCATCCTCTCCTCCACCTGGCCGATCCGGCCCGCCATCTCATACTCCTCCTCCTTTGCCACAATGCGGATCCGCCTGTTTCTGTACTCAAAGTAATAGATATCCTCCGCTGGCAGGCACACCATTCCCCCCACCGTCTTAAAATCCAGCACCTGGGCCTTCTCCGGAGTCCTCACATAGCGAAAAATCTCTTCCAATACATTCGTCAGCTTCCGCTTACTCACAGGCTTCAGCAAATATTGAAAGGCGTGTACGGCAAAGGCTCCCGCCACATAGTCCCGGTAAGCCGTCAGATAGACTATTTTCACCTCCCTGTCGATTTCCCGCAGGGCCTTTCCCGTCTCGATCCCGTTCATCCCCTCCATATCAATATCGAGAAACACCGCATGGCAGGGACGGTAATCCCCGATCAACGCCTCCCCCGACGTATAGCACAGCACCTGAACCTCCCGGTTCCACTCCAGGATCATCTCTTTTACCTGCTCCGTCAGGACTTTCTCATCGTCACAAACTGCAATCGTAACCATCTTTCTCTTCCCCTCTGCCATTGATTTTCTCAAGTATAGCCTCTGAGGGAGGATAAGTAAAGCGCCTCTGTCTAACAGATCAAAAAGCCGCACAAATCACAGAAAATCCAGAGAATTTTTCTATGGCAAAAAAACTGCCGCCCGGGATCTTACTTTCCCGAACGGCAAGTTTCTTCCACGGAATGCTCCTGGCATCCTGTTATGAAATTCTGTTGTAATTGATCAGGCAGCCTTTAAGTATGATCTGTCTCTCATCATCTGTCAACTCGCCCATCTTCAGCGTAAACTCTTTTAAGGTATCGCCCACCACATAGGCTGTGATCTCTGTCTTCTTCTCTTCCACGGCTTTTCTGATTTCCGGCACGAAGAGGTAATCGCCGTTTGCGAAGGGCAGGTCTCCCTTTTCGATCAAGAAGGGAAGCATTCCCCAGTTGATCAGGTTGGAGCGGTAACGCTTGGTGGCATACTCGTTGGCGATATTGGCCCAGCCGCCCAGCACCTTCTGGCAGGAGGCCGCCTGTTCACGGGCAGAGCCGTCTCCCGGCTTCACGGCAAAGATCGTGCTGCCTACGCCGGTGTTCTCCCGGTTCATCTCCGGAAAGGCTTCCTTGATCTTACTCCATACCGGGGTAAGCTCCGGAAGAGCCTCGCAGGGACAGCTTCCCTCTTCTCTTGCCTTCTCCGCCTTCTGCACTTCCTTGGCCCTTCCCACATAAGCGGGGTCTTTTCTGGACAGGGCAAATTCTGCCAGTCCCAGAGGATTGGAGCGGTAGGAGGAAGTCTCTCCGGAGGGGATCAGCTCATCGGTGGTCGTCACAGGGTCATGAATCTCTGACACCACCTTGAGCACCAGGTTGTCCGTCAATGCGCACATAGCGGGCCAGTCCTTGATGTTGGGGCCAAACTTAATCTCCACGGAGGGATCCGCTTCGCCGTGGCTGTCAAAGACTCTGTTGGCATAAATCGTCTTGTCAAAGAAATACTTCGGATTGCTGAACTTCGCGTCAATCTCTGTTGCGGAAGTCAGATATCCCTTATTGGCCGCCGTCGCCGCGATGGAGCGGGCGTCCATCAAAGCTACAGAAGAGATCTGCCCGTTCTGAAGCTTGCTTCCCTCACGGTTCGGGAAGTTCCTGGTGGAGTGGCGGATACTGAACGCGTTGTTCGCAGGCGTATCCCCGGCGCCAAAGCACGGTCCGCAGAAGGCCGTCTTTACGATAGCTCCCGTCTGCATCAGGTCGGCCAGCCTGCCGTTCTTTGCCAGCTCCACATAAATCGGCGTACTTGCCGGATAAATGCTTAAGGTAAATTCGTCCGCGCCGATACTGCATCCCTTCAGGATATCGGCTGCCGCGCAGATGTTTTCAAAGCCGCCGCCTGCGCAGCCTGCGATGATTCCCTGGTCCACATACAGCTTTCCGTCCCTCACCTTATCCTTCAGCGTGAAGTCCACCGCGCCGTCCAGGCTCACCAGGGCCTTCTTCTCCACATCGTCCAGGATATCCATCAGATTCGCCTTCAGCTCCTCAATGGTATATGTATTGCTGGGATGGAAGGGCATAGCAATCATGGGGCGCACCTGGGAGAGATCCACATAGATCATGCCGTCATAGTAAGCTACCGCGCCCGGCGCAAGTGCCGCATAGTCCTCAGATCTTCCATGAATCTCATAGAACTCCCGGATCTTCTCATCATCCGTCTTCCAGATGGAGGACAGGCAGGTCGTCTCTGTGGTCATCACGTCAATGCCGATACGGAAATCGGCGCTGAGCTTCTCCACACCGGGGCCCACAAACTCCATCACCTTATTATTTACATAGCCGTTGGCAAATACCGCGCCGATGATGGCCAGCGCCACGTCCTGAGGACCTACCCCCGGAACAGGCTCGCCGTCCAGATAAACACCGACCACGCCCGGCATATTGATATCATAGGTCTGGCACAGAAGCTGCTTTACAAGCTCCGGGCCGCCCTCGCCCATAGCCATGGTTCCCAGGGCACCGTAGCGGGTGTGTGAGTCAGAACCCAGGATCATCCTGCCGCCCCCTGCCAGCATCTCCCTGGCGAACTGGTGGATGACTGCCTGATGAGGCGGTACATACACGCCGCCGTACTTCTTCGCGCAGGTCAGGCCAAACATATGGTCATCCTCATTGATCGTTCCTCCTACAGCGCAGAGGCTGTTGTGGCAGTTCGTCAGCACATAGGGCACCGGAAACCTCTCCAGACCTGACGCCCGGGCTGTCTGAATGATGCCCACAAAGGTGATATCATGGGAGGTAAGCTTATCAAACTTAATCTTCAGCTTCTCCATATTGCCTGAGGTATTGTGTTCCTTTAAAATGCCATAAGCGATCGTATTCTCCGCAGCCTCCGCTTTGGAAGGAATACAATCGCCCACTTTACTCTTCAAGATAGCCGCCGCATCCTGACCGTCTGCCACGATCTCCGTGCCGTTTACCAGATAGGCGCCGCCATCGTACAATTTAATCATAGGTTGATCCTCCTCTTCTTACTTTTTAATGACACGACAACTGAGCCAGATGGCCCCATAGACATTCCATACACGCAGGTGCTATGGGATGTCTCTTTGTCCCCTGGCTCAAAGTATAAAGGTACGGCCGGGAAAATGCAAGCGGCTTTTCAATATTTCCCCTATCTGGCCAGCGACTGGGCCATCCTGTGGTAGGTATGGCGGATCCCCCGGATCGCCACGCTGTAGGCCATAATATTCTCCGGCAAGGCCATCCCCACATAGCCGGAGTCTCCGATATGGTGGATGTCCGTGCCCGTCATCTTGCATTCCAGGGCGATACGGCGGATCGTGTCCACGTCAGCCCCCTCCTGGGATGTGCCGATGGAGGTGATCGTCAACTTGCCCAGGCTGTGGGCAAAGCTCACCAGGCCGTGGATATACTTTGTGGTGATCCCAGGCACCGTTCCCGGGGCAGGAAGAAGGATGATGTCCGCCCCCGCCTCGGCAAACTGCCGGATATCCTCCCTGGTGATGATGTTCTCTCCTCCCTCTCCGATCACGCCCGAGGCATGCATTTTCCCGGCGGCCAGGACGATCCTGTCCCCCACAGCGGAGGAGATGGCCCGCAAAGAGGCTGTGATGGCCTCGTTACTCACACCGTTTCCCGGATTTCCCGTGAGAACGATCATGTCCACGCCCATCCTGTGGGCCTGCAGGGCATTTTCTACCGTGGCATAGCGGCCGGGGCTCATAGCCCACAGCGTCTCCGCGTTTTCAGAGAGCGCCTTCTCATCCACAGGCTCCAGATTGATCCCTACCATGCGCCCAGTGAGCCTCTTCACCTCCCGCACGGTCTCCTCTTTCTCCACCTGGGGCAGCCCCATAATCTTCGGCTCCCAGACGTCAAACATATTCAGCAGGATCATATCTGCCCCCATGGACGCCGCGAACTCTGCGTTCGTCACATCCGTCAAAAGCGGGATCGTCACGCCGATGGTCTCGCTGGCCAGCACTCTCCCCTCGCTCCCCGCAATAGCGGAAATCATCTCTTCCTTTGTCATATTCGCCAGTTCCCCGGGCGTCATATTTAAAATACGTTTTGCCATAAGCTTCCATCCTTTCTCTTTTTCTAAAGAATTCCCATATTTCCAATGATAAAACATCTGCCGGGAAATATCTATTCCCTGAATGCATTTATTTATGAAAAAATAGACAGCGCCGCCCTTTCATTCGGACAGCTTAAATATATGCGGAAAATGAACTATACTTTTATTATTCCTTCTTTTACAATAAAGATAGTTTCTTTTCATGAGCACAGGGCAGATTCCGTTACAGACCCCCAAATTTTTCGGAGGTGATTTTCATTGAAAAAACAACATTGCAAGCTTTATGCATTACTGGCCATGACCGCTGTTCTCTGTGTGGGGCCCAAGGCCCACGCCGCGGAAAATACACCTGAAAAAGCAGGCTCCCACAGCCTGTCCGAATACCTTCCCGAGGGAATGAAACAATCCCCCCGGCGCATAATGAGGCAAAGGGCCGCCGCCCTTCCTGCCAGGTTTGACCCCAGGAATTCTGCCCCCTGGCTTACGGATGTCCAGGACCAGGGCTCTACCGGATGCTGCTGGGCCTTCTCTGCCCTGGACTGCGCGGCTATTTCCTCCATCAAACAGGAGAGCGAAAACCGTGGCTTTGCCCTGTCCGTATGGCAGCTCGTCTATTTTAATTACAACAGAGTCACCGATCCTCTGGGACTGACAGAAGGTGATGTAAACGGCACGACCCTGCCCGATATCGTCACCTGCGGCGGCCATGCGCTGCTGACTTCCATGACGCTGGCCCAGGGAATCTCTCCCGCCAGAGAGTCCCTGGCCCCCTTTTCCTCCTTTATGGGCGCCTGGAAGCTGGGAAAGGGCAATGTGGCCCTCCCACCGGATAAGGCCTATCAGGGATACCGTCTGTCTGAATCCACCACCCTGGTCACTTCCGATCTCCGGGGCATCAAGGATAATATTTTGAAATATGGAGCCGGTTCCATAAGCTACTGCAGCGACGGCCACGGAAATCCGAAATACTGGAATCCCAAAACCTGCGGCCTCTACATCGGGGATTCCTCCCTCCCCTCAGACCACGCCGTAACGGTCGTTGGATGGGACGACGCTTTTCCCAAAGAAAACTTCGGTTCTCAGAAGCCAAAGGACGACGGGGCATGGCTGATCAAAAATTCCTGGGGAAAGGGATGGGGAGACGGCGGCTACTTCTGGCTTTCCTACTGGGATAAAAGCCTGCTTGGCACCGGCGAGGTGGCGCAGTTTCTCAGCATCGTTCCCATGGATAAGGATGAGCATCTGTACCAGTATGACGGCACGGCCAATCTGTCCGCCATAGACGGAAGGGATATCGACAAGCAGGCAAATGTCTTTCAGGCCCAGCAGCCGGAAATTCTCAAGGAGATCTCCTTTTTCACCATGGACCCGGATGTTTCCTACACTGCGAAGGTCTATGTAAATAAGGCCCTGAAACCAAACGACCCCACCGGCGGCAGGAACCCTGTCTTCACCTTCAGCGGCTGGATACAGGAACAGGGCTATCACACCATAAAGCTGGACGCTCCCGTTTTCCTGGAAAAGGGCAGCTTCTTCACGGTGGTCCTGGAAATGAAACGGGCCGACGGCAGCCTCTCCATCCCTGTGGACGCCAACGCCGACTACGGCTGGTATTTCAGCAAAGCAAACGCCAAGGCAGGCCAGAGCTTCTTTATGTCCAACGGTTCCTGGCATGACCTGAATCATCCAAAGACATCCTCGGAGCTGTGGAATCTGCGGATCAAGGCCCTGACAGAGAATGCCGAAGCCTCCGGCGAACAGGAAACTTCCCAAAACGACCCTGAGCCCGCTTCCATCGATACGTCCATCCCCGGAAAAAAGAAGGTCAAGGTATCCTCCATCCGTCTTTCCCTGAAAAAGAAAAAACTGGCGGTCGGAAAATCCATGACCCTAAAGGCTGTCGTTCTTCCGAAAAACGCTTCCAACCGTTCTGTCACCTTTACCAGCAGCCATCCCAAATATGCGAAGGTCAGCAAAAAGGGCAAGGTCACCGCGAAGAAGGCGGGAAAAGGGAAAAAAGTCCGGATTACCGCAACCGCCAAGGACGGAAGCAAAAAAAAGGCCAGCATGGTGATCCGCATCAGATAATAGATGCAGACCGCGCCACCGAAAAGCGGGGCAGGGAAGATCTCTCTTCCCCGCCCCGCTCTTTTGCGCTCCTGTATCATGTTCTTGCGGCCTTCGCCCTGTCCCAAACAGTGATTTCTTTTAATATTCCTGGCTCTCCATATATTTCATGTAGCTTACCACCATCAGCGCGATCTTGAAGGTCAGCGCATCGTCAAACACCCGGATATCAAGGCCTGTACTCTTCTGAAGCTTTTCCAGACGGTAAACCAGTGTATTTCTGTGTACATAAAGCTGCCGTGCCGTCTCAGAGACATTCAGATTATTCTCAAAGAATTTGTTGATCGTCACCAGTGTCTCATCATCAAAGGTATCCGGCAGATTTTCCCCGAAAATCTCCTTCATAAACATCTCACAGAGCTGAATCGGGAGCTGATAGATCAGCCGGCCGATACCCAGCGTATTGTAAGCCACGATATCCTTCTCCGAATAGAAGATTTTTCCCACATCCAGGGCCATCTTTGCCTCTTTGTAGGATCTGGAAACCTGGTTGATCTCGCCCACGATGGTTCCGTAGGATATCCGCACAGAGGACATGGCTTCCGAATTTAACATATCCCGGATCACCTTGGAAATCTCCTCCAGCTCCCCATAGGACTCCCCGTCCCCCATCTCGCGCACCAGGATAATACTTCTCTCATCCACAGCCGTGATAAAATCCTTCGTTCTGGCGGCAAACAGTGTCCGCATCGTCTCCAGGGCAATGCTGTCCTTCTCCTGCTTTGTCTCAATGATAAAGACTACCCTCCGGGCCTCCACAGCGATATGCAGCTTTTTCGCCCTGTTATAAATGTCCACCAGAAGCATATTGTCTAAAAGGAGATTCTGGATAAAATTATTCTTGTCAAATCTCTCCCGGTAAGCGATCAGCAGGTTCTGTATCTCGCTGACTGCCACCTTTCCAATCATATACGCATCCTCACTGGAGCCCTTGGACACCAGCACATACTCCAAAATACTCTCATTTAAAATCTTAAAAAAGTGGTATCCCTGGATCACCTGACTGTCCGCTTCCGACTGCACAAAGGCTCTCACGGCATCTGAAGGCATATCCCCGTCGGTAAACGTCGTCACAATGGTACGTCCCTCCAAGTCCAGGATGCAAAGATCTATCCTGGTAATAACCTTCAATTCATCTATCGCTGTCTGTAAAACCTGGCTTGCTATCATCCCTTAATTCTATCTCCTTTATTCGTAGTTTTGCCTGGGAAAACCTTCTGCTCCCAACCTTTTATAGTTATCTTAAAACATTTGCCGCTGATTTTCAAGCACTTCGAAAAACTCATCTTATACTATAAAAAATATTGCTGTTCACAGTAACGAAAAATCCCCTCCCAATGTTCATCGGGAGGGGTAAGCTTTTTAATTCCTAGTTTGTGATGGTCAGCTCTGTCTCTTTGTCAAATACATGGATCTTGTCAGCTTCCAGAGCGAATTTCACCTTGTCGCCTGTTCTGGCAGTTGTACGCGGATCTACGCGGGCTGTCATGCTGGAACCCTGGAAATCAAAGTATAAGAATACTTCTGCGCCCAACAGCTCATAAACACGGATGGTGGACTCGATCACAGTATCCGGTGAAGCCTTCAGGAACTCTTCGGAATCATGTACATGCTCCGGACGAATACCCATAACAACCGTCTTTCCTGCATAACCACCGTCGATCAGCTTCTTAGCCTTTGCTGCCGGAAGCTTGATGCCGAACTGGCCAACGCGGAGCGTTACGTCATTGCCCTTAGCTTCTACCTTCGCGTCCATGAAGTTCATCTGCGGAGATCCGATAAATCCGGCTACAAACAGGTTGCCAGGATTGTTGTACAGATTCTGCGGAGTATCTACCTGCTGAACGATACCGTCCTTCATAACAACGATTCTTGTACCAAGGGTCATAGCCTCTGTCTGGTCATGTGTTACGTAGATGATCGTCGCGCCAAGTCTCTGATGCAGCTTGGAGATCTCGATACGCATCTGAACCCTCAGCTTAGCATCCAGGTTTGACAGCGGCTCATCCATCAGGAATACCTTCGGATCACGCACGATCGCACGTCCCATAGCTACACGCTGTCTCTGGCCACCGGACAGAGCCTTCGGCTTACGGTCTAACAGCTTATCCAGGTCAAGGATCTTAGCTGCCTCTTTTACCATCTTATCGATCTGATCCTTCGGAACCTTTCTCAGTTTCAGACCAAATGCCATGTTATCATATACGGTCATATGAGGATACAACGCATAGTTCTGGAATACCATGGCGATA
>DKYT01000040.1:60136-61933 GCA_002492465.1 Lachnospiraceae bacterium UBA7093 | reverse complement strand
GGAAGCCTGTATTGAATATACGGATAAAGGTTTTTCGGGCAAGGACACCAACAGACCGGGCTTTGAAAAAATGATGAATGATATCCGCACGGGCAAAATAAAGCGTGTCATTGTCTACAAACTTGACCGCATCAGCCGTTCTATTCTGGACTTTGCAAACATGATGGAAATATTTCAGAAATATCATGTAGAGTTTGTTTCTTCCACGGAAAAATTTGACACGTCCACGCCAATCGGCAGGGCTATGTTGAATATCTGTATTGTGTTCGCCCAACTGGAACGGGAAACGATACAAAAACGTGTAACAGACGCTTATTATGCAAGGTGCAAGCGGGGCTTTTATATGGGCGGACGTATTCCCTACGGCTACCGCCTGACAAGCACGGTCATTGACAATGTCCGCACGTCCATGTATGAGGAAGTCCCGGAGGAAAGCGAACAGTTAAAGCTGATTTATTCCATGTATGCGGACACTGACAATTCCCTCGGAGATATTGTGCGGTACTTGAACGAACACCAGATTAAAAATCTGCGTGGTGCAAACTGGAGTACCGCCCGTATCAGTGAAATGCTCCGTAATCCTGTATATGTAGAAGCTGACATTGACGTATACCAGTTCTTTCAAAATCAAGGTGCAAACATCTATAACCCGGCAAGTGATTTTACGGGCTATAATGCCTGCTATCTCTACAAAGGTACAGTTTCCACTTCGAGAAAACAGAGTGACATGTCAGAAAAAGAAATTGTGCTTGCACCGCATAAAGGATTTATCCCCTCTAAAACATGGTTAGCCTGCCGTATACGGTGTCTGAACAACAGACATTCCACAAAGACCTGTAAACCGAAAAATTCATGGCTTGCAGGCAAGGTAAAATGTGGTAACTGCGGTTATGCCCTGACAATCCGCAAGGCAAAAACAAAGTGGGGACGTTACTTTGTTTGCAGCCAGTCGGGAAACCACGGCAACTGTAACGGAGCAGGCTGTACCATTTATGCTGACGTATTGGAAGAATATATGCTTGGTTCTATTAAAGAAAGACTGTCAGAATTTCAGAAACTTTCCTGCGTAATTGATACAGGAGAAAAGGGAATGCAAGCATTCCCCCAAAAGAACATGACGAAAAAAATCCGTCTGACACAGATTGAGGAAGAAATCGAAGAACTTCTCTCCAAAGTGTCCGGGGCAAGCGGCGTTCTGATGAAGTACATAGATGAAAAAATATCACAACTAGACACCGAACAAAAAACTTTGCAGGAAGAAATCGTTGCAGCAAATGTCACAGACACAGAGAGCAGACTAAAGCAGATAACCAATCATGTAAAAACATGGGAAACACTCTCGTTTGAAGATAGACAGGCGGTTGTTGACACACTAATCAAAGTCATTCGGATTGCAGACGGTAACATTGAGATCACATGGAACATTTAACCATTATCCACGAAAGTCTGAAGCATACAGTTTTGAGGAAAATTCAAAGAAAGCTTAATAAAAATCTGTTGATAAGCCAAAGCTAAATACCGTATAATGAAATTAGTAATCGAAAGGAAGTGATACTATGGCACCTGCAACACAGGTTATCAAGACCAATGAATGTACCAAAGCGGAATACTCCGAAAAGTCAGCCATAGGCGCGTTATATGATGAACTCTCCAAGGGAATCAAGAGTCTTAAAAAAGGCGATGTTTATACGATTGATGAAGCATGGGAGGAAATTGACAAAATATAATGCCTCTGGATAGATCTAAAAAATACAAAATCGTAATTTCCAAAAATGCTCTCTTGGATATTAAGTCAAC
>DKYT01000040.1:0-59861 GCA_002492465.1 Lachnospiraceae bacterium UBA7093 | reverse complement strand
TGCTCTCTTGGATATTAAGTCAACAAAAAAGTATATTCTCGACACCTTCAAATATCGGGAATATGCAGAAAACTTTTCAAAGAAGATAAAGACGGCAATCGAAGAACTGGATTCTTTCCCAAAAGGCTATGAAGCTACGAGATATGTGATTGAAGGATTAAGCGTTTTTTCAAGCCTTACAGTACATATTTAATCTTCTTTGTCGTGGAGGATTCCACCATTACGGTAATCCGGGTCTTAAAAGACCGCATGTATTGGCAATCCATTATCAAGAAAATGCAGAAAATCAACAGATAAATTTACTTCAATCCTCCCGTTTCGGTGAAGCATTGCGCATTGTTCAGGACAAATTAGATTCCAAAAACTTCTACGCATTCAATCCTGAATTTGACAGATGTAAATCATAATTATTTTTTCCATTTTCACTCAAAAGGGAACGTTGCAAGATAGATGAAAAATCATCTATGGAGCATCGTTCCCTTTACTTAAGTACAATTTTATCACCAGCAGCTACGTCCTCAGCCGTCAATCCTTCTAATTCTATTCCAATATTGGTTCCCTCCGGCACTCCTTCTGTGATCCCCATTTGAAATTCTTCAATTCCGCCAATTACAGTTGGTGTAATAGTCCCCGCTTCTGATATTACATTTACTTCTGTTCCAGTATAAAGCGGCGAATTTTCGTTTATTCCCGTCACCACAACACCAGTTTTTCCGCTGTTCTTTATCGTAAATACATCTTGAACGATAAATTGAAAATCTGTTTTCATTTCCCCATATGGGTATGCTGATTCCTCTGGGCTTTTTTCACAGCCAACAACCATTGACAGGCAAAACAACATCAGCGCTATTCCGATTATTATCCGCTTTCTATTTGTATTCAAAATCCTCTCTCCCTCGTTTGTCCCATACCATTGCAAGTTACAAAATTTCACAATCTTACATTCCCATTTTCCTCATGATTCCATCCGCATCCACCCCCGGATGGGTCAGATACAGACGGCAAATCTGTTCTGTCAGCTCCAGGCTAATTCCACGCCGTTCTGCTATCTTATTTACTGCTATTCCCTTTTCCGTATCCTTAACTACCAACTCTATCATTCGTCTTATGTCCGAATGTGGATTTAATGTTTTTGTTCTTGATGTACTTGCCTTATGATTTTCCAAATCCACTCTCTTCACTTGAAAGGAACCATCTTCTGCAATTTCCAGTAAGGCTATTGTAACCGGCAGCGTAAATCTTCTTGGACCGCAGCTGCCAGGATTTAACCACAACTGCCCATCTATATATTTTTCCTCATACTTATGAGAATGCCCATATATGATAACGTCAAAGACAGCTGTATCTTTTGGGATCATCTTCTTATTATGAATCATAAAAAAACTGACTCCGTACAGCTCTATTGACAAAATTTCGGGTAAAAAATATGCTTTTTCACCATCCAACCAATCGTCATTATTTCCCCGGACAGCATAAACAGGAGCAATCTGCTCCAATGCTCCCATAATTTCTCCTGACCCCAAATCTCCTCCATGTAAGATCAATTCACAGCCCTGAAGCACTTTTACCACTTCCGGACGCAATAACCCATGAGTATCCGAAATAACACCGATTTTGTGCATCTCTTACCATTTCCAAATTCTTATTTTTTCATCATTATAATATGCATTTTCTTAAAATACAATCGTTTACTTTTTCAAGTTCCCTATTTTTTCAACCCACTTCATCTGCTAAACATCTACTTCAATCCTCCTGCTTTCGGTGAAGCATTGCGCATTGTTCAGGGCAAATTAGATTCCAAAACTTCTATACACTCAATCCTGAATTTGACAGATGTAAGTCATAGTTATTTTTTATTGTAATACAAAAGGGAACGTTTATCGAACACCGTTCCCCTTCTTTTGCAATATCAACAATACCATACCACTAAGAAATACGTTGCGCTGTTGGACAGGTAATTTATCTGATGCTTATTGGTCATATCAAAACTCCGATATACGTTACCGCCATTTTTATCGGATTTCAATCTGTTCCATACAATATTTTTCCACCTGCTGTATAAATTCATCAGCCACAACAACCTGTCTCTCAGATTCTTCCCGGCTGGCAATGTAAAAATCGTCATAATCACTTGCATGACGTATCTCTTCAGCTTCACCAATTTTTCTTCCAAGATCTCTTGGGAAAATCTCAGTTTTTATATAATCCCTATTAAAATTTGCGATCGCGTCCTTATGGCGTTTAAAAGCATTTCCGTCTAATGCATGGATAGCGCTTATTGCATGAAATATAGCATAATAGGCTCGGTTATTCGCTCCTTTATATTCCTCTGCCGCCAACAAAATTCTTGCTGCCTTTAAATCTCCTTTAGCTGTCTTTATCCTATATAAAACAAGATCTTCTCTAGGCTGCTCCATATAAAATCACTCCTTCTTTATGGATATTAGAGTAAAACGGATAGCTTGCAACCCATTCTTCAAAATGGGCTTCGCTCTTGGCAATCGGCTTTATATCAAGGTCATTATCCAAATTAAAATCATAGGTCATATAAGAAAGTTTTTGGCTATATGCTTTCAAATCAAAATCGGACATATCAAGCAATATCATAATATCCACATCTGAATCCGGTCTGAAATCCCCTCTGGCATAAGAACCATACAAAATCACTTTTTGTAAATGTGAACCATATATTTTTTTTATTTCAAAAATATATTGCTCTATCAAACTCTGTATTGTCTGTGGCACAGCCATACCTCCCTTCTTATTCTTCCTAAAAACTGCATACTTTTTCATCTACATTATACCCTCGAGTACCCGTTTTCACAACCTGAATTTTTTCAATGTAGCTAAAAAAACCCCTAAGCAAAGTCACTTATTACACAATTTTATAATTGACTTTTTTGTTTTCCAGTGCTATGTTTCTATTATAGTCAAGTACTTGCAAAGTCGTGGGTAATTGTAACCTGAGCAAACTAGCAAGTTACTTGACTTTTTCACTTACTAATGTTATACTCTTACGACAGTTGGAAGTTATCAACGCCTTGGGCAATTGGAGCCCTATGACCCGGGATAACATTCCAGCTTTTTTAATGTCTCTTAAAAGTTTATCCCCCTTTTACAATTTTTAATTTTCATTTTCTACCGCTTTTACGGCTATACCATCATATAAAGGCGGCACATCAGATATATTTTGACTGCCCTTGCATTTGGGAAAACGACTGCATCCGTAAAACAATGTTCCCTCTTTTTTATTTGGTTTTATTTTCATAATTGCTTTACATTTAGGGCAATACACCGTATATTTTTCCCTGTCTGGTACAGCATCCTTTATGCTTTGGATCGTCAGCTCTTTTATCTTCTCATTAGGCATGGATTTTGAAACATCAATTTTTACTAAATGCAAGCCGCACTTCTCCAGCAGTCTTTGCTTAAATACATCCCTTTCAATTACTTTAGGATCATCCTCATGCATCTTCCCCCATACTTCAACTACCAAAACGGGCATAAAATTTCTGGTAAATATTACAAAATCAAAGTGCATCTTTGTAACCCTGTCTGTAATTTTATAGTACTTCTGCCAATCCCATGTAAATAATTCCCGAAAGCCCACATGCGGAATAATGATATACTTTTCATTGATCAAAGATTCCAGCGCTGAATATACAATGCTTTCTGCCTCATCGCTTTTTATCATTTCCTTTTTTAAGAAAAATTCATCAACAAAATTCAATAATAAATACTGCTCTTCTATAGGAACAGCTTTTGTAATGGAAGGTTCTGGCAATTTAGATTCCGTTAGGGATGCCTGAGACTCAGACCTCTTTTCTTCAGAAAAAACATTTTGATTTTCTTCATAATTATTTTTTGCTTTTTTCTTTCTTTTGATTGTCCCCAATATAGATTTTAAAATAACAACTGCAAATAATATTATAATTACGATTACAACCATTTTTTTCATTTGTCCATAACCTCATTTCATATGTACACATAAAACTTAGTGGTAAATTATACCACCTATTTCAGCCAATTTATATGAACTATAATTCTTATCGCTATGAACTGATGCTGTTTGAATAGCAAGCAACGCAAATGGCTAGCCATTTGCTTCATTATGGTGATTTTCTTCTGTGTTGTGTTTACGGTTTCTGAAAAATCTTATTTTTAATACGCAGGCTTGCTTCAATGTGCATAATCCAATGTCGTGAAAAGGGCATTTGGATTAACCCTTTGACATCTTTTCCACACCAGTAATCTATCAGCCAATAAGCTCTTTCGTCCTCACTTACAACATTTAATGATTTCAAACGTTTTTTGTCTGTATCAGTCATTTTTCGCTTCAGATCTGAAAAGGAAAGATTTTTTAGCAAGTCTTCTGTGCTATTCTTTACAGATGCAGCATACCGATACAGTTCATCTAAATTTAAGGCTTCTGAAAAATCCGAAATTTGCTGTTTTACAAGTTCATTTCCAGTCGTATTGATAGGTGATCCTATATAATTCAAATAGTTTTCCGAAAAGAAAATCTGCTCGTCCTGACCGATAAGGGTATGTGCAACAATATCCTCAATACGGAAAATATGCCATATTGAATATGCAATCGTTTTACTATGATAGCCATCTGCATTGATAAAAGGAATCGCATTAAATTCTTCCCGGGTTAACTCTGTCTTGAGTCGATACAATTCATCTGCTAATTTTCCACGCAGTTCCAAAAGGGTATCTATTCCTTCATAAAAAGTCTCTTTTTTCTTAATTTGTGCCTGCATTGTCTTGCAAAGTTCTGACCATTCTTTGTTCATTTAGCATTACCTCAATCATTAAATTTGTATGCTTTATTAACCATTACATTGTCCAAATATTACTTAATTTTCCTTTGTGGGAACATGGTTTTGGAAAACAGATTTGACTATTTATTTTAGCACATATTTCTATATATTTCTATTAAATATCGTTCAAACTTTCTTTGCCGTATTTTATCCATCTTTCGGCATGTGAATAAGGAGTTTCAAATTATTTCCCCCATTGACAAAAGTAAAACTTTTTGATATTATATAGTCCAATATTAGACAGTCTGATATTTTGAACCCGAGGTGTAATATATGAACAGAGAAGAAGTACGAGCCTATGTAAATCAATACTGTAAGCTGCGAGATGTGCAATTTTCCGCTTATGAACTGCACGCAAGAAAGCACAACCTGACAGCAAAAGAAGAATTTGTGCTGGATATACTTTGGTTTTCGCCGGACGGCTGCCTGCAATCGGAAATATGTGAAAGACTGTCTGCAACCAAACAGACAGTGAGCGCAATCATCAAAAAGTTTTGGAAACAGGGCTATTTATCCCTTACGGAATCCGAAACCGACCGCCGGAATAAAATTGTCCGTTTCACAGAAGCGGGGAAAGAATACGCAAAAAAAATCATTCCGCCTGCCGCCAATGCTGAAATTGACGCTATGGCTGAACTATCCGGAGAAGACATTGCCGAACTGGTGCGGCTTACCGCTCTATTTTCAAATTATATGAAAAAACATTTTGATGAAATCAAGGAAGAAGAATCACTGTAAAATTTTATCAGTTTAGTAATCACCACCGAACTGAACAGATGGGAGGAAAAATGATAATCAACACGGGAGGACGGACAGATACCGTCCAGTATTATACAGAATGGCTATTGAACCGCTTTTCAGAGGGGTATGCACTTTCACGCAACCCACTATTCCCCAACAAAGTAACACGCTATGAATTGACCCCGGACACGGTGGACTGTGTTGTTTTCTGCTCTAAGAATTACAAGCCCATACTGTCACGCCTGCATGAGATCACAGACCGTTTCAATACTTATTTCCACTATACGATTACCGCTTACGGAAAAGATATTGAGCCGGGCGTTCCGGACATAGAGGAAAGCATGGAAACTTTGATAAAGCTGTCTGAACTGGTGGGAAAACAGCGTATTGCATGGAGGTATGACCCTGTTCTGCTGACAAAAGAATATACCATTAAAAGGCATTTGGAAACCTTTGAGCGAATGGCAAAAGTGCTTTCCCCTTACATCGACCGCTGCATTTTCAGCTTTGTGGAAATGTATAAAAAACTGGAAAGCAATATGCCGGAGCTTATCCCCCTGTCCGAACAGGATATGGACGCACTGGCACAGGGGCTTGGCTCTATTGCCGAAAAATACGGCATTTATATTCAGACCTGCGGGACAAACGGCGATTTCTCCCGCTATCATATCCATTCTTCCAGCTGCATGACCCTTGAAATTTTGGGAAACGCCAACGGTATCATATTCAAGGACTTAAAGCATAAAGGCACCAGGCAGGGCTGCCACTGTATCGAAAGCCGGGACATAGGCGCCTATGATACCTGCATGAATGGCTGTAAATACTGCTATGCAAACAAAAACCTGCAGAAAGCATTTGAAAATTATAAAGATCATGATAAGACTTCTCCCCTGCTGCTTGGTGTCGTAAAGCCGGAGGACGAGGTCATACAGGGAGCGCAAAAATCTTTTCAAAAGGAGAAACAAACGTGCCTGAACCAGTTATCAATGAAATTGACGTGAAAAGCGTCCTTACAAAATCCAATCTGCCCGTCTGCGAGTATTCCGTAAACCCGTATGTGGGCTGTACCCATGCCTGCAAGTACTGTTATGCTTCCTTTATGAAACGATTTACAGGGCATACGGAAAGTTGGGGAACGTTCTTAGATGTAAAACACTGGAAAACAATCAAAAACCCTGGAAAATATAAAGGCAAGGAACTTTTTATCGGCTCTGTCACCGACCCATACAATCCACAGGAAGAAAGGTACAGACGCACACGAGCTTTGCTTGAACAACTACAAGGCAGCGGCGCAAAATTAAGCATTGCCACGAAATCTGATCTGATACTGCGTGACCTTGATTTGATAAAGTCTTTTCCAAATGCCCGTGTTTCATGGTCTATCAACACACTGGATGAAAATTTCCGGAAAGATATGGATAATGCTGTTTCCATAGAGCGGCGGCTTGCCGCCATGAAAGCGTTTTATCTTGCAGGGGTGCGTACTACCTGCTTTATCTCCCCGATTTTTCCCGGCATTACGGATATAAAAGCGATTATCCGGCAGGTAAGGCAGCAATGCAATTTAATCTGGCTGGAGGACCTCAACCTGCGGGGCGGCTATAAAACCGTTATTATGGATTACATACGGGAAAAATACCCGCAGCTTTACCCTTTATACCATGAAATATACGACTGTAAAAACCGCCGCTATTGGATAGCGCTTGACAAAGAGCTAAAAGCCTTTGCCGCCGAAATCGGACTTGACTATGTAATAAATGATGATAGTATAACACGGGACTTTAACGCCCCGCCCGTGATTGTCAATTATTTTTACCATGAACAGATTAAAAAATCTGCAAGAAAGGGCGCAATGTGTCCGGGGGACGCATGTCCTGCGCAGTTTAATTCAACATAAAAAGTTTTGACTGTATTACTCTTGCAGTAATATTAAATTTGTTTGCAATTAAGTCTACATTTTCTTTAGTGTAAGGTGCGGCATATGGATATATATATATTTCCTCTATCAACATATTTAGATCAATATCTAATTGCCGGGACTTTCAGGCAAAAGATACACCTAACTTCACTTTCAGGCTCAAAACTCTTTCTTTTATGTAGCCCTAAATATAGTCCATTACCTTCTGGCATAAATTCTCTATTATAATCTATATATTGTACAGAACTTATGTGAATAGGCACTTGTGTTTTATCAAAAGACCTTTTTAATCTTTCTGCTGTTGTTTTTATTACAACTATAAACAGCGTATTTCCTCTGTTTCCTCTGTATCCTGCAATTCCTCTAACATGACTTTCTCAATTTTGATGATATCTGGCTGCGTTGGCGTAAAACGTACCCCTCTATGTAACAGATTGATTATTTTCTTTGCATTCTTCTCCAATTCCTGTATCAGTTTAGGGTCTGCAATCCTTACAGGCTGACCGCCTTTAATATACTGACCGTCTATATATCTCTTAATCACAGGAAACACATCTTGAAAAAGAAGCACCGATTTACGATCAAAGATTTTCACAATCTTAATCGTGTCTGTCGGTTTGTGTTGCTCCTGCTTTTTCTGTACCAGACATTCAAATTTTTCTACTTTTGAGCTGCATGGGACTAACCAATACAACCCCGTTTTACTGTCTCTAAAAGCGAAGTAGTGCGGACGCTTTGTGTCTTCATAATTGACTTTCAGATAGGTGTCTTGTATTTTTGTAAAAAAATCATCAGATACAAAATATAGGCTTCCCGTCATAATTTCCATAAGCGGCTTTTCTCCCTGTACAATTTAAGCCCCCTGCCATTTAGGACAAGAGGCTTAAAAACTTTTTCACGGTCTATTTATTATTCGCATGACCGGAAGCGAACCACGTTTACACGGTCTATTTATTTTCCGCATAACCGGAAGCGGACTACTTTTTAAGGTAGTTTCCTACCTATCATCATTATTATACGCAAACCCTACAAATATGTCAATCCTACGAAAAATTTAATATGTAAATATGTTTATCTACGATTGCTTTTTACACCCACGCCAGATTTGAGCATAATAATCTGCCAGTATTATAGCATTCTGTTTTGGACATAAAATGGAGCCATTTTCAAATTATTTTGTGGCAGTTGCATCCTTGTAAACCAATGCAAATGCATAATAAGTATCCGTCTCAAAAGTGATCTTTTCAGGGTCTGTATCCAGATCCTTCAGTACAACAGGCAAGCCCTTTGCTGTAACACAGATCATCTTGTACTCTCTGCCGGATGCCTGTAATGCTTTGGGAATTTCTAAGGTAATGCGTGCCTTAGCATCCTTTTTCTGATCACGTTTTCCATCGGGATAGATGTTATAAGTTCTTCCAATTGTATAATCCTCCAATACTGCCTCAAAAGAGTCATAACACAATTTCCCCTGCATGGCATTGATCACCTGTACGCTATAATCGCCTTGCACTACATTAGCATTGATTGTTTCATTTCTGCCATATGCCTCATACCGCTTACTCTCATCAGGTGTAGCAGGCTTCCACTCTTCAACAACTACTTCTGCCTCCTCTGAATTGCTCTCTGAGGATGAATTTGATTCCTCCTTATCCTGTTGATCGTCGGAAGTTGAAAAAGGCTCATTACCAAACATAACAGGTGCAGACGGTGCGCTATCCAGATACCTTTCCATATCAGCGGTTACTGCCCATACCTGTAGATAATATCCATCTCCTGGCAATACATGATAAGTACTTTCATAGTATTCGCTTAAATTAAATGTTGTAACTTCATCAACCTTTGAAGGTAATTGAAAACTTACCCTGTGTCCATCAGGAGAAGATACAAGAAATCTTAATTCACAAACTCTGTCGGCGTTTGGCACTTCACAGGAAAAAACGCCATCCCTATTCCAGGATATATTTTGAGGTGTCAGCAACGGTTCAGCCGCCATCACATACTCCCATGGCTCACTATACGCCTGGCTTACAGGATTTCCATCCATATCCAATGTCGTTATCTGGAATACGTATGTTCCGCTATCCTTTATCATATCATAAAGATGTAAATATACTTTCGCGCCTTTCTCTTCATCTCCAAATGCACTTTGGGCATATGGTCTATAATAATTTTCCGGTTCTCCAACTCCATTACGCCAAATATCCACTTTGTAAGTCGCTTCACCTTTTTCATTCGGAATTACAAAAGAAGCGGCTCCTTTATGTGCATCGTGCTCCCATTTTAAATCTGTTGCACCAGAAAGTTGCCGAGCCATGGAATTTTCTGCCAGTGCTATCGTCTCTGCCTCTTCCACTACAGCAGTCTCATTCTCCAGACTCTGGGCATCCGCCTCTACGTCTTTCGCCTCCACATTTTCTACATCCACATCAGAAATTTCTTCCTGCAAAACAATTACTTCCGGATTCAAAGGCTCTTCCGCCTTTACCTCCATAACTCCATTCTGACAGATCACCAACACGGCAGCCCCAAACACCGCTGCCAACTTTTTCCACCTGTTTTTCATAACTTGATTCTCCTTTCTTCTTTTGAGCGCAACATAAACGGCTGTCATACCTCAAACAGTTGCCTTTTAATATCATATATCACAGTTTCCATGTCCCCGGATAAAACTGCACGTTTTCCTGCGTCTTTATAAATATAACAATTCAAAAAAGAAAAAAGGTATGCCGTCAGCATACATTTGAAAAAAACAAAATGATTTTTTAATGCGAGCCAACCAGACATGTTTCCCTATCCGGTTGGCTCGCTGCCATTATTTTGAACAGCCAATTTCTCGGCGGTTCCTCCTCCTACAATTAAAGGTACAAAACCTTATGACATTGGCTTTATTTTACAACTTCCTGTCCGCCAAATACAGAAACCAGATACATAAATCCGCAGTACCCATTCTCATCGAGCAGTCCGTCCAATTGTTCGCTGCCATATCCTGCCGGAATCGTGAAGGTATATGCAACACCCTTATATCTGAAGTTTATGGTTGTCGTTACATCCTGTCGATTCTTCAAAGCTTCGATTACTGGTCGATTAAAACAAGTCCAGATTTCTGTATCAATGGTAATACTTCCATTTTCAGGTGCCTTTTTCAACTGGTCAATGGTATTTCCTAAAAACTGGGTTACGGCAGTACCAGGTTTTGTAAACTGAGATCCCCCGTTTTCCTCCAATCCGCAAATGGAGCACTTTCTGACTATAATTTCATCGGAAGTTGCAGTTGCCTCCTGAACAGTTGTTTCCACAAAGTTATGTTCATGGGAATTACTTTCATCACTGCTCCCTGAATCACAGCTCTCTGAATCTCCGCTGCCGGAATTCATAGCCATCCTGACCGGGAACAATGCTTCATTCATTCTCTCGATAACTGGAATCACTTCATCAGAAGTAACAAGTTTGAAATATGCCACATTATCTACTATTATCCGATTTTCGGGTTCAAACAAGCCAGCTTCATTCCAAGTCCGCATTTGACTGTCAAAGTCTCCCCATGTTTGCATAAAGTTTGCAAACTCTCCTCCTGATATCCAATACTCTACTTTAGACACATCATCTCGTCCATTTACAGTGCCGCGGGTACCATCGGGATTGATATATCCAATACGCTCCGCATCAAAGAAATTCATCTTCATGGCGCCTGCTTCCACCGAAACCTCAAATAGACGATCTATATACCCTTGCTCACAATAGTTTGACAGATCTTCTTCGGCATATGCCACATTACCATTGACAATCAAACCGCCAAGCACAATACAAACTGCCAACAGCGTTCCTAAAAACTTTTCTTTCAATTTCATTTTCTTTTCCTCCATGTACTTTTCAGGTTTTAGCACTTTCGCTATCAGTGTAACAAGCCTGAATACAGAAATGGTATGCAAACAGCATACATAAAAGAGGAAAGATGTTTCGCATTTGAAATTAATTATAAAACCACGGACTATAATATTCTTCTGTCACAGGTTCTGGCAGATAACTGGATGAATATTCATTGGGACGGGACGAATACGCCTGGACATAAAAACGGTATGGTCCCTCCGCCTCTGTCAAAAACTCCGGTCTGATTTTTATGCCGCCATATCCCACTTCCATAATTCTTTTCTTTGACCAGCTGTTATCTGTAACCCAATTGTTGTCTTTATCTGTGACAATTACCGTAAAACTATCATCATCCTCATAATCATCCAAATTGCTCCAGGTAGCAAAGTACACGCGTCCTCTCTCCTCATTCTGGGCAAGTACCCATGAAAGACCTGTGGGTGTAGGCAGAGGAGGCGCAGATTCCCCTGTATATTCAAAAACATCTGACATCACATAGGGGCTGTCTGTGTAAGCAGCGCCATCGCCTGCGGCGCATACGTCAAAATAGTAAAATCCGTTTTTTTCTAATTCCGTTACTAAGGACAATTCAAAAAAATCATCCGTAAAATTGGTATGAAATTCATTATCAAAAATACATTCGTCCACATCGGGATCAGGAGTTCCTTCCGTCTCCATCCTATACAACCTGCAATGGTAGCCCTGTTCGCCTGAAGCTCCCGCTTCAAGCACAGTACCCCAAACCGCAATTCCTGTATCCTCTTTCCAATGAGGATTATCCGGCGCGCGCAGCACTGTCAGCTGAGTGCCTTCCGGCTCCCCGCCTCTTAATCCCGTCTCTTTCAGGGAAATCCCTGAGCTCCCTATCAAAAGCAGCGCTAAAAGTATCAAAACACCGTACAGAAGCTCCCACCTTGCATGAAAAAAAGCCCGTTTCACCTGCCCTGCGGATTGATAGCGTTTATCCGGATTCAAATTCATGCACTTATTTATAATCCTCTGATAACGCTTCTCCATTTTTTTACCGTTGCTTAGAGAAAGCTGATTCAGGGTAACGCCCAGGGAATAGATATCCGCCCTCTCATCCGTCTGGGAAAACCCGTATTGCTCCGGCGGCGCATATCCCCGTGTCCCTAAAATTCTCGTATCCTGCTCCGCCTCTTCCTTGGCGATACGCGCTATGTCAAAATCAATCAGCCGAATATGACCGTCCTTTGCCAGAATGATGTTTGAGGGCTTAATATCCCGGTGGATAATGCCCTTTTCATGAATAAATTCCAGAACGGTGCAAAGTTCCCTGGCTGCACTGATAAATTGTTTTTCCGACAATTCTTCGCTGCCAATAGTCTCCCCCTCTATATATTCCTCCATAATTGTAGTGCAATTATCCGCATATGTAACTTCCAGCAGCTTAGGTAAATAAGGATGCTCACATTCCTGCAGCTTCCTGTAAACAGGGTACGCCCTGTCGCCTGATAAGCTTTTTCTGATGAAAGTCTGTCCACTGTCCTTTTCCCGCACCAAATGCACTGTGCTTTTCTCGCTCTCCTTTAACAGCTTTATTTCTTCGTATTCCACGAATTTCTCCCCCCTTGTCATTTTTTGACGATTTTCGTATAATTATAGCAATACAATAAAGGAGTTGCAACATGAATATTAAGACAACGGAAGAACTGAACAATGAAATTAAGGCGGCAACGGACATTGAAGATTATCTGATTACCAATCAAAACAGCTTGTTAACTCCGTATTTTATGGAGCATCTTAACGATTTACTACAGCAAAAAAATATCACCAAAGCGGATGTTGTCCGGGATTCCCTGCTAGACCGGGTGTATGTCTATCAAATATTTTCCGGCAAAAGAATGCCTTCCCGGAATGTACTGATCGCCATGGCGTTTGGTATGCATCTTTCTGTTGCGGAAATCCAGAAAATGCTGAAGTTTTCCGGCAACAGAGAATTATATGCAAGGGACAAACGTGACGCGTTAATTTTATTTGCCCTGCACCGGCAAAAAAATATTCATGAGGTCAACGAATTATTGTTTGACCACAATTTCACTCCTCTTGGCTCTTCCATAGAATAACCTGTCCATATCAAATTCATTTCAACCTTTTAACAGTATCCATATTCCCCCGCAAACATAATGCATATTTTGTTATCGATATAATCTGTAACGAATTGCAATTGAGAACGTCTAATCACTAAAGATAGAAATCCGGATGGATCAGAACGTCAAATCCATCCGGATAAACCCTTTGTGAGATATAGGACTGGAGGAAGGAATGGAAAAAATAATTACAGTACAAAATCTGAGAAAAACATACAAACGGGAAACTGCCGTGGAAAATGTATGTTTTGAACTTCTGCCCGGAAATATTATGGGACTATTGGGCACCAACGGCGCAGGTAAAACCACAACATTAAAAATGATTACGAACCTTTGTCCCAGGGATAAAGGTGAAATCATAATCGATGGTGCTTCCTTAGACAGTAACCCGAAGCTTGCCCTTTCAAAGATAGGCGCGTCCCTGGATACTCCTGCTTTTTATCCGGAATTAACCGCAAAAGAAAACATGGAATGCTTTGCTAACCTGCATCAAAATATCCCTCACAGGCAAGTCGCAGAATTACTTAATTATGTAGGGCTCAGCGCTCAGGCGGAAAAGAAAGTAAAGAAATTTTCCCTGGGTATGAAGCAAAGACTTGCCTTGGCAAGAGCTATGCTGGGAAAGCCAAAACTTATTATTTTAGATGAACCGGCAAACGGGCTGGATCCCCAGGGGCAGATCGACCTCTATCGGCTGATCAGCGATATGGCAAACAATCAAAACACCGCTTTCATTGTTTCTTCCCACCAGCTCCATGACATGGAAAAATTTTGCACTGATATTTTAATTCTGGATAAGGGAAAAAGTATCTTGCAGGGAAAAACACAGCAAATACTGTCTGAACCCACAAATATTGTTGACTGCGTACTGGAAGATACGGAACATGCCGCCCGCCTCCTCTCCCGCCTTCATGGAATACATTTGACGTCGCAAAACGGAAATCACTTTACCGTTATTCTTGAATATATATGTTTAGATGAATTTATCAGAAAACTAATGGAGAACAATCTGTATATCGGTCATCTTTCCGTGCGGAAACATTCTTTACAGGATCTTTTTCTGAAATTGACAGGAGGCGAAACATCATGCATCCATTAACGAAATTATACGCCCGGAAAATGTTCAGGCAAAAATTAATTTATGTCTTTTTTATCTGCTTTTTTACAGCTTCTTTTTTTTATGCTTTTCTGATACAGGCGCCGCAAATAGAGGATATGTTAAATATTGACGTCAGAATTGTTGGGAGAAAAAATTTCCCCGAATTTATGATGCGGTTCTATGTTGGAACTGTTGGGATTCTTTTTAACGCATTTTTGATGACTCTGTTTATTTGCGAGGAAGACAGGAATAAACTGCTCTACCAACCCCTATTACACGGAGAAAGCCGTAATCAAATGATCTTGTCAAAAATCTGTGTCGCCCTTAGTATGTCGATGGCTTTCATTTTATTGACCGCTTTCATAAATTACGCAACCGCCTTCATGCGGTGGGGAAAGGAGATCTTTGATGCGGCGGCTGTCATCAGAATTCTTGAGAAATATCTGCTATCAGGCGTCTATATGTCTGTTATAACCCTTGGCATTATTGCCCTTTGCGTTTGCACCCGCAATCCGTGGAAAACCATATTTTTTATGATACTTTATATCTTAATTGACGCTTTTATCTGCAATTCGGACCTTTCATTGGTACAGAAAATATGGATTGGCTATTATCCTGATCTTTGGCTGTTTTCATATGAATATCAGGGAATCCCCCTCTCAGAAGCCCTTGGAGGGATACTGGTTATAGCGCTGTATGGAGTCGTCTTTTTTCAAATCTCCCTACACAGAATAAAGAAAATGAATTTTTAAATTGCAGAATACACCGAAATGAAGAAAGGTTGAAAAAATGATTACAAGATTATTAAACCTACAATTTGCACGGTTAAAAAGGCAAAAGCTGCTGTATTTATATTTTGTTGTGATAACGGCGGTTATCATTTCCAATGGGCTTCAGTGCACGGGAAGTCCGGACGATTACGGCATGGGATATTATGCAGGCGGAAGATTCCCAACCATGTGTATGCAGTCCTATATTGATATAATCGGTCCCTTATTTCTCAGTTTTATCAGCGCCATATTGATCTGTGGAGAAAGGGCAAACGGTATGCTTAAGCAGCCCCTGCTAAGCGGCGCATCCAAAGGACAGCTGTTAATAGCGAAAACCGGCAGTATTTTAGCGGTCGCATTCCTATATTTTTCATATGTAATTATAGTCAGCATGGGAGTCGGCTTCCTGTTCTGGGGAAGCCGTGTGTTCCGCCATGGGCAGGAATACCTTTTACAAATGCTGCTATTGGTTTTTCCTCAAATCACATTGGTTTTGTTTTTCGTGCTTTTGTCCCTATACATGTCCAATATATCCAGTATGATGTGCGCTTCCCTGATTATTTTACTGGTTAATAACCTGTTCAGCCAGTTTTTTGGCGCTTATATATTGTATGTAGACTTTATGTATTATCTCTATGCCTTTTCCGAATATAATGGCGTGGCATTAACCCACGGCATTATCGTCAGCGGTATTACCGTCAATATCATAACCGAAATGCTTCTTGTTTACGGCATCAGCAGGCGTGCAAAGCATATGCACATGTAACTTATTTAAAAATAATTTACAATTAGAAAAATATTCACTAAAAAGGTTGCAAATATGCATAATTTTCTTTATTATTGAACTATATCTACATAAAAATCAGATCAAATGAAAAGAGGTGCTAAATGGCAGGAATTAAAAAGAAGGCGGTACTCATGAAAGCAGTTTCAGAGTTGAGAGCTGCCGATTATTCCAAAGAGCCTGCATTAAACGGTATTTACCAAAGGCTCGTTCACGCAAGACAACAGTTTGCAGAAATATTTGAAATGAACATCAAGGCAGTTATGCAGATCAGTTCTCTTGACCTTACCATGCAGTATGAGACGCAAAAAATCGTTGATATTTCTCATAACGTAGCAAGAGCAACCGAATCCATCTTCGGCTCCTCCGCCGAGCATGCAGACAGTCAGCATGAAGAACTGACCAATACCATCATTCAGGTTTCATCAGAAACTGAGGAGGTCTACAGCAAAATCGACTCTTGTCAAAACGAACTCACTTCCATCAAGGAGCTTTCCAGCCAGACCATTGACTCTTCTCACCAGATGCAGAAGGATATGGATAATCTTCTTGAAGTAATCAACTGTATGAACGATGTCATTGCAGGCATCGGCACCATCTCCATGCAGACAAATCTGTTGGCGCTCAACGCTTCCATTGAAGCGGCAAGGGCCGGGGAAGCCGGGCGCGGCTTTGCTGTTGTGGCGACTGAAATCCGCACGCTTGCCGAAGAGACCCAAAATCTCACAGGAAATATGAGTGAATTTGTAGAAGAAATTAAAACGGCATCCCAGCAGAGCGTTGAAAGCGCCCAGGGAACTATAAACGCACTCAAGACTATGACGGAAAAAATCGAAAATGTATGGAAGCTGAACAGCGAAAATCAAATGCATGTTTCAAAGGTCAATGATTCCATCAGTTCCATTGCTGCCGTCAGCGAAGAGCTCAGCAGCTCCATGAATGAAATGGAAAATCAATTAAGGGACAGCACTGATTTTATGTTAAATGTCAGTCAGGAACTTAAGAAAGCGACCCAGCCTGTCGTTGATATTGAAAAAACACTGGACGACACGGTAAAGCAGATGGGTTCCATGTCGGAAGACGCTTTCTTCCATCTGGAGAGTTCAGAATTCGGCAAACATGTAAGCAACGCTATTACAGCACATCAAACATGGCTGAAGAATCTCCGGAAAATGGTGGATGAACAGACCATCATTCCCTTGCAGCTGGATTCCTCCAAGTGTGGGTTTGGTCACTTCTATTATTCCATGACACCCAAGAAGCCTGCCGTCCGCCAGATCTGGAATACCCTTGGCGATAAGCATCAACGCTTCCACCAGTTTGGAGGAGAAGTTATTTCCGCAATAAAAAATGAAAATTATGCAAAAGCGGAACAGATCTACCATAACGCAGAGGTATACTCCCAAAATCTGATTGCAGATTTGCAGAATATATTGCAACTTATATAAACAACGAACGCCGACATGCTTTGCGAGCCGGCTTATCGTAACGAACAGGAGGCAGGCGCTACCGTCTGTCTCCTGTTTGTTATTTTTACAAGAATATTTCTATTATCTGGAATTTCCTTCAAAAAACAGCGCAATTGTTCCCGGACCGGAATGGGCTCCTATGGTAGGTCCGATGTGATTAATCATAAATTCCGTAATGCCAAAGCGCTTTTTAATCTCATCCCTTACATACTCAGCGTCTTCCCTGGCATCTCCATGACTGATAAAAACGATCTTGTTTCTCTCAAGATATCCTCCCTCCAGCTTTGTCTCCATGTAATCAACCAGTGCGTTTAAGGATTTTTTACGTCCTCTTACCTTACTCAAGGGAATCAGATGCCCTTCGTCATCCACATGAAGAATCGGCTTAATAGCGGCAATGGTACCTACAATTGCCGCGGCTTTGCTGACTCGTCCTCCGCGATACAAATGATTTAAGTCATCCACCGTAAATACATGGGTCAGATGAGGTACAAGAGCCTTCAAATAATCGGCAGTTTCTTCAATGGTTCTACCCTGTCTTTTCATTAAAACTGCTTTGTGCACAAACAAACCTTCCCCCATGGAGGCGCATTTGGAATCCACCACAATAATGCGGCAGTCTTCCCTCTCTTCCATCAATTCCTCCGCCGCAAGCATCGCGTTGCTGCAGGAGCCGCTTAATCCCGATGAAAATGAAATATAAAGAAGCTGCCTGCTTTCCTTCAAAAATTCCTTAAAATATTCCTTATATTCCTCTGGATTTACCTGGGATGTGGTGGGCATCTTTCCCTCCTCCCGCATCAAACGGTAAAATTCCTTCCAATCAAGCTCCTTATCCCTTCCATAGGAAATTTCATCCATAATATAGTTGAAATACACAAGTCCAAGCTGATTTTCCTGTATGTAGTCCATGGGCAGATCCGCCGTAGTATTTACAATAATTTTAAATGTTTCCATTTTTATGCCTCCCTTATCCAAACACCCTGTAACTTCTGTATTTTACCATCTTTTTTCCTAATTTACAAATGAATTTAAAAACAGGCGATCGAATTCGTTTTTTCGATTGCCTGTTCTTATATGAAACATTTCTGTGTTTCTTAATTCTACTCCCTGGAACCGGGAAGCCTGTATCTGAACAGCCTCTTGGAAAGCTGTTTCAGATTAAAAGGAACCAAGGGATAAATATAGCTTTTTCCCGATACGGTCCTGTTTGTCACAATGGCAAGCACAAGCAGCACAACAGCCCCAATATACCCCCATATGCCAAAGATCGCTGTGAGAATCAAATTAATGATACGCATAAACTTAATAGCATAGCTAAGCTCGTAGCTTGCCTGGGTATAATTTGCAATTGCCACAAACGCCATATACAGCATCACCTCCGCATTGAACCAGCCGCTGTTTACGGAAAATTCTCCCAGCACCAGCGCCGCCATAACGCTTAAGGGGGTGCTCAGCATATTGGGCGTGTTCACGGCTGCAAGCCGAAGCCCGTCGATGGCAAGCTCCAAAAGTAAAAACTGCCAAATCAACGGAATATTGGTAGTCTCTTTTACCATGATAAATTCAAATCCGGAAGGTATCCACTCCGGTCTCTGCATCAACAGCAAAAAGGTGGGCGTCATAAAGTAAGTTAATATGGCAATTAAAAACCTGGATAACCGAAGGTAGGTTCCGGTAATCGGCGGAAAATAATAATCATCCGCCTCCTCCACAATATCAAAAATGGAGGTGGGGGTAATCATTGCCGAAGGAGAATTATCCACTAAAATGACAATATCTCCCTCCAGCACCTGCGCTGATGCCGTATCCGGTCTTTCTGTAAACTTAAATTTGGGAAAAGGGTTGTACCACTTCTTTTTATAAAGACACTCTGCAAGGCTTTCCTGGTTCATGGTAAGGGCATCCACCTGTATATGATTGATGCGTTCCTTTATTTTATCCAAAAAGTCGTGATCAACCCGATCGTCCATATAACAGAGAACAATGTCGGTCTGGGAGCTGTTTCCCGCATGCAGCATCTCCATGCGCAGCTTAGGACTGCGGATCCTGCGGCGGATTAATGCCGTATTAAACACAATCGTCTCCACAAATCCATCCTTGGAACCTCTAAGCACCTTGTCTTTTTCAGGTTCCTCCACGCTTCTTGCCGGATAGGTTCTGGAGTCAATCAAAAGACACTTATCGTACCCGTCAATGAACAGCGCAAAAACGCCCGACATAATAAAATAAGAAATTTTCTCCCAGTCATCCTGCAGATCCACCTCCACATAAGGCAGGCTGGTCTTAGACATTTCATGGGCATCCGCCGGCATTTCATCTTCTTTTATATCCAGAAAATATTGCAGCATTTTCTGCATCAATTCATCCTTGCAAAATCCATCAATAAAGTATATACATGCCTGTCTGCCGCCAATTTGTATCACCCGGTAGACAATGTCAAAGCTTGTATCCACCGCAAGATACTGGTTTAAAAATTTCATATTTTCTGAAAGCGAGGTACTCATCTTTTTGTTATCCATAAAAAAACTCCTTCCGCACACCAATGCATTCTCTTAGCATTATGTGGCAAAAGGAGAATTTTTATACAATTAAAATATTTCTACTGCTTTCCCGTACTTCCAAATCCGCCTCTGTCTCTTTGTCCCAAAACGTCGGTTTCCTGAAATACGATCTGGGGCTGATTTTCCATAATTCTGAATTGACAGATCCTGTCGTTACAGGAAATATGGGTATCTCTCACTGCATATACCGGCATAAACCATTGATCGTTATCGCCACAGTAGGAGCAGTCCACAACCCCCTGATGGTTCGTCTGGATAATGCCAAAATTCTTAAAAGTAGAGCTTCTTGGCACAATATGGGCTTCGTAGCCTTTCGGAAGTTCCATTGCTACTCCCAGAGGAATTAAACGAAACTCCCCCTTCTTCAAGTCCACATCCTCCGCGGCACGCAGATCGATCCAATCTGATTTTCCATCGATGTAGGCAAGCTTTTCAATTTTATCTGTAAAATATTTGATTTTAATGGTTTCCATAATCAGAAAAATCCTTTCTATCCATAGACCTCAGGCATAATCTCCACAGTGCAGGACCGGCGTCACCGGATCCGTCTGGGCAAGGGATTTGGGCACGTCAATCACCCGCTGATTACTGCTTCCCTTCCACAAAAGTTTATTGTCTTTTTTGTCAATCTGAAATTCACCGTCCACCAGTACGTCTATATACTGCATAATGGAATAGTGCAGTATATTTTCCCAGCTGTCGCCTGTATAAAGCCATATGGTTTTATCCGGATATTTTTCCCTGATTTCCGCCATAAAATTTCTCACATCCAACCGGTTTGCCGAATGGAGCGGATCCCCTCCGGAAAAGGTAATACCGGAAATATAAGGCTTATCCAGCTGCTCATATATTTCCTTTTTCGCCTTATCGTCAAATAAAAGTCCTCCTGCCGGATCCCATGTAATGGGATTATGACATTCCTTGCAGCAGTGAGAGCAGCCGGCAACCCACAAAACAACACGCAGCCCATCGCCGTTTAACATATCGTCTTTTGTAATATTGTGATATCTCATTTACTCACATGCTCTTCCTTTCTGCAATTTCTGCCATTTTCGCCTCGTTTAACCGGGTGTCTCCATGCACTCTGGAATAAGAAAGATATCCGTTCATACGCTCGATTTTGGTCAGATTCTTGCTGCCGCATACAGGACATACGTCCATTTCCAATTCCTGATGACCGCAGTCGTCGCAGTAGGCAAGGGACAAATTAACGCCCTCATAAAAGCCCATATCCATCGCCCTGCGGATTAAGGTTTTAATCGCCTCCACATTATAGTCGATCGGGTATTTCACATACTGTATTTTACCGCCGTTGGAAAGCTCCCAGAAACGGTATTCCAGATCCTGCTTTTCAATTGGAGTGATATCCTCTGAAACATGACAATGAAAGCTGTTGGAAACATATTCTCTGTCGGAAACTCCCTCCACAATTCCATATTTAGCGCGGAACTGCTTGACCTGAAGACCGCATAGACTCTCCGCAGGCGTCCCGTAAATCGCATAAAGGTTTCCGTCCTCTTCCTTAAACTCGTTGACCTTCTGATTAATGTGCTCCAATACCTCCAGTGCAAAAGCGCCGTCTTCCACCAGAGACTTTCCATTGTATAACTCCTGCAGCTCATTAAACGCCGTAATCCCAAAGCTTGCCGTAGCGCTTTTCAGGATCGGTTTGATTTTATCCGAAAGCTTTAAATGACCGCCTAAAAATCCTCCCTCGCAGTAAGCAAGCGGATTGGTGGAGGCGCGCATTTCTCCTAAATATGCGTAGGTTCTGATGTGCAGCTGGCGGATTAAATTTAAATAATAATCCAGCACTTCGTAAAAATCCCTGCTCTCCTGTCTTGCCTTTGCAAGAATCATAGGCAGATGGAGGGATACTGCTCCAATGTTAAAACGTCCCACAAACACCGGCACATCCTGGTCGTCCGCCGGATGCATGCCCCCTCTTTCATACCAGGGCGAAAGAAAGGCACGGCAGCCCATGGGAGAAATAACCTTACCATACTGCTTGTACATACTTGCAATATATCCCTTGCCGGTCAGGGAAAGCCAATCAGGGTACATGGTCTTTGCCGAGCATTTTACCCCTGCCTCAAACACAGCCTCCAGCTCTTTTCCGGGGCCGTGAAGATTCTCATCATATAGAAATACGATCTTTGGGAAAAGCACCGGTTTTTTACAGTCCTTTTTCCCCTGTCCTCTTCTTCTTACGTTCAATAGAGAAATACTTGCCAGCTGGGCAAACCGTCCGGTGCCGATCCCTGCCGTCACGGTAATAAAGGGATAGTCTCCGCGGCTGGAAGCAACGGTATTAAATTTATATTCCCAGCCCTGAAAGCCCTGCTCAAACTCCCGCTTCACATCGGCATATGCCTCCGCCTCAGCCGTTTCTTCATCAATGCCAAGGTTCAAATAGCGTTTCAGACTCCTCTGATAGGTTTTTTCCGCATAAGGCTCTAAAATCTTGTCCACTTCAGGAACCGTAAAACCGCCGTACTGCTGGCTTGCAGCGCTCAATACAATGTCGCCGATCACGTCAAAGGCAACATCCAGTGTTTTAGGCTCATTATACCAGATATTTCCCATCTCAAAGCCGCCGGTCAGCACACTGGAAACGTCAAAGAGACAGCAGTTCATAGTATCACGCCTTGCAGACATATCATGCACATAAATATATCCGTCCCTGCATGCCTGAATTTCCTCTGTGGTCATAAAAAACTTCTGATATAATTCCTTATTAAACTGATTAAAAATCAGGCTCCTCTTGGTAGAAACAAGGGCGCTGTCTGTATTGGCATTTTCCTTATCTCCCACATACATAATGGACTGGCTCTTTTTATAAACGTCATCCATCATGCGGACAAAATCCTGCTTATAATTGCGGTAATCCCGATAGCTTTTTGCCACAATGGGCTTCACATCCTCCAAGGCGCTCTCCACAATGTTGTGCATAATGGGAATCGGAATCTGATCCTCCTCCAGCTCGTTTACCTTATCCACTACATACTGGCATATGTGCTGTTTTTCCTCGTCTGTAAATTTTGTAAGCGCTCTGTAGGCGCTTTTCCCCACAGCGTCAATTACCTTCTGCACATTGAAAGCTTCCAGACTGCCATCCTTTTTGATGACCTTAACCACCTTCACCGGCTGAAACAATTCGCCGTATTCTGTCGTGCTTTCCTGCTTGTTACTCATCATATTCCCTCCGTTTTCCCCCTGCGCCGCATCCCCAAAAACACAAAATCTGGTATATTTGTCTCATACTGCTCAAGATATTGTACTATTAACTAGTATAATGAAAGCCTATGAGGATGTCAACTTGATAATGCAAATATCCCTCTGTTTTTGTATTATTTGCGTATCATACCGGAAGCCTCCACAGCCGCCACCGCACGTTTGATTTCCTCCACCGGCATTGTCAGCGCAAACCGGACATGCCCCTTTCCTAATTTTCCAAAGCTGCTTCCCGGTGTACACAGAACCCCTGATCGTTCAAGAAGCTCCATTACAAAAGCGACATCGTCCGAATATCCCTCCGGGATTTTTCCCCATGCAAACATAGTTCCCTGGCTGTCGGGTACGTTCCAGCCGATGGCACGCAAGCCTCCGCAGAGAGCATCCCTTCTTCTTTGATATTCTGCACATCTTTCTTTGATTCCATGATCAGAACCCTTCAGCGCCGCTATAGCGCCGTACTGGACAGGAAGAAAGGTTCCGTAATCGATTTGGGAACGAAGTTTTTTAAAATTCTGTACCAGATATTCGTTTCCCACCAGGAAGCCCACTCTTGCCCCCGTATAGTTATAGCTCTTTGAAAGCGAATAAAATTCGATACAATTTTCCTTTGCACCTTCAAACTGTAAAATGGATTTTCCCACATGCCCGTCATAAATAATATCCGAATATGCATTGTCATGAATGATAATGATATTTCTTTCCTTTGCCCAGGGAATCAGTCTCTCATAAAAGCTGTCCGGTGCAATTTTGCAGACCGGATTTAGGGGGTAAGATACGATCATAAATTTCGTCTTTTGTGCCGTTTCGTCGTCAATGGCATCCAGATCCGGCAGATAGTCCTTTTCGTCGTTAAGCTCATAAGTCCTTACATCCGCCATGGCAAGAGACGGTCCGATGGAAAAAATCGGATACCCCGGATCCGGTACCAGAACCACATCTCCCGGATTGCAGAGGGTAAGACCAATATGAGAGATTCCCTCCTGGGAACCGTACACATCCGTAATCTCCTTTTCGGTAAGTCTCACATGATAACGGTTCCAAAACCGCTGAATCACTGCCTCCGAAAGCTCCGGAAGCATTTTCAAAGCATATTTGTAATTTGCCGGGTCTTTTGCCGCCTCCACCACGGCGTCCATAATATGCGGTTCTGTCGGAAAATCCGGCGTGCCTACGGACAGGTTATATACCTTTCTGCCGGTTTTCTCCACCTCTTCCTTCTTCTCATTCAGCAATTGAAAAATGCCTTCCTCAAAGTCCTTCATTCTCTCCGATGCCTGTAAGTTCATTTTCTCCTCCATTATTCCGGGACTTCTGCAGTAAACTGCAAAACTCCGTAATGATTCATGATTCTATTTAAAAAGCGGACATATTCATTCTTTACATGCTCCGGACCTGTAACCAGTACATCCGTTCCAAGTCCGGTCAGCCATCCGTAAAACTGGCTGCTGACCGCCGCCTTCACCCTTACGCTGACAATTCCCTCCTGCAGCTTCCGTATATCAATGTCCTTTCCAAACCGGTCAAGAATAATGCCGATCATATGATCCGGCAGCTGCAAAGTAACCAGTTCTGTCTCTCCGCCAAACATACCAAAGGTTCGATTGGTATACTCGGCAATATCAAACTCCCGAAATGCCTCCACTCCCTTTCGGATTTCCCCTGAAAGCTCTGTAATCCGGCTCATCTTGTCCACTCTGAAATGCTTGATGCGCTCCTCCTCATCATCATAAGCAATCAGATAATAATTTTCATCCTGCCACGTCAACGCCCATGGGCTGATACGATATATTTTTCCCTCATGCCTTGGGGTAAGCTTTTTCTGAATGTCCCATGCAAGATAAACAAAAGTAACAGGCGCATTATCCTGTATTGCCTTGTGAATACGATCCACATTATAATATATGCTTTCATTTTCCGTTTTCACTCTGCCTGCAACAAACACCTGTCTTTGCAGCTGCTTTCCCTCGTAAGGACCCGCCAATTTCTCAATTTTTGAAATCAGCTCTCTGGATTTTTTCTGTGTAATAAATCGGGACGCCTGCACTGCGTCTACCAAAAGCTTAAGCTCCGGAAGTTCAAATTCCCTGCTTGCCAGGTAATAGCCGCCTCCCTTTCTTGTTTTCACGTTGATAATGTCATACCCATATAAGTTCAAACATTCAATATCGTCATAAACGCTTTTGCGCTCGGCGCTGATGCCGTAAGACGCCAGCTGTGCAATAATCTCCTGTGCCGAAAGGCAATGGGTCTCATCTGTCTTTTCCGCCAAAATTTTTAATATGTATAACAGCTTCAGTTTCTGGTTGGCGCCTTTTGCCATGAAAGCAGTTCCTCCACTTCCCATAGATTTCTAATTTCATAATCGATTTTAAGCCCCGTAGGATTTTCCTTTCCTTCCGGGTTGTACCAGCAGCAGGCAATCCCTGCAGCGTTTCCTCCCTGCATATCGCTGGAAAGCGAATCCCCTATAATCAGAGTCTTATCCTTCCTGAAATCAGGAATTTTCCGAAAACATGCCTCAAAATATTGTAGCTGAGGTTTCGGCGCTCCTATTTCCTCAGAAATGAATATATCGTCAAAAATCTGATCCAGACCTGACAGATGCAGCTTATTCCGCTGAGTGGATGAAACGCCATTGGTCACCGCATATTGACGCACAATGCCTTTTAGCTTACTGCACAGCTGATCAGCATCGTCCCGAAAATAAAAAACAGATCCCAGCGCTTTCTGATATACCGCCTGAAAATCTTTTGGGGAAATATCTTCTATTCCAAGCCGGGAAAAAAGTGTGGCAAACCTTCCAGTGAGCAGTTGGGGTTTCGTTATCTCTCCCAGCTCATAGCGTTTCCAAAAAGAAGTATTAATTTCTGCATAAAGAGATAAAATTTTCTGATCCGCTGTTCTGCCATACTGCTTAAAGCATTCAAACAAAGCATATTCCTGAGATTTTTCAAAATCAAGCAGCGTCTGATCTACATCCCACAGTAAAATCTCATATTTCCCCATACCCTCCTCCTGTCTCTTCCACATTTTTTTATATAAAAAGCGCAAAGCAAGCTTTGCGCTCCTTTTCGATATATAGTTTCATGAAATACCTAAATCTGCACCTCTGTATATATTATACATCCGCGGCGGCACTTTCACTTTCAGCCTGTTGATTTTTACGTTTGCGCATTTTGATACCAATAAAAATTGCAACTCCCGCTATAACTACAATCACTGCCATAAGCAGAAGATAAGATAAAAAGGAATTTAAAAATAAAATTAAATTTTCCATTTTCCACCAATCCTTTCCTGTTGTTCACTGATTTATCATATCATTGTGCCTTTCCATAGTCAAGCCTATGCCATACGCCTGACTCGAGAAAATCAGCCGCCATTTTTTCCGCTTCCTCTATAATTTCAGGTTCATATCCCATCATGCCCAGCAGTTTGATTGCATTTCTCGTAGTCGCCCTTCCTTCCATAATCTTATAGGTAAAGGATATATCGCTGCCCTCAATCTCCTCTGAAAAGTGATAATTGCTGTAATCCCCTTCCAGCAACTGAGTCAGTTCGATATCATGGGTGGCGGCAAAACACATACACCTGCCCCGCACCATGCTTCTCAGGATCTGGGTAGAGGCGGCAATCCGCTCTACCGTATTTGTTCCCCGAAGCACCTCGTCTACAAAACACAGAACCGGCATTCCTTCCGATACATTCAGGTCAAGAATTCTCTTAATTGCCCTGATCTCTACCATATAGTAGCTTTCTCCCCCCTGCACGTCATCCCTTAGGCTCATGGAGGATACAATCCGAAACAGCCCTCCTTGATAAGCGTCTGCAAGGCAGGTATGAATGGTCTGGGCAAAAATGCTGTTGATTGCCACCGTTTTTAAAAAGGTGGACTTCCCGGATGCATTTGATCCGGTTATCAGTACGCTTGTCTTCGTATGGATTTCATTTTTAACAGGTTCCTCAATCAAAGGATGATACAGACCTTCCCCGTTGATTTCCGGTTTTTCTAAAAGATTCGCGGCAAGCTTTGGCACACACCAGGACCCAAGCGACTCCCTGTAGGCGCCAATTGCGATCATCGCCTCTATCTTTCCCATTACCTCCAAAAGCTGGTCAATATCATCAGTGTGCTTCCGCACTGCCGCCAGCATTTGGTTAAATTTAATCAAATCCAGATGTAGCCCCATTCTCACAAAATCCAGTACCATATCTAACGGATTCCCAGAGCCTGACATCCTGTTTCCTGACATAACAAGGAAAGAGCCCCGACGAAAGCCGTCCATAGAAGCGCTGCTTTTGCAAAGAACCTCAAACTCCTTCTCTAAAACCGCAAGCTTATGAGCCTTTATACTTTTTACGGCATCAAGAAGCCTGAATACATACGCAAAACTGACGATGTAAGGATCGATCTGCTCTTTCTCCTTAAAGTAAGTCACATTATTATAAGCCAAAACACAGACCATCGCCACCAATCCCATTGGAAAACTGACAAACAGGCTTCCTATACAGGCAAGAAGTAACAGCAATGCCAAATAATGCCTGCCGTTTTTACGTTCTCCCAACTGATCCAGATAATCTAAATAATCGTAAATGGAAAATTTTCCTGTGCGTCCAAGCTTACGGAAAACCATCTGATAAGCTACTCTGTCATCTGGATGTTCTCTGAAATAGGTTATGATCTTTTCCCTGTTCTGCAGCTGTTCTTCCTCCATACAGGGTTTCCGCAAAAGAGCATACAAATGCTCTTCCCCTGCCGCCGAATAGGTATAATTCATCCTTTTAAAGATTTCATCCATATTCAGATCATTCCAGGTAATGTCGTCAATGTAAAACCCATCTTTATGCTTTAAAAAATAATGGGAAATTGTTTCCAGCTGTCCCGGTTTATACTCTCTTTGCGGCAGCACGCCATAGTCGCCATACAGCCTTTGTACAAATTTCTTTTCTGAACTCTTGTTGTCGAAAAAACCTTTCAGCATAACTATCAGAATAAATCCTGCCATCACTGCCGCAAAAATAACGTATTCCATCTTCTATTTACTCCGAAATAAACATTTTAATACATTCTTCCATTTCGCTTGCAATATCATTCAGCTGTTTGGTATTTTCTGCGATCGTTGCGATAATGGAGCCCACCTCGGCAGCGGAAGCGGAAGTTTCCTCTGTGCTTGCCGCATTTTCCTCTGCAATTGCAGTTAAATTCTGCACCACATCAACCACCTTTATTCTTGCTTCATCCAGCTTCTGGGTTCTTGCCGCAATGGCGCGAATGCCTTCAATGGACTTATCGATGCCGTCCTTTACATTGCGGAATGCATTCTCTGTATTTGCTACATTTTCATTCTGCTGTTCAATAACGGTCTTAACTTCTTCCATGGTTTCCACAGATTTCTCCGAATCGGAAATCAGGGAATTGATAATTCCGTCAATCTGCCTTGCAGACTCATTGGACTGCTCCGCAAGCTTTTGGATCTGTGCCGCAACAACTGCAAAGCCTCTCCCCTGCTCGCCCGCTCTTGCCGCCTCAATAGAAGCGTTTAAGGACAACAGGTTTGTTTCCTCCGCTATGTCGGTAATCATATCGGTGGCTTCTCTGATCTTCATTGCAGATACGTTGGTCGTATTGGTCTGATCATAGATAATCTGAATTGCTTCCTTGGTCCTCAGATTGACGTCATTCAATGCCGCTATGATATCGATCGCCTGGTTTCCGGCGTCGCGCATTTTTCTGGCATTGGCTCTTAAAAGCTCCACTTCCTCGTTGGTTTCTTCAATCATGTTCCCCATTAAAATGACGTTTTCCGTAGCAGTCTGTGTCTCCTGCGCCTGTGCCGTTGCTCCCTGTGCAATTTCGGCAATTGCCTTTTCCACCTGCTCCACAGCAAGGGAGGTTTCCTCTGCGCTGGCGGTCATCGTGGTTGAGGCTTCAAACAAATGACTACTGTGTCCTGTCAGAGTGTGGATGATATTCGCCAATTCCTTGCGAAGAATATCGATGGATCTTCCCATCACGCCTGTTTCATCTTTCCGCTTATTGATGGAAGCCTGCAGACTGCTTTCGGTAAGATCCAGCCCCGACAGCTTCGCCACCATATCTGTAATCTTTTCGATGGGTTTGATAATTCGATACGCCACGAACAATCCCACCAAAGAACAGAGTATCAGAATAATAACAGAACCGATTGCGCTGATCCTGACAACGGAATTAATACTTTCAAGCGCTTCATCCTCATCCGCCGAAACCACTGCAATAAAATCCAGATTGCTGCCTATGTAATAGGATGCGTATTTCGTAACGCCCTTGAAATCATAGATAATCACATCTGTCTCCGGTCTGTTCCCCTTGGCAATTTCCCCCAGAAGCTGTTTGACCGCATCGTTTTCAACAGGTTGTCCTATTTTATCGGCAGTTGGATGATACAGCATTGTCCCGTCATTCGAAACCACATAAGCATAGCTTGATTCCATTCCCTCTACACATATATCGCCCACCGTTTTCTTCAGTTCCTCAGCCGACAGTATGCTTTGCGCATCCCCTACAATGGCGATCTCTCTGTCAATCCCTTTTCCTGTGGTAAGGACAACATCCCTCATGTAGCTTTGGATCAGCGATGTCTGATTTTCCTTGACAGACGACATCACCACAAACATACATAAGCTGGTGATAGCGAACGCCGTCAAAATGATAAGCAGTACGATTTTGGTTTTAATTGAGCTAAAAACTGATACTTTCTCTTTCTTTTTCATTATATTCCCCCGTTTCAAAAATTAATAAACTGCTAAAATGATTCTATCACTTTTCGTCAGAAAAAGCTAATATAATTCTCTTTTTGATTTTCTCAACTCTTTCATAGATTTCCCCAGGGCGGTCCTTGGTGTGGAAATTACCCTTCTCATAAAGGATTTTCCCGCCTATCATGGTCATGATTACGTTCTCCTTGCTTCCGCTGTACACCAGATTTTTAGGGATGTTGTTCAGGGGCTGCATGTTAGGCCGGCTTAAATCGATCATAATCATATCCGCCAGCTTTCCTTCCTTCAGCACATCCGCATCCTTAAGCCCCATCCCAAGTGCGCCGTTCACCGTCGCCATTTTAAGCACTTCATAGGCATCCACTGCCGCCGCGTCCTTTTCTCTCAGCTTTGCAAGACCGGTAACCAGAAACATTTCCCGGAACATGTCAAGACAATTGTTGCTTGCAGGCCCGTCTGTGCCGATTGCCACAGGAACGCCTGCTTTTAAGAACTCTGTAACCGGGGCGATGCCGCTGGCAAGCTTGGTATTAGAGCCGGGATTCGTCACCGCATACATTCCTCTTTTCTTCATGATGGCAATATCCTCCGCCGTCATATGCACGCAATGATAACCGCCGCCGCCATAATCAAACATCCCCAGGGAATCCAAAAAGGCAAGGGGCGTCATGTTGTACCGTTCCCTGCACTCCGCCACTTCCTTTTCCGTCTCCGCCAGGTGGGTAAATACCGGCGCCTTGTACTTATGGGCAAGCTCTGCTATCTTCTCAAGGAGCTCCCTTGAGCAGGTGTACTCCCCGTGGAAGCCAATCATATAAGACTGAAGGGGACCGGCATGATTCAATTTCTGGTACATTTCCTCAACCAACGCGGGAGACTGGCTGAAGTTGTTCACAGCTCCCACCTGCACACACCGCATTCCCATATCATCAAAGGCATTGGCAATCGCTTCCGGAGTCAGGTACATATCGAAAGCGGCGGTAATACCGCTGGTAAGATACTCCAGAATCGCCAGCTTGGACAGTTCTGCAATGTCTTCCGGAGTCATTCGCGCTTCCACCGGAAAAATTTTGTGATTCAGCCACTGATCCAGAGGAAGATCATCTGCATAAGAGCGCAGCAGCGTCATGCCCGAATGGGTATGGGCATTTTTAAAGCCCGGCATCAGTAAATTCCCCTGACAGTCTATTTCCCGGTCCCATATGATACATTTCTCCGGAAGCTTCTCATAAATTTCACTGGATACGCTCCCTTCGCCTACATACAGAATCCTGTCCTCTTGCACCCACAGTTCTCCTGCAAAAGGTTCCTGCCCATCCGCCATGGTCAGGATTCTTGCATTGTAAAACCTTATATTCATAAATTTAACCCTTTCATCTGCGAGAATTCTGTTAAAACGCTCCGATCGCTTCCGTAACCAGACGGGTAAACATAGGCGCCGCCTGATTTGCCGCCTCCTGCACCTCCTCGTGGGTTAAGGGCTGGTCGGTCATGCCTGCGGCAAGATTTGCCACGCAGGAGATTCCGCAAATCCGCATTCCCATGTGATTCGCCGCAATCGCCTCCACCACGGTGCTCATTCCCACCGCATCGGCGCCAAGCCCATGGAGCATTTGAATTTCCGCCGGAGACTCGAAGGAAGGTCCTGTCAACTGCACGTAAACCCCTTCTTTCAGCGGAATATCGCATTCCTTTGCCTTTTCCCTGATAATCCTTTGCAGCTCCGGGTCATAAACCGTACTCATATCCGGGAAGCGGCATCCTAACTGGTCTATGTTTGCGCCAATCAAAGGATTGGGTGCAAAACAGGAAATATGATCTTTAATCAGCATAAAGCAGCCTGCATGAAAGGAAGGATTAATGCCTCCCGATGCGTTGGTAAGAAATAATATTTCGGCTCCCATCAACTTCATCAGCCTGGTGGGCAGCACAACATCCGTAACCGGATACCCTTCATAATAATGGACTCTGCCTTTCATGCAGACCACCGGCACATCCTTGATATAGCCAAAAATAAATTTCCCGGCATGTCCCGGAACTGTAGAAACAGGGAAATCCTCAATTTCACTGTAGGAGATCTCTCCCCTTACATCCATGGTGTCCGCATAATTTCCAAGACCCGATCCCAAAACCAACGCCACCCTGGGCTGGAAGGGCAGCCTGTCCTTTATGCTTTCATAGCATTTCAATACCTTATCGTAAACCTGATTCATACCAAATCCTCCTCTGCGTTTCGGTAATTATTGTAAAACTACTATTGTACTATGATATCATAGAATTGCCACAGCCGCAACCAAACAGGAAGCCCTTTATGCACTTTGCACAAAGCGGCTTCCTGCCAAAATCTATATGATGATACAGACCATTCCTCCATTGGAATCATTCACAATTTTCTGCATGGTCTCCTGAAGCTTCAGCTGACTCTCATCCCCTATCATCGTAAGCTTACTGGTAATCCCGTCGTTTACAAGCTGCTCAACGGATTTGCCGAAAATGTTGGTCTCCCAGATGCCCGCTTCGCTTTGGCTGGAATCGGTAATAAACCGTATCAGATCCTGCGCCTGTTCCTCCGATCCCACAATAGGGGAAATCTCCGTTTCGATATTTGCCCTGATCATATGGATACTGGGACTTTCCGCCCTGATCTTCACGCCAAACTTATTGCCGTGTCTGATTACCTCCGGCTTATCCAGTTTGATTTCGCTTCTCTCCGGGGTTACCACCCCATAGCCCTTTTGTCTGACTGAGTCAACCGCATGAAGAACCTTCACATATTCCTGTTTCATCTTCGCCATTTCCTTTAGCACGGACAAAAGGTGATACTCGTTGTCGATGTTCTCCCCCACCATGTCGCTGAGCATCTCATAATAATAGGCGTCGTCTACTTCCAGCCATACCCGGACGCACCCGTCCGACATGTCGATACCGTCCATTTTGCATTTTTTCACAAAAGCCCCTTCCAGCACAATCGGTCGGTTCTTTACATCCCGAATACAATTATACTGCTTCATAAGTTCCTTCACTCTTTCGATCAGATCGGTCTTCATCTTATGGTTTGCCGGAAGCATCTCCACCCATTTAGGCATGTAGAATTCAATCATGGTAAGAGGGAACTCATATAGTATATTTTCAAGGATATGGTTGATGTCCTCTTTCTTCAGCTGCTCGCAGTTCACAGGCATAACGGACACTTCATACTTATTTCCGATTTCCTCTGCAAGTCTGGATGCCTCCTCCCCATAGGGCTTTGCCGTATTTAAAAGCACTACGAAGGGCTTTTTCAGTTTTTTCAGTTCCCGGATGGTGCGTTCCTCCGCCATCAGATAATTTTCCCTTGGAATATCTCCAAAGCTTCCGTCGCAGGTAATCACGATTCCGATGGTGGAATGGTCGTTAATGACTTTTCTGGTGCCTATTTCCGCCGCCTGGGTAAAGGGTATTTCCTCCGAGAACCATGGCGTCTTTACCATCCGCTCAACGTCATTTTCCATATGTCCGCTGGCTCCCTCTACCATGTACCCCACACAGTCGATCAGCCGTACCCTTGCCTCGATTCCCTCTCCCAATGTAAGCTTTGCCGCCTCCTTGGGAATAAATTTAGGCTCCGTGGTAGTAATGGTCTTTCCCCCTGCGCTCTGGGGCAGTTCGTCTACCACCCGCTCCTTTTCATAGGATTCTGTCATATTGGGCAGGACCATCAGGTCCATAAATCGCTTGATAAAAGTGGATTTACCGGTTCTCACCGGTCCCACAACGCCTATGTAAATTTCTCCGCCGCATCTTAACTGGATATCCTTGTATAAATCATATTCCTTCTTTACATTTAGTTCCATACAATTACCCCTTCCATACTTAGTTAAATGTATGTGAAGGGGTATTAAATTATGACTGCTTTAGAAGCTAGAAAATATAAAGGGTCTTTCCATTCTCCCGGAGCCATTTCCGGTATTCTTTATATGCCGGACATAGCTTTTCCACTTCCCGCCAGAAGGCGGCGGAATGATCCATATGGAGCAGGTGGCACAATTCATGGATAATCACATAATCGCAGACCGGCTCCGGCGCCATCAGAAGACGCCAGTTGAAATTCAGATTTCCCAGACTGCTGCAGCTTCCCCAGCGGCTTTTCTGGTCTTTGATCCGTATTTCCTGAAACCCTACGCCCAAAATCTGGGCATAGTCTTTTGCCTTTTGGGTAAAAACCGCCTGTGCCTCTTTGCGGTACCACTTTTCCAGCTGCTTTTGCCTCCACTCATAATCCGCCTCGTAGGGAACCCACATCAGCAGGCGGTCCATAACACATTTAATCCTGGCTCGGCTTCTTTGCTCCCTTATAACGCACAGAATTCTCTTTTCCCCAAGATAATATAATACTTCGCCGCTTTCCAGCCTAAGCTGTGAAAGCGGCTTTTCTCTTAAACTCATTTTAAAATAACCCTTCGGAAGTTTTTCTTCCCCCGTTTTACCACAACGCCTTCTCCCCCAAAGGTATCCTTGCCGAAAGCGGCTTTTACATCTGTGATCTTTTCTGATTCCAAGGTCACGCCTCCCTGCTCGATGGCGCGTCTTCCCTCAGAACGGCTCTGCACCAGACCAGCCTTGCAGAGCACGGAGATCATATCAATGGTTCCCTCTGGAAAATCTTCCTCTGTAAGCTCTGTGGTGGGCATCTGTGCCGCGCTTCCCGTACTGAATAATGCCCTTGCGCTTTCCTGGGACTTTACCGCTTCCTCTTCGCCGTGCACCAGTTTGGTCAGCTCAAAGGCAAGAATCTCCTTCGCCTGATTTAACTGACTGCCTTCCCACTGATCCATCTCCTCTATCTGCTCAAGTGGAAGGAAGGTCAACATTCTGATGCACTTAAGCACATCTGCATCCGCCACATTCCGCCAGTACTGATAAAACTCAAAGGGACTGGTTTTATTGGGATCCAGCCACACAGCGCCCTTTTGGGTTTTTCCCATTTTCTTTCCCTCAGAATTGAGCAGAAGGGTAATGGTCATAGCATAAGCGTCCTTGCCCAGCTTTCTTCTAATCAGTTCCGTTCCGCCCAGCATATTGCTCCACTGGTCGTCGCCGCCAAACTGCATGTTACAGCCATACCGCTGAAACAGCTCATAGAAATCATAGCTCTGCATCAGCATATAATTAAATTCCAAAAAGCTTAAGCCTTTTTCCATTCTCTGCTTATAGCACTCTGCTGTGAGCATCCTGTTAACGGAAAAATGAGGTCCAATTTCCCGCAAAAATTCAATATAATTGAGATCCAGAAGCCACTCCGCATTGTTTACCATAAGCGCCTTTCCCTCGGAAAAGTCGATAAAGCGGCTCATCTGCTTTTTAAAACACTCGCAGTTGTGGTCGATGGTCTCCTTGGTCATCATGGAACGCATATCGCTTCTCCCGGAAGGATCGCCTACCATACCGGTACCCCCTCCGATCAGGGCAATGGGCTTGTTTCCTGCCATCTGCAGTCTTTTCATAAGGCAGAGCGCCATAAAATGTCCCACATGAAGAGAATCCGCCGTAGGATCAAAGCCAATATAAAAGGTTGCCCTTCCGTTGTTGATCAGCTCCTTGATCTCCTCCTCGTCCGTAAGCTGTGCCAAAAGCCCTCTTGCCTTTAATTCATCAAAAATCGTCATCTCAAATTCCTCTCCTGAAACTTTCTTCCTTTATCTTTTCATATTACTTATTTAACATCAATTTCACCATTGCCTGGTTTAAACCTTCCACCGTCAGCTTATACATGGGGAACAGTCCCTTAATCGCCGTCTCCGCTTCCCGCCAGGGCGCATGTCCGGGCGCCATTTTGGGATTCAGCCATACCACCTTTTTATAATGCCTTTTCAAAAGCTGAAGCCATTCCCATCCGGAAAGCCCCCCATTGGGACCTCTGTAATTGCCGCTGTCGGAATAAAGCTCCTCCGGCGCCATTGCCGCATCCCCTACTACGATCACCTTATAATCGCTGTCCAGATTACGGAACATCCACTCCGTATCGATCCAATCGCCGTTTTCGCATTCAGGCGTTTTATAGAGCTTTGCATAAATGCAGTTATGAAAATAGTAGGTCTTAACGTCCTTATAGTGATTGGACTTGTGTACCGCCTGAAACAGCTCGTTGAGCAGAGAACTGAAGGGGATCATGGTTCCCCCCGAATCCATAAGCAGCAACAGCTTTACGGCATTCTTCCGGGGTTTATCCATCACAATCTGAAGATATCCTCCATTGTTGCAGGTTTTATCGATGGTTCCGTCTATATCAAGCTCCGTCTTTGGAATATCCAATTTGGTAGAAAACTGACGCAGTTTCCTGAAGGCAAGCTGAAACTGGCGGTTATCCAGCATCCTGTCATCCCTGAAATCTCTGTATTTGCGGGCGCCGATCACCTGAAAAGCGCTTTGATAGCCGGTAGCGCCTCCTACCCGGATACCGCCCATAAAGCCGCCCATATTTCCGAAGGCTGTTTTTCCCATACTGCCGATCCAAAAACTACCGCCGTTGTGCTCGCTGTCCTGATCCCGCAGCCGCTCCTTAAACTTTGCCTCCACCTCGTCCTTGTCAATAAACTGCATTCCATCCTGCTCGTTCATACGGTAACGCTCTTCCTCGTCCACCATATCGATCAGCTCTGATTTATCCAGCCACTTCATCATATTCTTGGAAATCTCATTTTCAGATTGAATGCCCTTAAAGGTTTCCTCAAACGCCATATCAAATTTGTCAAAATCCGTTTCGCTTTTCACCAGGATCATCCTTGCCAGATAGTAAAACTCTGTCAGGCTGCTGTTGCACAATCCTTTGTCCAGCGCTTCCTGGAGGGTCAGCCATTCGCTCAGCGTAACCTGTAAACCCTTCGCCTTACAGGTGTAAAAGAAAGTTGAAAACATATGCCACCTCGTTTCGGGGTTCGGTTAATCCAGTTTCTGCCTTACAGTTTCCAGATCTTCATCTTTTTTCACCACCACGCCGATAAAGGGAAGCTTCGCCCTGATCTCGTCGGCGGGAATTCCTCCGATCTGCAGCGCGTTGATCCAGTCTATGAGCTCGGAGGTGCTGGGCTTTTTGCGGATGTCGCGCAGCTCCCGTATTCTGTAAAATACATCCATAGCATTTTTCAGAAGCTTATCCTCCACATCCGGATAATGGGTTCTTACGATTTCCTCCATCAATGTTTCATCGGGGAAATCAATATAATGGAAAATACACCTTCTCAAAAAAGCGTCGGGCAGCTCCTTTTCCGCATTGGAAGTGATGATCACAATGGGACGCTGCTTCGCCTTTACGGTGCGCTTGGTCTCATGAATATAAAACTCCATTTGATCCAGCTCCCACAACAGATCGTTAGGGAACTCCAAATCCGCCTTATCAATCTCGTCGATCAAAAGAATCACCTGCTCCTCAGACTCAAACGCCTCTCCCAGCTTTCCCAGTTTAATATAATGGGCAATATCATCTACGCCCTCTTCTCCAAACTGTCCGTCGTAAAGTCTTTGAATGGTATCGTACATGTATAAACCGTCCTGCGCCTTGGTGGTGGACTTAATATTCCAGATGATCAGCTTTTTCCCAAGGGATTTTGCAACCGCCTGGGCAAGCATGGTCTTTCCGGTTCCCGGCTCCCCCTTGATCAGCAGGGGCTTTTGAAGGGCAATCGCCACATTGACGCCCGCCATAAGCTGTTCCGACGCCACATATTCTTTGGTACTGCTAAACTGCTCGCTCATAATAACCTCGTTTCCGCACCTTTTGTGCCTGTAAATTGATATGTTACTACCATGGTATTTCCACGCTGTTTTGGTACAATTGCCTCAGATCGATGTTCTCCACCTTTTTATCTCGGAGCATCAGCTCGCTGACCGCATCCTTTGCCGGTTTTCCCTCAAATAATATCCGGTTGACCTGCTCTATAATGGGCACGTTCACACCGTATTTTTGGGCAAGGGCATAACCTGCTTTTGCGGAATATACCCCCTCCACCACCATTTTTACTTCCTTCATTGCCTCTTCCATGGTGGCTCCCTTTCCGATCAGAATACCGGCGCGCCGGTTTCTGGAATGCATAGAGGCGCATGTAACGATCAGATCGCCGATTCCCGTAAGCCCGTAAAAGGTTTCGATTCTTCCTCCCATGCTGATACCCAGCCTGGCAATCTCTGCAATTCCTCTGGTAATAAGCGCCGCCTTGGTGTTATCTCCATAACCCAAGCCGTCCGCCATGCCGGCGGCAAGCGCTACCACATTTTTAAGCGCCGCGCCCAGCTCGATCCCCAGCACATCCGAGCTGATATATACCCGGAACACCCTGCTCATAAACAGATTCTGCAAATATTCGGCAGTTTCTTTCTCCTTGGCGCCTACCACAATCGTGGTGGGAATACCCTTTCCCACCTCCTCCGCATGGGAGGGACCGGAAAGCACCGCCACATTTGCGCTGGGAATCTCCTGTTCTATAATCTCAGAAAGGGTCATAAGGGTGTTCTCTTCAATGCCCTTCGCCACGTTCACGATTTTTTGTCCGTCCTCTACGTACGCAGCCATTTTGGCGCAGGTACTTCTGGTAAAGGGGGAGGGAACGGCAAGAACCAGCACATCCTGTCCCTTGATTGCCTTCTCAAGGTCTGTGGTAAATTCTATTGTCTCCGGAAGAAGTACCCCCGGAAGCTTATCCTTGTGTTCATGGGTCTCCCTCAGCATCCGGATCTCATCCTCTAAGACAGACCACATGGTAATCTGGCAGCCGTTGCCGCCTAAATGAACCGCCAGCGCGCATCCCCAGCTGCCCGCTCCTATGATTCCTACTTTTGCCATTGTTTTGTATCCCCCTGGTTTACTGTTTATTTTTTTTCGTCAGATAGGTCTTCCGCTCTTCGCCCTTTATCAGCCGCACAATATTTCCCCGGTGCTTGTAATAGGCAAGTATGGTCAGCGCCGCCGTCAGCCCGTACATTTCATATAGAACTGCCTGAGAAGCGTGAAACATTCCCATCTGCCCTACGATCACCATCTCGATCATAAGCCCCGCATAAACAAGCAAAGAACCCAGGGACACATAATGGGTGAGGAAAAAGATGCCGAAAAATAGGATCACTCCCATAGGGATAAAAACCGGATGAAATGATAAAATCAGCCCTGCCGTTGCCGCAATCCCTTTTCCCCCTTTAAATTGCAGGTAAAAGGGAAAATTGTGCCCCAAAATAGCGCCTGCCGCCGCATACAGCTTTAAAAGATACACTTCCCCGGGATGAGTTTTTCCAAAAAGAGCGCCGCAAATGACAATCGCAAGAATACATTTCAGGATATCCCCTGCCAAAACGATCAGCCCCGCCTTCGTACCGAGAACCCGCAGCGTATTGGTGGTTCCCGCATTTCCGCTTCCATGCTCCCTGATGTCGATTCCATGAAGCCGTCCGTAAATGAAAGCCGTCTGAAACAATCCAAAAACATAGCCAATTACAATACAAACCAACCGTTCCACTTTATTTATTTTCCTTTCTCTCTCTGATGAAGAATTTAAGAGGAGTTCCCTTAAATCCAAATGCCTCTCTTATTTTATTTTCAATGTATCTGGTATAAGAAAAATGCATCAGTTCTTTATCATTCACAAAAATCACAAAGGTGGGCGGTTTCACCGCCGCCTGGGTAATATAATAAAGCTTCAGGCGCTTTCCCTTATCGGAAGGGGGCTGCTGCAGCGCTACCGCCTCGCTCATGATCTCGTTCAGAACGCCTGTGGAAATTCGCATGGAATGATTTTCACTGACCATATCGATCAGATCATACAGCTTGGGCAGCCTCTGACCTGTCACCGCTGAAATAAAGGTAATCTCGGCGTAAGGCATAAAGGACAGGATCTCCCGAACTCTTGTCGTGTACTGATTCACCGTCTTGTTGTCCTTCTCTATCATATCCCATTTATTTACGGCGATGATCACCGCTTTTCCCCTGTCGTGGGCAATGCCTGCAATCTTTGCATCCTGTTCCGTTACGCCCTCTACGGCATCGATCACCAGGATCACAATATCGGCTCTTTCCACCGCGCCTACTGTGCGGATGATCATATAACGCTCTAATTCTTCTTTTATCTTATTTTTGCGCCGAAGCCCCGCCGTGTCAATTAAAACATACTCTTTTCCGTTGTGCACAACGGAAGTGTCCACTGCGTCTCTGGTGGTCCCTGCAATGTCTGAGACAATCAGCCTGTTTTCTCCTATCAGCTTATTGATCAAAGAGGATTTCCCAACATTGGGCTTGCCCACAATTGCAACCTTTATCCGGTCATCCTCCTCATCCTCATAATTATAATCGTCAAAATAGCCGACTACCTGATCCAGCATATCTCCGATTCCCAGCTGATTGGAGGCGGAGACAGGGTGGGGATCTCCTATCCCCAGGTTATAAAACTCGTAAACGTCCGGCATATATTTATCAAAGTTATCTACCTTATTCACCACCAGAACAATAGGCTTATGGGATCTGCGGAGCATGTCCGCCACCTTGGCGTCCGCATCCACCAAGCCCTGCTTTACGTCCACCATAAAAATAATAATATCCGCAGTGTCCATGGCGATCTGTGCCTGTTCGCGCATCTGGGAAAGAATGACATCCTGGCTGTCCGGCTCGATTCCCCCTGTATCGATCAGCGTAAAGGATTTATCCAGCCAGGTTACATCCGCATAAATCCTGTCCCTGGTGATACCCGGGGTGTCCTTTACAATTGAAATTTTCTGCCCTGCCAACGCGTTAAACAGGGTGGATTTCCCCACATTGGGTCTTCCCACCACCGCTACGATGGGCTTTCTGTTTTTACTCATGGTTGCTCTGTATCCTTTCTTTCTCCCAGAACTGCATCAATAAAGTCATATCCGCTTGATTTTACAATATCTATTTTTACTTGTAAAGCATTTTCCATTTGAGAGACTGTCACATCGTCCAGAAAAACCTCTTCCCCGCTCCTTAACACATTCTCAGGCAGAAGCAGTCTTTCTCCAAGGGCTTTTCCCTCCAGCTGCGCCATAATGTCCTGCCCGGTTAACAGCCCTGAAACGGTAATCAGTTCGCCGAAAAAGTAATTCGTGATCTCATATACGTGAATCTTCAGCAGAGGATACAGCGCCATAAGCTCTTTTGCCATTTTAAGAATATAGGGATAAGCGATCTTCCCCGTTGCCATGGAAACCTCCCCGGCGTATGCGTTTTTCCCAATTTCTCTGCGCTTTTGCTCCTTAAGTCCCTCCTGAAACTCATTTAGCAGAAGCCTCAACATCCCCACGCCGTTTTCCAGCTGAATATATCCGTCGTAGACCTCCTCCGGAGGCAGCTCTCTGCCTGCGGTAATATACCATTCATCGCTCGCATGGATAAAATGGATTCCATGCCGGGCATAAATCTCTTCCTGAAATCCGTGAATCAGGTTCAGCACTTCCGCCGCGTCCTCCGGGGTAAAGGGTTCAAGAGGATACAGCCCCTCTCTGTATTTCGAAAGTCCCACCGGCACAACGGATACGCTTTCCAGAACCGGAATATATTCCGTCAGCTTTCGGATACTGAAGGCAAGCTCCTCCCCATCGTTGATGCCCTTGCAGAGAACAATCTGTCCGTTCATGGTAATTCCTGCCTGATAAAGCCTGTCCACTTTCTTCAGCGCCTCCCCGGCAAAGCGATTATGCAGCATTTTACACCGCAGCTGAGGGTTCATGGTCTGAAAAGAGATATTGATAGGCGAGAGATGATACTGGATGATCCGGTCCAGATCATGATCCGACATATTGGTAAGGGTCACATAATTTCCCTGCAAAAAAGAAAGTCTGGAATCGTCGTCTTTAAAATATAAGGTCTCCCGCATTCCCTTGGGCATCTGATCGATAAAGCAGAAAATACATTGATTATGGCAGGAGCGGTAGTCGTCCATTAATCCGTTTTCAAACAGGATGCCAAGATCCTCGTCCTCCTCCTTATCTACCTCCAGCAGCCATTGCTCTCCGTCCGGTTTTTCAATTAATACCTCAATGTATTCACTTTCCACATAATATTGGTAATCGAAAATATCCTCAATCTCCTTGCCGTTGATGGCAAGAAGCCGGTCCCCCGGCTGGATATCCAGTTCCATGGCGATACTGCCCTTTTGTATTTCCTTTATCATATGCCCTTTGGGCTGTCCGCTTTTCATGTCTTTTACGCACCGTTCCTTTTCAATACCCTTCTATTCTACTAGAATTTTCTTGACGTGTCACTAGCATAATGATATAAAATAAAGTGATGTTTCATATAGATTTACTTTCTGGAGGTTATCATGCCCAATTTACATGAACTGGAGGCGGCGATTCCCGTTGCTCCTCTGAAACTGATCGTCATGGATTCCGCCACTATGCTGGGGCACTGCGTCAATAATCATCTTGTAAATTTCCGAAGAGATGTGAAAAATATAGCAAAAAATGATCCTGCCTTTGAGGGATATGTTTCCGATAATTTTATTCTGGATGCCACATGCTATCGCTTTGGAAGCGGCGAGGGAAAGGCCGTTATCTCCGAATCCATAAGAGGTAAGGATCTGTTCATCCTGGTGGATGTGTGCAATCATAGTATTACATACAAAATGAACGGCTATACCAATCACAAATCTCCCGACGATCATTATCAGGATCTGAAAAGAATTATTTCCGCGGTCAACGGCAAGGCACACCGCATCAACGTAATCATGCCTTTTCTGTACGAGGGCAGACAGCACAAGCGGACGGGACGGGAGTCTCTGGACTGCGCTTATGCCATTGAAGAGCTGAGTAAAATGGGCGTAAGCAATTTCATTACCTTTGACGCCCACGACCCCAGGGTGCAGAACGCCGAGCCCTTGCGGGGATTCGACAACTTTACGCCCCCGTATCAGTTTATCCGCGCCCTGCTTGCCACAGACGACAGTCTTCTCATCGATAAGGAACATCTGATTGTCATCAGTCCCGATGAGGGCGCCTTAGACCGCGCCGTTTATTTTGCCAACGTCCTAGGCGTTGATACGGGTATGTTTTATAAACGCCGGGATTATTCCACCATTGTAAACGGCAAAAATCCAATTGTTGCCCATGAATTTTTAGGAGATAACATTGACGGAAAAGACGTGATCATCATCGATGATATGATCTCCTCCGGCGGCAGCATGCTCGACACAGCGAAACAGCTGAAGGCAATGAACGCCAAACGTGTTTACATATGCTGTACCTTCGGTCTTTTCACAGATGGGCTGAAACGTTTTGACGAAGCATATGAGAAATGCTATTTTGACAAGGTGGTCACCACCAATCTGACCTATCAGATTCCGGAGCTCAAATCGCGTCCCTACTATGTAGAGGCTGATATGAGCAAATTTATGGCTTCCATTATTGATTTTATGAATCACGATTCCTCTATGGCAAACGTTTATACGCCTACGGACAAGATACGGGAATTTCTTGCAAGCTATAACAACCGTGAAACAGGCTATTCCCTGAACGAATAACCAAAAGCGCACTTTAAAAGCAGGATAAGGCTGCATACAATTGATATCAGCCCTATCCTGCTTTTTTATTTTTCCTGAATCAGAGGGAAAGTCAGATTTACCTTAAACAGATCTCCGTCTACTACGATCTCAAAGCTTCCTCTCTGCGCCTCCGTCAGATTTTTGGCAATGGACAAGCCCAACCCGCTTCCTTCCGTTGTTCTGGACTCGTCTCCCCGGATAAAACGTTCCGTCAGTTCTTCCGCTTTTACCTTTAAAGGCTGCGCCGAAATATTTTTAATCGAAAGCTGTATCTGCCTTTGGGTTTCCTCCTCCTTCAAAAATTCCAGGTCAATATACACTCTCGTGCCGGACAGCGCGTATTTGCAAACGTTGTTAAAAAGATTTTCAATCACCCGCCAGATTCTTCTGCTGTCCGCCTCGATCAGTACGGAACCTTTCGGCGCATTGATTACCGGATGCAGTGCCTTTGCCTCAAATTTCTCCGAAAACTCTCCTATGGTCTGATGCAGCAGTTCCACCAGATTAATCTTCTCCCACTGAAGCACAATGTTTCCCGAGGATATTTTGGATGCCTCCACCAGATCGTCCGTAAGCTGTTTCAACCGCTGGGATTTGGCGTCCAGCACCTCTATATATTCTCTGATTTTGGTCTCCTGCACATTCTCCCGTTTGATCAGATCCACATAATTGATGATGGAGGTAAGAGGCGTTTTAATATCGTGAGACACATTGGTAATCAAATCCGCCTTAAGGCGCTCGTCCTTCATGCTGGTCTCCACCGCCGCTCTCACACTCTCCCCAATGCTGTTCACTGCCTGGGCAAGATGCAGATCCTCCCCATGCATGCCTTCCTCCGCCACCTTATGGGTAAGATCGCCCTCCCTGATCAATTCAATGCCTTTCAGAATTTTCTGCTTCGCCATCGCCGATCGGTACAGCACATATCCCGCCATGCCGTCCGCCGCCGCCAGCAGGAGCAGACAGAGTATCAGCTTCAGCTTACCTACACCGTTATGATACAAAGCATAGGCCAAAGTTCCGCCTGCTAAATTGACCAGACACAGTACTGTAAAAGGTCCCCACACTCGCAAAAGCACATCCGCCTGATCGTAAGCGCGGGATATACCCTTTACCGCCAATCGAATTAACCGCCTTACAAGACTTTCTCTCCAAAGGCTTCTCCTCTTGATCCTGCGCACAATGCTATAATAGAAGAAAGAGAACAACAAGCTGACAAGGAGTGCCGCCGTGCCTGCAAAAACCAATATCAGCAAATCAGAGGCTGTCTGCCAAAGCAGATTTGCCAGTCCCTTGATTCCGAAAAGCAATCCTGCCCCAATACCTGCGCCGCCAATCACCATAACCTCTATAGGAATACGGTCGGTTCTCATCTTCCCGTCTTCCTTCAGGGTCAGTACTGCCAACAGCAGCAAATAAATTCCTCCGCACACTGCTCCCCCGATCAAATACTGCCACAGATACGGAAGAAAGCTCTGAAAACCTTCCTTTGCTTTGTAAAAGCAGTCTTCCGCCCGGTAATCGGAGCGCACGCCTATCATAATCTGGGTATCCTCCGGATAAGAATACTCATAGCCGTTTACAATGTAACGGATGGTTCCCTCCTCAATCCGGGTGTTAGTCTCATACTCCATTTCCCCTGCATTGTAATAAAGATACCTGCTGCATTGACTCTGAAGCTCTTTTTTCAGTGCAGGCAACGACTTCATTTCATTCTCCAGGTTGCTGAAAACCTGCACCTCATCCCCAATGGTTCTCCGAATAAAATACACCACATTTGTATTCTTGGGATCATAGTATTCTTTGTACTTTAAATATTCGTTGTAGTTGGTATTCAGGTCTTCCGCCGCCTTCTGTACGTTCCTGCACAGTTCATAATATTCTTCCCAGGTGGAAACCTGATTCTCTATTCTTTTTCCGTCCACCGTATAATATCTGTTGTTCAGTATGGTTGCCGTAACCGCATCTCTGTCCGTAATCCCTTCTTCCAGCAGATTCCCGGATACATCCACCGTTGTAACGGCATTGGAAAGATCGGAATTCAAATAGCTTACCCTGCCGCCGCCGTAATCCTCCAGATGAATCCTGGTCACCGTCCGGCTCCTGCTCAAAAAGCGGTCCACATCCTCCCCGCTCATGGATACCTCTTCGTAGGAAAAACCTGCCTGCGCCCATTTTAACAGATCGTCCAGATAGTAACGTGCCGTAATATACTCCGGCTCCATCCCGCCGTATCTGCCTGCAAACGCCGTTACATCCACTTCCTTTTTAACGTCCAGCTGTCCCTCCGTCTCCAACTGTCCTCTGATGGTGCCGTAGCAGATCAGATCGGAAGCGCTGTTTCCCAAAAGAGTGTTAAACAAGTCGGAATCTTCAAAAGGAACATCCTGATCAGTTCCCATCAGATTATATGCCGTCCTTCCCTTCACCGTATCCACCACAACGTAAGATCCCAGCAGGACAACTGCCACAAGTACCACTGCCGTCACAAAAGCGGCATGCTGTATCATATGGAGAAGCCACATTCCAAACATGCTTTTCTTCTTATGTTCCATCTTCTCACCCCTATTGTTTTTCTATCTTGTAGCCCACGCCCCACACCACCTTCAAATATCTGGGTTCTTTGGGGTTGATTTCAATCTTCTCTCTGATATGCCTGATATGCACCGCCACCGTATTGTCCGCTCCGATTGCCTCCTCATTCCAGATGTTTTCGTAAATTTGGTCAATGGAAAACACCTTTCCCTGATTTTTCACCAATAACAGCAGAATATTGTATTCAATCGGCGTCAGTTTAACGCTTTCTCCATCCACCGTTACTTCCTTGGTGTCGTCGTTGATGCAAAGCCCTCCCGCAGAAAACAGCGCGTTGTTTTCCACATTCAGATTTCCCAGCTGGGTATATCTGCGAAGATTCGATTTTACTCTCGCCACCAGTTCAAGGGGATTAAAAGGTTTGGTCACATAGTCGTCGGCTCCGATATTCAATCCCAAAATCTTATCGGTATCTTCCGATTTTGCCGAAAGAAAGATAATGGGGATACTGCTGTATTCCCTGATCTTTAAAGTGGCGTGGATGCCGTCTAATTTAGGCATCATGATATCGATAATCAAAAGCTGAATGTCCGCCTCCTTCAATTTTTGAATCGCCTGCTCTCCGTCATATGCTTTATAGATCCGATAGCCTTCCTGATTCAAATAAATTTCAATGGCATCCACAATTTCCTTGTCGTCGTCGCATACTAAAATATTGGTCATAATCCGTTCCCGTCATCCTTTTGTCCTGTGGTTTGACAATAATAGTAAAACATATATTTTTTAAGGGTTCCCTTGGAAAAAAGTTAAGACTTTCTTAATTCCAGAAACGCCCCCAGATTCCCTCTCTTTCCATGACTTGCCCGGTGGGAAAAAAGAAAATCCCCGTTACAGCAGGTGCACAGGTCTGTAACGGCAATGTGTTCCGGCAAGACGCCTCCGTGCAACAGAATCCGTCTATTTGCCTCCCACAGATCCAGCTGATATTTGCCCTTTTCCTCTCCCTTTGTCAAAAGTTCCTCCCAATCATCCGGGAAGCTTTTCCGAAAGGCTTCCGCCACTTCCTCTCCCACCTGGTAACAATCTCTGCATATGGAAGGGCCTATCGCCGCCAGAACATCCCCGGGCATGGTTCCAAAGGCTTCTCTCATCCTTTTCAGCATAACGGCTCCCATGCCTGCCGCCGTGCCTCTCCAGCCGGAGTGCGCCAGCCCAATCGCCCGGTTTTTCACATCCACAAAATACAGAGGAACACAGTCCGCATAGGAGGTGCACAGCAGAATCCCCGGCTGGTTGGTGATCAATCCGTCCACATCCTCGTAATCCGCCGGATAAACCACTCCTTTCCCGCAGTCTTCTTCCGTAACCAGACGCACATTGGTGGTGTGGGTCTGCCTGGAGCACACGATCCGATCCGGCGTAGTTCCGAAAATCTCTGCAATTCTCCTGAAATTTTCGTCTACCGATTCCTTTTCGTCACCTCTGGTATAGCTGAGATTCATAGAGGCAAAAATCCCCTTGCTTACACCGCCTTCTCTGGTAGAAAATAAATGTCTGACCATTCCCGCTTTATTAAGCAGGGGAAAGGTCAGATATTTGATCTGCTGATATTCATGAACCTCCATAGGTTCATTGCTGTTTTTTCGTACAAGCTGCATTTTTACCTCCATTTTTCATCTTCATCCGCGCCCTACCAAAAGCATCCGCCCTTTCCTCTGCAATAGGGGAAAGCATTCTGATACCAGGTGATCTCATCGCCGCAGATTGCCACCACATCATAACGCACCTGTTTTGCGCTTTCCGCAGGGTGGGATACCCTGTAATAATCCGAAACGGCACAGATCTTAAGCTGCTTTCTGTAATCCACCGCTTCCTCCGGCGCTCCTAAAAGAGCCGTTTTCCGGTATTTCACTTCCACAAAAACAAGGCAGTTTTCATGATACCCAACCAGGTCCACTTCCCCCTGCCTGCATCTGAAATTTTTTTCCAACAGCCGGAAGCCTTTCCCTGTCAGATATACCGCCGCTATCTCCTCGTTTTTCTTTCCTGTTTCCTTCTGATTCAATCCATGCCCCTTGCAGGCTATTTCGCCCGGTCCATTTTTGCCTTGATTTTATCCATTGCATCCACAAATACCAGTATTTCCGCAACCACCTCGTAAAGCTCCGGCGGTATCATATCCCCGATCTCCAGCCTGGACAGAGTATCCGCCAGCTTATCGTCCCGGTGCACCGGAACCGCCGCTTCCTGTGCCTTTTCAATGATTCTCTCTGCAAGAGCGCCTTTTCCGCTTGCAATGACCTTGGGAGCAGCGTCATCCGGATCATAGGAAAGGGCGATCGCCTGTTTTACTTTTTTCTTTTCTTCCATAACCATTCCCGCCTTACGCAAATCCTTTTATGCCCTTGCGTCAAAAGAATATCCTGCCAGCACAGATATGTTCTTGTTCTGGTTCAGCATTTCTTCCATCACATTTGTATTCCCGTCTCTGTTTATAAATTCCGCGCTTGCAGAATACCCCCGCTCATTCAGCCTGCTGTTTAAAAGCTCGATGTTCTGGGCAATCAAATCCAAAGCGCTGTCATCCTGAAGATAAAACTTGGTTGAAACCTTTTTGTCGTTCAGGGCGACATATACATCCAGTCCCCCTAAATATTCCATATCCAGATGCAACAGCGCGCTTACGCTTCCGTCCTTTCTGGCAAGACTTTTTTTGTTGGTATATACAAAGAGTTCTCCGTTGGCTTCCTTCCCATGCATTTTAAGGGGAATTTGCACATAAGTAAACATCTGGTTCAACTGATTCATAAAATCTATATTGCCGGAAACATTGGAGATGGTTCTTGCCAGGGGCGTATCCCCCTTTACGGTCTGAGACAATGCCTGGTTCAAACGGTTCATCTGGCTGTTCAGTCTTTCGTAAAGCTTATCCACGCTGTTTTCCTTCGCCACATCCTCCGGGAGCATCAGCCACTGTCTGTTCATCTCGTTTTTCAGCACATGCTTGAATTCCCTGCTCTCCAGAAGGTCAAAGAATTTTTCCTTATCCGGGAAGCTTTCCTCTGAAAGCATTTTCTGTACCTCATGGAGCAGCTCCGGTACATTCATACGGTTCTGTGCCACCGCGCCAACTATTCTTTCCGGCACGCCTGCATCCTTTAGCTGCCTTACCAATGCGTTTAATTCCTTCTCAGGTAAAACAGGTTCCTGAGGTTTCTGTACTGGCTCCGGTTGAGAAGAACCCACAGGGGGCTCCGCCGCTGCTTTTCCGCCGTCCTCCACAATCTTAGATACCGGGACATTTCCTTCTTCTCCGGGAATCTGCAGCGCTCCTTCTTCTGCCATGCTTTCCTTTTCTACCATACCCTCCTCTGCAGCCTCCGGCTCGCCAAGACCTTCCGTCAATATGCCCAGCACTTCCCTGTAAAAGCTTAATCCCTGCTGGATCTCTCCGCTTCCCGTCATTTCCTGAAAGCTCTGGGTAAAAGCATCGGCAATATCGGAAAGGCTTTCGCCCAGCTGATGCTGATAATTTTTGTACGCTTCAAATTGGAAAATATTTTCCGGTGTTATGGGGAGGTTCATTCTCTGCATCTGCGCCAGCGTCTGCACATTCACCTGGGGATTTGCGTTCAGCATCCGGTTCATCTGGTACAAAGACTGCTTATTCACAGGCAGTCCTTCCTGCATCATTGCCTTTACCATCGCCGTCGTTATATTATTTTCCGGCATGCCCGCCGCCTGCAGCGCCTTGGACACATTGGGATCCTGACTTAAATTTTCAAATAAGGGGGTAAGCACCACTTTATTGGCGCTGTTATTTTTAATCTGAAAGGTAAGAAGCTGCCCGATCTGAGGCGACATGCTTCCCTCCAGCTTTGCCTGGAGCAGCTGATTTTCCCCCATGGAAATCAGAACATTGTTTCCCTCTTTTAGCAAAACCTCTCCTGTAACAGACTGTCCCGGAACCTTGCCCAATATGGCGTCCATACCGTTTTTAAGCCCCTGCTCCAGGGAAGAGCTGTTCTCCGCTCCTAGATTTTCGGTAAAAGTCTGATTGATCTGGTTCACATAAGATGAAAGCCTCATGGTACTCCTTCCTTACTTCTGCTACATAAAATTTTTGATGAAACTTCTCCGGTGAATGGGGCTGGGACCAAATTTCCGGATTGCCTCTATATGGGATCTGGCGCCGTAGCCTTTGTTGGAGGCAAACCCATATTCCGGGTAAAGAGCGTCGTATTCCGTCATCAGTCTGTCCCTGGTAACCTTGGCAATGATACTTGCCGCCGCAATGGATATGCTTTTGGCATCCCCCTTTATAATGGGTACCTGTTTTATGGAAATACCGGGTATGGTCACCGCATCGTTTAACAAGATATCCGGGGCAGGGAAAAGCTTCCCAACCGCCTCCCGCATCGCCTCGTAGGTTGCCTGTAAAATATTGATCTCATCGATCCGCGCCGGTTCTACCGAACCCAGTCCTGTGGCAACCGCCTTCTCCATGATTTCGTCATACAGTTCCTCTCTCTTTTTTTCGGAGAGTTGCTTGGAATCATTAAGATACAGAATGTCACAATCCTTCGGTAAGATTACCGCGCCGGCAACCACCGGTCCCGCAAGGGGACCCCTGCCCACTTCATCGATCCCGCATATATAAGAAAAGGAGCTGTATTGATACTCAAACTCCTTCATCTTTTCCGTTCGTTCCAGTTCCTTCTCATACTCCTCTATTCTTTTCTGTGCCTTCCCCACAAGCGCCTGTACCCCTGTGCGCATGTCCCCGCCGTAGGCGGTTATAAAGGCAGGCAGCTCATTTACGCTGGCTGCCTGCATGATTTTTTTGATCTCGCTTATCTTTTGTTCCATCTTTCTACTGCCTTTTCTATGCCTGTTATTAAGCTTACTGATGCTTGATCATCCCCACCTTGTTAAAGGGCCATATCCGCATCCACGCTTTTCCGATAAAATCCTTTCGGTGAATATTTCCCACCACCGGATCGCGGCTGTCGGAACTGTTGTTTCTGTTATCGCCCATGACAAAGTATTCATCCTCCGCCAGTGTGATAGGCTCATACGCCCTGCCCGGGTCGGCAATGACATCTTTTCCATAGGACTCTTTCAGAACTTCCCCATTCACATAAATAGAACCGGCTTCATCAATGTAAATGGTTTCTCCCGGGAGTCCGATAATTCTCTTAATGTAATAGGTTTTCTCCGAATATTGAAAGGGGAAAACGATAATGTCAAACCGCTGGGGATCGCCAAATCGATAGGAAATCTTATCCACGATCAAATTATCTCCATCGCTGAGCATTGGCTCCATGGAGCTTCCGATTACCTTGGTACGCTGTCCCACGTAAGTGACCACCAGAAAGGTCGCCACAAGCACAAACAATAAATACAGGCTTGTGCTCAATATTTCTTTCATTTTATTTTTCACAGCCATTCCTCCGGACGTTCTAATGTAATTCTTCCGATTCTGCCGCTTCTGAAATCATCCAAAACCAGCAGCGATGCCCTTCCAATATCGGGTATTTCTCCCTTCCGAAAGCATCGTCTGCTGATACAGATTTCTTCCAGCGTCTGATAAGCGTCTCCCACTCCTTTTATTTGATAACGCTCCTGTAAAAGCGCAGGGTATTCTTTCTGTAAATAAGCAATTACGGTCACCGCAAGCTCGTCAGTAGGAAGCACCTCGTCGTTCATGGAACCAATCATGGCAAGCCGCTCTCCTACCTTCTGATCTTCAAATTTGGGCCACAAAATTCCCGGCGTATCCAAAAGTTCCAGACTTTTGTTCAGACGTATCCATTGCTTCCCCTTGGTAACCCCCGGTTTATTTCCTGTTTTGGCACACGCCTTTCCTGCAAAGGAATTGATAAAGGTAGATTTTCCCACATTGGGGATTCCCGCCACCATGGCGCGCACCGGTCTGTTGATAATTCCCCTTTTTCTGTCCCGTTCCAGCTTCTCCCTGCATGCTTCCTGAACCAGCGGCTGAAGCTTTTTAATGCCTGCTCCCGACCTTGCGTTGATTTCCAGTACATGAAAGCCCTTCTCCTCAAAAAATTTCTTCCAGAGGCTGTTATATTTCTCATCTGCAAGATCCGCTTTATTCAACAGAATGATTCTTGATTTATTTCTGCCAAGGGCGTCAATATCCGGATTCCGGCTGCTCATGGGAATGCGCGCATCAATTAATTCTATGATCAGATCGATCAGCTTGATGTCTTCCTCCATCATCCGCCTTGCCTTTGTCATATGTCCGGGATACCATTGATAATTCATCTGCTGCTCCTTATATACTACTTCACAAAACCCATGGGATCCTCTCCCTGGGGCATTTTAAACCATACCTTTCCCGTAATGGTTTCTCTTTTCACAGGTCCTATATTTCCCGATCGGCTGTCCTCACTGGCATTACGGTTATCTCCCAGAACAAAATATTCGTCGCTTCCCAGGGAAATCTCCGTCTCCGCAATACCTGCATCCGCTATTTTATCGTAGGTCTCGTCCTCCCCTAAAGGCTCCCCGTTAATATATACATATCCGCCTATGATCTGTACCCGTTCCCCCGGCAGTCCGATCACACGCTTTAGATAATAATGGGAATTGGTATTTCCGTTGGGTAGAAAGGCGATCACATCCCCCCGCTTGGGCGCCAGAATTTTGTAGCTGAATCTGTTGATCAGCACCTCCTGCCCGTTGTACAGAGCAGGCTCCATGGAGACTCCAATCACGCTGATCTTCATTCCCACGGAAAAAACGATCACAAAAGCAACCAGAATTGCCGCAAAGCAATAAAAGAGAGTTACGAAAATCTCCCTGATCATTTCCCTGCTGATTCTCTTTTTCTTTTCGTAAAAGCTTAAGCCTTTGTGCCGTGCCATAAAATCGTTCCTTAATTTACCTCAAAATCTGTTAAAACTGACCACACCGGATTTATTTTAACATATTTTTTGGCATAAGAAAAGGACAACTGCATCACCAATTGTCCTTTGGCTCTTATGATTATTTCACTGCCTCTTTTACTTTCGCTCTCTTACCTACGCGCTGTCTTAAGTAGTTCAGTTTTGCTCTTCTTACCTTACCTCTGCGAACCACTTCAATCTTCTCAACATTGGGAGAATATACAGGCCATGTTTTTTCAACGCCTACGCCGTTGGAGGACTTCCTTACGGTAAAAGTCTCTCGCGCGCCTGTTCCCTGTCTCTTTAACACAACGCCTTCAAAAACCTGTACTCTTTCGCGGTTTCCCTCTTTAATCTTGCCGTATACCTTAATGGTATCGCCTACATTAAACTGGGTCACTTCCTTAATCTGTTCGTCTTCAATGCTTTTAATAAGTTCGTTCATTTTAAACCTCCATTTATCCTGTAACGCATCAGATGTTCTTAATACACATGTAACAGAGGACCATCACAACTTCGCAACATTAGTAATTTACCATAGTTTCCTTTAAATTGCAAGCTTTTTTCGCCTTTCTTACAAAATAGTCCTGATTTTCCTTTGCCCATTTATCATAAAGCTCCGGTCTTATCGCTTTTGTACGCTCCAGAGACTGTTCCAGACGCCACTCCTCCACTTTTTTGTGATCCCCTGACAGCAGCACCTCCGGCACTTTTTTGTCCATCCAGCTCTCCGGTCTGGAATACTGGGGATATTCCAAAAGATAGTTGCTGAAGCTTTCTGTCTCGCCGGAATCCTGATTGCCAAGCACACCGGGAACCATCCTGGCTATGGCGTCGATCATAACCATTGCCGGAAGCTCGCCTCCTGTCAGTACATAATCGCCTATGGAAACATAGTCTGTGACAATTTCCTCTAAAACCCGTTCATCGATTCCCTCATAATGACCGCACAGAAAAATCAGATCCTCTTCCTTCGCCAGTTCCTTTGCCATAGCCTGATGAAAGGTACATCCTCCCGGCGTTACATAAATGACTTTCGTCCTTTTACCCTTCTCCTTATGGGCGTCAATTTTCTCCGCCACCGCCTTCCAGGCATCGTAAACCGGCTGCGCCTGCATCAACATCCCTGCGCCGCCTCCATAGGGGTAATCGTCTACCTTTTTATGCTTGTTCACCGTATAATCCCTGATATTGACCGCTTCCAGTGAAATAACCCCTCTATCAACAGCACGTCCGATCACACTGGCGGACAGCCCCTGGATGATCATTTCGGGAAACAATGTCAGCACATGAAAATTTACCATATTACTTTCCTTTTCTCTTTACTCCAAAAGTCCATCCAGGACATGTATGGTCATTCTCTGTTCCTTCAAGTTCACATCCAAAACGCATTCCCTGATGGCAGGAAGTAAAAGCTCTCTTCCGTCCTCCAGATCGATCACATAAACATCGTTCGCCCCTGTCTCGATCACATCCCTCAGACGCCCTTTCAGACCGCCGTCGTCAGAGATTACAGATAAACCCATAAGATCTGCAATAAAATACTCGTTCTGCTCCAGCTTCACTGCATTTTCTCTTGTGACAAAAAGGCTTTTCCCCTTATAGGGTTCAATATCATTAATGTTGTCGTAGCCTTTAAATTTCAATATTGCAAACTGCTTGAAGAACTTCACCCACTGAACCTCAAGGCAAAGCTGTTCTTTCCCCGTATCAAGCAGCACCTCTTTCAGTTTTTTGAACCGTGTGACATCATCGGTTGTGGGAAATACCTTTACTTCCCCCCGGATGCCATGGGTGGAAGATATGATCCCCACCTGCAATAAATTTTCCATTCTCTTCCCTCTTATCTTAAAAAAAGGATGTTCCTGCCTGAAAGGAAGAACATCCTTTAATGAGCGCAGACATGCCTTATGCCGCCCTCCGCCTAGACGATTTCCACGTCCACTTTTTGATTTTCCTTGGATGATGCCGCTTTTACAACAGAGCGGATTGCCTTGGCAATTCTTCCCTGTTTTCCGATTACTTTTCCCATGTCGGATGCCGCCACATGAAGTTCAAGGGTAATATGCTTCCCTTCTTCCTTCTGGGTCACAACAACCTCATCCGGATGTTCCACAAGTGCCTTTGCAATTACTTCAACTAATTCCTTCATCGTCCACCTCCAAAAGAGTTGTCAAATACCTGTTATTTTTCAATGCCTGCCTGCTTGAAAATTTTGCTGACAACTTCCGTCGGCTGCGCACCGTTTGCAAGCCACTTCTTGGCAAGCTCTTCATTTACATGAAAGGTACTGGGATCTGTGTTGGGGTCGTAAGTTCCGATCTCCTCGATACATCTTCCGTCTCTGGGTGATCTGGAGTCTGCAACAACGATTCTATAGAAAGGAGCTTTCTTTTGACCCATTCTTCTTAATCTGATTTTTACTGCCATGTTTTTCACCTCCACATTGAAATTGATCATTTATTTTGAAAAGAAACTGTTTCTCACAAGGAGCCGTTTCTGTTTTCAACTGTTTAAAAAGGGAACCGCATGCCGCCGAAGCCGCCTCTTCGCTTTCCGCCCATCATGCCGGGCATCTGCTTCATCATCTTCTGGGACTGCTCAAACTGCTTTACAAAACGGTTCACCACCGCCATATCTACCCCTGCGCCTCTGGCTATTCTGCTTTTTCTGCTTAGATTTAAAAGCTTGGGGTTTTTTCTCTCCTGAGGCGTCATGCTTAAAATGATTGCCTCGGTTCTTGCCAGTTGCTTTTCATCCACCATGGACTCAATATCCCCAAGCTGCTTTCCCATACCGGGCATCATACTCAGGATGCTAGTAAGACCACCCATCTTGCGCATTTGCTTCATGCTTTCCAGATAGTCTTCAAAATCAAACTTGCCCTTTTTCATCCGGGCAGCCATCTCTTTTTCCTTCTCTTCGTCTATGGAAAGGTTCTCCTGCGCCTTTTCGATCAGGGACAGCACATCTCCCATTCCCAAAATACGGCTCGCCATTCTATCCGGATAAAACTGCTCCAGGTCGGAGAGCTTCTCCCCCATACCCACATACAGAATCGGCTTTCCGGTAACTGCCTTAACGGAGAGCGCCGCACCGCCTCTGGTATCGCCGTCCATCTTAGAGAGCACTACCCCGTCAATGCCGATCTTATCGTCAAACTCCTTTGCCACCGTAACCGCATCCTGACCGGTCATGGCATCCACCACCAGGAGCGTCTGATGAACCTCCACCTGCTCCTTGATATTTTGCAGCTCGTTCATCATATCCTGATCAATGTGCAGCCGCCCTGCCGTATCCAGTATCACCACATTGTGACCGTTTTTCCTGGCATGTTCAACGGCTCCTCTGGCAATGTCCACAGGATTCTGATGCTCGCCCATGGAAAATACGTCCACCTGCTGCTTTTCACCGTTCACCTGGAGCTGTTTGATCGCCGCAGGTCTGTAAACGTCACACGCCGCCAACAGGGGCTTTTTGCCCTTCAGCTTCAGTTTCCCGGCAATCTTTGCAGTAGTGGTGGTTTTGCCGGCGCCCTGAAGACCGCACATCATAATAGTGGTAATGGACTTTCCGGGCTGCATCTGTATTTCCGTGGTCTCCGAACCCATAAGGGCGATCATTTCCTCATTTACAATCTTGATCACCATCTGTCCGGGGTTCAGACCGTTCATCACATCGGAACCGATTGCCCGCGCCTCTACAGCCTTAATAAACTGCTTGACCACCTTAAAATTAACGTCCGCCTCTAAAAGGGCAAGCTTTACTTCCTTAAGCGCCGCCTTCACGTCCTCCTCGGTAAGCCTTCCCTTACTGCGAAGATTCTTAAATACATTCTGAAGTTTATCCATTAAACTTTCAAATGCCATGCACTAAAGCTCCTCTAAAATTTCACGGGAAAACAACCTGATTTTTTCCACCAGTTCTTCCCTTGTAATATCCTTGTCATTACTTAATGCCTGAAGATGGATCACATTTTCCTTCACCTTCATAAAGCGCGCCACCAAATGCAGCTTATCCTCATAATCCTGCAAAATGGAGTCGCAGCGTCTTACCAGATCATGCACTCCCTGACGGGAAATACCGTTTTCCTTGGCTATCTCAGCAAGGGATAGGTCTTGATAGACCACATCCTCATATATCTTTCTCTGATGCTCCGTAAGCAGTTCTCCATAAAAATCATACAAAAATCCCTGCTCCACAATCTTCTCCATCTGCAATCACCTAGAGTAGAATACTACAAAGAAATAAAGATGTCAAGCAAAATTACTTGACATCCAGTCCTTTGATAACCGCATATGTCTCATTGTTTTCATCCAGCGCTATTATAACCTCCTGATTTTTGCAGGTAAAACGCAGAATGGAAATATATCCGTTTTTAATAGAACATGAGGCATTGAGATCCAGTTCCCAAACGCCGCTTTTATCTGCATCCATATTTTTCAAATACCAATTAAGCGCACGTTCTCCACTGGACGTATTTTCAAAAAAATCTTCCTTGCTTCTGTAAATGGTATAGGAATATTCCTTCTTGCCGGCTGCCGAATCTGCATAAGATTCCCAGTCCAGCATGGAGTCATAGGAAAATCCATTCCATGGAATCCTTCCTTCTGTGCTATGCTGAAAATCCACTACCACAATATATTGACTATATTTTTCTATTCCCATCTTCAGTGCATCATTGTCAAACAGCAGACTTATCTCTCTTTTTTTCTCTAATTGACTGCTTTCAAGCGAAACGGCAAAAAGACCATGTCCATAGGATACCATTTCTGTAATTGTCCAAGTATCCCTTGGTATATCTGCCTTTTTACTGTAATCTGCCACGGCATACTCAATTGCATTTCGGTAAAGAAAATTAACGCCATAGCAATCCATATTGATTATTGCAGTTTCATAATCTTTTTCCACATTACACGTAACCCACTTTTCTTTTAAACTGGAATTGTCTCGTGCATATCGCTCCTTCCTCAATTCCACTAATTCAATCTCTTTGACATATTTTCTATAACTTTTATTTTCCAAAAGCTTCCAGTCCGGCTTTTTATTTTCAATCCATTCTTCCCGAATCCCTGCTTCCTTTCTCCGTTTTTGAATAAAACGGTCTATTTCCTCTTTTGTATAAAGGCGTCCATACCCCTGCTCATATAGAGTGCAAAATTTCTCCCACTGCTTTGGATCTACCTCGCCGGAAGGTTCCAATATCTCAAAATCCTGATCTTCTATGGTATATCTCCACGTACAAATAAACAGTTCTTCTTTGTCGAATATCTTTTCTTCAATTCCCGCATTAGCGGCATCCCCATAGTTCAAAGTCGCGCTGTAAACAGGACATACCCTCCCATTGGCATTCAAAAACTGTTCTTCATAAGTGCTGCAGGCAGCGCCGCTGCTGCCACTTCGCACAATAGAGCCATACGCATATAAATCTGCATTGTCCCTTGCATAGGACTCAAAGGCATAGCGGAGAAACAACCTTTCATTCTCGTAAACGATAATAAAAAACCATTCGTCATAATCCACTCTTGGTCTCAGATCTCCAAACCTGACCGCCAGCTCCTTCTTCCCGTCTTTGCAGCAATCAATATATGCATACGCAAGAATTCCCATTTTACCATCACAGCAAAAACATTCATTTACCTGCTTTAAAATATCCTCAAGCAATGCGCCGTTTTTCAGCATTTCAACTGTCAAAAAATCTGCATCGTAAAAAAGATCCTTCATCCCTATTTCAAAAAACACTCTTTGCTTTCCATCCAGGAACTCTTCATACGCCTTGATTTCATCACTTTTTTCTACAGAGTCTTTCTCTGCCGCATATAAGTTAACCGGACAAAGGCACCATAACGTACCTAAGAAAACCGCTAATATTCCACATATTTCAAAATATATCCTTATTTTACGCACTTGTCCCATGTTGCTCCTTTATGTTATGTTTGTATTTATCATTATACATGATCAATGCATCAAAGTTGCATCATATGAGCGTTCTGTCTTGCCCTTGCACGATTCTGCGCTCAATCAGCACCACCGGCTTAGCCGGTGGTTTGCTCTAGCCCTATAAGGGCCTGTTACCGGCACTGAGTCTAAAGACTTCTCGAATGGTTCGCCAGCCGCAACATCAGTTCTCTGCTGAGCCCCTTGGGCTCATTTCTATTTGCTTTGTTTTACCGGCTCACCCGTGAACGGGTCTATATACTCTTTTAGTGTCATTTGGTCGTATTCCAGATCCTCTTTTATTTGGTTTTGTATATACTCTTGAATCTTTTTCGCATTTTTCCCTACAGTATCCACATAATAGCCTCTGCACCAGAAATGTCGATTCCCGTATTTGTATTTTAAGTTTGCATGCCTTTCAAATATCATCAAGGTACTTTTCCCTTTCAAATACCCTACAAAGCTTGATACACTCATACTTGGTGGTATTCGGACCAGCATATGCACATGATCCGGGCATATCTCTGCTTCTATTATTTCCACACCTTTTCTCTTACTCAGTGTGCTCAGAATATTGGCTATGTCCTTTTTTAGCTGTCCATATGCAATCTTTCTCCTGAATTTTGGTGCAAACACAATATGATACTTACATTCCCACTTGGTATGTGATAAACTATTCATGTCCATTTGGACTACCTCCTTTGCTTTTAACTCGGTTGGCGAACCAAAGTTATTATAGCATTGGAGGTTTTTTACTGTAAGCTGAAGCAGCTGTTGTCCCCCTGCATAGCAGGGGGTTTATTAAAAGACTGTTACACA
>DKYT01000004.1:170340-173162 GCA_002492465.1 Lachnospiraceae bacterium UBA7093 | reverse complement strand
CCAGCCGCCGGCAGGGAGCAGGGCGTCCCTAAGCAACCACCCTCTACTCCTTCCCATCCCAGCAGTAAGTACATAATTTACATCTATCGATTCCCACCGACTCGATCATATCATCCAGCCTATGGTATTTCAGTGATGTGAAATTCAGCTGCACTCCAATCCTTTTAATCATCTCCTGGTACTCCGCCGTTTCCGGATTGGAATAGGCGCTTAAATTCACATTCTTTCCGTCCCCTTCCATTTCCTTGATAATCCTTCTTGTAATCAGATCCATCTCCGAGGTGGAACGGGAGAAATTCAAATATTTACATCCGTACAAAAGAGGCGGACATGCAGGTCTGATGTGAACCTCCTTAGCGCCGCTCTGATACAGGAATTCCGTGGTTTCCCGAAGCTGTGTGCCCCGCACAATAGAATCATCGATGAGCAGCAGGCTCTTGTCCTGGATCAGGTCATGTACAGGAATCAGCTTCATCTTTGCAATCAGGTTCCGCTGGCTCTGTATGGTGGGCATAAAGGATCTCGGCCAGGTAGGCGTATATTTGATAAAGGGTCTGGAAAAAGGAATGCCTGAGGCATTGGAATATCCGATGGCATGGGCAATTCCCGAATCCGGAACCCCAGCCACATTGTCCGGCTTGGCGTCGTCTCTTTTGGCAAGAAGGGTTCCGCAGTTGTAACGCATTTTCTCAACGCTGATTCCCTCATAGGAAGAAGATGGATAGCCGTAATATACCCACAGGAACGTACAGATCTTCATATCCGTACCGGGCTTTGCCAGGGTTCTTACCTCCTCCGGCGTCACAATCACGATCTCTCCCGGTCCTAACTCCCGCTCTTCCACATAGCCCAGATTCAAATAAGCAAAATTTTCAAAGGAAATGCAATATCCCTCTTCCTTTTTGCCTACCGCCACCGGGGTTCTGCCCAGCCTGTCCCTTGCCGCATAAATTCCCTTTGGCGTCAGCAGCACAATGGTCATAGAGCCGTCGATCAGCTCCTGGGCATAGGTAATGCCCTCGATCAGATTGTCCTTCTGATTGATTATTGCCGCCACCAGCTCTGTAGCGTTGATATCGCCGCCGCTCATCTCCAAAAAGTGGGTATGCCCCATGGTAAAGATCTTTTTTACGATCTCATCCATATTGTTAATCTTTCCCACGGTCATAATGGCATAGGTGCCATGATGGGATCTCACCAAAAGAGGCTGAGGTTCATAATCAGAAATACAGCCGATTCCCATGGTTCCATGCATCTCGTTTACATCTTTATCAAACTTGGTGCGAAAAGGCGCATTTTCAATATTGTGAATGGCACGGTCAAAGCCGTTCTCCTTACTGTACACAGCCATTCCCGCTCTTCTCGTTCCCAGATGAGAGTGATAATCTGTCCCAAAAAATAAATCGAATACACAGTCTTTCTTTAAAGCTGCTCCAAAAAATCCGCCCAAAAATTACGCCTCCTTAAACATTGATCTCCGCTTTTATCCCAAGCAGTTCCTGGTTTTCATCTAAAATAGGCTGAATTACCTTTGCAAGGAAGGCATCCACCTGTTCCTTCGACCGTCCTATGTATCTGGAAGGCTCCATGGTCTTTTGCAGATCCTCCAGGGTCATGTTAAACGCCGGATCGGCGGCAATCAGCTCCAAAAGGTTGTTTTCCTTCCCTTCCGCCTTCACATTTTTTCCGGCTTCCATGGAAAGCTCCCGGATTCTCTCATGAAGCTCCTGCCGGTTTCCTCCCATCTTTACCGCATCCATCATAATATTCTCAGTTGCCATAAAGGGCAGCTCGCTCATCATATGCTTTTCGATCACCTTGGGATATACTACCAGCCCGTCCACTACGTTCAGGCAGAGATCCAATATGCCGTCAATGGCAAGAAATCCCTCGGGGATAGACAGACGCTTATTTGCCGAATCATCCAGCGTTCTCTCAAACCACTGGGTTGCAGAGGTAATCGCCGGATTTAAAGCGTCGATCATCACATACCTGGAAAGGGAGGCGATCCTTTCGCTTCTCATAGGGTTTCTTTTATATGCCATTGCCGAGGAACCGATCTGGCTCTTTTCAAAGGGTTCCTCCACTTCCTTTAAATGCTGTAACAGCCTGATGTCGTTGGACATTTTGTGGGCGCTTGCCCCAATGCCTGCAAGCACATTCGCCACTCTTGTATCCACCTTGCGGGAATAGGTCTGTCCCGATACGGGATAACACTCCCGGAAGCCCATCTTCTCAGCGATCATGGGATCGATCTTATCGATGGTATCCTGATCTCCGTTAAACAGCTCCAAAAAAGACGCCTGGGTGCCGGTGGTTCCCTTGGAACCTAAGAGCTTTAAACCTGACAGCACATAATCCAGATCCTCCAGATCCAGCGTAAATTCCTGTAGCCATAGGGTTGCCCTTTTCCCCACGGTAGTGGGCTGCGCCGGCTGAAAATGGGTAAATGCAAGGGTCGGCTGCGCTTTATACTTATCTGCAAAGGAGGCAAGAACAGCAATCACATTGATCAGCTTCTTCCTCACCAACTTAAGCGCCTCCGCCATCACAATGATATCCGTATTGTCCCCAACATAGCAGCTGGTGGCGCCCAGATGAATGATGCCCGCCGCCTTAGGGCACTGCTGTCCATAGGCGTACACGTGACTCATAACGTCATGACGCACTTCCTTTTCCCTTGCCTTCGCCACATCGTAATTGATATCCTCAGCGTGCGCCTTCAGCTCATCGATCTGCTCCTGCGTAATAACCGGCTTCCCGTTCTGGGACAAGCCCAGCTCCATTTCCGTCTCCGCAAGGGCGATCCACAGCTTTCTCCA
>DKYT01000004.1:131018-170039 GCA_002492465.1 Lachnospiraceae bacterium UBA7093 | reverse complement strand
ATATACTGCATTTCCCTGCTGGCATACCGCTCAGACAAAGGACTTACATATTTGTCCGTACTCATGTATTTACCTTCCTCCTATATTCCTCTCCCTTAACTCTCAAATTCGCCGCGTATATCCTCCACAGGCGGTTCCATGGGGTATTTCCCTGTAAAGCAGCCCTTACAGATGCCCCTGTTTCCCACAATTTCATGGAGTCTTTCTTCCCGCAAATATCCCAGGGAATCCGCGCCGATCACACGGCATATTTCTTCTATCGAACGATTATATGCAATCAACTGCTCTCTTGCCGGTACGTCCGTTCCAAAATAGCATGGCCACAAAAAAGGCGGCGCGCTCACCCGCATATGCACTTCCCTGGCGCCTGCCTCCCGAAGCATATGTACGATCCGGTCCGAGGTGGTGCCACGAACAATGGAATCGTCGATCATAATGACCCGCTTTCCTTCCACCGCTTCCCTCAGTACGTTCAGCTTTACCTGTACGCTGCTTTCCCGGCTTTTCTGCTTGGGCTTTATAAAGGTTCTGCCCACGTAACCGTTCTTCACAAAGGCCTGTCCATAGGGTATCCCCGACTCCATGGAATAACCCAAGGCGGCGCAGTTTCCCGACTCAGGCACGCCAACCACCAAATCCGCCTCCACAGGAGAATCCACGGCAAGGAACTTTCCCGCAAGAATACGGGAATGATACACGCTCATACCGTCAATATAGCTGTCCGGTCTGGCAAAATAAATGTACTCAAAAACACATCTTGCATGCTGCTCCTTTGGAATACACATGCTTTTGTCTGACTGAATTCCTTTCTCCGGGGATATGGTAACGATCTCTCCCGGCTCCACATCCCTTACAAAGGAAGCTCCCACAGTGTCAAGGGCGCAGGTTTCCGAGGCAAGCACATAGGCGTTTCCCCGTTTTCCTATACAAAGCGGTCTAAAACCGAAAGGATCCCTTGCCCCAATCAGCTTCCGGGGCGACATTACGATCAGAGAATAGGCGCCTTTGATCTTTTTCATAGCGCGTCCTACCGCTTCCTCCACCGACTTTGCATTTAACCGTTCCCGGGCGATGTGATATGCGATCACCTCCGAGTCGATGGTAGTCTGAAAAATTGCCCCGGTATATTCCAGCTCTCTGCGCAGCTCCGGCGCATTGATCAGGTTGCCGTTATGGGCAAGCCCCAGGGTTCCCTTTACATATTTTAAAACCAAAGGCTGGGCGTTTTCCCTGGTGGAACTTCCGGCTGTAGAATACCGCACATGCCCTACCCCTATATCGCCTTTTAATTTTTCAAGGATTTCAGGGGTAAAGGCTTCGTTTAAAAGCCCCATATCCTTTGCGCTCAATACCTTTCCCTTAGGACCTGCGGTGTCGCTGACGGCAATGCCGCAGCTTTCCTGTCCTCTGTGCTGCAAGGCAAATAAGCCATAGTAAATAGTAGACGCCACGTCCTCGCCGTCGAAATCATAAATGCCGAAAACGCCGCATTCCTCGCCCAGCTTATCATCCAGGCTTCGCCTGCTCCCCTCGTCCTCTTTTTCCCCCAGAGTCTCGGGACTGTCTTCTTTTTTCATAATCTTCCTCAATTCTCCTATTATCCCTTGCCTGTCCTTTTGGGCAGAGAGATTTTAGGCAAGCCCCAAACGCTTAAACACCTCGTTGTATGCTTCCTCCACATTTCCAAGATCCCTGCGGAAACGATCCTTATCCAGCTTTTCGTTGGTATTTACATCCCATAACCGGCAGGTATCCGGCGACGTCTCATCCGCCAGGAGAATCTGTCCATGGAAGCGGCCAAACTCAATTTTAAAATCGATCAGTTTTATGTCCGCCTGAAGGAAATATGCCTTCAGCACCTCGTTTACCTTAAACGCGTATTTCTTGATGGTTTCAAGCTCTTCCCAGGTGGCAAGCCCCAGGGCAACTGCAAAATAGCTATTGATCAAAGGATCGCCCAGCTCGTCGTTTTTGTAACTGAATTCAATGGTAGGCTCCTTGAAAGGGGTTCCCTCCGGCACGCCCAGACGCTTTGAAAAACTTCCTGCCGCCACATTGCGGATAATCACCTCAAGAGGCACGATCTCTACCTTTTTCACTGCCGTTTCTCTGTCGCTTAGCTCTTCGATCAGATGGGTGGGCACTCCTTCCTTTTCCAGAAGCTTAAACACATGGTTGGTCATACGGTTGTTGATCACGCCCTTGCCCACGATGGTTCCTTTCTTTTCCCCGTTAAATGCCGTGGCATCATCCTTATAGTCCACGATTACTACATCCGGATCCTCCGTTGCAAATACTTTCTTTGCTTTTCCTTCGTAAAGCTGTTCCATTTTTTTCATGGTTTCCTCCATTCCGCCGCCTCCGCGGCACATGCTCTTTTCCTCTATTTCTTTTACTAACCTGCAAATTTCCCGATAAATTCTCTGACCCTTTCCTCCTGAGAGGTAAAGATCTCTTCCGGCGTTCCCTGCGCCCTGATGACGCCCTGCTCCATAAAAATAATTCTGTCGGAAAGCTCCCTGGCAAACTGCATCTCATGGGTCACAATAATCATGGTCATGTGTTCTTTCGCCAGCTGCCTGATTACCTTCAGGACTTCCCCTGTAAGCTCCGGATCCAGCGCCGAGGTAGGCTCGTCAAAAAACAAGATCCTGGGCTGCAGCGCCAACGCCCTTGCAATGGAGACTCTCTGCTGCTGTCCGCCTGAGAGCTGGCAGGGATATGCCTGCTCCTTATCGGAAAGCCCCAGCTGCTCCAGAAGCATCCGCGCCCTTTCCACCGCCTCCCTTTTGGGAACCCCTGCGGCACATACAGGCGCATCGATTATATTTTTCAATACGGTATAATGAGGGAACAAATTGAAATTCTGAAAAACCAGTCCGAAATACTTGTGAATCTCCTTCAGTCTGCTCTTTCCCGCATACACGCATCTGTCCTCTTCCATCCATGCCGCCTTTTCGCCCAGATAGATCAGCTCTCCTCCGTCCATTTTCTCCAGCATGGTGGCGCACCGAAGAAGGGTAGATTTGCCGGAGCCTGAAGGACCAATAATGGACACCACCTCTCCCTCGCTTACAGAAAGGGAAATGTCCCTGATCACATCCAGTTCCCCAAAGCCCTTGCTCATATGGTTAATTTCCAATAAGACATTTTTGCCCATAGCGCCTCCTACTTGTAATATCCCATGGATTTTTCAATCCGCTCCATCACAAACGCCACCAAAAAATTAAAGATGTAGTAAAACACGCCCGCCGCCATGAGTGGCATCATACTGGTATCCTTTGCCGCAATCTGCTTTGCTATGGTAAACATTTCAGCCTGGGCAAGGACAAAGGCAAGAGAGGTATCCTTCACCAGGGTTATGGTTTCGTTGGTGATAGAAGGAAGAATCCGTTTCATGACCTGAGGAAGAATGATCTTAAAAAAGGTCTGGACTCTGTTATATCCAAGCACCTTCGCCGCCTCATACTGTCCCACCGCAATAGACTCGATACCGCCTCTGTAAATCTCCGCAAAATAAGCGGCATAGTTAATGCAAAAGGCAAGAATGATTGCCGGGAACCGATAGCCCCTCAGGTTCAGCCCAAACACATAGTAAGGCGCAAAATACACCACCAGCAGCTGCAGCATCAGGGGTGTTCCCCGCATAATAGATATGTAAAATTTGGAAATGCCTCTGACCAGCACATTTCCTGACATTCTTCCAAAGGACACAATAAGCCCCAGGGGAAGGGAAAAAAGGAGGGTAAGAAAAAAGATTCCCGCCGTTGATATCATACCCTTTCCCAACTGCATCAGCATGGTGATTGTACTCATTTATTCTCCTTCCGCCCCGGTTTCCCTATTTACCCAGGCATACGCTGTCTTCCAGACCGTACTTTTTGGCGATCTCCATAAATTTGCCATCATCCGCCATTTCCAGCAAAGTGGATTCCACCTGATCCTTCAACTCCTCGTTACCCAGTAAAAATCCAATGCCATACTGCTCTGTAGCAAGCTTCTCCTCCAGAATCATATAACCGCTGCCTCTGGATTCAATCTGATAATTTGCCACTCCTATATCAACCGCCAGCGCGTCGATCGCCCCCGCTTCCAGATCCATAAAACCGGTATTATAATCCGCATACTGGTTTAAAGCGGAAAAGGTGCCTGCAAGTTCGGCGGAATCTCCTTCCAAAGCTGCCAGTGCAGAAGAATCCTTCTGAACGCCCACCACTTTACCTGCAAGATCTGCAGGAGAAGCAATGCCTGCATCTGTTTTCACCACAAATACCTGGCTGTTATCCACATAGGGCACCGACCAGGTATAAGCATCCTCCCGCCCGTCCATGGTAAAGCCGTTCCAGATACAGTCGATAGCGCCTGAGGAAAGTTCCATATCCTTTGAATCCCAGTCAACAGGCTGTTTCACCAGTTCCCAGCCTCTGCGTGTGCAGACCTCCTGGGCAAGATCCAGGTCAAATCCGGTGTAATCGCCGTTCTCATCCATATAGCCGTAAGGCGGAAACTCCGCGTCAAACCCCACTGTAAAGGTAGTTTTATCTGTCTGCGCCGTCTCCTTTGCATCCTCCGAAGTCCCTCCACAGCCAAAAAGCATACTTGCTGCCAGCGCTGTTACCGTCCATAATGCAATCTGTTTTTTCATAATTTCTCCTCTCGTTACCGCAAAATATTTTTCCCAGCACTGCATCATGCTACCATGATAAAGCGCCCTTTTATACGACTCTCATGCTATCATGGTCCCCTATAGAAGTCAAGAAAACTTTCTAAGAAAAATCCTTTTCATACTCCCCGACAATGTCCAGAATCTCCCTGGCATATTTAGGATAATTTTCTACCAGATCCTTGATCTCCGCCTGTGCCTTTCCTGCAATCACCTCCTTATTGTAATCCATACGCCGCCTCAAAGACTGTCGTCTGATAATCAGGTTGTGGCGTATTTCCACCATTTCTTTTTTATCTAACAAAGCTGCCGTCTGGTGCAGCCAGATCATGGGATCCTTCACCTGATAACGGCGAAGAACATGCAGCAGATCCTTCTGGCACTGATCCAGTTCCCGCTCCGCCTGAAGGTAGCTGTGTCTTTCCGCCTTCTCCTCCTGATACTGCTGCCAGCTCTTTCCAAGCTCGCTGGCGCTGGAGACATTGTATTTCAAATACAGGTAGTCCAGCAGATGGGTATTATTTACATATCGGATCTTCACGGTATTCTGGAGCCTGATAATATGATTGATACCGCCCTCTACCCGCGCCAGTTCCTTTACGGAATCGTTATGCTTCACAAAAATAGCGGTAATGGCAATCGCTCCTACCATCGCCACCGCAAGATAACCCAGCTTTGTGTTCATTCGAAATCCAAACTGTAAAATAAAAAGAATCAAAATTCCAACGATTACGGCAACGGTGCAGACAATCGCCATAGATCTGGTATCGGCGATGATACGGCGCAGCTCGCTTCTGCGGAACAGGTACGCATGCTTTTCCCCGTCCAGCTTCCGCAGGTCCCGCTTAATGAAATCCTGGTATTCCTCCGCCTGGGACAGCTTTTCGTATCCCTCCTGGATTTCCTCCTCCAGCCGCTCCATCTTATGGTACATTTCCTCGCTCATCCGGTTCTTTCTTTCTTTGTACCCTGACTGCTGCTGTTCCAGCGCATCGATCTTCTTTGCGCACTCTATCAGCTCCGCCATCTCCTCCTCCGGCAGCGCCTCGATCTCCTCCATATCCTTTAAATAGGCGGTGACCATATTGTACTCAAACTGTAAGGTCTCCAGCTCCTTTGAAGCCTCCGCGATCTGTTCCAGGCATCCCTTTACATATTCCTCGCGCTGACTTTTATCGTTGATCTGGTAGTCCTCTCTGTCATAGACCACTTCATTCCAGTCTTCCACCTCGAAGTCAGGCTCTTCACGATTTTTTTTCCATTGCAATATTTTTTTTATCAGTCCCATGCCGCTCCTGTTCCCTAAGGAATTCTTAACCTTTCCTTACCCCTGCAATTATTTTCCTCATTGCCCCACAATGTTCTTATTGTCCCACAAGCTGCCGGTATTCATCCTTTTTCTTTGTGAGAATCTTGTCGATCTCCTCATAATAGGAAGCTACGTTGCCTTCCTCCTTATAAATTTTAAGCGCCGTCAGCATTCGATTCTCCTGAGAAGCCTCAAACTCGCCTCTCGCCTCCTCCAGCCGCTTCTCCAGTTGAAGGGAAAGATTGTAATATTCCCCATGCTCCGCAATAAAGGCAATATAAGCGTTTTCCTGAAGATGCATTCTCTGTGCCGCCAGATATTGAATCCCCGTCTCTTCATTTCCCGTTATTTCATAAGCGCGCCTGAAATAACGTGCTGCCATTTCAAACTGAAAAACGCTGGCGTAGGCAACTCCCATATTGTGGCAAATCTGAGGTTTTAAGGCGCTTTCCGTTTCCGGCAGATGTCCAAGGAGCTGGTCATATGCCTCCACCGCAAGCCTTGGACGATGGTTTTTCAAAAGGAAATCAGCCTGCTTTTTCTGCCTTTCATAATCATTCAGTCCTGCATTGCTCTGCAGTACATCCTCTATCTTTTTCTTTTCCTCCGGGGTACAGTAATTTACGTAATCCAAAATTACACTGACAAAGATTCCGGGCTGGCTGCCCTTATGGAACAGATTAAAAAGCTGATGACTCAGCTCCGTAAGACCGCATTCATGATCCAACCATTCCGCCAGCCCCCGATCCATAATATCCCGGTTGATCAGAAAAGGATTGCTGGCAAACAGGTAACATAATTCTTCTACGCAATATACATTTGCGCATACACTTTCCAGATAATAGGGATTCTTCGCATATCTTCCCGTACATAACAGCACTCTGCCCATTTACATTCACCGCCCTTACTGAAGTAAAATCGTCTGCGTCCACGCCTTTCCACTGGATTTAAACAACTCCCCAAAGCCCATATCTTCTATGGTAATAACCGCCTGATCCACTGCCGTCATCTCAATATGAATGTTCAAACGGGTAGTACGCCTGGGACGCTCCGGCAGCCCCTCCAGAGTAATGCTCCTTCCTGTTACATTTCCTCCTGTAAGAGGGGTAATCACAAAATCCACTTTGTTCCCCTCCTCCAAAATAACGTCAAAATCCGCTGCCGCCTCATACCAGTTGACACCTGCATCCAAAACCGCATAATAGGAATCCTCCCCGCAGCGCAGTACCCGCATTCCGATATTCGCTTTCAGCTTATCGTCTCCCAGATAAACATAATCCTTCCATCCGTCGCAGGGATTGATCCGCTCCGCCATGCCATAGCATGCGCCCTTACTGTACAGATTATTTCCCCTGAAAACCCTGCGTCCCCGGCAGAGAAATCGTAAGGATTCCCTGGTCCAGTCTTCTTTAAATCCATCTCCCAGCAGAAAAACCGTAGACACAATCCTGTCCTTCAGTGCCTCCTGGGCAATTCCTTCAAACAGCTGATCCAGCTCGTCCATCTGCCGCGTTCTTGCCTCCTCGTCCTCCTGAAAGACCCGCCTTCCCATCTCCGGGTAATCCTTCTGCTCTATAAACACTACCTTGGGTACGGTTCTCACATTGCACTCCAGACACAGACTTTTCAGATAATCATGATACTCGAATATAACCACGTCATTTTTCCACAGTTCCCTGTCCTGATGAAGGGTATAGGCGTAAAAGCTCTCCATATGACTCTGAAAGCAGATATGAGGCGCCTTCAGGTTCAGTCCTGCCGCCACCTTTCCAAGCACGTTTACGATCCTGGGCGTAAGCTCCTCCACCGTAAACATAAAAGCCTCTATCTGGTTCAGGGAAGCATGCATGTTGAGAAGGGAAAGACTTCTTTTTACAAACAATGTAAGAAGCGCCGCCGGATCAAAGGTTTCCCCGTCTATCAACACATCCTCTCCTCTTTCCGCTAAGGTCAGAAGATCTTCCACCAGAATTCCTTCTTCTCCCCGGGCAAACTTCACCGCTTCCTTGCCGTAATACCACTGCCCTACGCCTTTTCTTTTGCAGAGCGCCACCGGAATATTGTACTGCTCGGTTCCTGTAACGGCTGAGACAGTTTCCGGCTCTCCCCCTTCCAGATCGCAATAACTGATCTGGGCAAAAAGCTTTCCAAGGTCATATCCTACCACCACTTTTTTCTGATTTCTTTTTTCTGCATGTTCCTTCTGGCTCTGAAACATTTTCTCTACTCCCCGGCACAAAGCCTGCATCTTTCTTATGCCAAAACACGGCTAAAGCATATGGAAAAGCTCTTTCACTATATGGTCCTGTTCAAAGTATTCGTATAACAGCGCTTCCATGGTATCGTAATCGCTCAGATTTCTTCCGATTGCAATGTCGTTGAGCAGCGCATACCTGCTTTCCCTGTGCTCTCTCCCCGTATCATTACGGCTCAGGGTTCCGCTCTGTGTCAGTTGTTCCTTTCCCTCTTCCGTTTCCGTAATGTAATACTGCAAATGTTCTCCAAAGAAAAGTATAAACTCCTTGACGCATATTCCGCCAAACATGTTTTTCATCTCTTCCTTGACATATTCGCTCTCTATACCGCCTTCCTGCTCCATCAGGTAATGAATCACCGCTTTGCAGCCGTCCTTAGCATGATATTCGATCATTGTCTTGTCCATAAACCTGCGCATAAAGGCAATGTTATCGGCATATTCCTTAAAATAAGAAAAATATAGATTCTGTGCCAATATCTCCCGCAAAAACAGGATCAGCCAATAGGATATATGCTCGTCCACCAGCTTCTTGTTTTCCGCATAGTATTTCGTATAGGCAAGCTTACACACAAGAGGAACCTCCTCCTGTCTGTCGATCACCCTTTGCAGATCCTCCAGCACAAACTTGTCCGTTACCTTATCCTTTACAAAATAGTCGTAAGCGCACTGGGCAAGAAATGCCAGCTCTATCTCTGTTTTGGCGCCCCCGGACACATATTTTCTGAAAATCTCCTCTTCTTCTCCCACAAACGCCCCTGTATAAAGCATCTGCACCAGAATCCGTTCGGAAAGATCATAGGTATCCATGCCGAATGCTTCCGCCGCCTTCCACAGATCCCGCATTTCCTTGCTGGTGCCTCTAAAGTACCGGCAAAGGTAGTAGAGGAGATTCTCGTCGTATTTACCGGCTTTAAACGCCATAAAGATCAGCATGGTCATGGTCTCGTCTTCCTGACAGCCGTCGATGGCAAGAAGCCTGCTGCAAAGTCTTACAATCAGCTTTGCTTCGATTCCTTCTCCTCCCCGGAGTTTAATCCAGTCGTATGCCTTTTCATACATTCCCCGTATGACCATAAAGCGAACGATCTGGGCAAAATACCTGTTCTCCGTCTGATCAGGCTGCAGTTCCTTAAGATAATCGTCCAGCTCCCGCATTCTGTCGTTCTCATAGAAGAAATGGATCAGTTTCATCCTGATCTCGCGCCGGACCTCATCCTCCACCTGCTCCGATTCCGTAATACGCTTCATGTACCCTGCGTTGGTTTCCGTAATCTCCGCCATCTCCCTGCCCCGCTCGCAAAGCCAAAGATCAAAGTGAATGGAATCCGACACATAAGGGGCAATCATGGATGCAAGATTATCCGGCATCAGAAGGCGTTCAAGAATATATTCTTCTTCTCTGCAGTACCGGTTTCCTTTTCCATCTTCCAGCAGCAGCCAGCAGTCGTTTCCGTAAACAGGCAGATAGATCTCTTTTCCTGTGAGCGGATAAACTACTTCCTGCTTTTCCTTCTCGTAAATCAGAACCGCTTTTCGTATGTCTCCCCGCAAAACCTGCAGACGTTGTACAAAAAGCGCCGTAGAAAGTCCTTTTGCCGTTTCCTCTGTGATCATCACCGGCGTAATCAGATTTTTGTACAGATAAGCAAGATACTGGTTGTTTTTCCCCTTCAGGATCTGAAACACCATAAAGCGCTCGATCTGCTCCCGGTAGCTCTCATACAGTTCGGGATACTGCTTTCTGTTTTGATGAACGTAAGCATAAAGAAATGAGTTATGTAAACTATCCAGATTGCTGTCAAAAGCAAAATACATTAAAACGATTTTGGGAATCACTTTGCCCGGCATCAGAGGCAGGGACATCATATAGTATTCATAAAGCCTTGTAATCCTCAGTTCCCTTTCAACTCCCTTTTCATACCAGGGAAACGCCCATTCCTCCGTTACATTTCCTTTAATCAACAGGGTGCAGACCGCCTGCAGCACCTCATCCGTTGGCATCAGCTTATAACAGCCTCGCAAAATGAAAAACAGCCTTTTGGAATAACCTTTCTGCTTCTGGGACAGGTAAACGATCTGTCCTACCACATCGGGCGTCAAAAGCTCCTTTTTTGTCCCGTAGGTCAACACTTGTATCTCAAAGGGATTCAGATGCATCAAAAGGGCAGGGTTTGCCGCAATCAGATTCCATGCTTCTATATAAAGCACCGGGCTCTTGCATCCCTGCATAAACTGATCCTCCAGTATAATCCACTTTCTGGAGACACTTTCCGTATAATCCTCTCCCATATACAAAAGCAGCCAGGCAATCCGCCAGTTATCGGAGTTTTGCGCAAAGATCCGCTCCACCTGCCCTGCCGCTTCTTCCATATATCCTTCCCGTCTGTCGATCAGGGTGGTAAGATACAGATAATAACAATACAGCGCAGGATCGAAATCACTTTCCAACGTCCCCGCCATCTGGTTCAGGCACCATTGCGCCTCATTATAACGCTCCTCTGTGATCAGGAGCTGCGCCTGGAACAGTTTTACCGCCACATCCTTATCGTCCATCTGAATCAGCTGTTCTACCAGCCTGCCGGTTTCCTTCATCCAGGAAGCAGAACTGATCTTTTTGGTGCGGTACGCCTCGTAGTATTGCATCAGTTCCGCAATCCCGTGCCTTTTCTGCCTGCGTATTCCCGGCATTCTTGTAGACAGGGATTTATTGATCACCATAATCTGCGCCGTCAGAGAAACATAAGCGTTGTACAGACGGATGGTGCCGTAATTTCTGCCTCCATGAAGCTTTTTTTCCGATATATAAAAGGGCAGCCTGTAGCAATTTCCCAGGAAATCTTCATCCCGGATTATTTCCTTTTCCAGTACCAGGAAATCTCCGTCCTTTTCCACATAAAGCTCCGAATATCCCCAGCCGTTGCGGTTGATTACCAGCCTGCTCTCCTCCATATCCCCAGGATTCTCCAGACGGATCTCCGATTCCTCAAGTAAAAACTGCACCTTCTGCTTTTTCTTAATCTCCAGCAGAAATTCTTCTACATTCTGCTCTCTTCTTTCGCCCCCCGAAAGACCCCGATAGGCTCCGTAATACTGCCTGTCCACACCGGTAAACACCTGCGCGAACTCCCTGCTGTAAAAAAGATTTACCGCTTCCTCCCAATCGGTCCGCGCCAGATTGGCGAAATGAAACAGGTTCTTGATCTTGCCGATCCCCGATTCCAGGGTTCCGGACACAATGCTCACATCATAAGGAACGTAATACTCCCCTTGGTTGGATATGACACGGAATTCTCCCTTCAGGGTTTCCCCTTCCGTCATACCTGAAGCGTCAAAATAATAGGGAATCTCCTCCCTTGGTCCGGAAAATTGCTGCACCAGGCATTTCATCCTGAGCCGGGTGGAAGATACCCTTCCCTCCGTCACTTCTTTTTCCGGTCCAAAAATGGTAAAACTCCCCTCATAGTCTTCCCCCTCCTGAAGACTCAGCTCAATAACAGGCGTGGAAAAATCCAGCGAGCGGGTATCCTTATTAAAATTTCCTTCCAATATCTTCTCTACTGCATCCTGCACAATGCCGTTCCTCCAGTTGCCTGTTTTCTGTCAGTAAAAATTCCGCGGGCGGCTGCCATACTGAGAGCTGCCCATACTTTTATTTAGTATACCATCATTTCCCTCCTTTTCGCAACTAAGCTATTATAAAAACAAAAGGGCAATTTCTATTAAGACTTCTTTCATTAATTGTGCTATGCTAGTAGAAAAGGAGTGATTTTATGGCACATAAAAATATGGTTGTGGAAAAGACGGTAAATTATATAGAAGCCCATTTGGATGAAGAAATATCCCTGGATAAAATTGCAAAGGATCTGAATTACTCCAAGTTCTATCTTGCAAGAGTATTCGTAAAGGAAACAGGAAAAACCATTTACAAATATGTGCAGGGGCGCAGATTAACATTAGCCGCCCGTGAATTAGTGGAAACCCAAAAGCCCATCGTGGAAATCGCTTATGGAGCACAGTATCAATCGCAACAGGCATTTACTGCGGCGTTTCATCAGCTGTACTTCTGTACGCCTCAGAAATTTAGAAATAACGGCGTTTTTTATCCCAGGCAATCTCGGATTCATATGAGAATGGGCTATGGTTCTCATACAAACTGTAGATTAGGAGGTAAAATTGCCGCATGAGCACCATCCCTTATGTTATCGAACAGACCAGCCGGGGAGAGCGAAGTTATGATATTTTTTCCAGGCTTTTATCGGACAGAATTATTTTTCTGGGGGAAGAAGTGAGCGATGTTTCCGCCAGCCTGATCGTCGCCCAACTACTATTTTTAGAAGCCCAGGATCCCCAAAAGGATATTCAATTATATATTAACAGTCCCGGCGGTTCCATTTCGGCAGGGCTTGCCATCTACGACACCATGCAGTATATTCATTGCGACGTGTCTACGATCTGCGTGGGACTTGCCGCCAGTTTTGGGGCATTTTTATTGGCGGGAGGCGCAAAGGGCAAACGCATCGCCCTTGCAAATGCAGAAATTATGATACACCAGCCTGCCATTCATGGAAATGGGATGCAGGGGCAGGCAACCGACCTGAAAATTATGTCCGATCATATTCAGAAAAGCAAACAACGATTAAACCGTATTTTAGCGGAAAACACCGGAAAATCCGTTGAAGAAATCACTATTGATACAGAGCGGGATCACTATATGTCCGCCCAGGAAGCGCTTCATTACGGTTTAATCGATAAAATTATTGAGAAAAGAGCCGACAATAAGTGATGATTGCCCACTCATTTGTCGGCTCCGCGAGCCAGCTTATCGTAATTTGCGTATCGCAATTTGCGTATGATTACTCCTCCATATCAAAACTTTCCGTTTTCAAATCGCAATAATATCTGCCCCTTATTGCCGTGAATTTTAATACACAGTAATCCGGATCTGTTACGCCTTGCTTATAAAACATGGTGTCCCCAGTGCGCCAAATTTCCTGCTTTATCCCATCATCCTGTAAAACCTCCATTATACCAGTCAGCATAACACCCTCATACTTGAAACGCCCTTTGCTATAAAAATAAATACTTGCCTTTGCATTTTTGATAAACTGTTGCACGCGCATAGAAGATGTATTAGTTGTAAAATAAAAACAGTTTCCTTCGATCTTGCGTGGTACAAGCATTGCTTTTATATTGGGAAAACCTTCTTCGTCTACAGAAGCAATAAATGATACTTTTTGTTTTTTAATAAATTCCATAATATGTTCTCTTGTTTTCATTGGAAATCTTCCTCCCCCTAAAATGATTAGTATGTATGTAGATTTGCAATCAAAGTTTCAAGTATTCGAGCAAGATAATGTTCAAACTGCCTTTGTTCTTCTTCTGAAAAACCCTGATAAAATAATGCTGTCATCTCCTGAGATACCGTTTCATATTTCGCCTGTAAAGATTTTGCATACTCAGTAAGCGATACAATCGCCTGACGGCGATTGTTGGGATTGGTATTCCTCTCTACAATCCCCTTATTTACCATTCCATTTATTACAACAGACACCGTATTCTTTGCAAGAGACGTTCTTTCACTTATTTCACTAATCGTAAGATTATCTGTTTTCCATAGAATAAACAAAATTCGTCCCTGTCCGCCGCTTATTTCAATACCATTTTCAAGTAACAGCCGTTCAAAAATCCTGTCTTGAAGCTGTTTAATTTGCGTAATATAAAACCCGCCCTTTGTTTCCAAACCGATCACCTTATATCCTGTTAGAACATTTCTATATAGAACTATTGTAGCATACTAAATAAAATAAGAAAATGCAATACCTATCTGAAATTTTTACAAACATTTCCCCCTGTTTCAAGGGCAGGCAACAGTTCCGGGAAACTGATTAAGTTACCCGGAACAGGATCATGGATTCCAATTATCTTTTCCATCCAGACCATATTATACCAGCGCCCAAATTTGTAGCCGCATTTGTGGAATTCACCGATCAGCGCATAACCCATATGCGCGTGAAACTGCATGCTGTTTTTGGTTAAATATTCGTCCTCAGTTTCCGGACAACCAATGCAGGCATACAAGTTGATAATGTTTTGCGCCCTGCAAATTTTCTCCAGCGCCTGGTAAAGCTTCTTTCCCAAGCCCATTTTCCGCATATCCCTTTTCAGATAAATCGTTACCTCCGCCGCCCAATCGTAAGCGGCACGTCCCACAAAGGAACCTGCATAGGCATATCCCAAAAGCTTTCCGTCCTTTTCCGCCACAAGATAGGGGTATTTTTGTAATGTAGTTCTGATTCTGCCCGCAAATTCAGCAGGATCCGGCACATCATATTCAAACGTAATTGCGGTTTCCTTCACATAGGGGGCGTAGATCTCCAAAATATCTTTTGCATCGTTCTCCGACGCTGCTCTGATTTTTATATCATTTTCCATTGTTATTCACACTGCTTCCGATTCCTTCAGGAATGCTTTTCAAAAATAATCTGACCACCCAATGATACTGTTTCAATACCGTCTAAATCAATGGCAGTTACAAAAGTTTCCCCAGGAAACAGGGGTGATACAAGCACTTTCCTTGCACGAATCAACAAGGTATTTCCGTCCCGTTTAAAACTCCACCCCCGAAGGGCAACAGCAGATTCCACAGAATCCACCTGCAATTCCAACGCTTCGCCTTCCCAAGAAGCTCTGCAATATAGTTGCGTGCCGTCAGCCGGCTCGCCAATCACGAAAAGCTTTACGGCAAATCCTAATGCCGCGGCAATCAATACGCAAAAACACACTATTATTGTTCTGGTCAGTGATTTTAAGCTGCCCTCCATAGAACAACTCCCTCCTTCCGGACATTCTGATAAAACGGAAGAACTTTCTCCCATTTTTCCATATTGTCTTCCTTTATATCCACAACTGAAAAGACTCTCTCATAGCGAATGTCCATATCAGCTGTCCAACTGATAAAACGCCTTTTTGTCTGATCGTCCATCTCATTTTTGATAATAATAGCAATATCAATATCACTCTCATCAGTTGCCTCCCCTCTCGCAACCGACCCATATAAAATAATCATAGATATGTTCTTCTGAAAGATGTCCGTTAAACCTCGCACTAATTCTTCCCTCATATCGTCAGGCAACATTCGTTTTACCTCCCGGAGCCTTATCTTTATTAATCTTCTTAGTATTTATTATACCCTTAATATTTTCACTCCACAATCCTATATTTACTTCTACAGCTAACGTTTTCTCACCTCTCCCGGTTCCAGCATAATTTTCTCCCCATCACGCAGCAGATAAACTTCCAGCCCGCTTCCATTAACCAGAATCTTCCCGTCCACACTGGTATATATCTGTCTTATTGCCTGCGCGTAGCGGCAAATCTCTCCATTGGAAGCATACCAAATCTCCTCCCGTCCTCCCGTCATTTTACAGAATTCCTCTATCAAATTCCAATTTCTGTCCCGGTCAAATTCATAGCTGTGTCCCCAAACATACATGAGGAACTGAAACTGTGGCAAATCAATATTCAGAAATTCCTTTCCTTTTTCCAAGAGCTGATGATTGTGGTGACAGGTAGGCTTCCATTCGAAAAAGTCCTTTGGAAGATCATATTTTCCGGTGTCCTCTGCCGTCCTGGCATAGCGGATGCCCAATCCCGGCAGAAGCAGTCTGATCTGCTTATTGTAGGAGCCGTTGGGATATGCATGACCATCTACAATCTCTCCGGTCAACTCCTCCAACGCCTTCCGGTCCTCCAGAATTTCCTTTACCACATCCGTAATGGGGCATCGCCCCATAGTCAGATGTGCCGCCCCATGGGTGGCAATTTCATGCCCTTTATAGAGCGACGGGATTTTTTCTCTGTCAACTCTCCGTTCTTCTTCCATACATGCCGAATTCAGGTTGAAGGTTCCCCGAATCCCATATCGGTTCAAAATTTCCAACAAATGCACATCTGACCATAAGCCATCATCATAGCTTATGGTCAGCGCTTTGTTCCGAAATCCCGGGTATGTAAAATAAATCATAACACGATATCCTTAAGATCCGCGAGAGCAGCAATCCGATAATCCGTTTTCTCACAGGAAGCGGCGTCTCCTATTCCGGCAGCCTTCATTCCGCCGCTCTTTGCCGCTTCTATTCCCGCAACCGCATCTTCCACTACCAGACAGTCCGCCGGAGCAAGGGAAACATACTCCGCCGCCTTTAAAAACACTTCCGGATCCGGTTTTGATTTTGTAATATTGGTTCCGTCGGAAACTCCGTCAAATATCTTGTCCAATCCCACCTGTTTTAGGATAAACCTGGTGTTCTTGCTGGAAGACCCCACCGCCACCTTGATCCCTGCTGCCTTTAGCGCCGTCAACGATTCTCTGACCTCTTCTGTCACATCCTCCGGCGTCATAGTCTCGAGTTCTTCCCTATAATAACGGTTTTTCTCCTCCGCGATCGCCTCTTTTTCCTCCGCCGAAAGCGCCGGCCCGTGATAATTGCGAAGAATGATTTCAAGACTCTCCATTCTGCTTACACCCCGCAGCAGGTTATTCATTTCTTCGTTGAACGGAATCCCCCTGGCATCGGCAATCTTTTTCCATGCACGGTAGTGAAGCTTATCCGTATGAACCAACACCCCGTCCAGATCAAATATAATTCCTTTAAACTTCATGGTCATATTCCTCTACAGGTCAGCTATCCATTTGCCGGCAAGATCAATCCAATCCTGACAACGCTTCTGGATGCCGAAGCCCTCTTTCTTAATCTGTGTTTCCTCATTCGCAAGAGACAAGCCGTGGAGTCCCTCGGGAAAAATATGCAGTTCCATAGAAATGTGGTTTTTGATAAGGGCATTTGCAAACAGCAGAGTATTTTGTACCGGCACCGACTGATCTGTCAACGTATGCCAGATAAAAACCGGCGGTACCTTTTCCCCCACCTGGTCTTCCAGACTCAAAAACTCCTTTAATTCTGCGTTTTCCTGCCTTCCTATGAGATTTTCAATACTTGCATGATGCCCATAGCATCCTGAGGTAATAACAGGATAAGACAGCAGCAAACCGTTTGCTTTCACTTGCTCCCGTGAAAGTCCGGTTTCCTTTTCCAGCCATTCTTTATCCCAGAACACCCCCAGACTTGCGGCAAGATGCCCTCCGGCTGAAAATCCGGATACAATGATCCTATCCTCCCTTATACCATATTCCTTTGCATGTTCCCTCAAATAAGCCACGCTCCATGCCAGCTCGCATAATGCCTGAGGGAATCTTGCAGGTACTACGCTGTAGCGCAGCACGCAGGCATGAAACCCTCTTGCAAGATACTGCACCGCTACCGCTTCTGCCTCACGGTCAGAGGTCATTTCATAACCGCCGCCCGGACAAATCAGCACCAGCGGACGTGTTCTATTGATATCTATTTCCTGATAATTGTCTAAAATGTAAGTATATATTTTTGCATCCGTTGCCTTCTTTGTCTTTACCGGAATTACATCATATTTCATAATGCCACCTTCTTTTATTTTCCTTTACATGCCACTTCCACGACACTGTTTTTCTCATCCAGCTTATATTGCCTGTGATATAGCTCTATCGGTACGGCAGCGCCCCGGATCCTTTCTATGCGGCAAGTTTCTTCCGTTACCCTCACTTCCAAAAGGCTTCCGTGATAGCGAATCCGGAACCGGTATCCATCCCATGCTTTTGGCAGCGTCGGCGCCAGAGAAAGCTTCTCCTCCTCCGCGCGCAGCAGCGCAAATCCGTTTACAATCGCCATATAACATCCGCCCATGTTAGCCGCATGAATCCCGTCCTTGGTATTCTTATGAGTATTCAGCAAATCCATCTTGGCAGAATCTCCAAAATAGCTGTATGCCTTCTCTTGCAGCCCTAATTTTGACGCCACAATACTAAACACACAGGTGGAAAGGGAAGAATCATGGGTGGTAATTTTCTCGTAGTATAAAAAGGAGCTTTCTTCGGTCCGCCTGTCCTGATACTCCGGAAAGAGATAATGTGCCAAAACCGTGTCCGCCTGTTTACACACCTGATAGCGATAGAGATGCAAGGGATGATAATGGAGAAGAAGAGGAAATTTTTCTTTATCCGTATGGGCAAGATCCCATATGGGTTTCTGCAGGAAAGAATCGTCCTGAGGGTTGATTCCCAATTCCTCATCGTATGGCAGGAACATCCTCTCCTGCGCCTTTTTCATCTCATTCAGTTCCGTATCCGTCAGGGCGTTTTCTTCTGCAAACTGTTTCCATTCTATTTCTTCCTCTCTAAACCTGCCGGACAGCTTTCCAAACCACTCAAGACTGTATTTTGCACAGGCGTTGGTGTAATAATTGTTATTTACCATACAAGTATATTCATCGGGTCCCGTTACGCAGTTAATATGGAATTGTCCTTTGTAATAGTTTCCAATGTCAAGCCACAACCGGTTGGTTTCCAGAAGGATCTTCATTCCCATTTCTTTCATAAACATCCAATCGCCTGTTGCCTTATAATAAAGTATCACTGCATAGGCAATATCTCCATTGATATGATACTGTGCCGTCCCGGAGGGATAATAGCCGGAACACTCTCTTCCGGTAATGGTCCTCCAGGGATATAAAACGCCTCTTTCATGCCCTAAAAGCTTCGCGTTTTTCCTAGCCTTATCCAGCGTTTTATACCGAAACTCCAGCAGTTTTCTTGCAATTTCCGGGTTTGTCAGTGCAAAATAGGGAATCATAAACATTTCCGTATCCCAGAAATAATGTCCTTCATAGCCTTCTCCGCTTAAGCCCTTTGCCGCTATACTGGAATATCCATCGTAACCCGCCGATTGCAGAAGCTGATACATATTAAAGCACACCGAGGCGTTAAGTTCATCATCTCCCATAATCTCCATTGCGGAATTGTTCCAAAACTCCTTTAAAAAAGCCTTCTGCTTTCCGTAGTAATAGTCAATTCCTTTTTCCACCGCTCTGACAGCTTTTTTTTCCGCCAGCTTCCGGAAGTCCTCATGACGGATGGAATCTTCAAAAACACTGTATTTTAAGATTCTCACCTCATCTCCCGGTTTCACCCGGAAGCGGTATACAATGTCTATCCCGTGCGCCCCTTCATCATATGCTGCCCGTGCCGCCGGCTGTTCTTCCTGGTTTAAAGTCACCGCGTTCACCACTGCGCTTGCCACCTTAAGATGGCTCTCCATGGTAGAACTGACAAGGCATCCGCCGTTTTGCCATGGGTAAACCTCTTCCTTTCTCAGGTGTTCATGGCTTTCTCCTGCAAGCCTTGGGTCCTGGGGGTTGCAATAATTTTTCACCAGCCCCAAATGCTTTGAATGGATCTCCACCATTCCTTCAAAATCCACCGGCTGAAAGCGATAATCAATGACAAACAGAGAACGCTCCTCAAAGGAAGCCATCCTGGTAATGTCAAAACGTACCCGCCATCCTTCTTCACTGCTCCAGTCTACCCTTCGGTTTGTAATGCCCTTTTCCATATCCAGCGTTCTGGTGCAACTGCAATGTTTCTGACCTGCCATGGTAAAAAACCGTCCCGCAAAGCTCACCTCTATCGTCTGGGTATCCGCAACATTGAGCATGCTCTCCTTATCTTCAATGAGATTGCAAAGCTTCTCCGCCTGTTTCATGGGTGCAATATCATAAAATCCATTGATATAGGTTCCGCGCATGGTATCCCAATCCTCCGGGACACCTTCTTCCAGGGTTCCCCGGATCCCGATATACCCATTTGCATTATGAAAAATAGTCTCCTGCAGTTGCAGGTTTTTCTCATCTGCTGCAAACTCCTTTATCTGATATATTTTACTCATACGCTCCCTCTTCCTTTAGCCCTTTACCGCGCCTGCCGCAACTCCTTTTATAATATGCTTCTGGCACAGCAGATAAAAAACGATTACCGGAATAATTGTAAAAGTCAATGCCGCCATCGCCATATTCCACTCAATGTTATATTGTCCAAAGAACAGGGACATTGCCAGGGGGATAGTCTTATTCCTGATACTGGTCAACGTCAACGATGGTAAAAGATAATCATTCCAGATCCAGATCACGTCCAGAATAATGACGGTAACGGTAATGGATTTTAAAATCGGAAAAACAATTCTCCAGAAAAGCTGCCATATATTACATCCATCAATAATCGCCGCTTCTTCCAGAGAGACAGGAACCGATGATTTAATAAATCCATAGAACAGGAACACACCCATTCCTGCGCCAAAGCCAACGTACATGAAAATCAGTCCCCCAAGGGAATCTTTAAAAGGAATTCCAAAGAACTTTCCGAACTGGTTCATTTCCTGCATTAAGGGCATCATAATGGTCTGAAAGGGAATCAACATAGTCAGAATCAGCATATTATAAAGTATTTTACTGAGCTTATTCTTGGCGCGGACAAACATCCATGCCGTCATTGCACTCAACACTACGATAATCAGCACCGCAATGATCGTCACGATCAGAGAATTTTTAAACGCCATAACAAAATCCATTTTTTTGAGCGCCCCCCGGAAATATTCAAGGGTAAGACTCTGAGGCAGTGCAAAAATATTTTCATATAATTCGGCACGGCTCTTAAATGCATTTACAATTACCATATATACCGGAAATAAATAAATGCAGCAGAACAATATAACAAGAATATTAGCGATTGCTTTTCCTACCGGGTTCTTCCTCATTATGCGGACACCTCCTTATCTCCCGTGACTTTAACCTGAATCAACGTGATCAGGGCAATAATAATAAAGAATACGATCGCTTTCGCCTGCCCATATCCGAAGTGGCTCTTGGTAAATATTTCATTAAAAATATTCATGGATACCATTTCCGTTGCATTGTTAGGACCGCCCCCTGTAAGGGAAACGTTAACATCATAAATTTTGAAGCAATTGGACAACGTCAGAAACAGTCAAATGGTTATGGACGACATGATCAGTGGAAGCTTAATGTTTATGATGGTTTTCCAAAAGCCCGCTCCGTCCACCTGCGCTGCTTCGATCACGTCATCTGATATTGCTTCGAGACCGGCAATATAAACAATCATCATGTAACCCGCCATCTGCCATGTAGATACCAGGATCATGGCATAAAAAGCCATATCTTTATTCACCAGCCAGTTAAAAAACATATTGGTCAGTCCGGTCATTTCTCCCAAAGAACTCATGGCGTCTCCCAGAACATACTGCCAGATGTAACCCAAAATCAATCCGCCAATCAGATATGGTAAAAACAACATTGTCCTTGCCACATTGCGTACCTTCAACTTTGCCGTCACGAGAATCGCAAACGCAAGCGCCAATACATTGACAATCACCACAGTAATCAATGTAAACGCTGTTGTCCTCACAATAGATGTAAGAAATTGTCTGTCCGAAAAAATTTTTGTATAATTTGAAAAACCTACAAATACTTTTTCGCTTTTTGCAAGTCCGTCCCAGGATACAAGGGAATATCCCATTCCCTTAAAAAACGGAATGATTACAATGATCGTGAACATAATCATTAACGGTGCAGTAAATAAAGCATACCAGCCCTTTTTAATCTTCATTTTATCCCCCATTCCTTTTAGTCCAACGGGCGCTGCCCCACACAGCGCCCGGCACCTTGTTTATATGTTTCATTACTCCTTTGCCGCTGTCACAAAGGATTCGTTTAACGCCCTTAAAAATGCGTCTGCGGTCATATCGGAAGAAAAATATTCCTCTGCATTCTGTACCAGATAAGTGGTAATGATACCTGCCGGCCACTCCTCGTTAAAGGTCCAGGGAATGATATTCCCCTCCGCAATCGCATCGGACACTGCCTGGGATAAAGGATCCAGCTTCTCAGAAGCCATGCCGTCTACCACCGGAATAAACCCAAATTTATTGGTCAGATAATCAGCCCCTGTTTCACTTGTATACAGCCAATTCAGGAAATCCTTTGCAAGCTGCTTATCATTATCGGAAGCGTCAATATTCACACACCATACGGAAGGAACCCCAACCGCAATAGATTTATTTCCTGCAATAGGAAGCGGAGCCATTCCCATATCAAAATCCACCTCATAGGATGAAAACAGAGAGTAGCACCAGTTGCCCTGATGAATCATCTTCGCCTTGCCTGTCGCAAAGTCACCGCAATTCTGGTCATAAGATACTTCCATTGGATTCTTCTGATTTGCCTTTATTGCTTCAAATATTTTGCCAAGCTCCTGAAATTCTTCCACATCTGCTATATTTATTTTCCCGGAGTATACATCCTGACAAAATTGAACAGGATCCTCCTGTAATGCAAAAGGCGTATTTAAGATCTGTCCAATCAGGAAGTATGCTTCCTGCGAAAGTCCAACTCCTGTCGTGCCATCTGCTCCCGCTTCCTGGATCATAGCCACCAGCGTATCGGTGGAGTTCCATGCACCTTCACTTACCAGATCTTTATTGTAAACAAGCCCGAAGCCTTCCGCAGTCATTGGAACACCAATTGTTTTACCGCCGCTTTTTGCAATCAGATCATCGTTGATTTTATCCAAAAAGCTTAAGCCTCCAATGTCTTCCAAATAATCAGACATCTCCTCGATCTCTGTGCTGGAAGAAAGTGAAAACACCGTCGGACCAGATTCACTGGACATATACGTCTTTAAATTCTGATAATAATCATCTCCGGAAATCTGCCAAACCTCTACTTCTACCCCTGTCTCCTTTTCATACACAGCTGCCATTTCCTTCAATTGATCATAAATTTCTGTTTTCTGCTGGAAAATGGTAATCTTTCCGCCAGCTTTTCCATCCCCCGCATTGGATGTACCGGATTCTCCTTTAGACCCGCATCCTCCCAAAACCACAGATGCGCCTAATACTGCTGTTAAAAACAATGATACGAGTTTTCCCTTTTTCATTTTATACCTCCTTGTACCGACCAGTTATTTGATAGTTATACTTTACATAAATTTTACTAATTCGTCAATGGGTGTAGTGGTTTTTCTACTTTTTACACTGTTTTTACTCGCATTTTTTGTATATTATAACGTATTTTTGAATTACTTTTAGTAAAATATGTAAATATTTACTAATATTTTTGTAAAATATCATTTTATATCATAGTAAATTTCCGTAAGATACTTTTCAAAACCCGTTGGTCAGACTCTGTGTCTGCAAACATCCACAAAAAAAGACAGGGAATTTCTTCTCTGCCTTTTTAACCTTATCTTTTTTTATATAAAAAGTCCCTTCCTGTTATCTGGTTGAAGTTCTCCAATGCACCTTTGCCGCTATTTTAAACACATCAAAGCTGCAGCCGCCTGCAATATTCTGAAGCAGGAACTGGGCGGCAAGGTATCCCCTCTCGTAATCCGGAATGTCCACGGTAGTAAGCCCCATAACCTCCGCCATCTCCGTACCGTCGAAACCTGTCACTGCAATATCATCCGGAATTCTAAGCCCCTCCTGCTTCAGCGCCTTTATGGCGCCGATTGCCATGTTATCATTAGCGCACACCAGAACCTCCGGAATATTATCGGATAACAGCATCAGCCTTGCCGACCGATAACCGCTCTTCTCATAATAATCTCCCAGAAAATAATTTTCCCTGCTGAAAGCAATACCATTTTTCTGTAATACGTCCTTCAATGCCTGATAGCGCTCCTGGTTATCCAAGGTATCAATACCGGCTATATAACCAAACCGCCTGTACCCCTTATCTACCAGCCCCTGCACCAACTCTGACATGGGACTGTAATTGTTTACTACAACGCTCTTGATGTTTGGCACATTCATAATTCGATCCAATGCTACAATAGGATACCCTTCATTTGCCTTCTGGATCAGGGTATCATTTTTGCATTTCATATCCAGCATAATAGTTCCGCTGGTATGGGAGGGATCCATGTATTTCTCACAGGATTTGTTGGTGCAGATAATCAGATCATAGTCTCTGGAATACACATAATCGCTGATGCCATGTATAATTTTGAGATAAAAATTCCGCTCATATTCACTAAAATTAAACAGAATCGTATTGGTGTCTTCCGCAGGTTTCTTTTTCTTCCCTTTATGAATATCATAGCCCATTTCCTTACAGATTTGAAGAATCCTTTGCCTTGTCTCTTCCCCTACATTATTACGATGATTGAGCACATTCGATACGGTTGCCGGAGACACCATTGCCTGCTCTGCAATTTCCTTGATTGTCATACGTTTACCTCATTTCGTTTTCTGACCCAGCATAAATCATTCTGCCATGATTTATCGTTTTTCTTAGTAAACGTATCACATATTTTATATAAAATCAACCCGGTTCTGAAATCCGGCTGACCCCCACATAAATGTTGGAAATGCTGTACCAGGTAGGATAATCCACAATCCCCGACTGGGGCAGATTAAAGATCCCCTGGAAGGTTCTTACGGCGTTTGCCGTGGCAGGACCATAGATTCCATCCGCCGTAACCGTGGGAATCGCCGGATAATTTCTGGCAATGCGGTTCAGCTGCTGCTGGATCTGCCTCACTTTATCTCCTGTAGCGCCTATGTTCAGGTTATATCCCGGGAAGGAGGACGGAACACCGGCAACGCTCTGCGCCGTATTAATATACATATCGCTTCCGTAATAATAGTGGATAATATCAATGGCGGAATAACCCTCTTCTCCCAAATACTTGGATCCCCACTGGCTTAAGCCGTCACAGGTTACCCTCCTGCCGTCACAGTAGGAGGTAAAGATGGGCTGGCGCACTCCCGGACGGGACAAATAATTGGCAAATACGCTGTCTACCACCCTGTCAATGTTTGTATAAACGTTTCTGCCGTATATCCACTTCTGGTCGTATGCCGTTGAAGATGTAATTGTAAAATTGTAGCCTTTATTCCTGTACCACTCCGTATATACGCGATTCAGCGTAAAGGACATAATGACAAGGGTATTGGCATAAATGGCGCTTTCCGGCCAGGTTGCGTAGATTTCTGAGGAAACCACATTTTTGATGTAATCTCTGTAACGCACATAGTAATTAGGCGCAGTGGGATCATCGGGCACGCCGTCGTGAACCACAACAAATTCCGGAATCACCACCCGGCTCAGTACGATCTCCCCGCTCTCATCCATAGGCTTGATCTCATCCTCCGGAATTTTCGGCGGATACTCGCCGTATAAAGTGTGATCAGGAATCACAATAACCTCTTCCTCCTCTTCCGTTGTTTCCACCGGCGTAAGTTTAATGGGCTGAACTGCCGTAACGTCGGGAAGAATTTCTGTCCCTGAAACTACAATAGGCTCGTAGCCGGGCGCCTCCACCTGTATATTGTATTCGGAATAAGGCTGCTGTTCCACCGGCGTTAAGCTATACTCCAAAGGAGGCGCCGGCAAATCCACAGTTTCCGTCTGCCCCGATGAATCGGTAGAAAGCTTTTCTATAGTCACATCCGGTACCCCTTTGTAGGATATGGTCACGGTGGCGTCCTGTATGGGAATAAGTCCCAAAGTAGAGGTCACATTGATCTGCAGCTTCCCGGTATATCCGTTCTCTCCCTGGGCACTGCGCATAATATTTTCGGGCATAAAATACCTCTGCATATATACTTATCATATCATATGCAGAGGTAACTTAATCGGTAACCGCCAGGCGGCTTTCCTTTTATTTTGTCAACAGCATCATAATATCATTGCTTCTTGCCACAAATTTACTCATCGCCTCCGGCTCAAGAGGCGCATGCTGCAACAGGGCAAGATCATACAGCTGTTCGCAGATCATGTTTACATTTTCTCCTTCTGTCTGCTCCATAATATACTGCACCAGAGGATGGTTTGCATTCAGGATCAGGGTTTCCCCTTCCTTGCCAAAGCCGCCCATATCCATGCCGGGCATAGAATACATCTTCATCATATCCTGCATTCTCCGGCTCTCCTCGGACAGGGTAATCATAGAGGAAATTTTCTTGTTTTTCAGCTTTTCAACCTTAATGGTAATTTTATCCTTTTTCAGAACCTTCTTCATTACCTTTCCGATTGCTTCCGCCGCTTCCTCCAGTTCCTTTTCCGCCTTCTTGCTTGTTTTCGCCTTAAAGGTATCCGTCAGATCTGCATCGATTCTCTGGAACTTAATTCCCTCGTTCTTAGCTTCCAGCTGGGAAACAAAAGGCTGGTCGATATTATGGGTGAGGATAACGGCATCCATCTTTGCCGCCCGGAACATATTGATATACTGGCTCTGCTGCTTCTCGTCAGTTACATAATAGATGACCTTTTCTTTCTTTTCCTCTTCCCCGGCATCCTCTCCGTCAGAGCTGTTTTCATCAGAACCGGCGCTTACCACATTGCCGTCTGCATCCACCACCTCTGTCTCGGCGCCTTTTTCTTCCGGGGCTTCTTCTTCGCTTTCATCCGGATCGATTTTGTTCACCTCCAGACATTCGGGGAGGGTCAGATACTTTCCGTCCAGATTCTTGAACAGAATATAATCTGTCATCTTTTCGCAGAATTTATCATCCTTCAGACAGCCAAACTTGATGAACGGACTGATATCGTCCCAGTATTTATCATACTCTTCCTTTTCCGTCTTGCACATGCCGGAAAGCTTATCCGCCACCTTCTTGCTGATATAATCAGAGATTTTCTTTACAAATCCATCGTTTTGCAGCGCGCTTCTGGATACGTTCAACGGCAGGTCGGGACAATCGATCACACCTTTAAGCAGCATCAGAAATTCCGGGATCACCTCTTTGATGTTATCCGCAATAAATACCTGGTTGTTGTAGAGCTTAATCACCCCTTCAATGGACTCATATTCCATATTGATCTTGGGGAAGTACAAAATACCTTTTAAGTTAAAGGGATAATCCATATTCAAATGAATCCAGAACAGAGGCTCCTTGTAATCCTGAAATACCTTGCGGTAAAATTCCAGATATTCTTCCTTTGTGCACTCATTGGGATGCTTCATCCACAAAGGCGTAGTCTCATTTAAAAGCTCCGGTCTTTTCACGATCTTGTACTTTATGGGATCCTCTTCCTTCTCCGGCTTGATCTCCTCCAAAACAACGTCCGTGTCCAGCTTTTCCTCGGCGGTAACGGTCTGTGTTTCCGTGGTATTCTCCTTGGAAAGGTAAATTTCCGTGGGCATAAAGGAACAATACTTTTTGATTACCTCCCTTGCCCTGTATTCATTGCAGAACTCCAGCACATCTTCATTTAAAAACAGGGTGATCGTGGTACCTACTTCCTCCCGGTCCCCTTCCTTCATATCAAATTCCGTGCCGCCGTCGCATTCCCAGTGTACCGGCTTTGCCCCTTCCTGCCAGGAGAGGGTGTCAATATGCACCGCATCCGCTACCATAAACGCGGAATAAAATCCCAGTCCGAAATGACCGATGATCTGATCCTCGTTGGTCTTGTCTTTATACTTTGCAATAAAATCCGTTGCTCCGGAAAAGGCGATCTGGTTAATATATTCCTCCACCTCGTCTGCGGTCATGCCGATACCGTTATCCATAACCTTAAGGGTCTTTTCTTCCGGATTGACCATTACCTGTATCTTTCCCTTATATCCCTCGGGAAGCGCATATTCTCCCATCATGTCCAGCTTCTTCAGCTTGGTTATGGCATCGCAGCCATTGGAAATCAATTCCCTGAAAAAAATGTCATGATCGGAATACAGCCATTTCTTAATAATCGGGAATATGTTTTCACTGTTGATCGATAAGTTTCCGTGTTTTTCTGCCACGATAAATCACTCCTTTTTCTTACTCTTTCCTCTGATACGCGAATCTTGAAACTAAAATCAAGTGTAATTCCCTTTTTGTTAAAAGTCAATACAAAATTAGCACTCAATTTAAATGAGTGCTAATAATCTTGAAAATTTCTTGTATTTACGGGCTTTCTGTAATTCTAAAATTTTTATTAACTGAAATATTGGTTGTAAATATCAAAGAAATCTCTGGTGGTAACCTGCTCGTTCTGAATGAAGGAAACCTGATTCCAAAGCTCCTCGTTCAAATCCCTTGTAAGGGTGGTTACAAACATATCATATTCCTGTCCAAAGACTTCCTCCCGCCTTTTCTCCACAATTTTAATTTTATTGGCGTCGGTCTCCTCCCGGTTAAAGGTGCTGATGCACTTAATGATATGGTATCCATACTGGGTTTCCACAATATCGCTGATCTCCCCGGTTTCCAGATTAAATGCCGTATCCTCAAAGACCTTCTCCATCTCTCCTTTTCCGAAGGAGAGAGTTCCTTTTTCCCCTTCGCTGTATTGGATCACCAGCTCTTCAAAATCGCTTCCCTCTTCCCGGGCAAGGCGTAAAATCTCCTCTGCATGTTCCCTGGCGTCCTCTTTTGCCTTTTCCGTGTATTCGATCTTTTGTCCGGTGCCGTCCAGCGCATAGGTGTTAATTAAAATGTGCTGTACCGTAATGGTTCTTGCCTCGTCATCACTGATCTCAGGGTTAATATCCTTAATGATATACTCGTACACTTTATTCGCCAGGGCAAATTCTCCATAGAGCTGCTCTATGATTTCCTGGGAAACATTCATGCTCTCCCGCTCCGCCTGGTTCAAAGAGGTAAAATATGCATTCGCCGCGTTCTTAACCGTCTCCTGCTCTGTATGGTTTAAAGAAACCCCATGCTGCTGCGCCAGAAGATTCATGGTTTTGATCTGCGCCAGCTGTGCCAGCACCGTGTCCTTCACATTTTCCTCCAGGGTGACGCCGTTTAAATCGGTTTTCCATATTTCCTCCCCATACACACTCTCATACTGATCCTGGGTGTTGGTGAGATAGACCATGACCTCCGGCAATGTACAGGACATAGTCTCGATCCGAAAGATCTCATCTTTTTTAAATCCTGTGGTGAGAACCAGCTTCGTATCGGCGTCGTTTTTCTTACATCCTCCTGTCGTTAAAACCAGAAGCACCCCCAGGAGAAACGCCGCCGCTTTTTTTCCCGTTACTTTTTTCATGCTCCAAGTTTCCTCAAAATACTGCGCGCCACGCTGATGCCGTTGGCGGACGCCTGCTGAAGTCCTCTGGTTACCCCTGCGCCGTCGCCGATGGCACGAAGTCCATGGATACTGGTTTCAAAATCCCGGTTTACAATCACCTTGTTAGAATAGAATTTTACCTCCACACCGTAAAGCAGGGTTTCATTCGCCGCGATTCCCGGGGTGATCTTATCCAGGGCAACCAGCATCTCCTCAATATCCACCATGATTCTATGAGGAAATACCAAAGAAAGATCTCCCGGCACCGCATCCTTTAAGGTAGGTATAATATTGTTGCGGCACAGACGCTCCTCCGTGGTCCTTCTTCCCCGTTTAAAATCGCCAAAGGTCTGCACCAGAATCTTGCCTCCGCAAAGCATGTTGGAAAGCTGGGCAATATGCTTGCCATACTCAATAGGCGTCTTAAAAGGCTTGGTAAAATTCTTACTCACCAAAATGGCAAAATTGGTATTATTGGTCTTAAATTCCTTCGATTTATACGCATGACCGTTGACCACCGCCAGACCGCCTTCATAATATTCCGTTGCCACCTCTCCGGAAGGATTGGTGCAGAAGGTTCTCACCTTATCGTCAAAAGTAGGGGTATGGTAGATCAGCTTTGCCTCATACAGGTTTTCGTTCAGGAACTGCATAACCTCGTCCCGCACCTCGACCCTGACGCCAATGTCCACCGTTCCCGGCGTAGTTTCAATTCCGATTTCCTCGCATTTATTTTTAAACCAGTCCGCCCCTTCACGCCCCACAGCGGACACAATCTCCCCGGCATAAAAGGTTTCTCCTTTATCCGTTTTGATTCCCACGGCGCGTCCTTCTTCTACAAGAATATCCTCTACCATGGTCTGGAACAAAAGCACCGCTCCTTTATCCTCCAGATGGTGCTGAAGCTTTTCATATATTTTGTAACCCTCCTCCGTTCCCAGATGGCGGATAGGGCACTCTACCAGCTTTAAATTGGCATTAATCGCCTTTTTCCTGATCTCGCGGATCTCGTTCTGCTTATCCACTCCATAAACGTCGGTATCCGCGCCAAATTTCAAATAGATCTGATCCGATTCTCCGATCAGCTTCATGGTCTCGTCGTAGCCCAGAATGCCGGGCAGATTTCCTCCCACATCCGGAGAAAGAGACAGCTTGCCATCAGAAAAAGCGCCCGCTCCTGCAAAGCCGGTGGTGATTGAACAGGGCTTACAGCCTACGCACTGCTTTGTAACGCGCTTCGGGCACTGTCTTTTTTCGATAGAACGCCCCTTTTCTACGATCAATACTTTCAAATCCTCCTTTGCATGGAGAAGCTCATAAGCGCAAAAAATACCGCCCGGTCCGGCGCCGATAATAATAACGTCAAATTGATTTTCCATAGGTACCTCCGTTTCAAAACAGTGTTTACATTTTCCGGCATTTGCAACTGCCGCCGCATCTATTACGATAACATAACCTGTGCTCTACTTCCAGCATTTGTTTTACAAATTTGTATCTGATCTCCTATTTTCTCCGCCAGCTCCGGCACATGAGAAATAATGCCGATCAGTCTGTCCTTTTCCACAAGACTCTGAAGGGTCAGACATGCCTGTTCGATGGATTCGCCGTCCAGACTTCCAAAGCCCTCGTCAATAAACAGCGCCTCCACTCTAAGCCCGCCGCTCGCAGACTGCACCACATCGCTCATACCCAGCGCCAGCGCCAGAGAAGCCTTAAACGCCTCTCCTCCCGAAAGGGTCTTCACCGAACGGTACTTCCCTGTATAATAATCCATCACTTCTATTTCCAGATTATCTTTGCTCCTTCCGTCGCTGATCTGCTCTACTCTTTTCAACTCATATCTGCCGTTGCTCATCACCCGCAGCCTGATATTCGCCGCAAGAAGAATATCTTCAAAATAAGCGGCGAGCACATACTGCTCAAAAACCAGCCTTTTCTTATTATTTCCATTTGCAGCGTCGTCTAAATCCTTGAGCAGACTGTATTTCTCCGTCAGCCCTTTCAGCCGCCTGCTTTTGTCCTGAAGAGACTCCATTCCCTTTTCCACGCTCTTCTGCCGGTTTTCCAAAAGGATCTGCTGGTCAAAAAGTTCCTTTCTCTCTTCCTCCGCCTGTTTCAAAGCATCTTTAACCATCTCTATATCCTGAAGCTTTGTCCTGCCCGTCTCCTCCGTAAGGTGAGCGATCATTTGTCTGTTTAAATGAACGTCCCTTTCATAGCATTCGATCTCTTCCCGCAGATTTAAGATCTCCTTCTCCTCCCGGCGAGCCTCCCGATAAGCTTCCATGGAAGAAAATCCAGCATTTTTCAGACCCCGTTCAAATTCCTCCTGACATTTTTTTACAAGGTTTTCATTCTCCGCCGCTTCGGTTTTTCTCCGTTCCAACACGTTCTGCTTTTCCTTCAATACCGCCGTTCTCTGTTGGTATTCCCTGATCTGCCGGTCAAATTCCTCCGGCGTGTGGGCGGCAAGATACTGGGCGGTAAAAGACTTTCTCTTACTGCCGTTTTCCTCCAAAAGACGGCAGCGCTCCCGGCTTTCCTGCTCCTTCTTTTTCAGCTCTTCTTTCTTTGCCGCACATGCCACCGTTTTTCCGTGAAGTTCCATGGCGATTCTCTGCTTTTTCTCATAGCATTCCTTTTGGCGCTTTACCTGCTCCTTGGTGGGAAGTCCCCTGTCCTCTGCAGCCGGACGGGGATGGTCTGTAGAGCCGCACACAGGGCAGGGCTTTCCCTCCTCCAGGCTTTCCGCCAGGATTCCTGCCATACCATGGCGATAAGCCTTATCGGTCTGCTCATAAAGAACCTTTGCCTCTTCCTCTTCTTTCTCAGCCTCTAAATATTCTCTCTGAAGTTTACATAACACTTCCGATTCCGACAGACATTCCTGACTGATACGGTCAAGCTCCCGTGTCGCTTCCTGCCGTCTTTTTTCCTCCTCATAAGCGGCAGCAATCTCCTCCTGTGCCGCAAAAACAGGGGCATCCTCGTCATTCTGACACTCCAGTTTTTCTATCTCTTTCTTACCTGACATCAGTTCCTTTTCCAGGCTGACACTCCGTTCTATCGCCGCCGACAGTTTCACTTCCGCTTCCCTTAAAGCGGCAGCCTTCTCCTGGATCCGGAGCAGAACCGTCTTCTCCTGGATCTCCTTCTCCCGCAAAAGCAGAGCGGCATTTTTCTCCTTTTCCTGCGCCAGCTTTTCCAGCATACTCTGCATTCTTTCGTTTTCCGCAAGCATTCCCGTAAGCTTCTGCACCTGCTGATCCTTCTCCTGGTAAGCCTCCCTGCTGTCACGGCATTGCCTGCTCAATTTCTTTTTTTCTTCCTTCAGCCTGCGGAACACCTCTTCATAGTAATGACCAGACGGGTCACCAAGCTCTATGCCGTCCCGCATCAGCATTTCCACATCCTCGTCCATTTTATGCCTGCACTCCATCACCTGCCTGTAAATGCCGCCGGATTTTCCCTTTAGAGAAACTGCAATCTTCTCGTACAGGTCGGTTCCAAATATTTCCCGGAAAATTTTTGTCTTCTCGGAAGGCGGCGCTGACAAAAGCCGTGAAAACTCTCCCTGGGCGATCATGGAGAGTTGTTTGAACTGACGATAGTCCAACTTTAAAAGCTCCTGCACCCTCCGTGACACTTCGCTGCCGCCCTCCACCGATTTTCCTTCCCAATCCGTGAACACCGCTCTTTCCTTTTCTTTTGTAAACTGCTCCGCCGCTTTTCCCTCTTTGGAAGACGCCTTACGCTTCCTTGGACGCATATATTCGGGATTTCTGTATATGGTATAGGTTTTCCCTTCATGGGTCATCACAAACTCCACATAAGTGGGCGTATCCCCGTCGGCAAAGTCGCTGCGCACGCTGTTCTTTTCCCGCATTCCCCCGCTCATATTTCCATAAAGAGCATAGGCAATGGCATCAAAAACGGTGGTCTTCCCCGCTCCCGTAGGCCCCGTAATCAAAAAGAGACCTCTTTCGTGAAAGCCTGTAAAATCTATTTCCTGTTTTCCCTTATAAGGACCCCATCCGCACAGAGTCAATCTGACAGGTTTCATAGGCTACTCGTTTCCTTCCAACTCTTTGATCAGATCCGTCACGATCTCTTTTCCCTCTTCCGAAAGCTCCGCTTCCCGTACCTCCTGATAGAATGCCTCAAACAGCGGCAGCGCATCCTTCTTTCCCCTATGCCTCCTGCTTTTCCCTGTCCCCGGCATATCCTTTCCAGCAGTTTTCTCTTCTTCCCGCACAATCTGCATCACATTGGGATATACACTTCTGAGGGTTCCGATGGGATCGATCAATTCTCCCTGATCCGTCAGGATTGCCTGAATATAATCCTCCCGTCCTGGATTCCCGCTTACAGAACCTTCTCCGGCGCTTTCCATCAATTCATTCAGGGTTCCCTTCAGCTTTCTCATTTCCCGCAAGGGGCGCAGGGAAAGTTCCTTTACCTCCGAAAGTCCCTCCTCTCCCAGGGAAACCAACAGCGCTTTCTTTGTCTGCCCGGCTTCTCCAAAAGAATAGGCAAGTGGTGAGCCTGCATACCACACCGGAAGCGCTCCCGTCTGCTGGGGCTTGTGAATATGCCCCAGGGCAACATAGTCAAACCCCTGGAACCGGGACGCGTCCACATTGTCCAGTCCCCCCACATGGATGGTGGTCTCGCTGTCGGACAGTTCCGGCTCTTTTCCTCCACAGGTTACAAAAAAATGGGTTACCAGAACCCGGTTCTTTCGAACCGGGTTCTTCTTCTCCTCCCGGTTTTCCTCCTGCCAATATTTCTCAATCAGGCATTCCACCGCCTCATCGCTGGTTCTCACCCCCAGCTGAGAGGGCTTCACAAAAGGCAGCAGCAGGAATTCTGTCACACATGTCGTTTCCTTTATGACCACCTTAGTCAGCTCCTCCTTCTGTATCCCTGCTATATGAACCCCCTGCCTGGAAAAGAGATTTTCTCCAAAGCTCAACCGCTCCGGCGAGTCATGATTTCCGCTGATCATAATGACCTGTATATCCAAATCAGTCAATGTATTTAAAAAATGATCCAGAAGGGTAACCGCCTCCCCCGGGGGAATAACGCGGTCGTAAACATCCCCTGCAATCACCACGGCATCCACCTGATTTGCCCCGGCAATGCCGCTGATTTGATCCAGTATAAATTTCTGATCCTCCAGCATGGAAAAATCATTCACGATCTTTCCAATGTGTAGGTCTGCAATATGTAAAAACTTCATATAGGTTCCCCTGTTTTGTCAAACCATTGGTCGCCGTTTGTAAGAAGATAGTCCTCCCCCTCTAAAAGCGCCCGGCAAAAATCCTCTATGGAAGCAAGCCTTCTTTTAAACGCCATGCCTCCTCCCAAAAGCCGGGTGGTGTGCACATCGGAGCCAGCCGTCAAAAAACGCCCATGCTCCCTTCCGTAAGCAATCGCCTTTCGGTCGAACTCCTTCTTATTATGGCTGGCACTCAAATGAGAAGAGTGGGTGGCATTGATTCCCTCCACTCCATCCACATCCTCAGGAAAAAGCCGAATCTGGGGGATATAGTATTCCTCCCGGAAGGGATGGGCATGCACCACCACGCCGCCGGCTTCGTGAATCAGCGCATACTGCCGGGAAACAGAAGCATCCTTGATCTGGGGGTGGTCAATCAGCCATTGCATGTCCACGCCATAGATCAGAAATTCCGTGCCATTGTAACCGGATTCATAGCCAAAAAACACATCCAAACCGTTCTTTTCTCCCCAGCTCCTTGCATTTTCATAACCTTTGCAAAATTCCCGGATCCATTCCTCCCAGGGCAGGGCAGAGTCGATACAGTTGTTTCCATACCAATTGTGATTGGTAATAATAACGCCTGTATAGCCCGCCTCCTTTGCAGCTTTCGCCATTTCTTCTCCGGTGTTACGGGCGCAGGCGCTGCTCTCGCTGGTATGCATGTGGGTTTCGTATAAATATGGATAATCTTCTCGCAGCATCATACATTTCCTCTTTGTCTTTTCTTCTTGTCTTTCCACGGTTATTATACTACAGGCTTTGAGAATTTTGTAGGGGATTCTTGCCTTCCTACAAGAAACAGCCTATAATATATTAGGTTCCAGGTCGGTGCCTGGAAATGGCATTTATTACAAGGCCGCTTACGCGGCGGAATGAGAGGAAAAATGATCAAGCATATTATTTTTGATATGGATGGAACTTTAATTGATTCAGAGCGCATGATCATCTCCAAGTGGAAGGATGTCGCCGCAGAATTTCATATACCGGATATAGAGGAAACGCTGATGCAGTGCATTGGTATTAACTCCCACGAAACGGAAACGCTTTTTCATAGGATATACGGAGAAGATTTTCCATACCGTAAGTATACCAGTATGGTGTCCCGGCGTTTTCACGATGAGATAAACGCCAATGGGCTTCCGGTAAAACCGGGAACTTATCAGTTGTTTCATTTTCTAAAGGAAAACCATTACCAGATCGGGCTTGCCTCCTCCACCAGGGAGGCTGTTGTGCGGGAAGAGATGAAAAGTATTGGGCTGCTGGATTATTTCCACGTCGTGGTAGGCGGAGATATGGTTTCCAACAGCAAGCCCCACCCTGAAATTTACTTAACCGCCGCAAAGCTGCTGGGCGTCTCTCCCAATCAATGCTATGCGGTAGAGGACTCGCCCAACGGAATACGCTCCGCTTATCAGGCGGGTATGGCTACTCTTATGGTCCCCGACCTGATTGCCCCCGACGAGGAGCTTAGGCAGATGATCTTCAGACAATTTCAAAATTTACTGGAACTACAGGATTTCCTGGCAGTGGCTCAAGCGCACTGATCCACTCAGCATTAAAAACAGCCGCCGCATAAATCCGAAAATCCAGCCCTGACCGCCTCTTCTCTGGATGAAAATATAATCTGATTCCATTCCTTAGGCAGAGATAAACAGGTTGATACATGCAGCTTTCCGTTACTCTTATTACCCACATAGTATATTTCATCCCAGGAAGGCGCCGGATTAAAATGCCAGGTCAGATTTCTTCCGTCTGACAGGGCAACAATATTTCCCTGCAGGTCTGTGCGGAATACTTCCACCCCTGCCTCCTGAAAGGTTTCCAGGGTTTCCCTGTGAGGATGCCCGTACGCATTATCTTTTCCACAGCTGATTACTGCATACCGGGGCGATACTGCCTCCACAAACGCCTCAGTGGACGCGTCGCTGCTGCCATGATGCCCTGCCTGAAGCACGTCGGCATTTAAGGGTATACCGTTTTTTAACATATCCTCTTCCGCTTCCCGTTCCCCATCCCCTGTAAAAATAAAGGCATTCTCTCCGTAAACCAGCTTTATGCCAATGGAGGCATTATTCATATTCTCTCCGTAATCCCGGTTCGGCGCAATAATCGTAAAGAAAGCGCCTCCCAACGGATACTGTTCCCCAGGTTCGGGCGACACCCTTGTAACGCCCCGCCGCTCCATTGCCTCCTGTACATCCCTGTAAGACGCCGTATCCGGCGAAATCTCCGGGAGCATAACTGTTCCGCAATCATATTTTAAAAGAATCGCATCCATGCCTCCGATATGATCCGCCTCCGGATGACTGCCTATCACATAATCCAGTTTTTCCACACCCATCTCCATGAGATAAAATTGAAGCAGGGGAGACGTCCCATTCTCCCCTGTATCAAACAACATGGCATGCCCTTCACATAGGATCAAAGATGCGTCACTCTGTCCTACATCTATAAAATGCACCTGCAATTCCCCTGATTTTGAAGCTCCATTTTCCCCGGACTCTTCCGCCTGCCTATTCTGCCCTGTTCCGGCGGAAGGATTCTGACAGGAAAGCAAAAGAAGCATCGCCGGCAAAAGCAACGAGAAACGATATCGTCTCATTCTGCTGTCATCCGTTTTTTTCTTTTTAAACACTTTCTCCGATCCTCTATTTCATTTTCATACGTCTCTTACCGGTACAGGACTCTACCGTCAATTTGAAAACCTTTGTTCGCGGTATCACCGCCTTGTTGTAGGGAAAATCTTCCTCATGATAATGCGCCATTAAAATATCCAGCGCCCGCACCTTTTCCTCATCCGGCACGATCTCCACGATTCCCTGACCGATCACGCTCTCATAATTCATGGTACAGTTTCCATCTTCCAGAATGGTCAGCAATTGGGTATCACAGTCCATCTCAAAGGCGGCATGATTGTTACGGGCAATCAGATCGTACTTTTTCCCCTCCAGAGCGCCGTGGAAATAAAGGACGATTGTTCCCTCCTGCACTTCCATGCCAAAATTCAAAGGCAAAATGTAGGGGTATGGTTCATCGTAAAGCGCAAGCCTGCATATCTCACACTTTTCCATTACCTTCACAATTTCCTCAAATTTCCTGATTTCTCTGTCCGCTCTTCTCATTATGTTCCTCCATGTCAGAGTCTCAAATTGTAGTACCCATATCACTTTTTCATAATCAGGTAAGCTCCGATTCCCAGCGCAATACTTCCAAGAAGAATTAATGCAATAATCCCCGCCGCTTTACTGGGTTCCTCCGCCGGTAATTCTTCCGTTGCACTCAAAGCTTCCTTTGCCTCCTCCAGCTCCTGCGTCCGTTCCGCCAGAAGATTTTCCCTGGTGTTATCGCTGATGATGATCACATAGTCGGAAGCATGTTTAAAATCATAATTCACCTGACTTGTACTGCTCACCAGAGATGCACACATAAACTCAAAGGTCATTTCCTCTTCATTATAATAGAACAGGTTTGCATACTGCCCGGGCAGAGCCTGGTCAAGCTGCAGGGACAGATGTGCTGTAAATCCAAAAGTGCCATCATAATTCAAGGACATTTCCACATACTTTTCATCCTGTACAAAAGCACTTAACAACCTTCTGGGTATACGGCTGCTTCCAAGCTTAACCCCCAGATCAACGTCCTCCGGATTATCGCTCTCAATGGTACTGCCGTCAATGGTCCAGCTTACTTTATCGTTCATTTCCAGAACAACTTCCGTTCCCTTTTCTTTGATCTTCTTCAGGGTTTCCCCGTAAACCGTTCCTGTATCGCTTATGGTCATTAAAACCGCATCTTCATTTTCCCCGGCTGTTTGCGGTTCCGGCGTGGCTGCCGCTATTGTCACCCTGGAAGAGTTCGTGTTTTCCTGGACATTTACCGGCGCTGCCGCCGTTCCATTCGATGGAACTCCATTTGCCAATGAAGCTTCATTTGACACGGGCGCTGTAGGAGCGGTCGATGCCGCCGCTGCTTCTGTATTTTGTACCGCCGATGTGGCTGCGGAATTATTTTCCTGCTCCGGCTGATTTTCAGCAACAGGCGCTGCTGTGGGTGCCGCTGTAGGCAACGCCATAGGCTTTTCCGTTGGCTTTGGCGTAGGTGCTGCCGTGGGCATCGCTGTTGGCTTGAGCGTAGGTGCCGCTGTTGGTCTTAACGTAGGTGCCGCCGTTGGTTTTAACGTGGGCGCTGCCGTTGGCTTTACAGTAGGCATCGCTGTAGGCACCGCCATAGGCTTTTCCGTTGGCTTTAGTGTTGGCACCACCGCTGGCTTTGGTGTTGCCACTGGTTTCTCCGTAGCTGCTGCCACGGGTCTTTCTGTAGGTTTACTTGTAGGACTTAAGACTGGCTCTGTGGTAGGCATTCCAGTCTCTTCCTCCGGTTTTTCTGTCGGTTTGGGAGTAGGCACCGCCGTGGGCTTTAGCGTTGGCACCGCCGTTGGCACCGCTGTCGGCTTTGCTGTTGGTTTCGCCGTAGGTACCGCCGTCGGCTTTAGCGTGGGCACCGTCGTTGGCTTTGCTGTTGGTTTCGCTGTGGGTACCGCCGTCGGCTTTGCTGTGGGT
>DKYT01000004.1:0-130718 GCA_002492465.1 Lachnospiraceae bacterium UBA7093 | reverse complement strand
GCCGTCGGCTTTGCTGTGGGTTTCACTACCTGGCTTGGAACCGGGCATGCCGTTTCAGGCATATTCAAATAAACAGGAATCTTAAAAACAAAGGGGTTGTCTAAAGCGCTCACCTTGCTGTAAGCCGTCTTTACCATTTGTGATTCCGAGTAAGGCGCCATAATATTCTGCATATACTGATGGGTATATAAGGTACCGTCGCTTGCATCCACATCAAATTTTTGCAGATAGAGGGTATCCTGCCCTCTCAGAATATAATTCTTTGATAAGATTGCCGATCCCCCTTTAATAGAGGCATAGGGTGAATTCCATCCTTCCTTAACAGCTCTTGCAAGTCCGGATTCCACTACCGCTTTCGTCGTATTGCCAGAAGCTCCTATATTAAAATAATTATAATATCCTACGTACGCCGGAACCGTATCATAATTTCCGGAAATCAACGGCGACTTTCCTTCCCCCTGTTCCTGATAAACACGACAGGCAAGATGGAAGGGACTGACTCTAAGCGCCACCCCCGTCTGAAAGAAAGCATCCGCATAAGTCATTCCTGCTCCAGGCAGAGCCCCTTTCATAAAAGTATTATTCAAAATATTCTGAACCGCCGCCTTTGAATGATAGGAAGGATTATAGGTCAACTGTTCAAATTGAAAAATTCTGGTTTCATCCAAAAAGTTCCTGGGATCTAAGTAATATTCGATCGCTGCCTCTGAGGCATAGTACCATCCCGGACTATGATAATCCACACGGTAGGCTGCTTCTGTCTTTGCACTGATCAGGCTTCTCTCCTCACGGTTTTCATTGTTCACTACCTTTTTCCAGTCCAGCCCTGTATTCTGTCTGACAAAAATCCAGTTTGGATGCTTCTGCTTCAACTGCATCAGCTTATTTTCATAGGATGCCGGAAATTGCTCAATATCCGGATAACCTGACCCAAAAGAAGCATACATGGCAATCTGGGGAAAATAAGTATTCTCCCATTCTGTAAAAACCTCATTGGAATAAGCAAGATAAGTACGATCCACATACCCCATATAAGTCGTTCCGTTCTGTTCAACAGAGATCTGATACCAGATATTATAGTCCTGGTCTACCTCAACCCCTTTGATCAGCGCAGTGGCTCCTGAAGGCACTCTCACTACCTCTTCACTATCCATATCAGGCGTCTTCTTCACCCCATAATCATCGCAGAGGTAAATCAACGCCATCACAGATTCCTGCCCTGCAATTTCGCTGAGGGCATCCTGTGCTTCCTTTATGTACTCCTGCATTTCCGGATCAATGCCGGATGCATCATCCTCCTCCGGATACGGGTTTTCCTCCCCATCCGAGGCTTCTCCTGTATCAGGGACTTCTTCTCCTGTCATCGCCCCTTCTTCTGTGGGATCTTCTTCCCCCAGGGAGTCTTCTATATCATCTTCTTCAGGCGTTTCTGTTCCCTGTACCTCTTCACTTTGTACCGGAACAGTATCTTCTACACCTTCTCCCAGCTCTGCAGCATAAATCGCCCTGCCAAATACCAGCAGAACGATCATACTCAATGTAAATGTTAAAACGCCTCTTCTCTTCCTCATTCGTACCCCTGCATTCTCATCTGTTTTTCGACTGTTGACGTAATCCACATTACTATATTCCCCAAATTATGTCAACCATCAAAATAGACGCTCACACATACTTCCCAATAAGTGCCGCTGTGACATAAACTTTTCCTGTTCTCCTCGGACACCTTATCTGAAAAATCAAATATTTCATTGAAAATTTTTATTTATATGCTATATCTTTTTACGATTAGCTTATATTTCTTATAAACAAGATAAATGCCAACAGTGCAATTAAATACTAAAGTAACAATACCAATCAAAGGATAAATCAGCGAACCAATCGCCGCAGCTCCAAAAGCCATGGCGTATTTTTTATAAATAATTGCCATTTCTGCATTGTACCCCTTGATGTCTTTTAATTGCTTCTTCAAATTATTCTCACTGCCACTCCAAAATGGTATCGGCGTTAACCCGCTATCTTTGTCAAATAATGAAAAAATAAGAAATGGAATAGAACACATGATACAACATACACACATGACAATCCTCTCCAGCATATCTTCAACTCTCCCTGCAAATTTGTACTGCCGCTATCATACCACAATCGTATTTATATTTCTATTAATTTTCCATCTGTAGTTGTTGATCCTAAAAAAGGCAGATGATTTGTCAAGCTATTTGCATTTTATTGTTATTTGTTTATATATTTAACTCCTTTTTTGCGGATTATAATAATTAAATGCTTTTTCTCTAGCTTTTTTACGAACATCCTCTGTAATGCTGGGTAAAAAGTTGAATTCATTGCCTTCTATATAAAAATATTGCTTAAACAAAGGCTCTTTCTCAACCATTTCTTTCAAATTTTTGCACCATATATAATTATAATTAAGTATCAATGGTTTTAACTTTGTTTTTTTACCTTCCTCCATCCATAATTTACGTTTGTGTTCCAGTTTTAGCCATCCTAATATCTCTATTACCACAACTCGTATATCTTTAGAAGAAAGTCCCTGCAAATAAATAATTAAGCCATTTGACATTCCCTTATTATAATACTCCAAAAGTATATCTACTATATCTATCATCCTGATCTCCATTCCGGAGCGTTTACGCGAAGGGGCACCACAAATCTCAAATTTGTGTCTGCCATTAGGGTTTATTTGTGACGCGCCGGCACAAAAAGCCATGTGACAAAATCAGCAGCCAAGCTGATTTTTCCATCTAACCCTCCTATAATAAATCTTGCTTACCAGTAAACCATCCATAGAACTCGCCAGTGTTTGGATTCCACTATCCATTTCCCTTATTGGAAGCATCACTAAACTATGCCTTGACCTATAAAGGCATTTAAGCTCTGCCCTCAGCACCTGTTCTTCCGGCTTCTCCCACCCAAACAATTTCGAAAATGGAGTTATAAAACAATTCTATAAATATCTGCCGTTTCATTTTCAAAGGAAAAGCTCCGTTCATACACACCGCCATTTTTTTGTATCACTCTTATTGACGCTGTATTATCTTTTTCAACGGATATATGAAGTTCTTTCATTTCTGCTTCTTTCGCCACTTGGAGAAGTTGACATAGCATTTCTGTTGCATATCCCTTTTTTCTTTCAGATGGACGTACGCTATATCCGCAATTCCCTAAATCCTTCAAAAATTCATTCAATGTATGCCTTAAATCGATCATTCCGATTATCTTATCGTCACTTTTTCTCACTGCAAAAAAAGTATCTGTAACTACCCAATTTTCATTTACCGTTTTGGGATTGGTGTTCAGCGTTACAGAAGATAACCATTCCTCATAGCTTTCTGTCTTGTCAAAGAGCTCGCTTCCACAGATAATCTCTTCTCCATGTTGAAAATGCTCCCTGCGATATGCAAGGGCTTTTTCCTTTTGTTCTAAAGTGGGTCTTACCAAAACAATATCATTTTTCATATTAACCTCCATAAGGTCTCCTCCGGCAATAAAAGCTTTTTTATTTCGTACATTATTTGAGTGGGAATAGCATGGTCTATTTTCATCAGCTTGCTGTACATTCGTACTCCCTGATAAGCAAATACGATTACATTAAAAACTGCTTCCGGGTTTACCCGGTTAAATTCTTTCCTGCTTATTCCATAATTGATAAGTTGTACCCATGTTGACTTTGAAATTTCATACTGCCTTTTTACGGAATTGTCCTCTTTAGAAATCGCCGGATTACTATAGAATTCGCAGATAGCGAGGCTAAGAGAATTTTCGCAGTCCATCATTTCACTTGCATATCTTGAAAGAAGTTCCTCCAATATCACAGCAGCTGAAATGTGCCGCTCCATTTTCGTAAATACTTCGTTTTTCTGCTGATCGGAAAAGGCATTCACGATTTCCAAAAAAATCTGTTCAGTGCTTTCATAATGGCGATACAATCCTCCACGGCTAAGCCCTGTCCGTTCACAGATATCTTTCATGGTAACTTCTTTAAAGCCCTTTTCCGCAAACAGCCCATACGCCTTTTCCATGATAGCCTGTTTTGTCCTATCCCCTTTTGCTCCCATGTTGTCACCTCTTCCATTTTGCAACACCTATGTCGCTTTTTATTATGCGTCACGTGTGTCGCTTTGTCAAGAGTAAATACAAAACAAAATTATAAAAATCCCCTCTTTTGTTACAATCCAGACTTACGCAAGACATGCATTCAGGCATAGCATTATTTTGGCAGAGGGCGGGACGCCCATCGGCACATATGGTTTCAGGACTTTTGCGAGAAATTGGTCATTTCACTTACGGAATGAGGGAGCGCCCAGGGAGATTCCGCCACGGAGGGCGGAATCAGGAGCCAGCGGCACGGATGCCGCCGGGCTCCGACCCGTACAGTTTTAAACGTTTTTCCCTATTCCGTTAGTGAAATCCAATTTCGAGCCCAGTTTTGAAATCATATGTGCCGATGGGCGTCCCGCCCTCTGCCAAAATAATGCTATGCCTGAATGCATGCCCCAATGTGAGCCTGAATTCCAGCAAAAAAGGAGCCCCCCTTTTACACCGATTCCTCCGCCATCTTCTGCCGCATTCCCAGCAGAATCTTTTTCTCCAGCCTGCTCACCTGCACCTGGCTGATCCCCAGCGCCTTCGCCACCTCCGTCTGGGTCTTGTCCTGATAATATCTTAGTTTGATCAGGGTCTGTTCCTTTTGGGAAAGATCGCTGATCAGCTGACGCACCACCAGATGATTTAAAATTGCTTCCTGCTCGCTCTGCTTTTCATCGGCAAGCTGATCCACCATGAAAATCTCATTGCCATCATTCTGATAAACGGATTTGTAAATGGATTCCACCTGCACATTTGCTTCCATGGCAAGCACCACCTCTTCCACAGAAAGCGCCGCTTCCCCTGCCACCTCCAGGATCGTCGGCTCCCGGTTCAGCCGGCTGCTCAGCCTTTCCCTTGCATATTTTACGCGCATTCCGTTTTCCTTCAGGGTTCTGGAAACCTTTACCATGCCGTCGTCCCTGATAAACCGTTTGATTTCCCCTGTAATCAGGGGAACGGCGTAGGTGGAGAATTTCACGTCATAGCCCGTATTAAATTTATCGATTGACTTGATGAGACCGATCACGCCGATCTGAAATAAATCCTCAGGATCATAGCCCCTTCCCACAAAACGCTTCACAATGTGGCGCACCAGTCCCAGATTCTGCTCTATCAGTACCTCTCTTGCTTCCTTTTCTCCTGCCTGTGCTCTTTCGATCAGTACTGCGTTTTCCGTCATAGGTCATTCCTCTTGCCTGATCCATGGCGTAGTCCCCAGTTTTTTCTTCATCAGTACCGTTGTGCCGCAGCCAGGCTCCGAAAGCACCTCCAGGTCGTCCATAAACGCCTCCATAAATGCAAACCCCATACCCGACCTGTCCATTTCCGGTTTGGTGGTAAAGAGAGGCTCCATTGCCTGCTCAATGTCCTCAATTCCTTTCCCCGTATCTCTGATCTCCACCTGCAGCACGTCCTCCTCAATGATACAGTGGAGATAGACCTGATCCCGTTTTTCCGGCTGGGTTCCTCCTTCGTACTCACTGTCATAGCCGTGAATAATCGCGTTGGTAACCGCTTCCGAAACCGCCGTCTTAATGTCCGAAACCTCCTCAAGAGTAGGATTTAAGGGGGTGACAAAGGCGGCTACCGCAACCCTTGCAAACGCCTCGTTGACAGAGACCGCATCAAATGACATACTCATTTCATTACGTGTTTTTTTTCGCATTTTATGCCCTGTTTCCATTTTTTCTCCCTTTCACTCCATAATTTCTATCACTTTATGTAAACCACATATCATCAGTGTCCTTTTAATCCGCATATCCGTGTTGATGGCAAAGACCTTCCCGCCAAAATAAGATATCTTCTTATACCTTCCAATAATAATGCCAATTCCCGAACTGTCCATAAAACGAGTGTCCTCAAAATCAAACACCACGTTCCCCACTCCTTCCCGCATAATATACTCATCGGCAGTTTTACTTATGTAAACCGACTTGTGATGATCTACCTCCTCCGGCATTCTGACCATCAGGTAATTGTCAATTACCTTAAAATTCTCATCCATATTGCTTCCCCTTTCTTCAATCAACCGTCATATCCAAAAAAAGAGAACAAACTATTGTTTGTTCTCTTTTGTGTCCAATAAGCTGGCTCGCAAAGCGTGTCGGCGTTTGGTGATCCCTGTTTTCGTTTTTCTATTCTGCGTTATTGATCTCCGCCAGATAGGTTTCTGAGCGGTTCGCTTTCTCGGTGCCCGGGAATTGATCGATTACCTCGGCATAAAGTTCCTTCGCCTTATCGTTGTCCCCGCTTCTGCGATAGCTGTTTGCCAGGTTATACAGCGCGTCGCCGTTTGTTTGATCATATTGATAAGCCCTGGTCAAATTGGGAATCGCTCCTTCAAAATCATCGGCACGGTAGCTGGCATATCCCGCATTGTAATAGTAGGTAACCAGTTTTTCCCTTAAGTCCTCTACCAAATCCTCATACAGGGCGGTGAACGCCTCCGTCTTGTTCTGGCTGCCTTCTTCCCCCTCTTCTTCCTCGTCCAGCGCCTCCAGATATGCCGCAATGGTTTCTATATCTTCAGGATTTTCCAAATACGCGCTGACCGCCATCATGAGTCCATCCGTCGCCTTTAAGGTACCGTCCGTTCCCTGATATTTGGAAAGCTCCTCTGACAACTGCTCCTTTTCATCTGTGAGCTTTTGTATCGTCTGCTCCTGCTCGTCGATGGTCGCCGTCTTGGCGTCAGACTGTTCGCTTACCACCCTGAGCTGACTGTTGATATCCGCCTTTGCATTCTGGATCTGCCCCGGCAGAATGAGAAAGCAGGCAAGCGCCACGCCAATCAAAACGCCGATTCCCAGATTCAACAGAGTGGATACGCCCCTGGACTCCTTCATATTTACCGGCTGGATAATGGTCTCGTTGCCGCTTTGATACCGCACCACATTTTCTTTAACTGCCTTTTTGGGAGAAGCGCCTTTTGCCGCTTCCTCCGGCATCAACATATGCTCCACTTCCTTGAGGTAACGAAGGGTGGTGGTGTTATTGGTATCGATCTGACGGCACTTTTCCAATTCCCTGTGCGCTTTTTCCCATTCTTCCGACATAATGTATAAAAGCGCCAGCAGCTGATGCGCGCACACATATTTGGGATTGTAGGAAAGTACTTTCTTTAATTGTATCACTGCAAGATCCAGGCTGTCCTGATAACAGTAAAGCAACGCCTGATTGTACTTTTTGATGGTTTGGTTGATGGTATCCAATCTTGCCTGATTGGACTGGATCATGCCAATATAATCATCTGCAATATTTTTCTGGGGACGCAGGTTCTTACTGATCACCCACTCGCCGAGAGCGGAAACCACCTCGCCCATTTCGAAATAAACAAGACCTAACAGGTTCCTTGCTTCTATATTGTTCTTATTAAATTTTAAACTCTGCCGCAAGCTGACAATTGCTCCGGATAAATCTCTTACCGTGGCTTTCTCAAGTCCGTCGTTATAAAAACGATTGGACATAAACATAATTCTCTTATAAAGACCTACATCTGCACCACAGCCCGTACAAAAATCATGTTCTGACAAACGGCATCCGCATTTATAACAAATCATGCCGCTTCTCCTTATTCTTCTTCCGTTTTCGTTTTATCCAGCATCTTAATCAGCAAATCCGCCATATCCGTTAAATCCTGGTTGTATATCGCTTCTTCCGCATCCTCCACTTCGAGGCTGGGATGGAATTTCTTTAACTCCTCTTCAAAATCGATCATCCTGTTTTCTCCTCATCAGGGACTTCATTTGTCCTATCAAATATATCGAGCCGGCAATATAAACCGCATCCCGGCTTCCTTTCAAAGCCGTTAAATGCTCATACCCTTCCCGGGCGCTTTCGTAAAAGCTGTACCTGACTCCGGTATATTGCTCCCAAATTGTTTTCAGTTCATCTATGGACGCACTCCGATCCGTTTCCAAAATTGTGACTGCTGTCTCCTCAAAAAGCCCGGATTCCGTGATCTTCTGAATCATTCTATCGTAACGCTTGTCCCGGACAACTCCAAACAGTAAAAACCTTTTCCCTTTACAGCCGTCATTTTTGACCGTGTTCAAAAATGCCTCTATTCCATCTTCATTATGCGCCCCATCCAGGTAAATCCCCGGCAGCGCTTCCTCCATCCTTCCCGGCCAAAACGCACACCGCAAGCCGTCCCGAATGGATTCCTCTGTAATCCTTGCATCCTCCAGCACTTCCAACGCCGCAACGGCAAGTGATGCATTTTCCGTCTGATACAGCGCCGTTGTCTGAAGCAAAAGGCTAACATAATTATAATAACCAGTATGAAGGGAAAAATCAATGGTTTTATGATTTATATTCACATGCAAAATATTGTTTTTTCCGATTATAATCGCGGGGCTCTGTGCTTTTTTGGCATATTCAGCCAAAACCTCCGTACTCTCCCTGCGCTTGTCGGCAAACACAACCGGCACGCCTTCTTTTATAATCCCCGCTTTCTCAGCCGCAATCTCCGAAAGGCTTTCCCCCAAATACTGCATATGATCGTATCCGATCTCCGTGATAACGCATACGGCAGGTTTTTCAATGCAGTTGGTTGCATCCAGCCTTCCCCCAAGTCCCGTTTCCAGAATCACATAGTCGGGATTCTTTTCCTGAAAATACACCATTGCCATCAAAAAAAGGTACTCAAAAAAAGAAGGATGGTTTTCCCCCTTTATGCCCTCTTTTACTTTTAGAAACGCCTTAACGAATTCCTCCTGGGAAATCATTTCGTTTCCCAGACAGATCCGCTCCCGCATGGACTCCAGATGGGGGGAAGTGAACATCCCCACGCTACAGCCGCTCTCTAAAAGCACAGAACGCAAGTAAGCACAAACGGAACCTTTTCCGTTTGTGCCCGCAACATGAATAATCCTGCTTCTGACCCTTCCTCCGGTAAGCCGCTTAAGCAACTCCGCCGTGTCCTTCAGGGTGTTTTTTCCTGCAAACTTAGGAATATCAAGAATATATTGCTCTACTTCTTTATATGTTCTCATATGGTTTTTACGAGTAAGCGATAACGCTGCTTTCGATCACGCCTCTGTCATTGAAATATTTCATAAAACAGGTGCTGCGTTCCACGGGCATCTGCTGCTGTGCAAGGCATACCACCGTTCCACGGTAGACGTTTCCGTTGACAATGACCTCTGCATCCTTCCCCTGTATGATCGTAACCTCGCATTTTTTCCTCTCTTCCCTGTTTTCCTCAACCTCCTGCTTTAAAGTTTTGACCTTTGCTTCCAGATCCTTTATGCGTCCTTCCATAATCTCCGGAATTTTACCGTTCGCCACCTTCTTTTTCCGCAAGAGTTCAGATAACTTATCAGACGCCTCGTCCAGCTCTTCCTTTTTTGTTGCCTCGACCTCCCTGACATCCTGCAGCCTTGTATAAACATCTTTCTCAGCCCCGATATGAACCATTGTCCTTATTTCCGCCGGATTCCCGATTTCGGTTGCCTCAATCCCCATCATGGCATGGGTATAACCGCCGATGATGGCTCCCTTTTTCCCTGTCACAGTCACTTTGCCGTCGGCTGAAATTCTGGAATTGAGGATCGTATTTGCCTGCACGTTTCCGCCTGCCGTTACCACCGAATGTTCAATAAAATCAGCAAAAACACTGCCTCTTGCCGAAACCTTTGCACGCTGCGCGCCCTGGATGCCTTTTCTCAAAACGATATCGCCGCCGGCAAACAAATCTACCGCTTCCGCAGTGCCGTTGATTTCAAGATTTCTTCCGGCACGGATCACAACTCCCGCTTCTACATTTCCGCTGATTACAATATCTCCAAAGAATTCTATCTTTCCGGTAATCAAAGTAACGTCTCCGGTAATCTCATGAAGGGACTGAATATCTATCTTGTTGTCCCTGAGTTCAATTTTTCCGTCCTTCTGGGCAAGGTAAACATCAGGATCGTCTCCGTTATAAACCGCCTGCCCTCTAAGGGGCGGTATGTCCTTCACTTTTCTTGCCTGCAAAATCTTTCCTCTTACATCATATCCGTCCTGTCCCTCCTGGGCATGATGATAGATTGCCACTACATCTCCCTTTCGCACATTCTGGAGAACGCTCATACTGGTGTAATCCACACTTCCATCCTCCAGCACCTTAGGAGCACGATGCTGGTCAGGATCAAATTTGTATTCAAAAAAGCCGTCGTGTCCTTCCAGCGCCGGCTGTCCCTTTGCCACCAGAATTTCACGCTCGTACACCTTTTTTTTGATCATTGCAGCCAGATTGGAATGGTGATATCCGGTAGTTATTCCCTGGCTTTCAAGAAAACCTGTGAGTTCCTCCATGGTATATCTTTCTTTTCTGGCATCAGGCACAGTCAGATACATCCATACGCTCATATCATCTTCTGCAATTTTGATATAGGAGCCGTTTTCTTCCACACCCAAAGGCTCTCCCAGTTCCGTTTCCTCTATCAAATCGCTCAGGATCTGTCCCTCCGGGGACGGCTCGGCTGACGGCTCCCCACGCTCTGGCAGCGTTCCGCCTTCATCAATAATCAGTTCTTCCATCTCCCTGCGTAATTCCGCTATTTCTTCTTCCGATATAAATTCTTTGTCACTGCCCATCCGTTGCCCTCCCTTCTCTGCTTTATTGTACCATCAATGCTATGCATATTGCAAACCCTAACTACGCCTTCTGAGATAAAAGAACCATAATCCTTTCGTGACTATGGTTCTTTCCTTTGTTTGTTATTTTTGCAGTTGTGACAGGCGCATTTTTACCTGTTCCATCATCTGCGTATATTTCAAAAGCTTTTCTCTTTCCTCGGCAATCTTTGCTTCCGGTGCCTTGGACATAAATCTCTCGTTGTTCAACATGCCGTTTACCCGTGCAAGTTCTCCGGTAAGCCTTTTTTCTTCCTTCTGGAGCCGTTCGATCTCCTGTCCGATATCCACTAGTTCTGCAAAAGGAATATAAAGAGTGGCATTGGCTATCACCACCGACACCGCATCCTCGCCGATTCCCTCTTTATTGCTCTGAACGGTAACTTCAGAAGCATACGCTAAGGTTCCAAAGAACAGTTTTCCTTCTGTAAAGGCGTTGACGATGTCTTCCTTTTCACTTACAACATATACCTGCGCCTTTCTGCCGGGAGCAACATTCATTTCCGTGCGGATGTTCCGAATACCTCTTACCGCCTCCTTTATGATCTCAATGTCTTTTTCTTCCTGGGCAAAATGCCAGCTCTCCCGATACTCCGGCCACTTTGAGATCATAATGGATTCCTCTTGGGACTGAAGGGTACAGAAGATTTCCTCTGTGATAAAAGGCATATAGGGATGCAGCAGCTTTAAGCTGTGAATCAGTACTGTCTGCAAGGTCCAAAGCGCCGCCTCCTGGCTGTCCTTATCATTGGAATTGTAGAGACGGGGTTTTACCATCTCAATGTACCAGTCGCAAAATTCGTCCCAGATAAAATCGTAAACCTTCTGCACCGCAATACCCAGTTCAAAGCTTTCCATATTATCCGTCACATCCCTGATCAGGGTGTTCAGCTTGGAAAGGATCCATTTGTCCACCGGCTCCAGGGAAGGATCCTGAACCTCTAATCCTTCCTCCGGCATATTCATCATAATGAAACGGGAAGCATTCCAGATCTTATTGGCAAAGTTTCTGCTTGCCTCCACTCTTTCATAATAGAAACGCATATCGTTTCCCGGCGCATTTCCTGTAATCAGGGTAAGGCGAAGGGCGTCCGCTCCATATTGGTCGATGATCTCAAGGGGATCGATGCCGTTTCCTAACGACTTGCTCATCTTCCGCCCCTGGGAATCCCTCACCAGCCCGTGGAACAGAACCGTCTTAAAAGGCTTCTCCCCCATCTGCTCGTAACCGGAAAAGATCATGCGGATTACCCAGAAAAAGATAATATCATAACCTGTCACCAAAACGTCTGTAGGATAAAAATATTTCAGATCCTCCGTCTGCTTGGGCCATCCCAAAGTAGAAAAAGGCCACAGCGCGGAAGAAAACCATGTGTCCAGGGTATCCGGATCCTGGGTAAAATGCTTTGCCCCGCATTTAGGGCATATCTCCGGCGCCTGAGGGCTTACCACAATCTCACCGCACTCGTCGCAATAATAAGCCGGAATTCTGTGTCCCCACCAAAGCTGCCTTGAAATACACCAGTCCCTGATATGATCCGTCCAGTTAAAGTAGGTCTTTTCCATCCGCTTGGGAATCAGCTGAATGTCCCCATTCTTTACCGCTTCCACCGCAGGCTTGATCAATTCGTCCATTTTTACGAACCACTGCTGCTTGATCATAGGCTCAATGGTGGTCTTGCAGCGGTCATGGGTGCCTACATTGTGGGAATAGTCCTCTATTCTCACCAAAAGCCCCATTTCCTCCAGTTCCTTTACAATGGCAGTCCGCGCCTCGTAGCGGTCCATCCCGCAGTATTTTCCACCGTTTTCATTGATGGTTGCATCATCGTTTAAAATATTGATCTCCGGCAGATTATGACGTTTTCCAACTTCAAAGTCGTTAGGGTCGTGTGCCGGTGTAATCTTAACTACGCCGGTTCCGAATTCCATATCCACGTAGGAATCCGCCACCACCGGAATTTCCCTGTTTACGATGGGAAGCATCAATTTCTTTCCAATGATATCCCGGTATCTGTCGTCCTCCGGATTTACCGCCACCGCCGTATCTCCCAGCATGGTTTCCGGTCTGGTGGTGGCAAACTCTACAAATCTTGTAGTGCTTACAATGCCGTCCTCCTCAATTACCGGATACTTAATGTGCCAGAAATGACCTGCCTGCTCCGTGTATTCTACCTCGGCGTCGGATATGGAGGTATTGCACACAGGACACCAGTTGATAATCCGGCTTCCTTTATAAATCCATCCCTTTTCATGCATTTTGCAGAAGACTTCCGTTACCGCCTGGTTGCAGCCCTCGTCCATGGTAAAGCGCTCCCTGTCCCAATCGCAGGAGGAACCCATCTTCTTTAGCTGACTGATAATGCGTCCGCCGTACTCCTTCTTCCAGTCCCAGGCACGCTCCAGAAAGCCCTCTCTTCCCAGATCCTCCTTGCTGACACCCTCTTCTTTCAGCTTTTCAATGATCTTAACCTCCGTCGCAATGCTGGCATGATCGGTTCCCGGCTGCCACAGGGCATTATATCCCTGCATCCTTTTAAAACGGATCAAAATATCCTGCATGGTATTATCCAGCGCATGTCCCATGTGCAGCTGCCCTGTAATATTTGGAGGCGGTATCACAATGGTAAAAGGTGTCTTGGAATGATCCACTTCTGCATGAAAATATTTCTTCTCCATCCATTTTTCATAAATTCTGTCCTCAATCCCTTTCGGATCGTAGGTTTTTGCAAGTTCCTTGCTCATAACAGTTCTCCTTTGGCATAAAAAATACCCTCTGCAGATCTTCTGTCTGCAAAGGGCGCATCCTATCGGTTACGCGGTACCACCTTCGTTTATCGCTTATGGGATTTCCTTCAAAATCCTATCCGTTAACGGGGATAAATCGTGAGCGCTTACTGATGTTCGGCTCTCCGGCTCCAAAGCTACCTTCCGTATTCCCCATCCTTGAAACCTTTCAGCACTGTGCCTTACATTGGTTATGGCGCAGGGTTTCTTCTCTGGCAGGCAGGATATACGTACTCCTCTTTTTCATTGCCTTTGTAATTTCGTTATTTTCATCTTAGTAGTCCTTTTCCGCTTTGTCAAGAAATTTTTGAAATGATTACAGCATATGTGTCAATGGGCATCCCGCCTTCCGCCTGGGGTAATGCCGTGCCGAAATGTATTCCCTGACATAGTGTGTCCTTGAAAACGGCGAATCAGGCAAGTAGTGCCTGTCACAACGGTACATACGCCAATAACCAGGATAGTATAAGAACCAAATCCGCTCCAGTCATTCCGAAAAAGCCGGGTAAAAAAGGGTACGGCAAGAACCACCAGAAGATACCAGAAGACAGGGGCAAAGGGTCTAACCCCAGACGCATGCGCCGTTTCAGGAGACGTTTGACCCCATTGCCCAAATTTATCTTTGCATAAACCAGAGGCAAGGGGATAGATCAGGCACAGGGCTGAAAAGTAAACGATGGTTCCGATCAGGGTATGGAGCCGGTCAGGATTCAGCCATCCCTTTAAAAGCCCGGCGTCTTCAAGGAGCCCGGGCAGATAAATGGCAGCGGAAATCCGGATGCCATTTATAAGAACTGTGGAACCATAGGTGAAAGCAGCGCTGAAGAAAAACCATACCCAGCCAGCCTTTTTAGACCGGATCTGGTGTAAGAAGGAGAAAATCAGCATGAGAAACACAATGGTCATAAACTTAAGTCCGGCGCATGGGGGAGCAATCAAAAACTGATGAAAGTGGTTTACATAACCCGAATGAGGAAGGTATTCAAAAGAAATGCCGCACAGGATACTGACCCACCGGACGGTGGGTGTCAGTATCCATTGATAAACATCGCAGTCGGAAATCCGGCTGAGGTATTTCAGTCCTGCGCAGATGCTTAAGGTCGACACATAAAGAAACCAGTATTGTTTTACGGCAGTTTTTATTTTTGAAATCATAGTAAACCCGTCTTTCCTTTACAGTGGTGTGTTTAGCAGGATCCTCTGCGCCGGATATAGCGTTTAAGGAGCGATGCCGAGAGCATCGTGATTGCTGCGCCTGCAAGAAGCAGCAGATCGCCGGGCTCGGAGCCTACCCTGTAGCCAACGGCAAGGTTGGATACGCCCAGAGGAAGGGGAAGAGGCTGATTTACGTCTGTGCCTTCTCCTTCAGGGTTGCGAACCACATCTAATACGGCGATAAAGGAGGTATAAGGGGTAATCATATGGTAATTCAAACCGATCTGGGTAATCTCGTCCTTTGCCTCAGGATTGGACTGATTTAAGCCGTAATCTGTCAGCCGGTCCACCCGTTTGCGCGCCCAGAGATAACCAAGGGCATCGTGATTGCCGGAGAGGGCATCGGCAACGGAAAGGCTTTGGGCGTAATCTCCGTTTCCGGTTTTCCCGCTTACATGAATGGTTCCAGATGCTTCTCCCCGCCATTTTCCTAAGAGAACCAATGGCTTTTGGGCATAGAGAGTAGGAAGAACCACGGGCTCCACATCATAGGTGTCAAAGCCTTCAAAGGAAACCTGAATATCTGTCAGAACAGGGGACTGAATGTAAGCGCTAAACTGATCTGCAGTTTTGGAAGCTTCCTCGGCTTTGGTAACAATGAAAGGCTCTCCCTGACCGATCTGGGCGATTCCTTCGATGAGGTAACGGTTCACAGAGGAGCCGATGCCAAAGGAAAAGAAGTCGGCGCTTTGAACGTTGTCACGAATCATCTGGAAGATCTCTGATTCCCCGGAAATATATCCATCGGTAATAACTACAATGTTGCGGGAGGTATCGGCATTGGCGGGAATTTTAATTGCCGTTTCCAATGCGGAGGAAAGCTCGGTTCCCCCTGCGCCGCTTTGTTCGCTGATCAATCCCACGGCACTGGTAATATTTTCTCTGGTAGCAGGGAGAGAACGTTCCGCCATCTGATAGGAGGTGCCGGAAAACAGAATCAGGTTAAAGGTATCCGTTTCCCGCAGGTCGGAGACGAGATTCTTCATCAGCTCTTTGGCGGTATCTAGAGGAAAGCCGGACATGGAACCTGATACGTCCAGGACAAAAATGTACTCTCTGGGAGGAATTTCTGTTATTTCAATACGTTCCGGAGGCTGTACCATCAGCATAAAGAAGTTTTCCCCGCCGCTTTGACCCAGCATCAGTCCGGAGCTGATTTCCGCCCCGGTGAGCTTATAGTCCAGAATAAAATCCCGGTTTCCGCCGTAGTCGGTGGGATCGCTGAGACTGACAGTGGCAGTGGTATTTTCATTCCAATCGATGTTGATCTTGTGGGAGCTGCTTGACAGGGATGAAATGGGTACGCCTGCGGAAAGGGTCACATTGATGCTGTACTGGTCGGAGGCAGCAGTTCCTTCAGGAAGATAAGGCGCAGCCGTCCATTCGTCTCTGTTTCCGCTGTCATCCTTGATGGGGCTGACATAACGGGGACCTGCGACGGTGGGGAAAACAAACTGATAGGTTCCCTCAGTGGGGGTGATCAGCTCTGTGTAATGAAGATCGATGACCACCTCATCTCCGGGCATAATATTTGCCACATCCATAGTGAAAACATTGGATCTTTCTTCGGACAGCATGGAGGCGCTTTTTCCTTCGCTTTTTGCCGCTTCAAATTCCTGTTTTGCTTCTTCCTTCTCCTTGATCTTTGCAGTTACAATCTGATTTCCTACCCGCATCTCCATGCCGTGGATGGTGACCTTGGTGGAGGCAGGGAAGACATAATTTGCATTGATGGGGGAAGAGCCGGTATTGGTATAGGTCTGGAGCACGTGAATATCCGCCACGACCCCTTCAATCGTGGCATTGACGCTGGTTTTTTTTAAGGGAAAGCAGTCGACGCCAGTTTCCTTGGATTCCACATAAAAGTAGGGGGAGGCGGTTTTGTCTTCCTTTTCACTGTCGCTGCTTGCTGCATGAACGCAGGGAGCGGAGGAAAAGAAAACAAACAGTGCGCATAAAAAGCATAATAGTCTTTGGTATTTTTTCATGAATCCGGTTCCTTTCTGAGATAATATGAACGGTAAGCGCTTATCTTTACAGTACAGCATCAAGCCATCAAAGTTGCATCTTTTTTGCATCAAAGAGGCATAATTTTTGCATCAAAGTTGTATCATTTTCTTATTTTCCTATTGACAAATGCCTATTTATTTCCTTGACCAGCCCCCTGGGTAATGGCTTACAATTATTTTGGAACATGAAAAAGCAATCTATAGGAGGCACAGATGTTAATCAACGAAGCGGCGAAACAGACAGCTTTAACCAAAAAAGCAATTGAATACTATATTGAACAGGACTTACTTCATCCTGACGTATTGGAAAACGGATATCGGGATTTTGGTGAAGAGCATATAGAAATTTTAAAGAAAATATCGGTTTTCAGGAAACTGGATCTCAGCATCGAGGAAATCCGCTCCATCCTGGAAGATCCCTCCGGATCCATACTGAAAGAAATGCCCTTGCGAAAAGAATTACAGATTCAAAGAGAAGAAAAGAAAAAAGAGCAGCAGGAAGCCTATACGACTATTTTAGATTTTCTGGACAACATGCCTGTCATGCATTTTTCTGCGGAACTTCAGGCGTACGTGGATGAAACCTTAGGAGATGTAACCCTGGAGCAGATTAAGAAGATGCAGCAAAACGTACTGCAATCCATTGCCTCCCCGGAACGCTTTTTATCTGAAAACAAAGATACGCTGGACTACTTTTATCATTACATGCAGTCTCAGGGATATAAGAATTCTCCTGCCTACAGACTCAAGGTCACGATGAGGGACTTCTTTCATTCCACTGGATATTACGATACTTTTATCCCTGCCATGAAACGCTTAAGCCCTGCCTATGCCCAATACTGTATGCAGTCTGAAGCTGCCAGCCAAATGCTGACAGCTCAGTATCCTGATCAATCTGACCTATAAAGCTTATTTCTTCTTTTCCACGAAATACATCCTCGCCTCATAGGGACGCAGCATCCTCGTCTGATCTGCGTCTTTATAATTGCCAATCAGCAGCCTCATGGAAGAATCCGGCTGTTCCAGAGGGTACTCCAATGTCTGGTCATAAAAATTGCAGATCACCAGAAGCTGAGAATCCTGGTTTGTTCTGGTATAAGCGAATACATTTTCATCCTTTTCCAACAGCAGCTCAAAGCAGCCATCCACAAACACCGGATATTCCTTGCGCAGCCGGATCAGCTTTCTGTAACAGCTAAAAACAGAATCCTCATCTTTTACCTGGCTTTCCGCATTGATCTCTTTATAGTTGGGATTTACCTTCATCCATGGCTTTCCCTCTGTAAACCCTGCATTTTCTCCATCGTTCCACTGCATAGGCGTCCTTGCATTATCACGGCTTTTGGCGTAAATAGAAGCCATAACCTCCTCTTTTCCATAGCCTTTTTCCAGACGTTCCCTATACATATTCAATGTTTCAATGTCACGGTAATCCTCTATTTCATAGCGTATATTAGTCATGCCAAGTTCTTCCCCCTGATAAATATAGGGAGTTCCCTGCATTCCATGAAGCAGGATGGCAAGCATTTTAGCTGATTCCACCCGATACGCTCCGTCGTTTCCCCAGCGTGAAACGATCCGCGGCAGATCATGGTTATCCCAGAATAAACTGTTCCAGCCCTTACCGTAAAGTTCCCGCTGCCAGCGGCTTAACACCTCTTTCAATTTCAGGAAGGGTAAAGGCGCCAAATCCCATTTTTCCTTTCCCTCCATCTGATCCAGGCATATATGCTCAAACTGAAAAACCATAGAAAGCTCGCTGTGATCCGGGTTACTGTAGCACTTTGCCAGCTCTGTTGTAGCGCCCCAGGTCTCTCCTACCGTAACCAGTTCCCCTTCCTGAAAGGTCTCCCTGCTAAGCTCCCTTAAAAACTCATGGAGCTTTGGTCCGTTAACGGTAATGCCCTGATCCGGCTCCTTGGCGATCTGGTCGATCACGTCCAGCCGAAAGCCCCCTATTCCTTTTTTGACCCACCAGCGGATCATATCGTATATTTCCCTGCGCACCCTGTCATTTTCCCAATTCAAATCAGGCTGCTTTACGGAAAACTGGTGAAAATAATACTGCTGCACCTGGGGAACCCATTCCCATGCCGAGCCTCCAAAGGCGGCGCGCATCTGGTTTGGCGGTGTTCCCTCTACACCGTCCCGCCACACATAAAAATCATGATAGGGATTTTCCCTGCTTTTTTTTGCTTCCTGAAACCAGTAATGCTCATCCGAAGAGTGGTTTAGCACCAGATCCAGTATAATCCGAATATGACGCTTCTTTGCCTCCTCTATCAGGTTTTCCATATCTCCCAGGGTTCCAAACATGGGGTCAATATCCTGATAATCCGAAATATCATATCCATTATCATCCTGGGGCGACCGGCACACCGGAGAAAGCCAGAGCGCCCCGACCCCCAGGTTCTCCAGATAGTCCAACTTGGAAATAATACCCTGCAGATCTCCTATGCCGTCCTTGTTGCTGTCCGAAAAACTGCGTGGATATATTTGATAAATTACAGCGTTTTTCCACCAATTATGCTCGCTCATATTTCCTCCTTCTTGTCCCTTTCTTCTAATCTTCCTCGTCAAGATCCACAAACTGGGCGTCTATAATTCTCTCTTTGTCCCTTTTCACCTTAAATACCCTGGATAAAATCCAAATGTCAGACACCCCATCGTAAATCAAAAAGATACCGATAATCCTCACCACCAGTTCTACTGCCTCAAAAGGATTGTAAATCAGGACACCGCCAAAAAGCACCGTGAAAACGCCCAGCAGAAAAGCAACCCACCAGTTTTCGTACCCATCCTTTTTCAAGGCAATCGCCTGCACAATATTATGCACCCCATGTATCACGATCAGCACCCCTACAATAACCGGCACCGCCATGATGATCATTTCCGGCTTCAAAAGAATCCAAAGCCCTACCACTGCAAATACAATACCAAGAAGCATCATTCCCTGGGAGATAATCGTTCTTTCCCTGTTAAACAGATAAATGGCAATCTGAATCATGCCGTACGCCAGCAGCACACCCCCAAGCAGCATACAGATGATCTGACTGGTGGTTCCCGGCCAGATCACCAGCACAAGCCCCAGCAACGCGCATAATACCGCCGATATTGTGTAATTCGCCTTTAATCCCTTCAAAAAATCTGCCATACCAACCTAACCCTTCCTTTCTTTATTTTGACACCGCTTTTTGATAGTTTCATAAATCAAATAAACGATGTAACCAAGCGTTGCTCCAAAGCAGTTCAGAAGAATATCGTCCACATCGAACGCGCCAAAAGCGCTGAAAAGCTGAAAAACTTCTATTCCCAGCACAAATAAAAACGCATTCAGCAGCATAACGAAAAAATTCTTTGCCCAGCGCAAAACATAGGGTAATAAAAACCCAAAAGGAATGAATACCACCACATTCCCCACCAGATTTTCAAAACTATTCAGCATATAAGAATAATCTATATACATACGTATGGTTTTAAACAACGTAAAATTCGCAGTATCAAGCCCCTCCAGAATCACGCCCTTTTCCCAGGTTGCCGCGATCTGCCTTAGCTGCTCTAAAGGATACTTGAAAATAATCACCTTAATTACAATTAATAAATAAATCAAAAAAATAATTCTGACATATTTCCGTTGAAATTGTCCGTTCTTCACTAATAGCGAACCTCCATTAAAGTAAGTCCTTTTGCAGGGGCAAGCTCGCCGGCAGCTTCTCTGCATCCGCCAGCCAGTATCTCTGCAATTTCTTCAGGGTTCCTCTTATGCCTTCCCACCTCCAACAATGTTCCTGTGATAATTCTCACCATGTGATATAAAAAGCCATTGCCGCTATACCAAAAACGAATCTCATCCTCCCCATTCTGCATTCCCATGGATACGCTCGCTGTCCTTTCAATCCGGATTGCATCCAGCGTCCGAATGGTAGATTTCTTACTTTTCCTGTTGGAAGTAAAAGCTTTAAAATCATGGGTTCCCTGCAGATATGCCGCCGCTCTTTCCATCGCCTCCACATCCAGTTGTTCCTTTACCACATGTACATACTTTCGATCAAAGACACGAGGAACAGAATCGTTGACCACACGGTAGCAGTAAGTCTTCCCTTTGGCATTCAGTCTGCTGTGAAACCGTTCGGGCGCCTCCTCCAATGCTATCACTGCAATATCCTCGGGAAGATAAACGTTCATGTATTCCATGATCTCCCGGGCGTCCATTGCCACATCTGAATGAAAATTTGCCACCTGTCCCATGGCATGTACCCCGGCATCGGTCCTGCCGGATCCCTGTACCTCTGTTTTTTGACCGGTCATCTTCGTAAGAAGCGCCTCCAGCTTCCCCTGAATGGTATTATCTGTGCTCTCCTGCCTCTGCCAGCCCTGATATCTGGTTCCTTCATATTGCAGGATCATCTTAAAATTGCGCAATTAATTAACCTCCCAGGGGTTCTCTTTTCCCTCTGCAAAATACCGGCAGCCCAATAAGGAATCTCTGACTACCGTCTCCACACAGTCATCCGTATAAAAAGCCATATGATGGCTTACCGTCACATTGGGAAATCCCCTTAAAATTGCCAGCTCTTTGTTATTCAGTATATCTGATTTGTGGTCATAATAATACAGTCCAAATTCATTTTCTACCACATCCAGTCCTGCACCGCCGATTTTTCCACTTTCAATTCCCGAAATAAGCGCCTCCGAATCGATCAGCCCGCCTCTTGCGGTATTGATAATCATCACGCCGTCTCTCATTTGAGAGATCGCCTTCGCATCGATCATATGATAGTTTTCATCTGTAAGGGGTGCATGGAGACTGATTACATCCGCCTGCCGCCACAGCTCCTCTAAAGTCACATAAGGCACTCCTGCCTCCTTCACCTCCTGATTTTCATACAAGTCATGTGCAAGCAGTCGGCACCCAAACCCGGAAAGATTTTTCAGAACGGTTCTTCCAATCCTTCCCGTTCCGATCACGCCCACCGTCAGATCCTTCAATTCTCTTCCCTGAATCCCCTTAAGGGTGTAATCCTGTATATTGGTGCGCTCTAAAATGCGTTTCATCTTTCGAATGGTCATAAGAATCAGCATAACCGTATAGTCCGCTACGCCGCAGGGACCGTAAGGGGCGTTTGCCACCGTCATTCCCAGCGCCTTCGCCGCTTTCACGTCAATATGATCATACCCTATGGTTCTGGTGGTGATGTACGCAACGCCATAACCGGCAAACACCTTAAGCAGTTCTTCAGGCATTTTGGAAGTAAGAATATCGATGCATTGGCTTCCTTTTGCAAGAACCGCATTTTCCCGATTCGGCGCATCCGGACATAAAACAAGCTCTATCCCCAACTCCCTTCCGTATTTCTCAAACAGCTCTTTTTCGTCAAATTCTCTGCAATTATAAACTGTGACCTTCATTTTTCTTTTCAACAGCCTCCTGCTTTCTTTTCTTTGCCTCAATCCGTTTTTTTTCTTCCTCCCGGTAAATTTTCACCGCTTCCATATCCTCTTCATTCAAATGTCTGAAATTACTGATGCTTGCATACAGGATCTTAAGGCTGTCCAGGGTAGTATCAAAAACCCCTTCCTCATACATATTCAGCACGATAATGCCGATCGGCACCGCAATGATCATTCCCACGACGCCCCCTGCCTTAAATCCGATAAACAGCAGAAATAAAGTGGGAACAGGAGAAAGTCCTACCGACTCTCCCACGATCTTCGGCTGGATCAGCTGTCTTGCAAGCTGCCCTACGCCCCATATAATCAGCAGTCCGATCACCATTTTATAATCACCGCTTAAAAATTTAACGATCGCCCATGGAATAAGGACTGTTCCCGTTCCAAAAAAAGGAAGCAGATCCAGAAAGGCGACCGCAATGGCAATCAAAAAGGCATATCTCACCCTTAAAATGGTAAAACCGATTCCCAAAAGCAGATACATCCATAATTCAATTTTCAGCTGTGCCTTAAAATAACCGCCCACAGCATGCTTAAATCCTCTCTTCACCAGCCTCCAGCGCTCCACGATGGCGTTGGGCACCGCCTTGGACAGGAGATTGGACAAATAGTCCTTCTCCGCCACAAAAAAGTATGCGGACAGAAGACACATGATCACACCTATGATAATGGCAGGAAGATTTTTGGCAAACCGTCCCAGCGCCTCAATTGTAGGAGTACTCAAGCCTCCGAAGAATTCCCCTAAATATTCTCCTATGTTTGCCATTACATCCTTAAAGGTGGTCTGCACCTGCTCCGGAAGATATTTGCTTGCTAACTCCAGCTTTCCTCCAATCTCCGCAAAATCTTTCTGGGTATTTTCCCACATTTCCGGCAGCGCTCCTATAAAATCCCCCAGTTCCTTTGCCACTCTTGCTCCCACAAGATAACCCGCAAGAATTACCAGCGCAATCACCGAGATAATTACAAACGCTGTACCCGCTTTTCGCTTCACTTTCAATGTCTTTTCAAAAAAACGAACCAGCGGGCCGGCAATCAGCGCAATAATCCACCCAACCACAAAAGGCATAAAGTACAAAATAATTTTGGGGACTATAAAAATGAAAAACAGCAGCAGCACAAGCATAATTCCCAAATTTACAAGTACCTTCAAATATGTTGTTTTATTTCCCATGCCATTCATATACGCTCTTTCTCCTATGCCCAGTCAACAGGATCCGGTTCCTCCAAATAATAATCCAACAACTCATAAATCTCCTCCCTCCCCTGCTTTGTCTGCGCGGAGTAGGGAATAACGGTTGTATTTTTTACCACTTGAAGTCCTTCTCTGATCATCTTAACGTGCTTTTGCACCTGACTTCTATTAATTTTATCCAGCTTGGTGGCTATGATAATCGGCGCAAATCCCTGGGCTAAAATCCATTTGTACATCATTTTATCGTTTCCTGAGGGCTCATGGCGAATATCGATCAATAAAAACACTGCCTTTAACTGTTTTGAAGTGTGCAGATAATTTTCAACCATCTTCCCCCACTTCGCCTTTTCCTCTTCATTCACTTTGGCATATCCGTACCCCGGCAGATCCACAAAGTACAGTTGATCGTTGATATTATAATAATTAATGGTCTGAGTCTTGCCCGGCTGGGCGCTGGTTCTTGCAAGCGCCTTCCGGTTCATAAGCCCGTTAATCAAGGAGGATTTCCCCACGTTGCTTTTTCCTGCAAAAGCAAATTCCATATGGGTATTTTCAGGCAGCTTACTGGTGATGCCGCACACCGTCTCAAGGTTTACATTCCTGATTACCATTTTTCCTCTCATTCTCATGCCTGTAACAGCGCATGCTTTAAAACTTCCTTCATATCTGTTACATATGTAATTGTAAGTCCCTCTTTGATCTCCTGGGAAATTTCCTCTACATCTTTTTTATTTTTCCCGGGCACCAGCACTTCCTTAATGCCTGCCATTTTTGCCGCCAGTATCTTTTCCTTAAGCCCTCCTACGGGAAGCACTCTGCCCCGCAGGGTGATTTCCCCCGTCATGGCAAGATCGCTCCGCACCTTTCGGCATGTAAGCGCCGAGAAAAGCGCTGTCGCCATGGTGATACCGGCGGAAGGTCCGTCCTTTGGAACCGCTCCTTCCGGAATATGCAGATGAAAATCATTCTCCTTAAAGCTTTCCGGCAGAATATGATTTTTCTCTCCAATGGAGCGCACATAGCTCATGCCGATGATCGCCGATTCCTTCATTACATCGCCCATCTGCCCTGTCAGCTCAATATCGCCCTTCCCGGGCATCATATTCACTTCGATCTGAAGGGTATCTCCGCCCACGCTTGTCCAGGCAAGCCCACGCGCAATACCAATCTGAGGCTCCCGGTCCGCTTTGTCCAGGCTGTACTTCCGTTTTCCCAGATATTGCTCCAGGTTGGAAGCGCCAACCTTAATTTTTTCCTGTTCGCCGCCCGCTTCTCTCGCCTCCAGGATTTCCTTTGCCGCTTTTCTGCAGATATCTCCGATCTTCCGCTCCAGTTCCCTCACCCCTGCCTCTTTGGTATAATAGGTGATGATATTCTTAAGGGCACTGTCCTGTATGGTCAGCATCTTTCTTGTGATACCGTTTTTCTTCATCTGTTTTCCCAGAAGATGCTCCCTTGCAATATGAAATTTTTCATTCTCCGTATAACTGTTTACTTCGATGACTTCCATCCGGTCCAACAAAGGTCTGGGAATGGTCTGGGTAGTGTTCGCCGTGGCTATGAAAAGTACCTCTGATAAATCCAGGGGCACCTCTACATAGTGATCCCTGAAACGGACATTCTGTTCCCCGTCCAGGACCTCCAAAAGCGCCGAAAAGGTATCGCCCTTATAATCATTGCTTACCTTATCAATTTCATCCAGCAGCATCAACGGATTTTTTACCCCTGCCTGTTTTAAGCCTGCCGCTATCCGCCCCGGCATGGCGCCTACATAGGTTTTGCGGTGGCCTCTGATCTCCGCTTCATCCCTGACACCTCCCAGGCAGATCCTTACATACTGCTTATCAAGCGCCCTTGCCACACTTTTGGCAATAGAGGTTTTTCCTGTTCCGGGCGGTCCTACCAGACAGATAATGGGACTTTCCCCTTTGCTTGTAAGGCACCGCACTGCTAAAAACTCCAGAATGCGTTCTTTCACCTGCTCCAGACCATAATGATCCTTTTCAAGCACATCTTTGGCGCGCTTCATACTTTCATTATCCACAGAAGCTCTGTCCCAGGGAAGCTCCAGCAAGGTTTCGATATAAACCCTCTCCACAGCGCTTTCAGAGCTGCCTGCCGCCAGATTTTTAAAGCGGGCAATCTCCTTCATAATTCTTTCTCTTACTTCTTCAGATGCCTCCAGCCGTTCAACCGCCTCGTAAAACTGGTCGATATCGGAAAAGCCGTTCTTTTCCCCCAGTTCCTCTTTAATATAGCGCAGCTGCTCCCTTAGCAGATATTCCTTCTGGTGTTTATCCACTCGATCCTTTATACTGCGGTTCAATTCTTCCTTTGCCTTGGCGATCTCAATTTCGTTCAGCAAATGCTCACACAGAATCTCATAGCGCTCCTTCAGATCCGCCGCCTCCAGAATCTGCTGTTTTTTCATAAAATTCATGGGAAGGTTCGTTGTAATCTGATCGATCAGCCGTCCGGGCAAAAAAATCTGCGCATATCGGTTTAAAGCATTTTTATCAAGCTTTGGATAATAGGATGCAAAGGTTGTATAGTACTCCCTGATCTGCCTGAGCATTGCCTCCTGCTCCACTTTTCCCTTTCCCGATCCTTCTTCCTCCTCACATGCTTTTTCCAGCTTTGCTTCCAGAAACTTCGTATTTTCTGCGTTCAGCTCATGCAGGATGCCTCTGTCCATTCCCTCCACGAGCACCCGTATACTCTGGTTGGGAAGCCTGGTAACCTGTTTTATTACCGAAATAGTTCCGATTCTGTGAAGATGGCTGACTTCAGAAACTTCCATCCCCGACATCCGCTGTGCTACCAGAAAAACCATGCCATCCTTCGCCATGGCATATTCCAACGCCTGCATTGATTTTTCTTTACTTACATCAAAATGTATAACCGCCGTTGGTAAAATTATCATTCCCCGTAAAGGAATCACCGGCAGCGTAAGAAATGCTCCGGTTCCCGTTTTCTTCTTGTTCATCGTTTTTCCCCTGATTTATCACAAAATGCCGCCAATCGGCGGCATTTTATCATCTTGCCTTGCGCATTATTTCATGATGTATCAATAACGGTTCGCTGGTGCCTTCTACCGCCCCTTTCGTAATGACGCACTCTTCAATTGTTTCGTCTGAAGGAAGTTCAAACATCACATCCATCAAAACTCTTTCCATAATGGAGCGTAAGCCTCTTGCGCCCGTTTTTCGGTCAAACGCCTGTTTTGCAATGGTCTCGACCGCTTCTCTCTCAAAGGTAAGCTTCACATTATCAAAGCTGAAAAGCTTCTGATACTGCTTGATCAGCGCGCTTTTAGGCTCTGTCAGGATTTTGTAGAGGGCGCTTTCATCCAGCCCCTGTAAGGACACGCTGATGGGCACACGTCCTACAAACTCGGGAATCAAACCATACTTCACCAGATCCTGAGGCGTCACTTCGCTTAACAGCGCTCCCACATCCCGGTTGCTTTTACTTACGATCTCCACATCAAATCCAATGGAATTCCGGTTCAGCCTGCTTTCAACGATTTTTTCCAGACCGTCGAATGCCCCCCCACAGATAAACAGGATATTGGAGGTATCGATCTGTATCAATTCCTGATGAGGATGCTTTCTTCCTCCCTGAGGCGGTACGCTTGCCACGGTTCCTTCAATGATTTTCAGCAGCGCCTGCTGTACTCCCTCGCCGGATACGTCCCTGGTAATGGAAACATTTTCACTCTTTTTGGTGATCTTATCGATCTCGTCAATGTAGATAATGCCCAGCTGCGCCCGTTCCACATCATAATCAGCCGCCTGTATCAGCTTGAGCAGAATGTTTTCCACATCCTCTCCCACATATCCTGCCTCTGTCAATGTGGTGGCATCCGCTATGGCAAAAGGCACGTTAATAATCTTCGCCAATGTCTGCGCCAGATAGGTCTTGCCGGATCCGGTAGGACCTACCATAATAATATTACTCTTTTGGAGTTCCACATCGTCCATGTCCTTGGGCGCCATAACCCGTTTATAATGGTTATGCACAGCCACTGCCAAAACCTTCTTTGCCTCCTCCTGACCAATCACGTAGTCATCCAGGAAATCCTTGATTTCCACCGGTTTCAGAAGATTAATGTCAAGCCCCGTTTCTTCTATCTCTTCTTCATATTCCTCTTCCACAATATCTGCGCATATTTCAACACATTCATCGCAGATATACACCCCTGCCGGACCTGCAATCAGCTTTTTCACCTGATCCTGGGTCTTATTACAGAAAGAACACCTGATATTATCAGAATTTTTTCCTGCCATTTTTTCCTCCATTCCGAAGCCTTTTACGCTGAGGAACACCTCCACTTATTGATTTATTCATTATCAGAACGTTTATAGAGAACTCTGTCGATCAAACCGTACTCTACCGCCTCCTCAGCGCTCATCCAGTTATCTCTTTCTGTGTCTGCAGCGATTACATCGTAATCTTTGCCGGTATTTTCCGCCAGAATCTTATTTAACTTTTCCTTGGTCTGCAGAATATGTTTCGCAGCAATCTCAATTTCCGTAGCCTGACCCTGGGCGCCGCCCAAAGGTTGATGAATCATAATCTCAGCGTTGGGAAGGGCAAGGCGTTTTCCCTTCGTTCCCCCGGCAAGTAAAAATGCCCCCATACTTGCCGCCATACCCATACAGTTGGTTGCAACGTCGCATTTTATATACTGCATGGTATCATAGATTGCCATACCTGCCGTAACGCTTCCGCCGGGGCTGTTAATATAAAACTGGATATCCTTTTCCGGATCTTCCGATTCCAGAAACAGCATCTGCGCCACAATCAGGCTTGCCGTCACCTCATTGACTTCCTCCCCCAAGAAAATAATTCTTTCTTTTAAAAGTCTTGAGTAAATATCGTAGGAACGTTCTCCTCTGCTTGTCTGCTCAATGACATAAGGTACCAAGCTCATTCTATATCCTCCTTACTGTCTTCATTGTCATTTATTTTTCTTTTGCCTTTTCTACTGCAAACTCTGCTGCCTTTCTCACGGCAAGGTCCGCCTTGATCTGAGAAACGCTCTTTTCAGGAAGCATTTCCTTTACTTTCTCCACTTCCATCTGATATGCTTCCGCCATTGCCTTTAATTCTTCTTCGTAATCTTCCTCAGTTGCCTCAATCTTCTCGGCTTCTACGATTGCCTCCAGCACAAGTCTGGATTTGATTCTCTTTTCAGCCTGAGGCTTCACCTGTTCTACCATCTTATCATAGTTGGTTCCTGTAAACTGGAAGTATTGATCCAGGGATAAGCCCTGCATCTGAATCCTCTGAGCAAATTCATCTACCATCTGTTTCTGCTGTGTAGCGAGCATTGCTTCGGGGATCTCCATTTCGGAGTCATTTACGATCGCCTCAATCACCGCCGCTTCCTTTGCGTCCTTCGCTTCTTTTGCTTTTCTTTCTGTCAGTGTAGCCTTCACATCCGCTTTATATTCTTCCAATGTATCGAATTCTGAAACCTCGCTGGCAAATTCATCGTCAAGCTCCGGAAGCTCTTTTTCCTTAATTTCTTTAACGGTGCACTTAAACAGAGCCGCTTTTCCTTTTAACTCATCTGCCTGGTAATCCTCCGGGAAGGTTACGTTCACTTCAACCTCCTTCCCAATTTCAGCGCCTACCAGCTGTTCCTCAAAACCGGGGATAAAAGCGCCTGAACCAATGGTCAGGGGATAATTCTCACCCTTGCCGCCATCAAAGGCAACACCGTCCACAAAGCCTTCAAAGTCCAGTACTGTCATATCGCCGTCCTTCACCGCTCTGTCTGTCACTTCAATATTTCTGGCATTGTTCTCTCTTTGCTTATCGATCTCTGCGGTCACTTCCTCATCCGTCACTTCCGCGTCGATCTTGTCAATCTTAACCCCTTTGTACTTTCCAAGCTTTACCGGAGGTTTAAGCGCCACTTCCGCCGTAAAGATAAAAGGCTCGCCCTTCTTAATCTGTGTCACTTCAATTTTAGGGGAAGAAACAATATCTTCTCCGCACTCCTCCACTGCTTTTTCATAAGCGTCCGGAATCAGTTCATTTGCCGCATCCTCATAAAAAATTTCCGGTCCGTAGATCTTTTCCACCATCTGACGGGGTACTTTTCCTTTTCGGAATCCGGGAACGCTGATTCTGTTTTTGTTCTTTAAAAAGGCTTTCTGCAACGCCTCTTCCAATTCCTCCGCAGGCACCTCGATGGTAAGCTTTGCCATGCTTTTTTCCAGTTTTTCTACCTGTACGCTCATTTTAGTACATCCTCCTTATAACCTTATGTCATTTTTATCTTATATTTACTGCTGCTCAGGCATTTTCACGCATACTAACAGTCATTTTACGATTATAGCATACCTAAAATGAAAATACCAGATTTTTTCTATTTTTGATTTATTTTGAATTTACTCCTCCTTGCATTTTCATTTCTTCTCTTATATACTGGTGATGGTTTACAAGGAGGAAGCATTATGAAATTATCAACAAAACAACTGGTTCAAACCGCGCTACTGCTTGCTATCTGCATTGCCAGCCAATTTTTTAAAAATCTTTCCGTATATATCACAGGTCCCATCGTCAACGCTACCATCATAATCGCAGTATTGGCAGCAGGACTTTGGAGCGGGCTGTTCATCAGCGCCGTCGCCCCCATTACGGCATTCTTCATTTCCGGTTCTCCCATCATGGCGGCAATTCCCCTTATGTTTCCCGCTGTCATAGGCGGAAATGTAATCCTCGCCCTATGTACATGGTATTTCCAGAATAAATTCCATTTTAGGCGGCGTCTTCCCGCAGGGCTTGTCCTTGGTTCCCTGCTGAAGGCTGCTTTTATGGGAATCGTGATCGTTCTGATCCTTCTCCCTTTGTTCGGCAGCGACATTGCCTCCAGGCTGCCAAAGCCCGAGGCGCTTCCCATGGTCTTATCTACCGCCAGGATCACCTTTTCCGTTACTCAGCTGATTACGGCGCTTACCGGCAGTATTCTTGCCTTTCTCATATGGCTGCCGTTGCAAAAGTTCCTTGAGAAAGGCGATCTTGCCGCTTAAACCATTATTTACGAAAACAACCCGCCTGCATCTGCAGACGGGTCATTCTCTGTTTTCATGTTTCGTTATTTCATCATTTCTTCTTGCTTCTTGATCATTCTACGAACCATTTCTCCGCCGATGGAACCGGCTTCCTTGGATGTTAAATCGCCGTTGTAGCCCTCTTTTAAGTTAACACCAAGCTCAGAAGCAACTTCTGTTTTGAAACGATCCATAGCTGCCTTAGCTTCAGGAACTTCTACTCTATTAGATTTGCTGCTTGCCATCTTTTTCACCTCCGTTATTATTTTTGACTGCCTGTTGCAGCCTTTTCCAAGATAAGCGTTTTGGTGTCCGCTTATCCTGGAATTTTTTCCGTTCAAAGCGTTTTCCTTGCTGCTCATCTTGTTCATAGTATTTACGGTGTTTATGAAAATATGATGGTAAGTTTTTCCGTTTCATTTTTAAAAGCTTCTGATCTTATCGGTTCCGTCGTCCTGAGTGTTTTCTATAGATTTGACGGTAAGATAATAGCCGTAGTCCTCCCGCACCTGAACATAGACTCTGTCGCCCGCTTTATGCCCCATAAGCGCCTTGCCAATGGGTGATTCCACACTCACAAGTCCCTCCAGGGAATTGCCCCGCATGGTTGTTACGATTTTATATTTTTCAATTGAGCCGTCCTCTTCAAACTCTACTTCTACCGTATTATTCATACCGATTTCATCCTCTCTGGAATCATCCGGTATCACCTCTGCGGTCTTAATCATACGTTCCAAAAAACGAATACGGCTCTCATTTTTGTTTTTTTCTCTTTTTGCCGCATAATATTCAAAATTTTCGCTGAGATCTCCCTGCGCCCGCGCCTCCTTTACAGACTCCAACAGCCTGGGGCGGATCACCAGTTTTCGCTCTTCTATTTCAGCCTCCATGGCCTCAATATCCTTTTGGGTCAGCTGGTTAAACATGTTTCTTTCCTTTTACCTGATGCCCATTCCCCCTGCTTCCAGCTGTATCGTTACAAGCTTTCTGCAAAGGTACTGGATCAAGTCCTTTCTTGTAATCAACCCGATAAACCGTTTCCTGTCATCTATCACAGGAACAAAGTTCTGATTCATCGCCACATTCAGCAGATCTTCCATATTGACATCCACGTCCACCGGCTCATTATCGCGTTTGCGGGGTACATCCGTCATGGGAATTTCTTCCGCCATTCTCAGGGAAAGATCTCCCTGCTTCTTGATATACCAAAGCAAATCTCCTTCCGTCAGGGTGCCTATGTACCGCCCGTCCTCTTTCCCGATTACCGGAACTGCGGAGTATCCGTGATTCTCCATTTTTTCTATAACCTGCCGGAGGGTATCTGAATCATATACATACGCCGATTCGCTTTTGGGCGTTAAAAAAAATAAAATATTCATTTGTATCCTTTCCTTACTGATTTTGATATACGATTTTTTCAGCCATTGCGGCGCCTGCGTCTTCTCCGGCAAGATAAGCAAGAATCTTTAACGCAAAGGGAATCGAGCATCCCATTCCCCGTCCTGTGATAATATTTCCATCCTGTACCGCCGGTTCCCAGGTAATCACAGCGCCCTCCAGCTGATCCTCAAACCCGGGATAAGCAATTGCTTTCTTTCCCTTCAGGATTCCTCTGTGCCCCAATATGGACGGCGCCGCGCAGATAGCGCATACAGCCTTTCCCCCTGCCGCAAAGGCATCTACCTGGTTCATGAGAAGGGCGCACGCTTCCAAATTACGGGTGCCTGCAAGCCCTCCGGGTAATACCAGCACATCCACTTCATCAAAATTCAAATCCTCAATAAGACAATCCATTACAACCGGAATTTGATGGGAGCCCACCACCGTATTCTCACCTGTCACGGATACCATTTTTGTATCGATTCCCTGCCTTCGCAGAATATCCACTACCGTCAGAGCCTCTATTTCCTCATAACCCGTACCAAAAAAAACACACACCTTACTCATTGCATATCCCCGCCTTTTCTATTTTTTCCAGTGTTCTTTCGCACACCGGCAACTGTATTTATTTTACCATTAAATTCATGGAATTACCAATAAACGATTTGTAAATTTTATTAAGGAAGGATATAATATTGGAAAAATATACTAAGTTTTTCTTAAGGTCTAGGAAACAGAAAGGAATACCCTCCATGGAAATCGAACGCAAATTTAAAATAGTAAATCTTCCCTCTGATCTCTCCTCTTATTCCTGCCTTTTCATTCAACAGGCTTATCTCTGCACCAATCCTGTTATCCGGATCCGCAGACAGAACGATGAATATTATCTTACCTATAAGGGAAAAGGGCTTATGGCAAGAGAAGAGTATAATCTTCCTCTGAACGGAGACGCTTACGACCATCTTCTTTCCAAAGCGGACGGAAATATTATTTCCAAAAAAAGATACCTGATTCCAATCCCGGAACCTGCTTTTGCCCGCGGATATAAAGCGCCTTCAGAACCGGTCAGACTGACCGTAGAACTGGATTTATTTGAACCGCCTTTTGCTCCGCTGGTCATCGCCGAAGTGGAATTTCCGGACGAAAAAATGGCAAACGCCTTTCTTCCGCCTCCATGGCTGGGAGAAGATGTAACCTCCGATCCGGCGTATCACAATTCCAATTTGTCCCAAAAAAAATTTTCTTAGTATAGCCAGACTTTCTTATGCAAAGAACGGATGCCTGGTTTCCAGGACATCCGTATCTTAACTTTTCAATTATTTGGTTTTCCGGTGGATTCTCTCTCTACCAATTCCGCCGGGAAATAAATATGCTCATGTCCGCTTTTTCCCTCTATCACATCGAACAAAAGCTTGATGGTTTTTTCCGCCATTTTTCCGATAGGCTGCTTAATCGTAGTAAGCTTGGGCGTATAAAACTCCCCTATGGGAATGCCGTCGTAACCTGCCACAGAAACATCCTCGGGAATTCTCCTGCCGGCTTCATGGAGCGCTCTGCACACGCCCACTGCCAGGAAATCTGCAATGGCAAAAACTGCCGTAAAATCCACTCCTGAATCCAAAAGCTTTTTGGCGGTAATATATCCGTTTTCCATAGAATAGGGATCCTCGTCATCCTCCACTTCATAGATCAGTCTCTCATCTATGGCGATTCCTCTTGCCGTCAAAGCGTCCTTATACCCTTCTAAACGCAGCTGTCCTACCGATTCCGCCTCCGTACCCTCTGTGATAATGGCAATTCTCTTATGCCCCAAATCCAGCAGATAGTCTATCATTCTGCGGCTTTCAATCCGGTCATTGACCGCAATATTGGAGTAGGTCTTTTTCCCTGTTTCCTGCACAGCGCCTATGGTGCAGAATACAAAAGGCACCTTCAGCTTTTCAACCTTCCTCTTATCATGCTGATAAGCTCCTCCCAAAAAGATAATTCCGCGCAGGCGTTTCTCCTTCACCAGCTGCAGCGCCACATCCAGCTCGTTCTCATAAGCGTCCACATGCTGTATCACCATGGCGTATTTCTTCTTTTGAGCCTGTGTTTCCACAATCTGAATAATGGAACTGAAAAAGGGATTGGTAATACCTTTAATCAAAATTGCAATACATCTGGCATCCGTACGCTTTAAATTTCTGGCGCTGTTATTGGGCACGTATCCGGTTTCTTTAATCACCCCCATAATCTTCTTTTTGGTTTCCGGGCTGATGTCCGGATGATTATTGAGAGCTCTGGATACCGTGCTGATCCCCACCCCGCACTCTTTCGCTACATCTTTAATCGTTAATTCATCCACAAATAACTTCCTCTTACCTTCTGTTTCTTTCCACTCTGCTTACTTGACTCTTCCGTAAAGCTTGCAAAGCTTATAAATCCTGTCTGCAAGCTCCTGGCTCGCCGCCCCTTTTGTCATTCTCCATTTCCAGTTTGTTCCCAGGGTGGAAGGTACATTGATCCTTGCCTCTGTCCCCAACCCCAGATAGTCCTGCATGGGAATAATCGCCGTATCCGATACGCTGGCTATCGCTGCACGGATAAAATTCCACTCCAGATCCTTGCTGCCTCTGAAATTCAAATACTTTTTGGCAAAGCTGCGATCTCTGCGGCTGATAGAGCCATACCACCCCAATGTGGTGTCATTGTCATGGGTTCCCGTATAAACAACCGAATTAGGCGTATAGTTGTGAGGCAGATAGTCGCTTTCCTCCCTTGAGTCAAAAGCGAACTGCAAAATCTTCATTCCCGGGTAACCTGTCTTTTTCACCAGCTTTATTACCGTAGGCGTCAAAAATCCCAGATCCTCTGCGATCACAGGCTTATTTCCCACTTTCTCCTTCATCACCTTGAACAGATCGTAACCGGGCCCCTTTTCCCACTTGCCAAATTCCGCTGTAGGATCTCCAAAGGGAATATTGTAATATTCATCAAAGCCCCTGAAATGATCGATTCTGACCACATCATAAAGCTTATAGCAATAAGCGATTCTCTGCATCCACCATGCATATCCTGTTTCCTTGTGGTACTCCCAACGGTAAAGGGGATTCCCCCAAAGCTGCCCTGTCGCTGAAAAGGCATCGGGAGGACATCCGGCAACACCGGTTGGCATACTGTTCTCATCAAACTGGAACAATTCCGGGTTTGCCCATGCATCCGCGCTGTCAAAAGCAACATAGATGGGAATATCCCCGATGATCAGGATTCCCTTGTCATTTGCATATTTCTTAAGCTTCATCCATTGCTTTGCAAAGAGGTACTGCTGAAATTCATAAAAAAGAATTTCCTCCTGAAGCTTCTGTCTGTATCCTGCAACCGCCGAAGCCTCTCGTAAACGGATATCGTCATCCCATTCCGCCCAACTTTTTCCTTCATAAAAATCTTTCACAGCCATATAGAGCGCATAATCTGAAAGCCAGAAGCTGTTTTCTCTGACAAATTCCTGAAAATCCGGGTTTTCCTGTATATTGCTCTGCGCAAACGCTTCTTTCAAAATTTTAAAACGTGAAAGGTAAACTTTTTCATAATCAACGTAAGCCTCGCTTCCGCCCCAGTCGCATGCCTCGCACTGTTCTTTTGTAAGCATCCCTGCTTCAATCAGCTCTTCCAGGTCTATGTAATAAGGGTTTCCTGCAAAAGTAGAAAAAGACTGATAAGGAGAGTCCCCATAACCGGTGGGACCTAAGGGTAAGATCTGCCAATAGGTTTGACCTGCTGCCTTCAAAAAATCCACAAATTCATACGCTTCTTTCGAAAATGTTCCGATTCCATACTTGGACGGAATGCTGGATATTGGTAATAAAATTCCGCTTGCTCTCATACTGTTTCTCCTATATTTTGTTTCATGGTAACGATTCCGGACGGTCATAAAAAGAATACCACTTGCAGGCACAATTTACAAGTGGTATTTCCAAATTTACCATGAAATTATCCTAGACTTCCGCCGCCATCTGTTTTACTTTCAGCAATCCCTTGGAGACAGGGGGCAAAAGCAACAGAATTACCGTGATACCGGCTTCCAGCCCCAGGTACGCGCCATTATAGACAAAGGAGTAAACCGGCGCCGCCATATTGTAATATGCCGCATAGCTTCCGAAAAAGATCATCCCTGACAGGAAGGTAAAGAAAAACCGCCCCAAAACGCCCAAAAGATATCCCCACACCAGCCCTCTTTTTTTATTTGCGCATATCCCGGCAAGCCCCAGGGCGCCGAAAGCAAATATGTAATCGGTAAGCATCTGCGGAATACTGATAATGTAGGGATTGGAAATCAGCTGCAAAACGCCGTAGGCAACCGCCGCCGTCAAGCCTGTGCGCAGCCCGAACAGATAGCCGATGAGACAGATAAACAGCATACTGCACAGCGTAACGGAACCGCCCATGGGCATATCAATCAGTTTGACTCCACTGGTCACCATAGCAAGCGCCATTGCCGCCGCGGAAAATACCAGCTGCTTTGTACTGATCCTTTTCTTACCGTTCCTGCTCACCATACAGCCGATCAGCCATACCGCGACCATAATGATCACCAGCGCGGCATAGCCTGCCCCGGTCAGCCCGTAAGAAATCCCACCTTCTTCATCCATGATTTGAGTTACAAAAAAAGACATAAAAAAACCTCCTTAGATGTTCGTCACAGGAGGAGTCGTCATTTTTATGAATACGAAATTGCTCCCCCTCGAAACCCGGAGGGAACCCACAGTATTCACAAAAATCAGCTTCCCTACGCCGGTATTATCCGGTTCAGGTAATGAGGGTTAGCGCAGTTCTCAAAACATACGCAATCTCAGCTTCCGCTCCCCTAGCGATCTTATTCTTTGTTCAACTAAAGTATACCCTTCCCTGAAAATTTGTCAAGAAAAAGGATTATAAAACCTGTTTCCATCCGCAAAGGTAATAACAAGGGCGACCACCGTAAAAACCACCGTAAACCCTATGGTAAGGTAATCATTTCTTTTCAGCTTTCTCTCCATGTACCAGGTTCTTTTTTTGTGTTTTCCGTACCCCCTCAGTTCCATGGCGTTGCTGACTGTGTCGATCCTGTCCATGCTGGAAAAGATCAGTGGAAATAAAATTGCCGATGTATTTTTGATCCGGCTCAAAAGGGATGCCTTTCCGGACATTTCAATTCCCCTTGCCTCCTGGGCATGCTTAATCTTGGTAAATTCCCCCTGCACGTCCGGCACATACCGAATGGCGATGGCAAGCGCATATCCTATATTGTAGCTGATTCCAACCTTATTCATGGACGCCGCAAACTCGCTGGGGTTGGTGGTGACCAGAAACATAAACACTGCGGGAATTACCGTAAAATACTTGATGATAACGTTCAGCTCATAAAACAGCTGCTCCTTCGTCAAATCGTAAGAGCCTGCAATATGGAACAGCACCGTTCTTGTTCCGTAAATTTCCGTTCCGTGATCCGGCGATAAAATGAAAATAGCAAGTACATTCAGGATGAGAAAAACCATGATCAGCTTAAATACCGTTCCCACCTGCTTCCATTCCGTTTTGGAAATTTTAAAGATCAGCAGGCTGAACGCCACCATAAACGCCAGTATTCTGGTATCGTAGGTAAGCATACTGGTAAAACACCACAGCAGGAAAAAAATCAGCTTTGTGACGCCGCTGAGTCTGTGGATCCAAGTGTCTTTTTCTTCATACGCCAACATCTTAGACATGGGCGGCATCCTCCTTTTCTCTTCTGTTTTTCCGCTCATAGGCAATAAACCGCTCCACAAATTCCGAAGGATCTTCAAGCCCGCAATTCACCGCCAGGTCATACAGAGATGTTTTCTTCAGATACGCCTTATCCGCAATTGCTTCGCTGGTCAGCACCTTAGCAGGGGTATCGTCCGCGATCAGATGGCCGTCTGCAATCACAATCGCCCTGTCTGTGTACTCCAACATCAAATGCATATCGTGGGTAATCATAATGATGGTAATATGGAACTCTTCGTTGATCCTTTTCAGGAATTCCATAATCTCCGTATAGTGCCTGTAATCCTGCCCTGCCGTAGGCTCGTCCAAAATCAGCACCCGGGGATCCATAACAAGGATCGACGCAATGGAAACCCTCTTTTTCTGTCCAAAGCTGAGCGCCGATACAGGCCAGTTTCTGAAAGGATAAAGACCGCAGATCTTCAGCGTCCTGTTCACCCGCTCCCTGATCTCTTCCTCAGGTACGCCCCTCACTTTAAGCCCCAGCGCCACCTCGTCAAAGATCATGGGCTTGGAAATCATCTGATTGGGACTCTGCATCACAAGCCCGATCTTTTCGCCTCTTTCCTTGATGGATAAAGGCGCCATATCCTGCCCGTTTAACAGGATTCTTCCCCGCACAGGCTTATAGAAGCCGCAAATCAGGTTGGAAAGGGTAGATTTCCCAGCCCCGTTCTTCCCGACGATGCTGACCATCTCTCCTTCCATAATATCAAAATGGATATGCTGCAGGATGGGTTTGCCCTCCTCGTAGGAAAAATACAGATCCTCCACCTTAAGCGCCGACTCCGAGCCTTTCTTTCCTTCCTTCCTCTCCGCTTTCCCAAACCAGTCCTTTACTGCCTGGCTGTATTTCTCTATATGCATGGTTTCAATGTGCTGAGGCTGATCTTCCGCCGATATGGTACAGCCCGCATGTTTCAATGCAGCAATATAGAAGGGCTCTCTAATGCCCTGTTCCTCTAAAATATTGGTGGCAAGCAGCTCATCCGGCGTGGTATCCGCCACAATTCTGCCGTTTCCAACCACAACAATCCTGTCCACATCCCGATACAGGGCATCTTCAAGACGATGCTCAATGATGAGAATGGTGGTCTTCTTCTTTTTCTGGATCTGATCGATCATGTGGATGGCACGTTTCCCGGTTGCCGGATCCAGGTTCGCCAAAGGCTCGTCAAAGAGCAGGATTTCCACATCGTCCACCATGACACCCGCCATGGATACCCGCTGCTTCTGTCCCCCCGAGAGTTCCCCCGGCGCATGGTCAAGAAGCCTTTTCACGTCAACCATTTCCGCCACTTCATCTACCTTGGCAAACATCTCCTCCTGGGGCGTCATATCATTTTCAAGGGCAAAGGCAATATCCTCCGCCACCGTCAAACCGATAAACTGTCCATCCGTATCCTGCAATACCGTTCCTACGATCTTAGACAGCCCAAAAAGCCCCAGTTCCGAAGGTTTTTTCCCCTTCACAGTAAGGGTTCCGTTGATCTCTCCCGTATAGGAAAAAGGCACAAGCCCGTTGATACAATGGGCAAGAGTTGACTTTCCCGAACCGGAAGGACCTACGATCAGCACCTTCTCTCCGGGCATAATGGAAAGATTAATATCCCGGAGAGTCGGTTCCGCCTGCGCCCGATATTTAAACGAAAAATCTTTAAACTCGATAATCGGCGACATTCATTACTCCTCTTTATTAAGGCTGGACGATTTTGCTCCCACTGCCGAATATCCTACGCACAGAAGAGTTCCTAAAATACCAATGATCAGAACGTTTCCTAAAATTGCCATTGCACCCTGCAGGAAAACCTTGTTTGCAGGCTCCGCATAGATCAGAATATCCAGGCAGGGAGCTGCAAGCGCCCATGCAACAATATTGGCAAGGATCTGTACCACATTAAACAGAACGATCGCTTTAACGTTTTTAAACTCTCCCTCCTTGATGGCAAACTTTGAAGCGCAAAGACCGATGGCAACGCCGATAATCCCCTCGGGAATAACCCAGCTCCACCATACGCTGCCGTAAAACATTGCGTCTCCCAGCGCATGCCCTAAAATACCTACCACGCCTCCCACCAAAGGACCGAACACAGCGGCAAGAAATGCCATAATCGCCATACGGGGCTGAAGATAAGTATTGGGAATAGGGGTGGGGATCTGGATCTCCGTCAACGCCACAAACAATGCCGTTCCTACGCCAATGGCAACAACTTCTTTGATTCCAAATTTGAACTTCATCTTTTAAATCCTCCTCATTTGGTTTGTTTTATTTCATTACCATTTATCAGTATAACATAATCTCCTCTCCAAGGGCAAACGAATAGATGATTTTCTCCGTCACTTTTTTACCGGTAAGCCGGGCAAGTGCCTCCGCGTAATAGTCAAGCTGTACCTGATATCTTGCCGTCAGCTCCTGGGGGGATTTTATAACATCCGTTTTGTAATCTGCTACCACAATTTTTCCATCTTCCTCAAAGAAAACGTCAATAATTCCCTGGATTAGTACCTGCTCTTCTTCCGGAAACTGCTCTCCCAGCCTGCTTGCAGAAAGCCCCAGCACAAAGGGCTGCTCCTTCCAAAGCTTTCCTTTTGCCGCCGCCCCCGCCATACGCATTGCAAGCCCGGTCTCAAAAAACCTTTCCAGCTTGGATGCGGAAATGCTTTTCCGCCACCGGCATTCCAAACGCTCCTCCCTTTCCAGAAGATCCAGCTGATCGTTGATTTCCCTGATCCGCGCCTCTATGCCGGCACATGCAAGCACCCTTCCCATATCCAGCAGTTCCATCGCCTTATGGTAAGCGCTTCCCCGATCCGTCCCCGACACTTCCTCGCCTTCCCTGATAAAAGAGGGAATGTACGGAACCACCTCCGGCTCCTCGAACAGCTGCCTGGTAAACGCCTGGTCAGATTGCTGCTTTGAAACCGCCATTCCTCCTTCCTCCCCAATTGACTGAAGCGGTAAATCATGAATTGCTTTCTTTTTCAGCTCTGACACTGTTGTCTTTATAAAAAGATCTGACAAATACTGGTAAGGATAAGTACGTAAAAAACGGTCTGACATTTGGGTCATCACGTTCCGGTCAATTTCTTCTACATCTTCCGGCTCATAAAGAAGCTTTCTTTTACGCGCCATCTCCCCTACGGCTTCCTCCACATCCTGAAACATCCGATCCTCAGGGGTAACAAACACCGCCTGTTCCAAGTCAAGACAGGGGAGTATAAAATCCAGATAACAGCTTGCTCCTGCAAGGGTTGAAAAAGAAACCTTTCCCCTTCCCTCCTGTTCCCCCAATTCCTTTCGCAGCTCCAGCTTCTCCCTGCACTTGTCCAAATCTGAGGGCAGCGCCGTCAGGATCAGCTTTTCCTTTGCTCTGGTCATCGCCACATAAAGTACCCGCAGTTCTTCCCCTAATGCGTCTATTTTCAGTTTCAGGGCAACCGCGTTCTTTTTCAGGGTACGGCTTTGCAGACGCAAATCACTGTCTATGTAGTCCACTCCGATTCCCATATCCACATCGGCAATCAGCCTGCCGCTGAGATCCTGCATATTAAATCTTTTGGCAAGCCCCGCCACAAAGCACACGGGAAATTCAAGTCCCTTGCTTTTGTGGATGCTCATAATGCGCACCACGTCCGCATTTTCATCCAGCACATCCGCTTCCCCATAATCCACTTCATATTTTTCCAGCTGCTCCACATAACGGAGAAAATGGAACAGCCCGTAGTAGCTGGTATTCTCAAATACCGCAGCTCTGGTCAGCAGCATCTCCACATTAGCGCGCCTCTGCTCTCCTCCGGGGTATGCCGTCACATAATCCAGATACCCCGTATCGCTTAAGATTTCCTGTATCAACTTGTGGATCGGCGTGTAAGCGGTTTTCTGTCGGTAGCGTGAAAGCCTCCCTAAAAAGCCCTGCACCTTTTCCGTCAAAGGACCTTCGTAGGAGACCAGAAGATCGTAGAGAAAAGCGCCTGTATCCTTCGCCCGGATCTCGCTGATTTCTTCCTGGGAAAAACCCCCGAAAAAGGATTTCATGGTGCCGTAAAAAGGAATATCCTGAAGGGGATTATCGATCACCTTCAAATACTGCATCAATGCCTTCACCTCCACTGCCTGGAAATATCCCGTGCGCTTGGACATATAGGTGGGAATTCCTTCCTTCTCCAAAACCCTTTGAAACGCTTCCGCCCAGCCTGCGGTTGTCCGCAAAAGAATCACCATGTCGCTGTATCTGACAGGGCGCAGTTTTCCGCTCTCCGGGTCTGTCACCTGAAAATTCCCATACAATTCCCGGATACGCCCGGCGATCGCCGCTCCTTCCTGCTCCTTAGGCGACAAGGAGGAGCCTTCCTCTCTGCCAATCAGCAAGTATTCTGTGTCAAACACTCCTTCCCCCTTCTCCTCCGGATAAGATGCGCCGGGATAAAGAGCGGCTTCCTCATCATATTCCACGCCCCCCAGGCTTTGCCCCATAATCCGGGCGAACAGAGCATTGACGCTCTCCAACACCTGCCTGCGGCTTCGGAAATTTTTATGCAGGTCGATTCGCTGGCAGAATCCATCCTGCTTCGAATAACAGTTGTATTTTTCCATAAAAAGTTCCGGACGGGCAAGACGGAATTTGTAAATGCTCTGCTTTACATCCCCTACCATAAAGCGGTTAAACTTTCCCTCGTCTTCACCGGAAATGCTCTTTAACAGCAGTTCCTGCACCAGGTTGCTGTCCTGATATTCGTCTATGAGGATCTCGGCAAAATAAGCCCGATACGCCAGCGCCGCCTGGGAAGGAAGCAGCTCCCCCTCTTCATCCCGTTGAAGCAAAATATTCAACGCAAAATGCTCCATGTCATGAAAGTCGATCATATTATCCCGGCGTTTTCTTTCGTCCAGCTTTTTCTTATATAACAGCACCAGTGAGAGAAGGGTCTCCACCTGGGGCGCCGCCTTTTCCATTCTTTCCGCCGCCTGCTGGGGCGAAAGGCAAAGATAGGCGGTTTTTATCTCCTCTAACAGCTTTTTGATTCCCTTTCGCAGGTCCTGCACCCTTTCTTTGCAGACCGGATTGACAGAATCGTCCTTTTTCCCCGGCAGCCTTCCAAAAGAAACCTTCTCAAAGGCTTCATAGAATTCCTGAATGCTGTTATGCCCCTCCAGTTCCTCAAGCATTTCCAGTTCCCGCTCCAGAACCTCTCCATACATATAAGGACCGTCCGGTCTCTGTGCCATGTCCAACGCCTGTTTCATCCGGTCCGCACATTCCCCTACGCTTCTGCGTATATAATCCACAAGGTAACGGCACCATTCTGATTCCTCAAGTTCGATAACGCCAGATATTTTATAATCTGACATACATTGAACCAGCCATTCCTCGGACCAGGGATAACTCATGGAAAAATCGTAAAGCTTTCCAATGTATTCCTCCAAAAGCCGGTCGTTGCTTCCCCCTGTAAAGTATTCCACACAGTCCGTAAACCCGGGATCCTTTTCCTGGTATTTTTCTTCCAGCAGCTCCGTCATTACATCCTGTTTCAGAAGACGCAGCTCCCCCTCATCGGCAACCCGAAATCCAGGATCAAGCCCAATATCATTGAAATTATTCCGGATCACAAAAAGGCAAAAGCTGTCGATGGTTGTGATCTGGGCATTATGCAGCAGGGACGCCTGCTTTTGGAGATGCAAGTTCTCCGGCTCTTCCTCCAGCCTTCTGCTGATGGCAAGGGCAATCCGTTCCCGCATTTCAGCGGCGGCGGCATTGGTAAAGGTCACTACTAAAAGACGGTCCACGTCTACGGGGCGCTCCGGATCGGTGATCATGCGGATAATGCGTTCCACCAGCACCGCCGTTTTGCCGGAGCCTGCCGCCGCCGAAACCAGGATATTTCTGTCCCGCAATTCAATTACTTTCTGCTGTTCAGGTGTAAAGTGCATTGCCATAATCCGGATTCTCCTCTTCCCTGTGCATTTCTTCTTTCATTCTCTCAAGAAGCTCTTCCCTTGGCAGCGAAGGCAGTTCCCTGGTTTGATAGCCGGGCACCTTTTCCTCAAAGTCGCAGACATCCTTGTAAGCGCAGTACATACATGCCTCCCGCTCCCCCTGCCTGCAGGGGTTAACGCTTATGTTCCCTGCAAGAATGCCCTTTCCAAACTGCCTGATCTTATGACTGACAAACTGGGAAATGACCTCATATTCTTCCCCCCTCACCGTACCGGAACGGGTGGAGAAAGAGCCGTCTTTTTTCCTCTCTATAGGCGCCACCGCCGATTTGTCAGTAAAATTTTTGTCCAACAGGCGTATTACCTGTTCATCCTCCCTGACGATTCCGTTGGTACGCAGCGCCTTGCTCATTTCCTCATCGATCTTTTCCGGGGTAATCTCGCCCTCCGCCTTTACCAGGGGATCGCTCACATGGTAGTATAGAAGCGCCGCAGGCACAATCTCCTTATCCGGATGCTTCTTTCTCTCAACCTCCGCGGCAACGTTCATGTACACCACAAGCTGAAGCTGAAGCCCATAGTAGAGGGCGGCAAGATCAAATTTCTTGTTTCCCGACTTATAATCTATCACCTTCACGTAAACGTGCTCTTCATCCTGGCAGGTGTCAATTCTGTCGATTCTTCCCCGCAGCCTCATCTTTTCCCCTTCAGAAAGATGAATATTCACCGCCTCCAGGGATTCCACTCTTGAAAAGGACATTTCAAAGGAAGAGGGCACAAACTCCCCCGCCTGCAGCTGTGCCTGAAGGGTCTTAACGGTTCGCTTTAAGATCCGGTACATCCGCTCCACCATGTACTCATACCGGGCGCTGCTGTACAGCACCGTCTCCCCGTAATTCATGGCGCAGCTTTCCAAAGCTTCCCGTAAAAGCCGCTCTCCTTCCTCCTGAGAGAAATCAAACCAGGTCAGATTATTTTCTGCAAGTTTTCCTGCAAACGCCTCAAGCACTTCATGGAAAATATTTCCCAGATCCGTCTGCTCAAAGCTGAATTCCTCCCGCTCCTTCAACAAAAGACCATATTGCAGGAAATGTGCATAAGCGCATTCCGCATACCGTTCCAGACGGCTTACGCTGTTTTCCAGCATGGTGCCGTACAATGCCGTTGCCACAGCCTTCGCCAGAGGCTTATTTTCATACCGGATAAACGCCGCCTCCTCCAGCTTTCTGATGTAAGCCTTATAGGCTTCATCCTCGCTGTAAAGGCGGTACAATGCCTGCAGCTCTTTTCCGGACAAGCGTCCTTCTCTTCCCGCCGCGTACGCCCGCAGTTCCCGGGAAAGAAGCGTAAGGGTGTCCCTTTTGCCTATACATTCCTCCAAGGGAGAATAAATAACATCCGGTTTTTCTATCTTTATCTGAGGAAAAAGCTTTGTCATCATATCCATCAGATAGGACGGACGAATGCTTTTCCCCTGGCTGCTGATACGGGAAAAGGACAGATAAAGCCTATGGGAAGGCTTTGTCATATTCATATAAAGATACAGTCTCTGAATATACATCTGCTGTCTTGGCGTGGGCGCAAGCTCAAACGCCGACTGTTGTAAAAACACTCTGTCCAGATCGGAAAGAATACCTCCCTTTGCCCCGCTCCTGGGAATATTTCCGTCGTTAACTCCTAAAAAGAACAGAACCTTAACCTGCTTCAGGCGGCTTCTTTCCATATCGCCCACCAGAATTCTGTCCACGCTTCCGGGAATAATGCCCACCTGGATTTCTCCAAAACCGGCGTCCAAAATGTCCGAGAATTCCCTAAGACTCATAGGCTCTTCCTCCAGCAGCCCTATGATCTGCTCCAAAAGCTCCATCACCAGCCGGTAAATCTGGGCATACTCCCGGGCGCGCTCAGGTTCCCCGTTCTCTCTGAAATACTGTTCATACCCGGCAAGCTTTTCCTGTATCCTGCCGCTTACAATAAAATCATAGAGCACCCGCACCATTTCCCCTGCCGTCTCCTTCTTTTGAAGCAGCGGCGTCATCTGTTCCATCAGTCGTTCTCTGATACCGTTCAACTGCTCCAGCAGGGCAAGCTGCTCTTTCTCCTGTTCCTCCTTAAGCCCTTCTTTTTCCTTCGGCTTCCGCACAAATGCCTGACTCCATTTTTTCTTTCCCTTGATTCCCCGGGCAAGGACATAATTTTCCAGACGATCGATTTCCTCCGGGGTAAAATCCGTAAGCCCGCAGCGCAAAAAATGAAAAACAGAATCATAGGAGAAATCGGAGAGAACCGTCTTAAGGGCGCTCCTGATATATTCAATAAAGGGATTCAGCAGCAATCCTCTGGTGCGATCCAGGAAAACGGGAATGTCATACACAAGCCCTTCCCGCTCGAAATACCCTCCATAGGCCTCCAAATCCCCTGTCACCACGGCAATATCCCGGTAAGCATATCCCTCCTCAAGCACAAGCCTCTTGATCTGAATGCACACCTGACGCACTTCATCGGCAGGATTTAACGCCTCCCTCAGCCTGATGCTGCCCTGTGGTTCCCTCCCATAAGGTTTAAGAGGATAACGAAAAAGCTGCCTTTCCAAATGCGCCAGCTCTTCATTCCCCTGAAATCTTGGCAAAGGGGTATTTTTAATATAAATATCATCCGTTCTTGAAACCTCCGCCTCCCTAGCAAGACGACTTAAATCCACTGCCGTCTTTTTACTCAGATAAAACAGTTCCTGCTCCCCCCGGATCTGAAAGGGATCCTCGTCGGCATCTATGGTCAGAGAAACAATGACTTGTTTAGTCAATTTTAAAAGTTCTTGTATCAGCCGGTATTGAATTGGCGTAAATCCGGTAAATCCGTCAAAGATCATCACGCTGTCTCTGACAATCTCTGATTTTCCCACCGCTTTCGTCAAAAGTGCCAGGGTTTCTTCCGTTGTCACGAAAAGCTCCCTGGTATAATCTGTAAACCCCTGATAAATCAACTGGAGATCCTTCAGTTTGCAGCAAAGCGCCTTCCTGTCCTTTGCAAACTCGGCAAGCTCTCCCACCTGTCCGGCGCTGATACCATACTGCATAAACTCTGATACCGCAGACTTGACCTCATGAATATAGCCGATCTTGTTCAGGTTCTTTCCGATCACGGGCATTTCTTCCTTGAGAGACGCCGCTACCTTGCGCAGTACCAGACTTTTCCCCGTATCGTCCAGCACCGGCTTTTTGCCAAAGCCCGTCTCCTCGAACACCCGGTGGGTCAAACGTCCGAAGCTGAGCACATCGATATTCATAATGCCGCCGCAGCTGCTTGCTTTCACCAGATCCACCTGGGTCTGCATGGTAAACTGATCCGGCACCAAAAACAAAAAATTCCGCTCCGGCTCTTCACCCGCCCACTTTACAATTTTTTCATGAAGCTGCCTGCTTTTCCCGGCGCCTGAACCGCCGAAATAAAACTGTAAACTCATCTTTCTCCTTTGCAATATATTAAATTATAATTTAATATTTATCCAATTTAAAGGAAGGGAATCATTTCTTTTACGGATGAGAAAATGAAGTGGGGGATTATCTCTGAAACTTTCACATCCTCCTCTTTCGTTTCTCCGCTGAGTACCAGAATACCCGTATACCCGTTATTGACGCCTGCCGCAACATCCGTATAAATCCGGTCTCCTACCATTGCCGTTTCTTCTTTGGATACCCTCTCCCGCTCCGCCAGGTAATCCATAATATCTCCGTTGGGCTTCCCGATAATATGATCGGGATAACGGAAGGCGGAAGCGTGTATGAAGGCATGGATCGCACCTGCATCCGGTATAAACCCTTTTTCCGTGGGGCAGTTATAATCCGGATGGGTGGAGATATAGGGCAGCCCTTCCCGCACCAGGTCGCAGACTCTGCACATTTTATCGTAAGTAAGGGAAGTGTCAAACCCCACCGTCACCACCTCCGGCGCGCTTTCGTCCAGAAGGATTCCTTCTTCCTCAAATTCCTCCTTCAACAGCTCGTTTCCCAAAAGATAGACTCTTTTTCCCGGGAAATTTCTTTTCAAATAAGCAATAGTTGCCTGCCCCGAGGTTACGATCTGCTTTTCCCCTGTTTCCAGCCCCATTCTGCCCAGCTTTTCCACATAGGCGCGGGGATTTTTAGAGGAATTATTGGTGAGAAAAACATACTTTTTCCCGGCGTTTTCCACTGCCCTTAAAAACTCTCTTGCACCGTCAATCCACTGTTCTCCTAAATAGATCGTTCCGTCCATATCCAATGCGAAGCAGGTGATATTTTTTAAAATTCCTTCCTGATCGGTATTGACAATCGGTATCATATGTTCCATATCCCCTAAATCTCTCTGGTTGCATTTCTCAGCCAGTCAAGCTCCTCCCCCTCAAAATAAGGGGAAATCCGCTCAAAGACTTCCCTGTGATAAGCATTCAGCCTTTTTCTGTCTGTCTCCTCCAAAAGAGAAACCTCCACGCCGTCCAGATCGATGGGCACGCAGGTCAGATCTTCAAAATACATAAACTGCCCGTACTCGTTTGCCTCTCCCTTTCTGCATAAAAGCTCATTTTCAATTCTGATTCCGTGGCTTCCCTCTATATACAGACCCGGTTCGTCTGTGGTCACCATGCCCTCTTCCAAAACCGCGTTCTCCTGATAATCCGGCTGCAGCTTCCACCGGAAGCTGTTCGGTCCCTCATGGACGCTGAGAAGGTAGCCTACCCCATGCCCCGTGCCGTGCTTATAGTCAAGCCCCTTTTCCCAAAGCACTTCTCTGGCGCGGATGTCCAGATTGACGCCTCGGCACCCATAAAGAAAACGAGTGTTCTTTAATGTAAGCATAGCGCGAAGAACCAGGGTGAAATGCTCCTTCATCTCACGGGAAATCTCCCCCAGGGCAAAGGTTCTTGTAATATCCGTAGAACCCTCCAGATAGTGTCCTCCACTGTCCACCACCAGCAAAGAACCCGGTTTTATTTCCGCACATGCCTCTTTACGGGCGCTGTAATGGGCAAGGGCGCCGTTGGCGCCATAAGCGCAGATGGTGGCAAAGCTGGGTTCCCGGTAAGCCTCGCATTTCCGGCGCAGTTCTTCCAGATATTCTATTGCGCTTACCTCTGTGATGGGAAGTTTTCCCAAATTTTTCTTAAGCCAATACATAAAACGAGTCACAGCAAGGGCATCCCACAGATGCGCCTTTCTGAGATTTTCCATTTCCGTTGGATTTTTAACCGCTTTCATAAGGGACGTGGGGTTGGGTCTGTCGATCACTTCCAAATTCCCGGAAAGCTCCTTTAAGAGCCTGTAATTGACCCGCCCTTTGCTAAGCAGCGCCTTTCCTCCGGAAATCTGCGCCGCATAAGAATAAAAGGAATCGTATGGGCGAAGCTCCACCTGGTTTTCCTTTAAATACCGGCGTAGCTCCTGTGTCCACACATCCTCCCCAGGATCTGTCTCCTCCGCAAACAGCAGCGCCTGATCCTGTGTCAATATCATATAGGAAAGTACCACCGGGCAGCTTTCCACATCACTTCCCCTGATATTCAAAAGCCATGCAATATCGTCTAAGGAAGTAAGAATATGAACGTCGGCGCCCTCCTGCTTCATTTTTTCTCTTACCCGCCCGATTTTCTGAGAAGCCCCTTCTCCACTGTAGCGTTCCTCCAGTATAAACACCGGATTATGGGGCAATGCCGGACGATCCTCCCAGATTTCTTCCGCCAGGTCCCGGTTCCAGATGATGCGGCAATGCTTTTGCGATAGCGTCTCCTCATATCCTGTTCCGTCATCCGCTTTCACCACTCTGCCGTCAAAACCTAAGGTTTCCCCTTCTCCCATAATCCGGGCAAGATACTGTTTGACGGTGGGAACCCCCGGCTCTCCTATTTTCATCAGCTGAATCTCCGTTCCCGAAAGCTCCTTTGCCGCCTGTATGAAATATCTTCCGTCGGTAAAAAGCGCCGCCTCTTTCCCTGATACCACCAGGGTTCCCGCCGAACCGGTAAACCCGCTGAAGTATTTTCTTACCATAAAAAAGCCGCTGACATATTCACTGTCATGATAATCCGATGTGGGTATCAGATAACAGTCTATCCCAGCCGCTTTCATGCTTGCTCTTAATTTACTTAATCTTTCCTGTATCATCTCTGTACACTTCCTTTCCACCTTACAAGTATACCCCATCGGCGGAAAAGAAACAATGATTCTATTTTTTCATCTTTGGGTTGAAAATAAGGCTTGCCAGATAACCGAAGATCAGCGCTGCCGACGTTCCTACGGTGCCCGCCTTGAACCCTCCGGAAAACAAGCCCATAAAACCCTCTTTGTCCACCGCTTCCTTAACGCCTTTCATCAATACGTTTCCAAAGCCCAGGAGAGGTACCGATGCGCCGGCGCCGGCAAACTCCACAAAAGGCTGGTACCAGCCGAAAACACCGATCACCGCTCCAAGGCAAACCAGCAGCACCATAATCCTGCCGGGCATCATTTTTGTTTTTTCCATTAAGATCTGAACCAAAGCGCAGATCAGTCCGCCTACCCAGAATGCATTGAAATAATCCATGACAACCTCCTTTACGGCAGCTCTACTGCCGGATTCCCTTTGTATCGTCATGCATTATTATGCGCCCTTTTCCGCTCTTTATGCGTAGATTAAAGGTTCTCCCTTGGCACGGCGTATGATCTCGAAGCCGCCGTAAAAGGTATAATTTTTATGCAGCATTTTAACATTCAGCTCTCCCGATTTATTTTTGATCTCATATTCGTTATAAGCTCCCTGCCGGTAATCAAAATTGATTCCATTGTCCTGATAATGCCGCCAGCAGCCTTTTCCCGGGTATGTTTCAAGAATGAGAATATCGTCTTTATTTTCTTCTGCATGCATACGCGCCGGATACTTGGGAATCACGGCGCCTGCCTTCACATAAATCGGGCACACATCCAAAGGAGCTTCCCGCACAAAAAACTTTTCCCCTTTAACCTCTTCCCCGCTCCAATAATCATACCAGGTGCCTTTGGGCAGATAGACCAGCTTTTCTCTCGCCCCCTGCTCCACCACAGGCGCGATCAGCATCCGGTCTCCCAGCATAAACTCATCGTTTCTGTTTTTCGCATGTTCGTCGTTTTCAAATTCCAGCACCAGCGGTCGCAGCATGGGAATGCCCGTAAGTTCGCTCTCCCGCATCAGATCGTACAGATAAGGGAGAAGCTGATAGCGCATCCTGATGTATTTTCTGCTGATAGCCAGGACCTCCTCGCCAAACTGCCATGGCTCCTGCATTCTGCATCCCTGGGCGCAGTGATCCCTGAAAAGAGGGGAGAAGCTTCCCAGCTGTATCCATCTTGCAAAAAGCTCCGGCGTACAGTCGCTTCCAAAACCGCCCACATCGGTACCGATAAATCCCATGCCGGACATTCCCATATTGCACATCTGGGGAATTGCCATGCGGATATGGGACCAGATGCTGTGATTATCCCCTGTCCATCCGGTAGTGTATTTCTGGGAACCGCTGTAGCAGGCTCTTGTGATTACAAAAGGACGCTTTCCGGTGAGTTCTTTCCATCCCTCATAAGTAGCTTTTGCCATATTATGTCCGTAAATATTGTGAATATGTTTGTGGCAGGACGGCATATCCTCATCGGTAAATACCACATCGTCAGGCAGCGGGCCTCGAAAGCTTGCCGGTTCATTCATATCGTTCCAAACCCCTTCCACGCCCATATCGATCAAAAATTTCTGTTTTTCTCCCCACCAACGGCGTACCTTGGGATCTCCAAAGTCAGGATAAACGGCATCTCCCGGCCAAACCTCATTGACATAAATTTCCCCCTCCGGCGTCCGGGCAAAATAATTCTGCTCTACCCCTTCTTCATAAACATCATAACCCTTTTCCACTTTTACACCGGGATCGATGATGGTAACCGCTTTAATCCCCATGTCTTTAAGATCGGAAATCACCTTTTTGCCGTCCTCGTAGGTTTCCTTGTTCCACGTAAAGACTTTATAGTGATCCATATAGTCGATGTCAAAATGGATGCAGTCGCAGGGCAGCTTATGCTTTCTCATTTCCTCCGCAATACCCCGGATCTCCTTTTCCGATCCATAGCCCCATCTGGACTGGTGGAATCCTAATGTCCAAAACTGCTGCATAGGCGCCCGTCCGGTCAGCTCGGTATAGCCGGATATGACTTCCTTCAGGCTTTCCCCGCCAATAAAGTAATAATCAAGATTTCCCTCCTCTGCCCCCAGCAGGTAATAGGCTTCCGATTCCTTTCCCAGGTCAAAGTAGGTTCTGTTGTGATTGTCAAAAAAGATGCCATAAGCTCCTTTTTCCTTCAAAACCAGCATAAAAGGAATGCTCTTGTACAAAGACTTAAAGCAGTCCTCATGGGGATCCGGTATATCGGAATTCCACATTTCATATGCATAATACCTTTTATTTAATACGCCTGTCTTATCTCCCAGCCCGTATATGCAGTCTTCCTGATCCAGGCTCCGAAGCTCCTGCACCGCATAATCGGCAATGGTTTGCCCGGCTGCATGTCCCTCCTTTTTCAAAAGCTCCAACGCTGCCTCACTGACCTCGCCGCTTCTTTTTCTCTCTCCACGGTAAGCAAGGCTTAAGGGATTTTCCTGGGCATCATAAAAATCTACCTGGAAGCCGTCTCCGACTACTATGGTCAACTGTTTTGTCTTAATCACAACGCCGGATTTCCTGTGCGACACCTTTTCCGGTTTTATATCCTTCCCTGCCGCGCCCGAATTCAGCCGCTTTCCAAGCTCCCCCTCAATTGCCCTGGTACAATGTCCCATACCGGTGTAGTCAATGAAAACATTAATAATCGAATCTGAAATCACTTCCACGCAAGGCTCCTTTCCCTGCTGGTTGCCCTCAAACTGGAAGTAAATCCGATTCCCATCCGTACGATATTTAAGTAACTTTTTGTACGTATTCATACCCTTATCTCCCTTCTCTTTCTATCTGGCAGCTGTACCAAAATAACGGCTCCAAACACCAGGGCACAGCCCGCAAGTTCTCTGGGGCTTAAAGCCTGCCCCAAAAGAATCCATCCTGACAGCACGGAAACCACTGATTCCAGCGATAGAATCAGGGAAGCCACCGTAGGATCCATGTCTTTTTGACCAATGATCTGTAAAGTATAAGCCACTCCGCTGGACATAATGCCCGCATAGGCAAGAGGAAGGATGCCTGCTGCCAGCCCTTCCACCGTAGGCGCCTCAAACAAAAATGCAAGCACTGTGCTGATGGTTCCCGCAGTCAGAAATTGTATACAGGAAAGCTCCACGCCGTCCGCTTTGGGTGAAAAATAGTCAATGACCAATATATGAACGGAAAAAAGAAGCGCGCTCATAAACACATAGGTGTCTCCCTTTCCCAATACCAGTCTCTCGCTCATACATAAAAGGTACAATCCAAACGCTGCAAGAACAGCCCCGATCCACACCTTGCCCGGCACCTTTTTCTTTAAAAAAATTCCCAGAACAGGCACAATGATAATGTAAAGAGTGGTAATAAAGCCCGCTTTCCCCACCGTCGTATACAGAATGCCAAACTGCTGTAACAGAGCCGCCGATCCAAGCGCCAGTCCGCAGCATATACCCCCTGTAAGGGTAATTTTCAGACCGGCTCTGGAAATCTGTTTTTCCCTGTCCCGCTTTCTGCGAATCCATACCAGCGGCATCAGCACCAGCGAACCCATCAAAAACCGAATGCCGTTAAAGGTAAAGGGACCCATATAGTCCATTCCCACGCTCTGCGCCACAAAGGCAATGCCCCATATAGACGCCGTCAGAAAAAGCAGGAGGCTGCTTCTTAAAGATACTTTTTTCATTTGTCACTTTTCTCCTCAATTTCCTCCACAATCCGGCGGATATCCTTTCCGCTGCAGGAGATCACAATATCCCCATATTTTTCATACAAAGGGACCCTCTCCTCATAAAGCTCCTTCAAGGTCATGCCTTCCTTCAGAACGACGCCTCTCTTTTGCAGATCTCCCAATCGTTCCCGCAGTTCTTCAAAGGCAAGCTGCAAATAGACGATCCGCCCTATTTCCCTGAAATGAGCCATTGCCTCTTCCCCATAGACAGCGCTGCCTCCCGTTGCAATAACGGCACGCTCCCCATAGATGGATGCGTTGATTCTATTTTCAAGCGCAAGAAAACCTGCCTCACCCATCTCCTCAATCAATTGGTGAAGCAGCTTTCCGCTTCTCTCCTGAATCACCAGGTCGGAATCTATAAACCTGTATCCAAGTCTCTTGGCAAGCACTACGCCCACCGTACTTTTTCCAGCCCCCGGCATTCCAATCAATATTACATTTTTCATTGCTTCTCTGTCAGCCTTTTCTTTGGATTACTTTATCACCGCAGTCACTTCCACCTCGCAGAGCACCTTCTTGGGCAGCTCCTTCACTGCAACGCAGCTTCTTGCCGGTTTGCCGGTGAAATATTTTTCGTAAACGCTGTTAAAAGCGGCAAAATCAGCCATATCCGCAAGGAAACAGGTGGTCTTTACCACGTCCTCATAATCGGCGCCCGCCTCTTTTAAAATTTCTCCCACATTTTCCATTACCTGCTGCGCCTGTACCGTAATATCCCCCTGCGCAATCTCTCCTGTGGCGGGAATAATAGGAATCTGTCCCGATGCAAACAAAAAACCGTTTGCAATAATTCCCTGGGAATAGGGTCCGATCGCCGCCGGCGCTTTGGATGTAGCTACTTTCTTTAACATGATTTTCCTCCTTTACCCTTTGTCCTGCTCTTCCTCAAATTCTGCTGTCACGTAAAATCCCCGTTCATTTTCGATGATGCTCACCACCTTGCCTTTTCTTGCAAGCATTCGCTCCCTGAAAGGGAAATTTCCGGACATGGCAAGAGACGGGTCAATGGTATAATAATAATTACTGGGAAGCACACCTTCCGTCACTGTGATCTCGTCCCCTTCCTTTAAAAGACCGGGGCGTTCCATCTTAAATTCCATCCTTCGCATGTGCATTCCTCCATCTTTCACCATTGTAATCGGATTGGAAGAAATTTTCAATCTATATCTTCTCTTAAGTTCCCCATTTTTTTGAGTAAAACATTAGTGTAGTTTTACCCATATGTAGCTCTCAACTCATCGAGAATCTCTTCCTTTGTCTTATTTTGAATTCCAAGCTGTTTCAGATCCACGTCCTCAGCTGCCATCCGTTCGGCAAATTTTCTCATTTCGGCTCTTATTGTATCCGGCAAATAAGACAACGGCTCTTGATTTCGGTCAAGCAATTCCGTTAGGCGGAAGACGTCATTTTTATGTTTTCGTATATTCTTGCTGTCTACCTGCTCACCATTCGCTTTTCTATCCGACAAGTCAATCCAAGCCTTTGCTTTAAAAGGAATCAGATGCAGCGCGTCCAACACCGTAACCCCTGCTACACGGATTCGTCCCTGCCTTAAGAATTTATAGTAATCATCATCAAGCAAAATAGCCGACAAACTGGAAACATCCTCATCCATTGAAAGCGGAGAAAGTACCGCATCCTCCGGCAGGATGATTGCATCCGGCTTTCTTGCAAACAGTTCTATCATGATTGGATATTCCCGAGACTGCGGATTCGTAAAACGATAAAACTGGGGTTCGCCTGTGCTTCTATTTCTATGCTCGTATCCGGCAGTAAGTATATACTCCCAGAATTTTCTGCCAAATGCTACATTCACAGCTTCTAAGATCAAAACAAGATCAATATCTTTTGTAGCCCGAAAATCCAATCCTTCATTAGTCATCAATAGATCGCAGGCTGTACCGCCGATAATCGCATACTGCTCCTCATACCCACTGAACCATTCTCTGAAGCTTTCAATTCCTCTTACCATCAATATCCCTCCATACCTGCATAAGCATTTCTTCTATGGCTTCTTCTATTCTTTCATCCTTATCCCCACGAAGAGCAAGCGCAAGGGAAAGCCTGTCTACACATTCGCCATCAGCCAGCTTTTTAGGATCGTAACGCCAAAGCTCCACCGCACACTGGTCAACTGAGTTTTGCAACTTGCCAGACGAGATTTTATCCCACGTGGCAATACTTTCTGCAGCACAGCAGTCCACTGTAGGCGGGTTTAGCATAGAGTATTCAGATAGTGCAGAATATCCGCTCATAAGCAAATCTTCTTTGATATCCGCTTTTGGCACATAAACTGTCCGCTTCACAGGATTACACAAATAATTTTTTGCCACATCAAAAAGCTCCTTCGGTGTTTTATCAGAAAAAATGACTTTCTGTACCCCTCTCTTTTCTGTTTGTATCAGAGCCATCTCCTCAAGCTGCCTTGATGCCCTGGAAATTGATGTAGCTGTAAATGAGAGTGCCTGAGATGCATCACTCGTCAGCAGTTCACCGCAACCATGATAAATATAATAAAAAAGCAACAACTGTGCTGATGGAAGCATAGCCGTAACTGTCTGTTTCTCACCATCACATCTTTCCTGCAAATAGATTGCCATGAAAGGAAGGTAAATTTGCTTTCCCTCCACAATAAACGGAATGTGATCTCTCAACAAATATACCTTCTGCCGATAGGTTAGACGATTCATCACAAGAATTGCCGGTGCACCCACAATTCTCTCGATTCTTTCCAGATGCTTTTTTATGGCATTTACGGAATCCAGTTCTGCTTTAGGATAAACAAAAGCAGCTTTTTTGCCGTCAAGAGTGACTTCTTGTACATGATACCGGGCATAAATATAATTGGGAACGGGCTTAGGATCATCATTCTCATATGCAGTGCGGATTCCAAGTACATGATATAGATATTCCATTTTCTCCATCCCTTTCTCTACTTTGATTTGTATTATAACTTATTTTTTGTTTTTAATCAACATCAAAGTTGTGAATGGCATATAAAATTAAGCTCCTCCCTCTAAAATCCTGACATATAAATCCCCTTTGCAAAGTAGATCAGGCTTCCCAGCATCTTCCCCAGCGCCGCCGCTGTGATAGCCACCCCCAGTCCGTGGCGGAAGGATATCCTTCGTGAAAAAATGGGAATGGAATTGAGCATTTCCGCAATGGCAAGGGCAAGACAGCCCACAAACATCCCGGCGAAAGCGCCCCAGATACATAAGAAAATACTGCCGGCGCATTTCCAGATCAGCACCGTACTTTCCCCGAAGATCTGTCTGGACAAAACAAAGCTTCCGATCTGCATATTCTCAGAAAAAATGCTGAAAAGTCCGCCTATGATTGTCCCCAAAACCACCGCTTCCTCCAGTACAAAAACTTTTTTCGCCACATGCATTTTCCCTGCAAACCTGGGAATCAATCCAACGGACACCAATACCGTGAAAACTCCTGCCGAAGCAAGCAGACCAAAGCTCAGACCGCAGACTCCCAGAAAAATCTGTTTAAGAAGCATCAATGGTCTTTCCCTCCCTGTCTGCGGTTTCGATCAACGCCTTGTTTACATCGGTTTCATAAATTCTCATTTCAACCTCAATTGGGGTTGGATCCTTGGTAATCCTTCTGCCGCCTACATGATTAAAAAACAGAATAATCCCCACTGCCATACCAATGGAATAGGAAACTTCCAGAATGCTGTAACCGTCGGAAGGATATCCCATAACCAATTCGTATATTCTGGAAAATATCTTATTGACACTAATGTCATTATGAAACGCCATGATGGTAAAACCCGTTCCGAAAAAGCTGATTGCCGCCACAAATATCATCTTCAGCCACTGTACCGCTCCCTTATGTCTATTTACATTGACCAGTTCGATCAATGTGGCGTTTTCACCTAAATTTTCTACTGAGACCCCAGGACATTCACTCTCGATCAACTCAATAACTTTCAGTATGCTTATCACCTGGCGCTTTTTTTCCTTTTCATGAAACTGGTGAACCTTCAGAGATTTTACCTTAGCGCAGACCGTTTTATCCCCGCAATAAACGGAGGCAATATCCTTCACACATACGTGCGCTTCCATTACCTCCGCATTTTGTTCCGCTTTCAAGTATAAAACCGTATTTGCCATCCTATCCTCCATGCCGCAGTGTTTTTTATGCATAACCGCAATCATTTTTATTTACAGGCTAGTATGACCTTTTCGATTCATTTATATTCTCTCATTCCAGTATAAACTGCATCAGCACCGGATCATGATCCGAAAATTCATATCCCCAATCCATATGCTGATAATAATTCACATTTACGTTGTCTGAAACGATAAAACCGTCCAGGGTAACCGTATAGGTTGTTCCTTCCTCATAGGGCGTCTCGGCGCTCCGGCAGGTATTATGGGCAACATCCTCCTCATCCTTAGCGCTGTCCAGCCCCATATGGAAGCCTTCCGGAAGACTTTCCCTGGGGAACTCATACGCCCACTCCGGCGCATTCTCCTGCTTTCCTTCCCGCAAATTGTGATTAAAGTCGCCGCCGCAGATCACATAATTTCCCTTCTTATAATCGGAAACCATATCCTCATACAACATGGAAAGCTGTGCCTGTCTGATCTCATCACTGCCGCCGTAGGCTGATGTGTGTACGTTGTAAAGGCACAAATGCTTTTCATTCTCCGTAGGAATACGTGAGATGGAATAACATCTGTCCAAATCTACCAGCTTACTGAAGGATTCTGAGATGGGCAGACTCCTGCGCATGGCATCTGTGATCTCCTCCCTGGAGTAGGTGGCAAGGCAGCTCCTGTTAGCTCCGTGGGGCTCCCATGGTGGGAAAAACAGGAACGGTGAATCATAGTCCTGGGCATAATCGTAATAATATCCCCTTAAAAACTGATTCAACAGCTCCAACTGATCCACATGATAGGAGCGGGTTCCGTCAAGGTCCACTTCCTGAAAAAGCACAAAATCAGGATTTACATCGTTCACAATCTCCGCCATACTGCAGACGCCGGCTATCACACTTTCTTTATCCTTTCCCCAGGAGGACTTGCCGCCGTCCATAAAAAAGCTGTAGTCCTTGCGATATGCGCCAAACCCGATATTATAAGTCATAATAAAGTACGCTTTACCGGGAGCAACAGAGAAATCTTCATCAAAATAGGAATTTTCGCCGTTTCTTGCCACCTCCAGCGTCAGCTTATCCGGCAGACGGTAATATGTCCCAAATACATAAGCAGCATAAGCGCCAAACAAAAGTACCAGCACCAGCACTATAATCATCGTCCGTTTTACTGCTTTCTTCACGTTCATTTTCCCTTTCCAATAACTTACTTATACTTACTCTGTCCATTCCACCGTGGTATCCTGATGAATCGCAGTAGAAAAATCAAAGTTCCAACTGCCCGATGCCGCCGGATTCAACTTCGGGCAGGATGCGGTCTGTCCCTTTTCCACTGTCTGGGTTCCAAACAACTGCCCCTGGTACAAAAACTGTACCGTAAAGGAAGTCTGGCTCTCCGCCGGCTGATTTTCTGCAGGCGGATCTTCTGAGCCGCTATCGCCTGTCTCCTCCTGATCGGAAGAAGGTGGAACAACAGCCACAGGCTTCGGTGTCTCAGTAGGCTGTGGAATAACCGTAGGCTGCGAAGCTGCTACAGCAGGCGTTGCAGTAGGCTGCATGCCGCTCCTGCTTTTGTCATTTTCCTTTTTGGGAGAAACGCTTGGTGTTGCGCTGTTTCCTTTTTCCTCAGGCTTTTTGGTTGCCTCGGGCGCTGCCGTAGGCGTCCCCTTGGGATTTTCCGCTGCCTCCTTTTTTTCTCCCCAAATCAAAATTTCCAATTCTTCCTTGTTGGTTCCTGTAATGGATACATCCGCTCCCACCAGATCATACAGGGTATAAAGGGACTGCATGGAAAGCTCCTCGAAAACAATATCCGCCGGTCCTGTCAGGTATTCCGTCAAATCCGTATTGCTGTGGATAATTACCTCGTTACCATCCTCCACCGTCACTTCATTTTCCATCGTTCCGTCCGGAAGAATCAGAACGGAACCTACTTTTCCGTCAAAGACAGACAGTTTCGCATAGGCTTCACCCTTCTCGTCAAAATAAACCTCAACCCGGAAAATGGTTCCCCTTACCGCCATAACGGAGTTGGGGGTCGTAACCTCGTATACAGAATCCGCGCTCAACGCGTTCTGAATCTCATTGGTAATGGCGCCCTGTACCAGCTGAATTTTGGTTTTAGAATCCTCCTTGGTGCCCACAGCTTCAATGGACAAAACGGTGTCCTCCTCCACCATAATATACTTATCGTCGTCCAGCTTCAATCTCACAGAACTGTCCGCAGCAGTGGTCAGCTGATCCCCTGATTCCAGATAGAGATTCTCCGCCGCACCTATAGTTCCTGTTCCCTCACGTTCAATATTTGCCGTTCCTTCCATTTCATAAATCAAAATAGAACGATAAGCGTCCTCAGCCTTTGTAAAATGTCTGACTGCCACAACAACCCCTGTGACAGCAACAACCACCCCAAGGAGCGCTCCAACTATTTTTATTAATACGGTTTTTTCCATCTCATCCTCCATACCGGAGCGTTTTTTGCTCAGGTACGCAAGCCGAATATCAAATTCGGCTCTGCGATTCAAATTTGTGACGCTCCGGCACAAATTTGCGTGTAAAAAATAAGCTATCAAGCTTATTTTTTACACTAAGTTCTCCTTATTGTTTTTGGAAACTGTATTCCCCGCCTGCGGATACGTAAAAGCTTCTTCCGCCCTCATAGACCGTATTGTCTCCCGACACCATCCACCTTCCGTTTCCTAAAGTATAAGCAGTTCCTGCCGCCAATGTGTATGTCCCTGCATCCGTGATCTCACTTGTGGCACTGCTTTTCTTATTGACCGTAATTTCACAAACAGTCTCACCTCCTGCGCTGTTTCTTGCAACGATCCTGTGCGTCAGATCATCTGCTATAATGGTATAGCTGTTATTTGTCAGGGACACCTCCTGACCATCCACCGTCACACTCTCCAAATCGGCGCCATCCACCGTAAAGGTCGTATCCCCTTCATAAACACCGCCATCTGTAACACCTGAAATAACCGGCGCAGAACTTACTACAATTCCATCCGTACTGGCATAAACGACATTTCCGTCAGCGTCCTCCGCTCTCGCATACAGTATGTATTCCCCACCGATCAGCGATATAGCGCCGCCATAGTTGACCCAGGATAAACTGCCCAGGTCGCTTTCGGCATAGCTTTCACTCCCCTGCGCCAGATAATACTGACATGTGCCCCCGCCGTCAGAGGGACTTACGCTGATGGATGCGGTCTGCCTGCCGCTATAGGTATGATCCCAGGCGCCGCTGAAAGAATACGCCGACCAGCTCTGATCGCCAATGGTGATCGTAACGCCCAAAGGCTCTGCCACTTTTTCTGTAAGTTTGGGAACCAAGAGTATGGAAGATTCATTTGCCCCATTGTCTCCCTTATAGCTCTGATAATCAGAGTCATCAATTCTGGCATTCGCCGGAAGATCTGCTTTATACTCATTGAGATAAGTCCCACCGCTGTCTGCCCTCCAAACGGTCCATCCGTCTAAATCATAATCTGAAAGAACGCCGCTCAATGCATCCATAATACCACTCTGTCCATTCAGGGAAGAACCAATTTCTATCTCAATAGATGCCCGATCCTCTGCCTGTATCGACTGCCCCGCCTCTAACGTCCCCGCCTGCCCGGCAGTATATAAGTACGCCGGTTCCGCCGCCCAAACAGACTGCCCGGACAAAAGCACCAGCAATGCCATCCATAAACACAGTAAACCTTTCCATCTTTTTCTCATAATTTCTCCCTCTCAAATTGCAGATCCATTTGTAAATGTACTTTATTATACCAATAATGCCCGAAAAAAGGAACCCTCTAAAAAATCATCTTGTCACTTATTCCCTCCCGGATCCCGAAAAAACATCGTCATCCCTGCCAAAAGAGCAAACACCGGGCAAATCAATGCCCGATAGGTAAAAAATTCATGCAGATAGGAGTGATTGCTTAACATCATATAACGCAGAAGCACCACCGACCCAAGTATCCCCAACAGCCTTAACGCCGTTTTGTTTCCTTTCTTTCTGTAAAACAGGTAGAATAGAGATCCTAAAATCAACAAGCTTACAACTAAACCAATCAGCACACGGGGCACATCCATCCGCTTTTCTCCTCCAAAGAGAACTGTAAGATTTGCTCCCACAGCAGCCGGAATGCGCAGGGGAAACGTTACCGTCCCTTCTGTTCCCAAGCCGCCTGCCATCCTCTCTCCCGCCGAGGAGAAAGCTGCTGCAAATTTATTTTCACCTGTCGCCAGCGACGCCGCCGTCCATTTTACCAGAAAGGCGCCGCCATAGGCAAAAAACCAGCTGACGCCGCACCAAAACAGCATTTTTACGTTTTTCTTGAAATCTTCCAGTCGGTTTTCCGCTCCCCGCACCGCCACCACCAGGAGTAATGGGAGAACCAGCACTACCGTCTCTGTTGTAAGAAAATCAAAAAAGCTGATCAGCGTTCCTCCTAAAACCGAAAGGTACGTCAACAGCTGCTCCTTTTTCCGCTCTCCATAGAGATAAAGAGGACAAAGCATAAAAGCAATCAAAAACGCCGGCTGATATTCCAGACTCAGCCGGATATTCCAGATTTCCACCGCCGCCATAGACAAAACCAGCGCCCCGGCAAGATCGTAGTGTTTGTGTCTGATCAAAATTCCAACCGTAAGGGCGGCAAGAAAAAGGGTTGCCACAAGCCCCGCCCATTTCATTCCCTTTACGTCCATAATCAGGTGCAGCAGCCTCACAAACATGGCGGATCCGTGCCAATAACGGGTGTAATCTGTGTTTGCCTCTACTTTATCATCGATTACGTTAAGGTATAAACCTGCATTTTCTCCAAAATCCCCGCCGTCATAATAACAAGTATCCAGGGATGCCCATACAGGATTTATCCCATCATTCTCCTGTACCTTCCCCATATTCCAGCTGATATTCAGCAGGATCGCATCCGCATAATTATCGCTGATGCTCCAAAAGCGCGCGCCTTTTTCAAAGGAAAAGGCTTCTTTTTCTTTGTAGGACAATGCGCTTTGTTCCATATGCCCCTTTAACGCCTTATTGGGAATACACGCCGCCAGTATCAGTAAAAGCCATAAAATCCCCAGTGCGCCAAAAAAGAATGCAATATGCCCTGCAAGGACTTTTACCTTCTGCATGTCAAAGCTCCCTCTCAAGCGCCTGAGACAGCCATTCTACCAAACGCAGCTCGATTTTGCCTTCCTCAGCCATGCTCTTTAAAATTCCAATCGCCTTCTCCCTGGGTATAGGCTTTTTGTAAGGACGATCGGAGGCGGTCAGGGCATCGTAAACATCCGCCACTGTCAAAATCCGCGTTTCCAGATCTAACTCATCTCCTGAAAGATGCTTGGGATAACCGCTTCCGTTTAAAAGCTCGTGATGGGATGCCGCCCATTTAGGCACAATGGCATAATTCTTATTAAATCTTACCTTGCTGAGTATTTTCTCAGTCACCACCACATGATTTTCCATTTCTATTCTGTCTTCTTCTGTAAGAGTTCCTCTGCGGATGCTCAGGTACTTTGCCTCCTGGTCTGTAATATACCTTGTAACGGCGCCGTCCTCTCCTACATGCTGCTTCTTTGCCAAAGCGCGCACCCGCTCATAATTCTCATCATCCAAAAATCCCATGCTGTCGATCCTGTGTATAAAAGCAAGTTCCTCCTCCAGATCCTTCACCGCCTCTTCATAGGCTTCCTCTCCGATTCTTCCCCGAAGAAGATCCACCTCATACAAAGCCTTCAAAAGCTTAAAGCGCTCATCTACCTTTTCAATTCCCTTATCCAGACGGGTGGCGCGGTTCATAACGCTTAAGGGGACCACCATTTTCCCAATATCATGAAGCAGCGCGGCAAGCTGGAGCTTTTCTTTCCTGTCCTGATCGAAGTCTTCCTCACATTCTCCCTTTTGGTGGAGTTCGGAAATGTAATCCGCAAGCATTCCTGCATATCTTTCTACATTCCGTGTGTGGGAAGCATTGTAGGGCGTTCTCTCATCCAAAACCGTCGTAAGCGCCTCCACAAAAGAATACATCTGCGCTTTCAGTTCCTCCATATGGGCAAGATTCGTAAGCTCGATTGCCGCCATGGAACCAAGGGAACGAATAATGATGTCGTACTGCTGATCAAAGGGAATCACATTTTTATCCTGATCCATGGCGTTGATCAGCTGCAATACCCCAATTAGTTCATTTTCATTGTTTTCCAGGGGGATCACCAGCATGGATTCTGTGAGATAACCGGTGAGGGCATCATAGCGTTTTGGTCCCGAAAAGTCGAAACGGCTGCTGTTGTACACGTCCGGTATATTTACAATTTCCCGATGTATCGCCGTATAAGCGCATACATTCTCTTCCTTCAACGGCACCGGAGGCATATCCTCAATCGGCTCTCCCTCCACTCCCCGGCTGATGCCCATGGAAAGGGTTTTCATGATTTTGAAGGTAAGCTTTTCATTTTCATACAAATACAGGGTGCTGGCATCACAGTTGGTAATCTCCATACCGTTTTCCAGAATGGATGCCAAAAGCTTGTTTCTGTCCTTCTCCGTTGACAGCTCAATTCCAATATTCAGTATTTTTTTAAAGTCTTCATATTTCAAATGCACTTTTCTCTCTCCTATATCTCTGCTTTCTTACCGTTTATATGTCTGCCGTTTCTAAATACTGTTCTCAGCCCAGAGGGAAAATCCCGTGTTCCTTCATATACTCCAGGGATCTTTTCTGCCCTTCATAGCCCTTGATTTCCACAAGAACGCTTGTGTCAACCTTATGCTCCCGCATCAGCCTGTCAAAAAGCTCCCAATCAATCTTTCCCGTTCCCACCGGTCTGTGAAGATCATCCATCAAATCGTTGTCGTTAATATGCATATGGCGAATATAGGGAGCCAGGGTCTCTACCCACTCCTCTTGCGGACAGCCTGTCAAAGTTGCATGGGCATAATCCAGACATAGCCCGAAATTTTTCACATCCTCCATCCGCCCGGCAAGCTCCGCCATCACGTCCGGTGCTTCGTCAAACATATTCTCCATGTAAATCTCCTGATCAGGATACTCCTCCGCCAGCTTTCTGAAAAATTCGCGGTTTACTTTCAGCCAGTTCTTCAGATAATAGTCCACCCGAAAACCTGCAAGCCGCGCTGTGTGGAAAACCACTCCTCTTAGTCCCATACGCTTTGCAATCTCCATGGACTGCCGTATCCGCAGAATCGATGCATCCCGGATCAGAGGATCCGCACTGTGTATGGTAATATCCAAAAAAGCGCCGTGCATGGTATCCCTTGAAAAATCACTGCGGTACCGGGCGTAATATTCTATGATCTCTTCCTGCTTTTTAGGATCACCCAGCACTTCCGGCTCATAAAAATCATTGTACTCGTACCCACAGTCATATTCCTTTGCAAGCCGGTTCAGCTCCTCTATTTCGCTCCTGTTTGGAATCAGGTAAATTCTGCTCATTTCCTTTTCACCTCATCTAATTGGTACACAAATACACCGTTGCTCTTGCCTTTTAGGGGAATCTCCCCAATAGGCGTTACCGAAACCCTGTCCTTTACAGCCTCATAAACCTGCTCGCTGATCAAAATCTGTCCCCGCTTTGCGTTGCTCTCAAGCCTTGCCGCCGTATTTACCGTATCCCCAATCGCCGTATAATCCATCCGGAATTCACAGCCAATATTCCCTACTACGGCGTTTCCGCAGTTGACTCCTATGCCAAAGGCAACGCTTTTTCCAAACCGCTTTTCAAATTTATCGGCGATGGCATCGGCGCCTGCCTTCATATCCCATGCCGTACAGACAGCGCGGAAAATATAGTCATCCAAATCAAAGGGCGCGTTAAACACCGCCATGGTAGCGTCCCCCACAAATTTATCCAGGGTTCCACCATTGTCAAATATGGATTTGGTGGTGAGGCTTAAGTATTCATTCAAAATTTCCACCACTTCCTCCGGCTGCAGGCTTTCCGACATAGTGGTAAAGCCTCTGATATCCACAAAGAGCACGGCAACATGACGGTTTTCTCCTCCCAGTACCAGCTCGAAATCCTTATCCTTGCTGATCTTATCCACCACCTGAGGCGCCACATACTGTTTAAATACGTTCACAACCCGCCGTCTGCGGAGAATCTCCGCCAGATATCCCTGTATCATTCTTGCCAGATAAATGAGAATGAACGCCGCCGGAAGAAGCGCTACCGGCATGATGATTCCCCTTGCATACGTCGCTTTGGCAACTATAATATCCAAAATAATCGCTGCCGCCAACGCCAAGGTGGCAGGTATGATCTTTAATTTTCTCACGCCCACCAAAAAGAGCCCGCATAAAATTCCGGCTAAAATTCCGTACACCAGCGGGGAAACAGGCGTCTGGGTTTTCCCCTCCAACAACGCCTCAATGATATTGGCGTGAATTTCCACCCCATACATCTGGCTGTTATGGGTAATCGCCGGTGTGTAGGAATCCTGCATTCCCACGGCATAAGCCCCAACCAGCACAATCGCCCCCTGAAAAAGCTTCGCGTCCACGTTTCCTTCCAGCACATCCGCCATGGACACTACGCTGTACCCGCCCGGCTTTCCGGAATAAGAAAAATAATACCTGTTATTTCTGCCGTAGGTACTGGGAAACACCGCTTCCCTTCCCTGATTTTCCTGATACTGCTTATAAACCTGGGAAGAAAGACTGTACACCCTCTCTCCCTGATAATCTAAATATGCCATTGCCTGCCGCACATATCCGTCGCCGTCCACCATGGTATTGGCATATCCTTTATTCACACTTTCCCCAAGCTCCTCATAAGGGGCAATCACATAATCCACATGATAGGGATTGTAAAGGATTCTACCTGTTTCATCCCTCTCCGGCATTTCCTTAAAGACAAAGCTGGTTGCCGCAACCACATTGCCTCCTTCTCTGCAGGCACGGGCAAAATGCTCGTCTCCTTCCTGCTCTCCTTTTTCACTGTAAATCACATCGAAGCCGATTACCGCCGGTCTTGCATTTTCATCCGCATTTAAAATCTCCACCAACTGCGCCGGCAAATCTCTGCTCCAGGTATTTACGGGTCCGTACTTTTCCAGAGTCTTATCATCGATCCCTATAATATAGATTTTCTTATTGGTAACAGATCCCCTTTGATTCAACCAGTCAGACGCCGTCATATCCCAGGAGCCCGCCGCCCCAAAATAGTGAAATACGGCAGCTATCAACATAACCGCTATGGTTACAGCTATGGTAATACCTGCCGATTTAAATTTTCCCTTTGGCATTTTCTTCCCCCATCTCGTCATGATTTTCTTCGGTCTACCTGAAAAGTACTTATAGTTTACTATATTCTGCTTATACTTTTCAATCTAATTTCTAAAATAGGGAACAGAAAATTTATGGTTCAAACCGAAGACTGTCCTCGTAAAAATGAATAAATCTGGCATTAGACAGGAGGGAAAGCTCCGGCACTGCCGGCTCTCCCTGGGGTTCTCCTGAAAGCTCTATGGTACAGATTTGGGGACAGCTCTCCAAAAAAGAAAAATCATGCAGCCCAGGCATTTCCAGGAACAGATAGCGCAGCTGGGGGCAGTTTTTTAATTGAGAAACATCCGTTATGTTTTCAAATGCCGCAGTTTTTCCGTCATCCTCATAGTCATAATTCTGAATCAGCTTCAGGGTTCGCAATTCCTTTAGTCCGGAAAGAAAATCCACATTGTCCACCGCTTCCCCAGCACGGATAGACAATTCCTTTAAATGGGGCATATTAGCAATAAAAGAATAATCCTTCTGGGTACATATAATAAGCGCCAATTTCTCTGCGTTTCTAAAATATCCCAGATCCTCATAAGTAAGAACCCTGTCCTCCTCCAGACGGATCTCTTCCCAGCATCCGTTGCACTCCAAAACCAACAGGGGTTTATAATCCTCCTCCTCTTTTCTTCCATAAGGAAAGCCTTCCGGATAGTTCCAGTCCAAAGCGCCTACGTTATCCGTCACTTTTACAAATCCGGCTCCGATTTTTCCGCCGTAATCCTGAAAACTTGCGGCAATATAGCGGGTCACATCCACTACGTTCGTTAAACAGGTTTCCTGAGATTTTTCCTGTACTCCTATCACTTCCGACATGTTCTTCGCTCCCAAACGGTAAAAAAGAGCGAACTCCATCACCTTTTCCCCTGTATCAAAATCGAACGAATATCCGCACAAATCGCTTCCCTCGTCCATTCCGTACTTCTCAAATTTCAAATTGGATACTCTTCCCTGGCAGTTTTTACTGCACCGCTCCGCCTCTGCCAAACCGATCCTTGGGTATGTATCGATACTCCGGAATTTGGATGGTATCTCCTGCCATTAAAATATTGGGATCAGAAATAACATCTGTATTTTTATGGCAAATTTCCTCATATCTGCTCCCTGCACCCAAAAAGCGCCGGGCAATCCTCCACAGGGTATCGCCCGCTTCTAACTGATATTCTATATCGCCACTGATCAAAGAAATATATTCCGACTTTTCCTTTCCTTCCGGCAGGGCGTCAACCATCCTGTAGTCCGCCTGTATCCCCGGTGCGGCAAAACTGTCAAAGCTTCCTCCTATCCATAAAGTCCCTATTGCCAGAAAAACCGCCGTTTGTTTCCAATGCTTCATAGATCCTCCCCCTTTTTTCGCCAAATTTGTTTATCTGCATCCTGTCAATTCCACTCCATGGGCAATTCCCGGTATGCTCTGTCCTTCATTGAAGCTTGTTTTCGACAGCAGCGCCCCTGTGGGAACAAACAGCACCCGCTTCCATTTTCCTTCCTCCAGCTGCTTCAACACAAAAGCTGACAAGGTCACCGCGCTGCAGCCGCAGCCGCTTCCTCCAGCATGAGCGTCCTGGCTTTGATCGTAGATTTCCATACCGCAATCCATATGCACCTTGGAAATGTCCATTCCTTTTTCCCGCATCATATCCCAGAGCGCTTTCTGTCCCACGCTGCCAAGATCTCCGGTAATGATTTTATCATAATCAGAAGGCGTTCTTCCAAAATCCACCAAATGATGATAGATGGTATCACATGCTGCAGGCGCCATACAGGCTCCCATATTCATGGAATCCTTCAAACCGAAATCCACGATCTTTCCTATGGTCAGCCCTGTGATCATGGCTCTGTCCTTCTCGCTTTTCACGCTGCTTAAGATAAACGCTCCGCTTCCCGTAACCGTCCATGTGGCGGAAAGAGGTCTCTGATTTCCATACCCCAAGGGAAATCGAAATTCCTTCTCCGCACTGGCGAAATGGCTGGAGGTAACACATGCCGCATGCTCCGCCATTCCCCCTGCAATCATCACCGTCGCCATCGACATGGAAAGCCCGCAGGTAGAGCAGGCGCCGTACATACCGATCAGAGGAATCTGAAATGCGCCCAACCCAAAGCTGCTGGCAATAGACTGTCCCAGAAGATCCCCTGCAAAAAGATATTTGATTTCCTCATTTTTCAGCCCTGATTTTCCTATGGCAAGGGTCAATGCCTCCTTCTGCAGAGTGCTTTCCGCCTCTTCCCAGGTATCGCAGCCAAATTTGTCATCTATTCCGACCACATCAAAGCAGTCCCCAAAGGGACCTTCTCCCTCCTTGGTTCCCGCTACCGATGCGCTTGCTCTTATATAAACGGGAATCGGCACCTTAATGCTTCTCTGTCCCTGTTCAAAAATCGCTCCAACTGTTGTATCCATAAAAAACCTCCAGATGATTTACTTTTGGTTAGTTTTTCTCATCTGAAGGTTTTTATTCAAGAATTTTTCACGCCATGCTCCATTAAAAACTGCTTCCACAAATCGTTATAGGTTCCCAGAAGATGGATCTGGTCAAAGGTATAATCTGTATTCAGATTTCCTTCCTCGTCGCAGACTACCTCATTCACATCGATATAAAAAATATTCTGATTATCCGCTAAAGTTGCAATGGCGTTATTTCTTGCATTGATGTTGCTGTTATTGTAAATGGCATCGGAGCTGTTCTTATCCCCCGTCACCCGCATTACGCCCTGAATGATGATTTTTGCCTCCGGCTCCAGCTGATGAAGGGTTTGAACCACCTTGGTATATTCCGCCATAAAATCCTCGGTGGTGCCTCTTCCCAATTCGTTGATGCCCACCATCATGTAGATCTTGCCATATTCCTTATTTGCCAGCGCCTCCTCAATGGTTCCTTTTCCCTTAAAGTCCTCTTCCATTACTTTATAGATCGTAAGAGAGGTTTCACAGAAAAAGTCGCCGTGCTCCGCTAGATCCGTATAGTCCCTTAAACCCACCGTTCTGGAATCCCCAATAAACATGGCGTCGTCAAAATAGCTTTCATCTACCGCGGAAAATTCATATTCCCCTGCCCGAAGGACTCCCGCGTCTCCGTAAATATCCGCGGAAATATGATTGAGATACTCGTCCCGGGTGCTCTCCCGCAGCGGTTCTATGGGCGGCAGCGCTTCCTCGCCTGCCTCTGATGCCGTCCCCGCCCCATCTGCAGATCCTGCCTCATTTCCGGAAACACTGCTTTCGTTTTCGGCATCTTCACTCCCTGCTTCTTCGGTAGATGTACTTTCCTGGGAAGAATTCCTTCCTTCCTGAGAAGATCTGTCATCATCCGTTTGTGCCTTCCCTTCCTCCGGGGAATCCGCCCCATCCTCCATCGAAGCATTCTCCTCTTCGCCAGGCAATTCCCCCTGTGCCATGACCTGGCTGGTTTGTCCGGTAAAAATCTGCCATGGATAAACATCATCGTTGATGCCCGTAAACATAACCGACAGAATCGGAGCCGTCACCGGATCATACTCCTGAGCGGCATATACATTATTTTTACCTGCAATTGCCAGAACCGAAAAAAGGAGCCCTGTGCCAAGCAACAACAGAAAAAAAGGACACTTTTTGATAAAATTCATTTGTAAACCATACCTTTCCAAACGCCTTCAAGCCGTGTTAAAAATTCAGATACATAAAAGGATTTCCCGCACTGCTGGATAACAGATAAACAGATGCCCAGAAAACCACCGCCAGCAGCACTATCACAAAGGGATTTTTCTTGTGCTTCTCAAAGAAGCCAAACACCGCCGGAACGCATAGTAAAATACCTGCAATCAGATAAACGCTGTAGTTTTGCGCATATCTTACAATATCCATTTTATTCACCGCCTGCCCTGCCCCGCCAAAGAAAGGAAACAGCCGTCCAAAGTAAATGCCAAGCTGCTTCAGATCCGTTATGGCAAATATCACCCAGGTAAGGGGAATCAGCACAAGCACATACAGATTTCCCAGCAGGGGAATCTTTTTGAAAAACTCTCCGTACCAGAGCTTCTCAGAAATAATCAATGCGCCTAAAACCACGCCCCATATCACATAATTAAAACCGTTTCCGTGCCAAATGCCCGTCAAAAGCCATACAACGGCAAGATTCAGGATTAGCCTCTTTTTCCGGCAGCGGCTGCCCCCCATGGGAATATAAACGTAATCCCGAAACCAGCTTCCCAGGGTCATATGCCACCTTCTGTAAAATTCCCCAATGCTCCTTGCGGCATAGGGATGATGAAAGTTTTCAATAAATTCATATCCCAGCATCACCATAATCCCCGACGCCATCAGAGAATATCCCCAAAAGTCAAAATAAAGCCGGAGAGAATATCCCACCGCCCCCAGCCACGCCAGAGGTGTAGAGATACTTTGAAAACCAATCATCTGCAGATCATTCCATAAAATGGCAAGCCGGTCCGCCAAAAGCACTTTCATCCCAAGCCCCGCAGCAAAATACTTCAAACCGTCCTCAAACTGTTCCAGAGAGGAAGTCTTTTCCCGGTCAAGCTCTCCCTCATTATATCGCATAATCGGTCCCGAGACCACCTGGGGAAACATGGTAAAATACAATGCCGTCCGCCGGAAATCCGGCTTACTCCAAATCTCTCCCCGCACCAGATCCGCCTGATAAGAAATCATCTTGAAAATATAAAAACTAATGCCCAGGGGCAGCAGTGTGTTGTCCACAAACACAGCAAGCCCTTTAAATACCGCCAGCGCCGCCACATCCAGCGCCACCGCCTGTATCATATATCGTTTCCGCTTGTTTTTCTGCCATTCATGAATGGTAAAGCCCTCTCCAAGCTTCCAGATCCGCATACCCATGGCATAGTTTATCACGGTAAGCAAAATCAACACCAAAACAAAAGCAGGTTCCCCCACCGCATAGAAGAAAAGGTTTCCCACCAAAAATACTGTCTCCCTGTACCTGACAGGCACTGCAAAATATAAAATTAGAAAAACCGGTAAAAAGCGAAACAGAAATTCCAAACTAGAAAAGCTGACCATAACATTCCCCTGCATTTATCTTTCGATTCGTGATATTTATTGTAACACCCTGATTTTAAATCTACAAGGATGTTCCCCGTCGTTAATTGAATCTTTATTTTTCAAATCCATTTTATTATAAAAGACGCATGCATCATTTTTGCATCATATCTATTACATTTTTATTACATTTTACTGCATAGATTTTTTTAAACTGCACAAACTAACCGAAAATATTCTTGCGCGCAGCGAAAAGCGCAGAAATGAGGAAAATATGAGCGAACCCAAAAGTGAAGAGCAAAAAAACCTTGAAAAAGATTACGAAGAATATGTAAAAATAATCACTCCCACCCACAATCTGTACCTACAGATGCTAAAGGCATTTATCACCGGAGGCATCATCTGCGTGATTGGACAGGTTCTTTTAAATTTTGCCTCAGGTCAGCTGGGGATGGATAAGGAAACGGCAGGAAGCTTTTGCTCCCTTGTGCTTGTATTTTGCAGCGTTCTGCTTACCGGCTTCAACATCTATCCTTCTATCGTCAAATTCGGAGGCGCAGGCGCTCTGGTTCCCATTACCGGATTTGCCAACTCCGTAGCGGCTCCCGCCGTAGAATTTAAAAAGGAAGGACAGGTATTCGGCATCGGGTGCAAAATTTTTACCATTGCCGGTCCGGTTATTCTTTACGGTATTTTCACAAGCTGGCTTCTGGGACTTTGCTATTGGCTGGGGAAAGCCTTCGGATGGCTATAAAAAGTGCCGGGGATAACTTTCTTATCCTCCGGCACAATTCTTTTATTTATTCATAGCGTAAACCGGGTCGGCGGGATAGCCGCCCTTTAATTTCTGCATCCCTCTCTGGACGGCATCCCTGGAATTCTTCCAGTCCGCGTCTTTATTGCGATAGTCAAACTTCTCCACCAGCCAGGAAACGTCCTCCTGAAGTCTCTCCATGTTTCTTTCCATCAGCGCAAACATTTCCGGATAAAAATCCTTTTTCTCCTTATCGTTTAACCTGCTTTCCCCGTACTCGCACAGGTCTCCAAAGTGATGTAGGCAAAAGCCCTTGCCTCCTAAAATTCTTTTTTTGAAATCCTCATCCTTTTTGTACATATAAAAAAAGGTATCCAGATAGCGGTCATAGGTATCCGCAAAACGCTTACAGATATAGCAGGAATTTTCCTTTTCCTGTACCCACATGCCAATGGCGTTTTCCCGCTCGCCGCTCTTCTTATGCCTGCCTAAAAAAGAGGACTTGGCGGATGGCGTAAACCGTTTAAACTGCTCCTTCATCTCCTGGTTCATCCGCATATAATGGGTTTTTAAGATCCACCCGTTTCCCAGAGTGTTTCCATAGTCAAACATTTTCTTAAAATGCGCCCTGCAAAAGCCCGCCTGATCCGTTGCCTCCCTTACGTCGCTTTCCATATAAGATGAGCCTGACCCCAAAACGAAATCTATCAAATCCTGCTCTACCGCCCTTTCAATATAGCAAAAGGGGCACTCGTCGTCTGCATTCACCGCATCGTTTAAGGGAATCGTATAAAGCTTTTCCTTCATTTACACACCCTGCCTTTCCTCTTATCGATAGCTGAGCTTTCTCAGCATATCCAGATATTGGGTCATTTCTTTGTGATAAATTTCCGGCTGAAAAGATTCTGTTCTAAACTGCTCCTCCATAAGACCGTCCACCGTATATTCGATCACCTTGGTAAGCTTCCCTACGTCTGCATCCGGTCTGAATCTGCTAAAATCGGCATTGCTCATAATTTCGTCATATAATTCAGGCAGGATCCCTCTTTTTTCTTCCGTTTCCATCAGCGCCTCGCTCATGTTTTCACCCTTGCTTTTGTTGATAAACTGCAGCATATAGGGATAATTTCTCATAACCTGGAGCTGAGAAAACTTAATCTGCCCAAGAAGCTTAAAGTAGTCCGTCTCCTCCTTTGACACCCCTGTGGAGAGCTCTAACTGTATGTACTTAACACTGTAATCATAAATAAAAGAATAAAGCCCCAGCTTGCTGATAAAGTAGTGAAACAACAGTCCCTTGCTGATCCCCGCTTCCTTTACAATCTCATCGGTACTGGCATGTTCATAACCGTTCATGGCAAACACTTTAAGCGCTCCGTTGATCATCCTGTCCTGCTTTTCCTTTTTTAAATCAAAAAACTTTTCATTCATAAAAATATTACTCCGCTGCACCTTTGTGCATCCCTTACCAACAGCTTTATTGACTTTATGAGTCGAAAATAAATATAGCACACTTTGGGGCGATCTTCAATCGTTTCAGGGAAACTAGTGGTGACTTTTTTTGCGGCTACCACATCTGGTATTCACACCTCTAATCATTAAAAAAGAAATTTTCCAGTTTTAAAGTATAGATTATTCAAAAATTGCGGTTTATGTTTTTTGCACCTGTCAGTTGCCAAATTGGAACCCACAAATGAATTGTATATAGCGTATCCATAAAGTATAATTTTTGTAAACCACATTGGAATGGAGAAAAAATGGAATTCAAAGAAAAATTACAAATATTAAGATCAAATATGAAATTATCCCAGGAAGAACTGGCAAATAAATTGGATCTATCCAGGCAATCCATAACAAAATGGGAAAACGGACAGTCATTTCCCGATCTTCAAAATCTCATACAGCTCAGTAATATTTTCAAGGTTTCCATTGACAGACTTGTAAAGGAAGAGGATATCTGTACAGTAAATTTTTTTTGTGATCCCCCTTATCCCAAACAGGATATTCGGGCTTTCCTGATCAGGGCAAAGACCAATACCTATGCTGCAGGGCAAAATGAGATTTTGCCGTCAAAACCTGCCTCCCACGACTTCCAATATGCGGAAGGCGATTATCTTTATATGGACAGTTATCTGGGAAATCAAAATTTCGCAGGCGAGGAGTGTATTTGGCTTAAAAATAAGCCAATGTGGGCAATGAATTATTATGGGAAAAGCCTGAATGAAAACTTTAATATCGCTTTTCTAAAGGAGGCGCTTTCTCATGTATCATTTTCCATGCCGTTTCGCGGACCGGAATTATACCAAAAGGGAGATTATTTATATCAATGCCAAATACAAGGGGATTTTGAATGCTTCTCCGGCGACGAAAAAATATATTGCAAGCAGGATAAAGTATATACCTGCACTTTCCATGGAGGTGCCATTTTATGAGTGTCATAGAAAGAGAAATCAAGGTAAAGGATCTGGTTACAAAATCCAATCTGCCAGCAAGCGACTATGTGATCAATCCCTATGTAGGCTGTCCTCATGCCTGCAAATACTGCTATGCCTGTTTTATGAAACGATTTTCAAATCATAAGGAAGAATGGGGAATCTTTCTTGATATCAAACTGTGCGATAAACCAATCAACGGAAAAAAATTACAGGGCAAATCCGTTTTTCTTTCATCGGTAACGGATTGTTATAATCCATACGAGGAAAAGTATCAGTGTACCCGGAAAATTCTGGAGCAATTAACTAAAATTGATTGTAATCTGACCATTTCCACCAAATCACAACTGATTTTGCGGGATCTTGATTTATTAAAGCAGTGCAAAAACCTGAAAGTCGCCGTATCAATCAACACCTTAGACGAGCAATTCAGGGCTGATATGGATCATGCCGACAGCATTTTCCAGCGGCTTCAGACACTGCAGACGTTACATACAAACAACATTTATACCGTACTGTTTATGTCGCCTATGTTTCCCAAAATAACAGATTTCAAGTCTATCATTTGCAAAAGCCAAGATTATGTAGATGAATACTGGTTTGAAAATCTAAATTTGCGTGGATCCTATAAACACCGCATACTGAACTATATCCAAGCGTCTTATCCCCAGCTTGCAACCTTATATGACGATATATATCGAAATGGGAACCGGACATATTGGGAAGAATTGTCCGCCGAAATTGAGGAATTTTGCAATCTGCATTCCATAAACCATATCAACTATTTTTACCACCAGGATTTAGTGCAGAATAAAGCCAACTGCCAGCCATTCCAAAATCCTCCCGCTATAATTTAATGGATTTTTAATACATATTCTCTTTTCATTTTCACAAAATAGTATTAAGATATTACTAGATGATAAATAACCGAAAGGAGCACTTTTATGTCCAAAAAATTTGGTAAATTTTTACTTTTCTCCGCCGTAGCAGGCGCAGCCGCTTATGGCGCATACCGTTATTTACAGACCAAAGACAACACTCCTTCTTCACCGGCGGATGACGATGGAGACGACGATTTCGATGATTTCAGCGAAGACCTTGACGAGGACACAGAGACAGACAAAGAGCGTTCCTATGTATCTCTTAACCTTGACAAGGCGGAGGCGATCGCTTCCGAAGCTTTCCACAAGGCAAAAGAAGTAATTGCAGATTCTGTACAGCAGGTAAAAGACACCGTTAAATCTGTCACAGAAAATCAGGCGCACCCCAACAGTAACTTTACAGATTTAACCCCTCCAAGCGGGAATAAAAATTCCTCCGAAAGTAAGCCGGAGGAAACGGTTTCCTCCTCTGAAGCTTCCCAGGAGGCTCCCTCAGAAGAATCTGCGGCAAATGCCGCTTCCCAAGAAACCGTAGAGGAATTTTTTGATGACGAAGCGTAAGCAAATACCGTCCTTATGCTAAACGAACATCGATAAGCCTGGCGCATCCTACAAATAGATGCCCCAGGCTTTCTTTAACCTCCTGATTCCTTCTGCAAGCTCCTGCTCCTCCAAAGCTCCATAGCCCAGAAGGACAGTGCTGGAAAAAGCTGCTCCAGCTGTTTTTTCCTGCCCGGGGTAATGCTCCATGCAGGCGTCCGAAAGCCCGTACAGCCTGACCCCTTCCCTGCCCGCCGCCTCAATCAGCTCCGCCTCCGGTACATGGCGTTTGCTTGAAAGAAGCATATGCAGTCCTCCGTTTTCTCCGGAAATCAAAAATTCCTTTTCAAAAGCCGCAAGCTGCCCCAACAGGAAATCGTGCCGGCACTTGTACAGCTTCCGCATCTTATTCAAATAGCGTTCAAAATAGCCCTCCCGAATAAATTCATTTAAAATACGTTGATCGATTCTGGATACAGTAGAAGCATAAAACCCGCAGTTTTCCCGATAAGCCTTCAAAAGTCTTGGGGGAAGCACCATATATCCCACACGAATTGCCGGCGCAATGGACTTTGAAAAGGTTCCCATATAAATCACCTTTCCGCTTCTGTCGGAAGCCTGTAAAGATGGAATCGGTTTTCCTCTGTAACGGAACTCACTGTCATAGTCGTCTTCGATCAGATATCTGTCCTCCCTCTCCTGCGCCCATTTCAACAGCTCCATTCTTCTTCCGATGGGCATAACGATTCCGGTAGGATATTGATGAGAGGGCATCACATAAACCACCCGCGCATTGGTTTTGCGCAGTTCTTCCATATTCATTCCGCTCTCGTCCATGGAAATCGGATGAATCTCATAGGCAAAAGATTGAAACACTCTGTAGGCACGCTTATAAGTGGGATTTTCCATGGCAATCGGTACATGCCTGCCAAGAATCTTCTCCAGCAGCATAAGCAGGTAATCTGTTCCCGCTCCCACCACGATCTGCTCCGGACGGCAATTCACCCCCCGGGAAGAATGCAGGTATCTGCTGATGGTTTCCCGAAGAGAAAAATCTCCCTGGGCGTTCCCCAGGGCAAACATTTCACTGTTTGCGTCCACCAATATATTTTTGGTTATTTTTTTCCATGTGGCATATGGGAAATACTTTAGGCTGATCCCATGGGGGGAAAAGTCAAAAACAGCCTTTTCTCCCTCCTCCCCAGGCAGAAAATCCACCTCAAAGGAAGGTTCCGCATCCTCTTTAGACAAGTGAAGCAATTCCTCCGTATGACTTACAAAATAACCCTTACAGGGTCTTGCCTCTATATATCCCTCCGCCGCCAGCTGCCCGTAGGCAAAATCCACTGTGCTCCTTGCCACTTGCAAATATTCCGCCAGTGAACGAGTTGAGGGAAGCTTCTCTCCTGCGAGAAGCTTCCCTTTTCTGATTTCATCCCTGATATACTCATAAATCTGTTGGTACAGACATTTGCCGTCTGTGTCCGTAAGCTGTATGGTAAGCGCATTCATAATTAATTGGCATTTTTCTCCTTCATTTTTGCCACCAGCATTTCCTTCAAGTCCCTCGCCTTATCCTTCATTCTGCTGGTCGCCGAAGGGGAAACCAGAATGTTGGAAATAATACGGGAAGCCACGTCAAATCTATCCTGCTCCATAGCAAGTGCGGCAATCAGGTAATCCACTGTAATCTCATCCATACCGCACATGGGAAAATTCTCACTTTCCCTTGCTCCCAGGAAACCTTCCAGTGCATTCTTCAGGAATTCGTTCTCCTGCTCCTGTACTTCCGCCACTTTCTTTTCGTAATCCTGGGCGGAACTGTCAAGGCTCTCTCTCATACTGCGCAGAAGCCAGCCTGCCTTTAAACAGATATATGCCTTTTCACTTGCCTTGGCATGTTTTACTATGGCATTGGCAAGGCATAGCTTATACCGATTGATTGCCTCCTCATAGGTATAGGTCTCTTTTTCCTCATGTATGGGCTGAAAAGAAGCGCAGATCGCCTCCTTAATCGCCTTTGTCTGAAAAGCGGTAAGTCCCTTAAAATAACGCACAAACGCTGCATAGCCGCAATGTGGGCAGAGAATCACATCATATTTCAAAGGCTCAATATTTTCATACACAGGGCGTAAATCCACATCGGCACGCAATAACTTTGCTTTCCCCGACTTCATTGTTCTGGCTTTGATCTGACCGCCGCATATGGGGCATTCATAGGTTTTGTCAAAGAGATAATCTGTCTCCTTCATAACAGGAGGCGCTGCCTTTGCCGCCTGCTCCGTCTTTTTTTCCTCCTCATACAAATCCATGCCTTCCAAATTCTTAAGCCCCAGCTTTCCCAGCCCTGATAATAACCCGCTCATCTTTCTTACCTGTTCCTTTCTAATCTTCTTTGAAATGAAATATATACCTCTTATGCCTTCGGCAGTACATAAGAGCTTTTTAAAGATACAATTCTGTTAAATACAAGAGCGCCTTCCGCCGAGTCCTTGGCATCCACGCAAAAATACCCCTGGCGGACAAACTGGAAGCTGTCGTAGGGCTTTGCATCCTTCAAAGCGGGCTCCAGATAACACTCCTTTAAAACGGTAAGGGAATTGGGGTTCAAATTCAGGCTGCCGTCCTCATTGTAAACGCCCTTTTCCTCATCGATGATATTTTCATAAAGCCTTACTTCCGCCTTAATCGCTTCTTTCGCCGGTACCCAGTGAATAGTTCCCTTTACCTTGCGCCCGGTAAAGCCTGTGCCGCATTTTGTCTCAGGATCATAGGTACAGTGTACCTCTGTGATCCTGCCGTCCTGGTCTTTGACACAACCCGTACAGGTTACAAAATAGGCGTTCATCAATCTGACTTCATTGCCGGGAAAAAGGCGGAAATACTTTTTAGGCGGTTCCTCCATAAAATCCTCCCGGTCTATATAAAGTTCTCTTCCAAAAGGAACCTGCCTGGTGCCCATCTCTTCGTTCTCAAGATTATTGGCAACCTCCAGCAGCTCCGTCTCTCCCTCCGGATAATTGTCAATGATCAGTTTCACCGGATCAAGCGCCGCCATCATACGAGGACGCTTCAGCTTCAAATCCTCCCTGATACAATACTCAAGCATTGCATAATCCGCCGAGGAATTGCTCTTGGACACGCCGCACAGCTCCACAAACATTTTAATGGACTCAGGCGTAAAGCCCCTTCTCCGGAGTGCCGCTATGGAAACAAGCCTCGGATCGTCCCAGCCGTCCACGATGCCTTCTTCCACCAGCTTCTTAATATATCGCTTTCCGGTTACCACATTGGTAAGGTACATTTTTGCAAATTCGATCTGCTTGGGCGGATGGGCATATTCCAATTCTCTCACGACCCAGTCATATAGGGGTCTGTGATCCTCAAATTCCAGAGTACAGATAGAATGGGTAATGCCTTCAATGGCATCCTCAATGGGATGGGCAAAATCATACATGGGATAAATACACCACCGATCCCCTGTATTATGATGGCTCATATGGGCAACCCGGTAAATAATGGGATCCCGCATATTGATATTGGGGGAAGCCATGTCAATCTTGGCACGCAGCGTTCTCTCACCATCGGCAAAGTCCCCGTTTTTCATTTTTTCAAAAAGCATCAGATTATCCTCTATGCTTCTGTCTCTGTTGGGGTCATTTTTACCCGGCTCTGTAAGCGTGCCCCGGTATTCTCTCATTTCCTCCGCTGTCAGCTCAGACACATATGCCTTGCCCTTTTGAATCAGCTTGACAGCCGCTTCATACATCTCCTCGAAATAATTGGAAGCAAAGAAAAGTCTGTCCTCCCAGTCCGCTCCCAGCCATTTGATATCCGCAAGAATAGACTCTACAAATTCTGTCTTTTCCTTGGTGGGATTGGTATCGTCAAAACGCATATTAAACTTGCCTCCATATTCTTTGGCAAGTCCATAATTAAGAAGAATACTCTTCGCATGTCCGATGTGCAGATAGCCGTTAGGCTCCGGCGGAAATCTGGTGTGTACGGTATCATACACTCCTTCCGCAAGATCCTTATCAATAATCTGTTCAATAAAATTTCTGGATACTACCGTCTTTTCTTCCTCTGAAGCCTTTACCTTCAATTCATTTTCACTCATATCGATCATACCCGCTCATGCTTTTGGAGCGGTTCTACCTCCTGTGATGGTTTCCTGTTTTCCTGCATTTCAGGAACCTGGCGTCACTTGATATGATAGCATATTATCGTCACTTTTAAAAGGAGAATTTGTCAATCTCTTCCGCTTCTTTTCCTTTTTAGCTTTGGCGTATACTTCTTTTCAAAGCTGCTTCGCTCCATTGGACGGTCAAAGTAATAGCCCTGCACCAATGAAACGCCCATTTCTGACAGAATTTCATACTGTTTCTTGGTCTCCACGCCCTCTACGCACACATTTACGCCAATGGCATCGGCAAGATCCTCCACCATTCTGATAAAAGATTTGGCGTAGGTATCTCTCTCCAGATCCACAATAAAACTCTGGTCTACCTTGATCACGTCAAAGGGAAGCTCTCTGATATGGTTCAGAGAAGAATATCCCGTCCCAAAATCATCCAAGGCGATCCTGATACCCAATTCCTTGATCCGGTTTAAAATTTCCTTCATGCGCTCCATATCGTTGATGGCAAGGCTTTCCGTCACCTCCAGCGTTAAATTATGGGGCGTAATGCCTGTTTCTTTTACAATTTTTTCAACCGATTCTACAATGTCAGGCTGCAGCAACTGAACCACTGAAAGGTTCACGTTTACCTTATAACTTGGATAGCCGTGGTCATTCCAGTTTTTGCAGCAGATGCACGCCTCCCGCAGCACATAGTTCCCGATGGGATTGATCAGCCCAAGGTATTCCGCCAAAGGTATAAATTCCGAAGGCGGGATAAATCCCATTTTGGCGCTGTTCCAGCGGATCAGTGCTTCCGCCCCTGTGCAGGGCGCTCCCTCTAAGCCTACGTCAATAATCGGCTGATAGTAAATTTCAAATTCATGATACCCCTCCGCGGTGGCATCACGCATATTCTTTTCCATATCCAGACGTTTTCCGGATTTTGAATCTATGCTATTGGAATAAAATTCCGTTCTGTTCTTTCCCCGTTTCTTTGCCTCATACATGGCAATATCAGCCTTTTTAATCAGCTCGGGAACCACATCGCTTTCCAGGGGAAATTCCACCACACCCATACTCATGGTGCAGTAATAATCGGAATCCTTTAAAGACCATGGCTGCTTGAAAATCTGCTTAATCGCCTCGATAATATTCTCATGCTCTTCATATTCGGAAGGCGGAATAATAATAACAAATTCATCCCCGCCCATACGATAACAGGTGTCTTTTATTCCCTTAATCTGCTGAAAGCTCTGAGAAATGGACTTTAAAAGAACATCCCCATATTTATGTCCCAGTCCGTCGTTGATATGCTTAAAATCATCCAGATCCAGATAAAGGAGAAGCCCCCTGGTCTGATTCTTCTTTGCCTCGTCCACATACTTGGCAAGATCCCGCTCACAGCACATCCGATTGTAGATTCCCGTAAGGAAATCCGTATATGCCTGCTGTTCTATTTTCTTTTGGTAGTCCTTTTTGTCTGTGACATCATAAAGAGAGCACAAAACTACCGCACTTCCATCCAGCCATTTCATGCCTGTATGATACAGATCATACCAGCGTTCCTTGCCTGCAAGATAAATTTCCCTACTGCCGCTTTCCTCATGCATCCATTCTCCCAGCAGCTCCTCTATATTTCCCTCCTGTAACTCCTGCCGGAAATTTCTCTGCATGTTTCTGTTTGTGTACAGAACCTTGCCTGTTTCCGGCTCCCATACACAAATACAGTCTCCCACATGGTCCAGAACCGTCTCCAGGCAAGTCATCGCATCGGTCAGGGCATCCTTCTGCACACAGCCTGTAAAAATACTGTGTAGAATCTTCACACTGTCATTTAAAAACCTGATCTCTTCAAGCTTCCATTCTCTGTCCCTGTCTATCTGCCCAAAGCAGACGCAGATGACATCACCCTTGCTGCTCTCCACAGGTATCACAATCACCGCTTTCAGCCCAAGGCGTTCCATTTCTTCTTTCTCATCAGAATTTAACATGGAGCTTTGAGATAAAATCAGCGTCTTATCCGTTTTTAAAAACTGGGAACACAGACCGTCCCCGGCTTCTTCAGGTTCCCATGTATGCGCCTTTCCACACCACTTGCTCAAAATCTGAATCCGGCGCTCATCCTTTCCTATGCGGTAAAGGGCGGCAACGTCCAGTCCAAGGCGCTCTCCCACCGTTTTCAACAGCTTATAAAATATATTCTCCGCCGGCTCAGCACCGCCAAGGAACTGCACCACTTCCGCAAGCGATTCCGAAAGTCTCAGATTCTCGCTCATTTCCTTCTCAGAGAATCTGCTTCGTCTGCTTTCCGCCTGGGCGTTGATAGATGCAAACCGATATTGGATCATATCGTTTGTAACATCTCTCAGGGCGTCCACCGCTTTGGCAAACTGTTTTTCACTGATCTGGCTGCTAAAGCCTTCCATGGGAGGATTTTCATATTCCTCCAAATCTCCTGCATCAGAAATCACACCGCATACCAGCCAGTTCACCACTGCCTTTCCCTGCAGCTTGGCGGATACCGCCGCCAACCGTATGTTGGGATAGGCGGTAGTTTCTATCGCCTGATCCTCCAAGGCGCTCTCCGATACCCGCATCAGCATATCCTGAAACTGCTCTCCGTCAATAATGCTTCTGATCCGGCAGAGTTCTTCCTCTTTGCCGCCCAACCGCGTAAGAGGCGCTCCCTTCTCATCTACACAGCATACAAATACATTCGCCACATCGCAAAAATACTGCTGCCATTTTTCCAATGCCTTTTCATCCATAAGGCTTTTTAGCAGTAATGCCACCTCCGGCATTTCCCCTGCTTTTTCTCCTTTGCCCAACTCAGCTATACTCCTTCCCCGTTCAAACCCCTCCATGATTCACGCTCATCCTCTCGTGATCATTCGTCTACACTGTAGTTAGGCGCTTCTTTTGTAATATGAATATCATGTGGATGACTTTCCTTTAAGGATGCAGCGGAAATTTTAATAAATCTCCCTTTCTCCTTTAATTCCTCAATGGTAGCCGTTCCGCAATATCCCATACCGGAACGGAGACCGCCCATCAACTGGAATACAGTATCTTCAACAGTACCCTTATAGGCAACGCGTCCTTCAACGCCTTCCGGCACAAGCTTCTTGGCATTCTCCTGGAAATAACGATCCTTGCTGCCGTTTTCCATGGCGGCAATAGAACCCATTCCCCGATACACCTTATATTTACGCCCCTGATATAATTCAAAGGTTCCGGGACTCTCATCGCATCCCGCAAATATGCTTCCCATCATACATACGTTTCCGCCGGCGGCAATTGCCTTGGTCATATCGCCGGAATATTTGATACCGCCGTCTGCAATAATCGGAATGCCATATTCTCTTGCCACTGCATAAGCGTCCATAATAGCGGAGATCTGAGGCACGCCGATGCCTGCCACCACCCGGGTGGTACAGATAGAACCGGGACCGATCCCCACCTTCACTGCATCCGCTCCCGCTTCAATCAAATCTCTTGTGCCCTCTCCGGTAGCCACATTTCCTGCAATCACCTGCAGTTCAGGGTATTTTTCCTTAATCATTTTCACACAGTGAAGCACATTTTCAGAATGCCCATGGGCGCTGTCAAGGACGATCACATCCACCTTGGCATCCACCAAAGCGCCTACCCGATCCAGTACATTTGCCGTAATGCCTACAGCGGCTCCGCACAAAAGCCTTCCCTGGCTGTCCTTTGCCGATAAAGGATATTTGATTGTTTTTTCGATGTCTTTAATGGTGATCAGACCTACCAGATTATAGTCGTCGTCCACTATAGGAAGCTTTTCCTTTCTTGCCTTGGCAAGAATCTGCTTTGCTTCCTCAAGGGTGATACCTGCTTTGGCGGTAATAAGCCCTTCCGAGGTCATAGATTCTTTGATTTTTTTAGAAAAGTCTGTTTCGAATTTTAAGTCTCTATTAGTGATGATTCCCACCAGCTTGCGTCCCTCTGTAATAGGCACGCCGGAAATGCGGAACTTTGCCATAAGAGCGTCTGCATCTCCCAGAGTATGCTCCGGGGATAAAGAAAAGGGATCTGTGATTACGCCATTCTCAGAACGTTTTACCTTGTCCACCTCTTCCGCCTGGGCTTCAATGGACATATTCTTATGGATGATGCCGATCCCGCCCTGTCTCGCCATGGCAATCGCCATTCTGTGCTCCGTAACAGTGTCCATTCCTGCGCTCATCATGGGAATATTGAGCTTAATTTTTTTGGTTAGCCATGTTGTCAAATCCACTTCGTTGGGAACAATCTTTGAAAAAGACGGTACCAGCAGCACGTCGTCAAAGGTAATTCCTTCACCTATTATCTGACCCATTTTCTTTCCTCCTATAAATGTAATCTATGCTTCCTTGTTGCTTACTGCCTGTTTTAATCCAGAAAAACCTTTCTGGGAGCCGCAAACTGCAGCGCCTTAACCAGTTCCTCATTGGGTTCAAAAATCACCTTCTGTCTGCCCTCATAGTAAAATACGTATCGGGTTTCCGGCTGTCTTACTTCCCCGGAACTGTAATCGCAGGTCTTGTCGTTCCTGTTCTTAAAATTATCAAGATGCCAGGACTTCATGGGCGCTACGATCTCCATTTTCTCCACCGGAAATACGCCGATCCTTTTGCGCTTCGCCTTTGACATGATCTTGTCAATGGTAAGCTCTTTGTCCACATAAAGATACTCATATTCCAGATTGGTGTTCAGATAGACAAAATACGACGCCACTCCAAATGCAATGGCAAAAAGCAATGCCGGAAGAATCAACAAGAGAATCCCTGCCGCTGCCAGTAAAACGGTGAGTGTAATCAATAAGGTTCTCGCCACTGCCAGATAGGCGGGTGTTCTTTTCTTTACAAGACATTCCACATACGTTTCATTCATATTTTCAATCTCCTCCTGTACTTTGCTCCAATGCCCCGGTGGGGAAATGTATATTCTATTATGATAGTATATTTTAGTGAAACTTTCAAGTGATGTTTAAGTCCTATATTCTTTCACCCAAACGAAAAGTCAGCCGAACATATGTCCCTGCTGACTTTTACGGATTCCGTTATAATTGTGCTATTACAAAAATATCATAAATCGCCTTGATCGCCGTTTCAAAATCCTCGTTTGCCACACCGATGATGATGTTCAGCTCACTGGATCCCTGGTCGATCATCTTAACGTTCACATTCACATGGGCAAGCGCCGAGAAAATCCTTCCCGCCGTTCCTCTGGTAGACTTCATTCCCCTTCCCACTACCGCGATCAGCGCAAGATCCGCCTCGATATCTACGCTGTCCGGATCCGCAAGTCTGTGGATCGCCGATACCACCTTCTGTTCCTTGTCAATAAACTCATCCTGATGGACGAACACTGTCATAGTATCAATTCCCGAAGGCACATGCTCGAAGGAAATACCGTTGTCCTCAAACGCCTGGAGAACCTTCCTCCCAAATCCGATTTCAGAGTTCATCATGGATTTCTCAATGTTAACAGAACAGAAGCCTTTCTTTCCCGCAATACCTGTAATCACATATTTGGATTTCTGGCAGGTGCTCTCCACAATCCAGGTTCCCTGATCCTCAGGCTGATTGGTGTTTCGGATATTGATGGGAATCCCTTCTCTTCTTACCGGAAAAATAGCGTCCTCATGGAGTACGCTGGCACCCATGTAGGCAAGCTCTCTCAGTTCCCTGTATGTAATGGTTTCAATCCCTTCCGGATTTTCAATAATTCTTGGATCCGCTACCAGAAACCCGGAGACATCCGTCCAGTTTTCGTACACATCCGCCTTCACCGCACGGGAAACAATAGAGCCGGTGATATCAGAGCCTCCCCTGGAGAAGGTTTTTACCCTGCCGTCCTCATATGCACCGTAAAAGCCCGGGATCACCGCACGTTCCACCCCTTCAAGCCTCTTACCCAAAATCTGGTTGGTAAGCTCGGCGTCGAAATCCCCGTTTTCTCCAAACCGGATTACCTCCGCCGCATCAATAAACTCAAACCCCAGATAAGACGCCATAATAATACCGTTTAAATATTCCCCTCTGGAAGCCGCATAGTTTTCTCCCGCTTTCTCTTTAAAATTCTTTTCAATGGTCTTAAATTCCTCCGCCAGAGACAGAGAAAGGGACAAACCGTCTATGATCTCCTGATAACGCGCCGCAATCTCGGCAAGCTCCTTTTGATATTTTTTGCCTTCCTCCGCCAGAGAATAGCAGGCATAAAGCATATCCGTAACCTTTGTGTCCTCAGAAAATCTTTTGCCCGGTGCGGAAGGAACCACATAGCGCCTTTCCCTGTCGGCATGAATAATCTCGCCAACCTTTTTAAACTGCTCCGCACTGGCAAGGGAACTTCCGCCAAACTTTACAACCTTTTTCATAATATCGTTCTCCTCATAAATCCTGATTTATTGTCTTATCTTTCTTTTTCCAACAGCTTATCTATTATTTTATGCCCTAAAGGAACAAAGTTTCCGCTTTCCCCGGCTTCCTTTTCATTGTAATTCCATGTCTCTTCCCTGGGAACGGTACTGTCGTATAAAAGATAAGGCACACTGTCCGCCGTATGGGTTCTTACCCGGATAGGCGTAGGATGATCCGGCATCACCAGCAGCCGGTACGGACTTTTCTCCTGATCCAATGCCGCCGTCAGAGGACCGATGACCCTTTGGTCCAGATAGGCGATTGCCTGTACCTTTTTCTCCACACTGCCCTGATGTCCCATCTCATCGGGCGCTTCCACATGAATATAGACAAAATCGTACCCTTCCTTAAGGGCTTCCAGCGCGGCATGCACTTTGCCCTCATAGTTGGTATGAAGTCCGCCGTTGGCCCCCTCCACCTTTGCCACGCCCATACCTGCCCCTACTGCAATCCCTTTTAAAAGATCCACAGCCGAAACCATCATTCCTTTCAGCCCGTTTTTCTCCTGAAAGGAAGAAAGCATGGGTTTGGTTCCTGCGCCCCAGAACCAGCAGCAGTTTGCCGGGTTTAGCCCCTGCTTTTTTCTTTCGATATTGATGGGGTGATTTACCAAAATCTCGTAGCTTCTCTTCATCATATAAAGAAGCTTTTCATCCGCAGGCAGATATTGACCGATTACCTGCCCCAGCACATCGTGGGGCTGGGACAGCTCAAGGACGCTGCCATGGTTCCAGATCAGGCAGTGGCGATAACTGGTGCCCACATAAAACTGGTAGGTTTCATTCTCCAGTTCCTTCTTTACCGCTTCCAGCAGCTGGGCGCAATCCTCCGTGCTGATCTCCCCCGAACTGTGGTCTATGATTGTCTGTTCCTCAAAAGGAACCTCCTCCTCGGATAAAGTCACAATATTGCAGCGAAGCGCCACGTCCGTGTCCTTCATGGGTACGCCAATGCTCAGTGCTTCCAACGGGGAACGCCCTGAATAATAGAGCTTAGGGTCATATCCCAGTACGGAAAGATTTGCCGTGTCTGAACCCGGCTTCATCCCCTCCGGGATGGTATGTACCAGCCCGATCTCCCCTCTCTTGCTCAGTCTGTCCATTGCAGGGGTCTCAGCAAAGGCAAGAGGCGTTTTCCCTCCCAACTCCTCAATAGGCTCATCCGCCATGCCGTCTCCCAGCACTACAATGTATTTTTTAGTTGACATAACATTATCCCTCTATTCTGATGCGGCTGATGATTCCCACCTCTTCCGCTTTCTGATTGAATTCCTTTTCTGTCATTTCGTCGGTCACAAAGGCAAACTCTCCCGGCACGGAAGCTTCGATCACGCTGACGCTTTCAAATACCTGAAGCGCTTTGCTCTCCTGGTCCTGCGCCACCCTTACAAAAAATCTGCGGCTTGCCTGATCAATATTCGTAAGCGTCACATCCTGCGCATCCCAGAAGCACATGATCACCTTGCCGATATGTCTTGCACAGTCCACCACATCGGACACCACCGCGCTTGCCGTAGGCAGCTTTCCGGCGCCTCTTCCGTAATACATGGAATCGCCCAACATATTTCCGTGAACGCAAACTGCATTAAACACATCGTTTACCATGTAAAGAGGATGGGACTTGCTAATCATAAAAGGCGCCACCATGGCATAAAAGTGTCCATCCTTCTCCTTACTCTGGGCAAGAAGCTTAATGGTCTTTCCCATTGCGTGGGCATAAACGAAATCCGCAGGTGTAATTTTTGTAATGCCTTCTGTATATATATCCTGATATTTTACATTTTTTCCACACATAAGGGAAGAAAGGATCGCAATTTTACGACAAGCGTCGTAACCCTCCACATCCGCCTCGGGATTACGCTCCGCATAGCCTTTCTCCTGCGCCTCCTTCAAAACCTCTTCAAAATCGGCTCCCTCTTTTTCCATTTTTGAAAGAATATAGTTGGTCGTTCCGTTCAGGATGCCTGTGATTCCGTCGATCTTTTCCGCTGTCAGAGAGTAGTTCAAAGGACGGATAATAGGAATTCCGCCGCCTACACTTGCCTCAAAAAGATAGTTGCATTTATTGGCATGTGCCACCTCTATCAACTCCGGTCCGTGGGCAGCAACCAGCTCCTTGTTGGAGGTACATACGCTGATTCCTGACATAAGCGCCCTTTTGGTAAAGTCGTAAGCCGGCTTTAAGCCTCCCATGGTTTCACAGATGATCTTGATTTCCGGATCGTTTAAAATCAGCTCCACATCGTGAACCACCTTATCTGCATAGGGATCCCCGGGAAACTCCCTTAAATCCAGAATATATTTGATATTAATATCCTCGCCGGATTTCTTGTTGATCTCTTCTTTATTTTTTTCGATTACTTCTACTACGCCGCTTCCTACCGTACCGTATCCCATTACCGCTACCTGAATCATTTTGTTTCCTCCTTATTCCTTGGCAAGTATCTTAACGTTTCTGACGCCTTTTTGCTGCTCCATGGTTTCAAGCATTTCCGACACATTCCCTGTGGTGGGCAGCACCTGAACGCTTAAGCTGAGGGACGCTACGCCGTTGATGGGAATGCTCTGATGTATGGTCAGAATATTGGCGCCAAACTCTGCGATGATCTTCAGCACATCCGACAAAAGCCCAGGTTCATCCTCCATCTGAAAGGTCAGCGTAATCGTTGTCCCCTGAGAATTTTCATGGAACTGAAAGATATCGTCCTTGTACTTATAAAAGGAACTACGGCTGATTCCCACACGGTCTGCCGCTTCGTTAACCGTATGTACCCTGCCCGTATCCAGAAGCTTTTTTGCCTCTACCACTTTCAAAAGCACCTCAGGCACCGCCTGTTCCTTCACTACAAAATATTTGGTTCCCATAGCCTGCCCCACACAGCTTTCTTTTGCTCCGCCTATAGATTGTCTTTGTTCGGCGCACATATGTCTTTTCTGTTCTTCTTTCACGGACACTTGTTTGCCGCCGATGGATATTGTATCACAGCAGACTATCCATGGCAAGTAATTTTTCTTCACGCTCTCTGTTCCTTCAAAAACTCCTTTGCTTCCTTACACCATTCCAAATAGGTTTGATACGTCTTTATTCCAAACTCTACTGTAAGCAAATAGTATATATGGGAGGTATCTTCCTCTAAACAGGCATTCAAAGTCTCTTCCGCCCTGAGAAGATAAGGCAGTTCCTTTGCAATCTTACGCTCAAATGCCTCAATATGGGATATGGCATGCTCCGCCCCCTGCTCATTTCCGAAAAAGAGCTTTAACAGGGTTTCACAGCGAAACTCGTCCTTCTCTACCGGCAGTATAAGCCACTTTTTCAGATAGTGCCTCCCCTCGTCCGTAATGCTATAGATCAGCTTATTCCTTTTACTTTTCCCGTCTTCTCTTCTGGTGGCAAGTCCACGATTCACCAGATCGTTCAGCGCAGGATAGATGCTGCCATAGCTGGCGTTCCAAAAATATTTCAAACTGGTGTCCATTCTCTTCTTAATCTCATATCCTGTCAATTCCTCATGACTTAACAAGCCCAAAATCACGCAATCGATCTTTTTTTCATTTGCCATTGCCGCTCCCCTTCCTCTCAACCATTCCATAAGCTAAAATTTTCTTAGGGCAATTATCCACACAGGCGCCACATTGTATACATTCCATACTGTCAATGCTCCCTCCTTTCCCTTCTCCCATCACATCAATCCCCATAGGACAAGCCTTATTGCATTTTCCGCAGGAAATGCAGCCGCTCTCTTCCTTCATTTTAATATGTAACCCCGGCAAATGCAAAATCCGGCGAATCTTTGTCCCCAGAATCATAAAAGGAGCCATCCAGCAAAAGTAATGGCAAAACGTTCTCTTTCCAAATAAAACAGCAGGAATCAGTATCAGGCAAACAATTCCATAGTAGATGATGTAGCTTTGTATAGAAGAAACGGAAATTCCCCTTTCCGTCTCAAAGAAAAAATCTACCGCCACAATTTTTCCACTGTGAAAATAGCAAAAAATAACAGCTGTCATCCATGTGCCCCATATTGCAAATTTAATTCCATTCCTCCATCCCTGTCTGGGCATCCTGTCATATACTCCAAAAGCACATTCCTGCAATCCCCCCGCCGGACAAAGATAGCCGCAAAACAACCTCCCGAAAGGTATGGCGCCTAAAAACATTAGCATAAACACCACAAAGCTCCCATTGATAATTCCTTTCAAACCCGCATTCATAATCAGAGCAGGACTAAAGTAGTAAAGCGTCACAGGAAATAGCAGCAAGGAAACCATCATGATCATTTTTCTTATTCGTTGTCTTTTCATATCATCCTCCTATATCAGTATAGTATATCATATTGATATATTATAATACGTACCTTGGTTTTATGTCAATCCAGAACCAAATTTCTAAAAAATTTATACATTTTTTTAATATTTCGTGTATAATTGTAACTAATATTAGAAATGTAAAATTCTACGTTAACAGGAAGCATCATAGATTAAGCAGTTACAATATTTTAGTAATATCTAAGGAGTACACTTTTATATGAGCCAGAATAGTAATGATTCAAATTGTATTGGTAACGTAATCCGGATAGTCGATGAACGCACAATTATTGTCAACATTGGAAAAGGCATTTTAAAAAAAGGAGCTGAAATCCAAGTCTATGAACTGGTCGATCATTTAAAAAATTTAGATGGTACCTTATTAGATACATATATGTATATAAAAGATACCCTTGAAGTTGTTCAAGTAGAAGAAAAATATGCCATATGCAAAAATATGAAAACCCACCAAAAATCATTTTCATTAGCGCTTTCCCCTCTCCTTGAACGAACAACAGAAGAGTATGTGCCTCTTCATATTGACAGGAACGATATCCAGCCACTCGTTCCTAAAGATCCATTGATTCGAGTAGGCGACCCAATAAAATTGGCTTGACATTCCGCATTCAGAATGATAGGATGGTTACACAACAGAGATGGTTGCCGCCTAAGGCGACTGGAGATTACCCTCTTATCATTATGATGATAAGGGGGTTTTTAACTTTACATGAGCAACAGTATTCAATTTGATAAGCCTTTTAAAACATATGAGGAGCAAATTTCTATTCTTGTGTCCCGAAATATCGTAATCAATAACCCTGCTTTTGCGAAAGAGATTTTAAGCAGCCTTTCTTACTACACAATCATTAATTGATACAAATCTAAACAGCATTATTTTAAAATATATTTTATTTGTAGAGCGCTATTTAAAAACCAGATTATCCTACTTAATATCCCAAAATTATGGTGTTTATACTGACACAAATGATATGACGAATACCAACCCCTACGATTATTTATTTCGTGATAACTATAATGGAACAGGTCGAAATAATATTCTAAAAAGGATTAAAGAAGTTCTTACATCTCCTAATCTCAACCAAAGCGTTGCGCATTATGCAAACGATAAAAACCATATTCCGGCGTGGATACTTGTGACCGCTATGCCTTTGGGTCTGACAATTAAGTGGTACACCATTTTAAATTCCAGTGATAAACAGTCGATTTGTGAACAGTTTATAACCGATCGTGCCTTGTCGGTTGAGGAGAAAAAAGAATTTTGTTTAAAGGCATTTAATTTATTAAGAGATTTTCGTAATAGCATAGCCCATGGGAACAGAACTTTTAATATGAGCAATCTTCCTGTATTGCCCAAAAACGCACTGTTATCTTTGGCGCACGGAAATATAAGTATTAGCGAATATAATGCAGGGTATGGGAAGAATGACACTTTTGCAGTTATACTTATCTGTTTTATATTTCTCAACGATCGTTATCTCTTAACAAACTTTTTACGAGATCTGGAATATACCTTAATGCCCTACAAAAATTCCATAATCAATCAAAAATCTATTTTTGAAATCTTCCGACTTCCAAATAATATTTTTGATAGGCTAAATTCTATGATAATCAAACGTTTTCCATGATTGTATTTTATACAAAAATTGCCCCGGCATGACAAACACCGGGGCAATTTTCCATAAATAGACTACTTAACATTTTCCTTTTTATAAAAGCTCCTTCAGAATCTGATTCACCATCCCAGGATCAGCCTTTCCTTTCATCGCCTTCATGGTCTGTCCAACCAAAAATCCGATCGCCTTCTCCTTCCCGTTCCGGTAGTCATCCACAGACTGGGGATTGTTTGCAATCACTTCCTCCACCGTTTTCCGAAGAGCACCCTCATCGTTAACGGTTTTGAGCCCTTTCTCTTCCACATATTTTTCAGGATCCACATTCTCCGTAAACATGACTTCAAAAACTTCCTTTGCCACAGAGCTGTTAATCGCTTTCGTATCCGTTAAGGAAATCAGCTTGGCAAGGTTTTCCGGTGAAAAACGAATGTCCTCAGGATCCATATTGTTTTCTTTTAAAAGTCTTAACGTCTCCACCATCAGCCAGTTAGACACTTTTTTAGGCTGGCTTCCAATTGCCACCGTTGCCTCAAAGAGATCCGCCATCCGTTTACTGCCGGTAATGATCTCAATATCATACTCCGGAATGTCAAACTCCTGTTTATAGCGGCGCATCTTCTCTTCCCTAAACTCCGGCTGCTTTGCGCGGATTTCCTCCAGGAAAGCATCGTCAAGGACAATCGGCACCAGATCCGGATCCGGGAAATAACGATAATCCTGGGCGTCCTCCTTGCTTCTCATGGCATAGGATTCCCCCTTGTTATCGTCCCATCTTCTGGTTTCCTGCATCACCTTTTCGCCTAACTCCAGAAGGTCAATCTGGCGCTCCCTTTCTCCTTCGATGGCTCTTGCAATTGCCTTAAAGGAGTTTAAGTTTTTCATCTCCGTACGGGTTCCAAATTCCTTTGCCCCCACCTCACGGATGGACAAATTCACATCGGCACGCATAGAGCCTTCCTGCAGCTTACAGTCGGAAGCGCCCAGATACTGAATGGTCATACGCAGTTTTTCCAGATAGGCAATAACCTCCTCGGCGCTGCGCATATCCGGCTCCGATACAATCTCAATCAGGGGCACGCCGGAACGGTTATAGTCCACCAGGGAACAGTCGTCCCACTCGTCATGGATCAGTTTTCCCGCATCCTCTTCCATGTGGATTTCGTGAATCCCTACAAATTTCTTTCCTGCCTCTGTTTCAATCTCCACCTTTCCATTTCTGCAAATGGGAAGGTAAAGCTGAGAGATCTGGTAGTTCTGCGGGTTATCGGGATAAAAATAATTCTTGCGGTCAAATTTACAATATTGTGTAATGGTACAATTGGTGGCAAGTCCTACCGCCACCGCATATTCCAGAACCTGCTTATTCAGTACCGGCAGGGAACCGGGCATTCCGGTGCACACCGGGCAGGTATGGGTATTGGGTTCCCCTCCAAAAGCCGTAGAGCACCCGCAAAAGATCTTCGTCTTCGTGGCAAGCTCCACATGAACCTCCAACCCAATGACTGTTTCATATTGCTTAGACATTTTCTTCCTCCTTCCTTCCAAAGGCGCCTCTTGCCTTCTCGTAGGTATAGGCTGTCTGTATCAGCTTTTTCTCCTGGAAGCAGTCTCCGATCAGCTGAACGCCGATGGGAAGTCCTTTGCCGTCCAATCCGCAGGGCATACTTAAGCCCGGCAGTCCGGCAAGATTAACGGAAATGGTGTAAATGTCTCCCAGATACATCTTAATTGGATCTGATAAGCTCTCCCCCAGCTTAGGCGCTGTGGTGGGAGCTACCGGTCCTAAAATAACATCGTATTTTTCAAACGCCTGATCGAAAGCTTTTTTGATCAGCGCTTTCACTCTAAGTGCCTTCAGATAATAGGCATCGTAATAGCCGGAGCTTAACACAAAGCTTCCCAGCATGATCCTGCGCTTTACCTCGGCGCCAAATCCTTCGGAGCGGGATTTCTTGTACATATTATGGAGTCCCTCGTATTCCGCCGTACGGTAGCCATACTTAATTCCGTCAAACCGCTCCAGATTAGAACTTGCTTCCGCCGCTGCAATGGTATAGTAGGCGGGAATGGCATATTCCACCAGGCTTAAGTCAAACTCTTCCACCAGCGCGCCCTTTTCCTTCAGAACCGCCGCCGCATTTAGAACGGCGCTTTTTACCTCCGGGTCAAGCCCTTCCCCAAAATAATCTCTGGGAATGCCGATCCGCATTCCTTCCACATTTTCTACAAGCGCCGCGGTAAAATCCGTATCCTGTCGTTCCACAGAGGTGGAATCCTTCGGATCATGGGTTGCAATAATCTCCATAATGGTTGCACAGTCCCTTACATCCTTACACAGAGGTCCGATCTGATCCAAAGAAGAACCGTAAGCGATCAGCCCATAACGGGACACGCTTCCGTAGGTAGGCTTTAATCCCACTACGCCGCAGAAGGATGCGGGCTGGCGGATGGAACCGCCTGTGTCCGACCCAAGGGCATAAAAGCATTCCTGTGCCGCCACTGCCGCCGCGCTGCCCCCTGAAGAGCCGCCGGGCACATGCTCCGGATTCCAGGGATTCCTGGTCACCCCAAACGCGGAAGTCTCGGTGGTAGATCCCATGGCAAACTCATCCATATTGGTTTTGCCTAAAATCACTGCCCCGGCATTTTGCAAATTCAACACTGCTTCCGAAGAAAAGGTGGGCACAAAGTTACCCAAAATCCTGGATGAACAGGTGGTAAGCATTCCCTCCGTGCACATATTGTCTTTGATTGCCACCGGCACCCCAGCCAGCGGTCCGGAAAACTCCCCTGCGTCAATTTTCTTCTGTACCTCTTCCGCCTGCTTGAGCGCCCCTTCCCGGTCCACCGTTACATAGCAGTGAAGCTTCTCCTCCTGCTTTTCAATCTGTTCCAAAACAGCTTCGGCTGCTTCCCTCACTGTCACTTCTTTATTCTTAATCGCCGCGCCAAGTTCCACGGCGGTCATTTCAAGAATCTTCATCTGCACCCTCCTATTCAAATGTGCGGGGCACTACAAACATGCCGTCCTTCTCGCCGGGGGCATTCTTTAAAATCTCCTCCCGCATGTCCTGATTGGTTACCACATCCTCACGGAATACATTTTTCACGGGAAAAGCATGAGACATAGGTTCTACTCCCTCTGTATCCAGTTCTCCCAGCTTATCGATGTAATCCAGCATGCTTCCCATATCCTTTTTCGCCTGCTCCCTTTCCTCCGGAGAAAGTTCAAGTTTGGCAAGGATTCCTACATATTCAATGGTTTCATCAGAAATGATATTAGCCATATTGGTTTTCCTTTCTGCCTGTTAAACAGCCACAAAATTTTCAGATATCAATAATTTACTACTTTTGGCGTCCGGTGTCCAGTATTTCCTTTTCTTGAGCCCTTTATCGGAATATGGTAGAATAAAGAAAATGGATACAAAAGAATGAGGCGCAGAATGATTTTCGTTTATCTGATTATAACATTGATCTGGCTGATCTTTCAGATCGTTTCACATGCAGGAAAAAATCGTGACAGGCTGTCTTTCCGTATATGGGTTACCTATTACGGCAGAAAGCTGCTAAGTTTCTGCCGCCCTCTCCCCTGGCTGCAGCTTCTTCTTTTTCTGTTGTCTTACCTGCTGTATTTCTCCCATTTTGAGGAATTACACGGGGGCGGTGTCGGCGGTCTGCTGCTTACCCTCGCTGCTTTGTACGATACCCTTTTATGTTTCGGGTACTTTTATCTGCTCATTCTGACAGGCAGCATCTGCATTCTTTCCTCCTGCCGCAGCCTTGGTGTCTGGAAACGTGTCCTGTTTATCTGCTTTTTGTGGATTCCGGTTATTCATTTGTTCCAGGTGAAGTACCTGTGCAGACGTGCCAAAATCGAATTTGATGCCGAAAGCTGTCGCTTTGAGAACCGTCAGAAACGGGATGGCTGTATGGTCTGCGCCACCCGATACCCTATCATAATGCTCCACGGAATCGGCTTCAGGGATCTGCAATATTTCAATTATTGGGGACGTATTCCGAAAGAACTGGTACGAAACGGAGCCACCGTTTATTACGGTCACCAGGAGGCATGGGGAACCATTGAAAATAATGCACATGCCATCTCAGAAACCATAGGGAAAGTGCTTGCAGAAAACCACTGTGAAAAAGTCAATCTTATTGCCCATTCCAAGGGCGGCCTTGACGCCCGCTATCTGATATCTGCCCTGCACATGGAAAACCAGGTGGCTTCCCTGACTACCATTTCTACTCCTCACAGAGGGTCGGAGCTTTTAAATCTTCTAACCCGGCTTCCCGAAGGGGTTTACCGATTTATTTCCTCTCTCTTTGACCACTCCTACGCAGTCCTGGGCGACGTCCACCCTGACTGTTACCATGCAAGCCGTCAGCTTTCTCCTTTATTTTGTGAAGAATTTAATCAAAAATACCCCGATTCTCCCAAAGTATATTATCAAAGCTATACTTCTTACGTCAAATCCACTCTCTCGGACCCTTTGCTGTTTATTCCCAACCTGTTTATGTACTTTGCAGGCGCTCCCAAAAATGACGGGCTTGTCAGCGTTGAATCTGCAAAATGGGGAAATTTCAGACAAACCTTTGTAAGCTCCGGAAAACGTGGAATTTCCCACGGCGACATGATCGATTTGAAACGCGAGGACTATAAGGGTTTCGATGTAATTGAAGCATACATACAAATTGTTGCGGATTTGAAAAAAAAGGGATTTTAGCCTTTCCAAACGATTGTCTTTCATTCAAAAAGTGATATAATTAGAATAACTCTAATTTATGTCATTTTAGAACCTGCTCCTTGACAAAAGAATATCGTATTGTATTTAAGCTATTCACTGATAAAGGAATATAATTGAGAAATTTTTATATTTTATTTCCAAAAGGAGAATAGGAGATTTTATGCTAAACAAGATAAAAAACATGAATGTGGAAAAGCGTTTGAACTTTTGCTTCAGACTGGTTGTTGCCGTTGCGAGCATTTCAGGTATCCTTGGCATGATCTTTTTGATCGTAAACAATATTATATCCCAGAACGCCTTGGTTTCTTACGGATTTTCCCAGGGAGAAATCGGTATATTCAGCACTTACTTGAATAAAGAGCCGGCAATCATACGGGAAATGGTTCTTTTAGAGGATGAAGCAGATTTACAGGCTGCCGCTGCTGAGTTGTCTGAAATCCAGGCATCCACAGACGCCGCACTTGAAGTAATGCTAAAAAATTGCGACTCTCCGGCAGAGCAGGAATATATCAGCGCCATTGAAACAGGTCTGCCTGCCTACCGAAGCATATTTGCCGAAGTACAGAATCTTGCTATGGAAAACAAAAACGAAGAAGCATTAGAGCTGCTGATTTCAAAAGGGAAACCGACCCTGAAGCAGCTTACGGACGCAGTGGAGGGATTGGTTGCCCTGAATGTGGAAATGGGAAATAGCGCTGCTGGCACCATGAATGTGCAGACATATGTGATTGTTGCCATCGTTTTTCTGATCACGCTTCTCTCCGGAGTTATATCCACTATATTCGCTAAATTTGTCGCACGTCTGCTGGCGGAACCGATCATGCATGTAAAGGAAGCTTCCGCTAAGCTTGCACAAGGCGACTTGGACATTGACATCGAAGCCATGTATCCCGATGAAGTGGGAGAAATGACTACTTCCTTTAAGGAAGCTACCGAGATGATTAAGGTTTATATCCACGAATTAAGCCGCGGCTTATCAGAAGTAGCCAATGGAAACTTTGACATTGCCACAGATGTAGAATTTAAGGGCGATTTTAAGGCTCTTTCAGATGCTCTGGAAATTATCATCGTTTCCCTGAGCGATACCCTCAAAAAGATCAATGAGGCATCCGAACAAGTTGCCTTAGGCGCCGGACAAATGGCGGAAAGCGCAATGGCGCTGGCTGAAGGCGCTACCGATCAGGCCGGCTCTGTTGAGGAATTAACTGCAACCATTCAAAATATTACCGAAGCAGTTGTAAACAGTTCCGAAAAGGCAAAGCTTTCTCATCAAAATGCTGAAGCATTTGAAGCTGCTGCCGCTAAAAGCAATGAAGATATTCAGCTTCTTAATACGGCTATGGAACGTATCAACGAAACTTCCTCACAGATCGCGGACATTATTGCTGAAATTGAAGACATTGCTGCACAGACCAATCTATTGTCTTTAAATGCCTCTATTGAAGCGGCGCGTGCCGGTGAAGCCGGGAAAGGATTTGCCGTTGTTGCCGACCAAATTGGCAAACTGGCTGCCGACAGTTCCAATTCGGCAGTCAATACCAGAAAATTGATCGAAAATTCCATTGCCCAGATCGAACAGGGTAATGAAATTACCTCGAAAACTACTGCTGCCATTGAATCCGTTATAAACGGAATCAAGCAACTGGCAGTATCCACTGAAGAGATCAGCGAATTATCCGATGCCCAGGCAGAAGCTATGCGGCAGCTGGAAATGGGTGTAGAGCAGATTTCCGAAGTAATACAAAATAACTCTGCGGCAGCACAGGAAACCTCTGCTACCAGCGAAGAATTGTCCGCACAATCCGACAGCTTAGAACACCTGGTAGGACAGTTTAAATTAAAAAGTTAAAATTCTACATATCAAATAACTTATATACAATACATTGCGGGAACATAATAAGAAGTATCAGAGCGATAAAGAGGTACCCACTGACGGTTGTCAGCGGATACCTCTTTTTATGTTCTCGAGAGATTCCCTGAAAGGCGCTCTTGCAATTCCATGTTCTGTAACGATTGCCGTAATCAATTCGTGGTCCGTCACATCAAACGCCGGATTGAAAACCTTTACTCCCTCCGGCGCCATACGCTCCCGGTACCACATTTCCGTCACTTCCTCTGAAGGTCTTTGCTCAATACAGATCTCATCTCCTGTAGGCGTGGCAAGATCAATGGTAGAGGTGGGGGCGCACACATAAAAAGGTACGCCATATCGCTTTGCCACCGCCGCCACCACCGAAGTCCCTATCTTATTTGCTGTATCCCCATTGGCAGCGACTCGGTCGCAGCCTACAAACACAGCGTTCACCCATCCCTTTTTCATAACCATTGCCGACATGTTATCGCAGATCAGGGTGACATCCACGCCCGCACTGTGAAGTTCGCATGCCGTAAGCCTTGCCCCCTGTAGCAACGGTCTTGTCTCATCTGCAAACACCCTGAAATGATACCCCCGCTCCTGCCCCAAATAAATGGGAGCCGTTGCCGTTCCATATTTGCAAGTGGCAAGCTGCCCTGCGTTGCAGTGGGTCAGAATACCGTCCCCCGGCTTTACAAGACTGAGTCCATATTCTCCAATGCTTCTGCACACCTGAATGTCTTCTTCTTTGATCCTCCTTGCTTCCTCGCCCAGCGCCTCCAGAATCTGCCCCAGGCTTTTTCCATCCTTATGCGCCTGTTGGCACACCCCGTCCATACGGTTCAACGCCCAGGACAAATTAACTGCCGTGGGGCGCGCCGAATTCAAATAGTCCTTTTGCTGCCTAAATCTTTTGTAAAAAGCCTCAAAGCTTCCCTCTTCCTCCCCATATTCTTCCACAATCTGTTTTGCAAGCACATAGGTCCCAAAGGCAGCCGTCACACCGATTGCCGGCGCGCCGCGAACCTTTAACAGATAAATGGCATCCCAAATCTCCTGCGCCGTATGAAGCTTAATGGTTTCGATTCTTCCCGGCAGCCTGGTCTGGTCAATAATTACAATACTATTGTCACTTTGATCTAACGCTACGGTTTCATAATCCAATACATTTTTACTCATAAGTCCTCTGGTTTTCCTTCCGTATCTTTTTTCTCATTGTATCAGCAATAAAATCAAAAGGCAATCGCAAGTCGGCACCCATTACATATAATAAAGAAAAGGAACCCCTCAGGAGACATCACATATGGCGATCACCTCATTGGATATTCTCAACCTCTCCCATTCGCTGAAGGATGTGTGCGAGGTCAACTGCCACACACCGGAATGTCTCTCTCAGACGCTTAAGCTTCTGCTTCAATATAACCTGATCCAGGCAAATATAGAATTCAGCCGGCAATTTGACTGTCCTTCCCCCTTCCCGTTACAGGAAACGCCGCCTATCAAGCAGGGAACGGGGCTGGATCTAACCAACCCCAACTTTACGCACCGTACAGACAACAAAATGGCTCTCTGAATCCAATCCTTGCCGTCTATACTTCCGCCAGCCTTAGCCTCTCAATAATGCTCTTCTTACACAATGTATGGTAGCAGATGACCGGCAAAACCAGGGAGAGTAGTCCCATAACCGGAATACTTGCCACTGTGGGCAGCACATGAAATCCCCATTCAAAGTATGCCATGTTTCGTCCCAGCATATAAAGCAATCCATAGCTTACCAGATTTCCCAGGGTGGCGGAAATCAGAAGAGTTAATCCTCCATACCAAATTCCCTCCATAGTCAACATCTGCTCCAGCTGTCTCCCCGTCATACCCACCGCCTGCATCATGGCAAATTCCTGTCTTCTTGCCAAAATACTGGTAATCATGGCATTGATCAGGTTTAAAACACCGATCACACCTAAAATAAAGCTCAACAGTCCTCCGATCACGTAAAATACCTGGTTATCTTTTTCAAATTCCTTTTTCAGAGATTCCTTGGTGACTGTCACCAAATCCGGATACTTCTCATCGATTAACGCTTCTATTGCCTCTCCCGCTTCCTTTTCCATTCCCTCTTTCACCTGGATACAGGCATGAAGGCTGCCCTCCCCATCATACAGCTCCCGTATATCCTTTTCACACAGAAGCAGCCTCATGCCTCCCGCTATCACCGAGCGGGTACTGAGGGCTGAGGGAAAATCTGCAACTGCCATCACCTCCAGTTCTTTTGCGGGTTTATCTCCGTCGCCATAACTGCCCAGCGTAAACCGGTCTCCCGGTTCTATCCAGCCTTTGGTATTAAAGTCCTCCAGCAGCAGCGCATAACCTCCCTGCCGGAACTTCTCCAGGTCAAAATTTCCTTCCTCTATGGACAAATAGGAGAAGAACTCTTCCGGGATAGCATAAACGCTCCCGTTTGTTTCGGCGCTTTCTGCAATTCCTGCTATAATTTCATCCATATAGGACCGTCCCTTCATCCCGCTCTCTTCCGCCTCCGGGGAAGCATAATATGCGGCTAATTTTTCTACCATTTTTTTCGGAAGATGAACCAGTCCGGTTCTGTTTTTCACCGTATACACATGTTCCACGCCCGGAAGCGCTTCTATTTCCGCCACTGCCTCCGGCGTAACCGCCTCGTAATCTCTCTCCGAAAGAGACATATTCAATGCACTGAAATGAGAAACCTGAATATCTGATAAGAGATAGCCCTGCACATACTTGTCAAGGCTGAACCCTTTAACCATACAGTAAGTTCCATTCAGCAAAATCATGCTCAACGATAAGGAAGCGATCACCACCGCTGCCCTGCGCCTGTTCCTTGCCATATTTGCTCCGGCAAGTCTTACCGGCGATACTTTTGCCGATTTCTTTTCTTTCTTTTTATATCCCGTATTTTCTATATAGCGCACCGCTTCTATGGGCGATACTCTGGTTGCCAGCTGGCAGGGCTTAATACAGCTTATATAAACCACCAAAAGTGAAAACAGCGCTGAAAAAGCAAAGATCCAGGGGTTTAAGGCAATCTTTTGTGCCTCCCCCATGTCAAAGCTGACATAGACAACAGGCATAATCCCCTTCCCCACAAACCATCCCCAAAACAGCCCCAGCGGAATTCCTGCCGCCGAAAGCGCAAGCGCCTGTATTCTTACCATCCGCCGAAGCTGTCTGCCTGTGGTTCCTATGGTCTTCAACAGCCCGTAATATCGAATATCCGTACTCACATTGATATAGAAAATATTGTATATGATCAGATACCCCGACAACATAATAATGCTTAACATCCCTATGCCCAGGGCAATTGTAACGCCATCCACGGAAGATACAGCGTATCCCCAGTTTACGCTGATGCGAAGCTCATCCTCTGTAAAACCTGCCTTTTCAGTCAATTCCTTCATCTGAGATTCTATATCATAGGAAGAATCCAGCAAAACGGCTGCCTGAATGCTTCCCTCCGGATAATAAAGTCCCGTTTCCTTCTCTCTCGCATTGTAATTTTGATCCAAAACATCCACATTCTCATCCAGCCACTCTCTCGAAATCCAAAATTCCTCAGCATGAGCGGCATCATTGGAATACCAAAAACCGCTCAGCACAAATTCCTCCTGAAGGGTTTTTTCGTTTCCGTTTTTGTCGTGGGTAACAATGGAGATGGGCACCTTTTCCCCCAACCTAAGGGGCACTCCAAGGGCTTCCAGAACTTTGCTGCTTGCGGCGCACTGGTTACGTTCCCCGGGCATTTGCCCTTCCTCCGGATAAGCGTAGGACCATTTTGCCATCTTGTCCTCCCCATAGCGCACCTCTGTCTGAATCGCGTTTAATTCCGGGTTCACGCCAAATCCTGCTACAATATCGCAGGAAATATCCTTGTAACCGCCTGCTGCCTTGATCTTCTCATATTCTTCTAAGCTGAGATACTTATAGCCTCCATGAGCGCTGTTTCCCACCTGCCGGAAGGTTCCTTCCTGAATGGATTCCACCATACTGCTCCCCACGGTAAAAAGCGCCGTAAAAAGCAGCGAGGTCAATGCGATTGCCAGAATGGCAATTAGATTTTTCCACTTTTTCTCCTTCATGGTCCGAAGGGACAAGATGCGGATTATTTTTCTGTTGGATACCTTTTTCATGCCCTGCCGCCTCCTGTCACAATCTTTCCATCTTCGATCCGTATCATTCGGTCGGCAAGCTGGGCAATCTCCTCATTGTGGGTGATCATTACAATGGTCTGCTCAAACTTCCTTGCCGTCACCTTCAAGAGCCCCAGTACATCCTGACTGGTAGCGGAATCCAGGTTTCCGGTAGGTTCATCGGCAAGAATGATCGCCGGTTTTGCCGCCAGTGCTCTGGCAATTGCCACTCTCTGCTGCTGCCCGCCGGAAAGCTGGGAGGGAAGACTGTTCAACTTGCTCTCCAGCCCCAGGGTCTTTACGATGGCATCAATATATCCCCTGTCAACCTCGTTTCCATCCAGCTGCACGGGGAACACAATATTTTCGTAAACATTCAACACCGGCACCAGATTATAACTCTGAAATACAAAGCCGATCTTTCTTCGCCGGAAAATCGCCAGAGAATCCTCCTTCAGGGTGGAAATGTCCTTGCCATCCACCAGAACCTTTCCCTCCGTAGGATAATCCAAGCCGCCCAACATATGAAGCAGCGTAGATTTCCCACTTCCGCTTGTTCCCACAATGGAAACGAATTCTCCCTGCTCCACTCTGAGATTCACACCGTCCAAAGCCCTTACAAGGCTTTCTCCCTCTCCATAATATTTTTTTAATCCTTTTGTCTCCAAAATAAGCATAGACCCGCCTCCTGTAAGTTTTCTTGCTGTAAACTATAACAGGAAAGTCTTTCTCTGTTCTTTCTGAAATATAACAGTTTTGTAAGAATTCCCCTTACCCCTTATAGATGTAAAAAAAGAAGGTACTCCCTTTTCCATATTCTGAACTGACCTTTACATAGCCGTTCTGCCTCCGGGCAATCTCACGCACCAGATAAAGACCGATTCCCACTCCTTTTTCCTCCGCCACTTCGCTGCTCCTGTAAAACCGGTCAAAAACCTGCGCCTGCTCTTCTTCCCTGATGCCAATGCCTGCATCTTTTACGCAGACTGCCGCAAACATCTCATAATCCTTTACGCTGATCCGAATCTGGCTGTTTTCAGGGCTGTATTTGATACTGTTGTCTATCAGATTTCCGATTGCCTCCTCCGTCCATTTCCGGTCGAAACAGCCTTCCGCATCTGTGGCATCCAGAATGATTCCGATCTGCTTTCTTTCCGCTGCTTCCCGAGCGCCTGTTGCCGCTGCTTCCAGACACGGAAAGATCAACTGCCTTTGCGGCTGCAAGACAAATTGCCCGCTTTCCAGGCGGGAAGTCTTTACCAGGGACTGGATCAGAAAATGAAGCTTCTCCGACTGTTCCCTGATATTTTCAGCAATGGAAAGCAGCTCCGGATCCGTCTCTTTTTCCTGCAAAAGCTGGGTATATAAAAGGATATTGGAAAGAGGTGTTTTGGTCTGATGGGAAATATCTGAGACCAGGCTTTTGATCCTGTCCTGTTCCTCCATAAGCCTTCTCTTTGAGGACACTGAGGAAGCTAAAAAACGCTTCCATTTGACCTCCAGCCTTGAAAGCCTGCTCTCATCATAGTCGCTCTCCTGGAAGGTGTCGTCTATCGCCTCTTCCAGCATTGCTTCCAGGCGGTCCATGGTTCTAAATCTGTTTCTATACTTTTCATGCTTTCCAAACATAGCCCTTTCCATACACTGTCTGTAAGTGCCCTTCCCCGTTTTCCTTCAACTTATTTCTGAGCCTTCCCACTGCTACCGACAACGCGTTCTCTTCCACATAGTCTGCACCGTCCGTCCAGATTCTGTCAATCAATGTCTCCCTGCTAAGAACAATATTCTTATTTTCTACCAGAAGCTGCAGCAGCCTGAGTTCTGTTTTGCTCAGGTCAATCGCTTCCTCTCCCTTCTTAATCAGCATCTTATCAAAGCAAAAGGTCAAATCTCCAAAGCGATACGTTTCCGCCAGATCTTTTCCGGCATTTTTAAGCGCCTTATCAATTCTTGCCCGCAGTACCATCAAACTAAAAGGCTTTGTAATATAGTCCTCCGCCCCCAGCTCCAGGCTGCGCACCTCGTCGATTTCAAGGTCATTTGCCGTCAAAATGATCACAGGGATATTTTTTCTTTCTTTAACCTCTTTCAGCAGTTCATACCCGCTGCCATCAGGCAGATTGAGATCCAGCAGTATCAGTTGAAACTCCATACCGCTTAAAAGCGCCTCCCGCGCTTTCCCGATATTCCCACACAGGGTGAATGTAAAATCCTCCCTCCGCAGGGCAAGCTCGATTCCCTCCCGCAAGCCCTTATCGTCCTCTACAATCAAAATCCGCTCCATGATGTATTACTCCTGTCTACCATAATATTTCACAACTTTAGAAACGAACGAGCCGGCAGAAAACCTCTGCCGGCTCTTACTTTCATAACGCTGTTTATTTTGCTGCAAGCTCCGCTTTCAGTCTCTCGGTAAGCGCAGGAACGATCTTATTCAGATCTCCTACAATTCCGTAATCGGCAACCTCAAAGATGGGCGCCGTTTCATCCTTGTTGATGGCAACGATGATGTCGGATTCTTCCATACCGGCAACGTGCTGAATGGCTCCGGAAATACCGATTGCAAAATATACATTCGGACGAACGGTCTTTCCTGTCTGTCCAACCTGTAAATCTTTGGGCTTCCAGCCTGCATCCACTACCGCACGGGAGCAGCTTACAGTGCCGCCCAGCACCTCTGCAAGGTCTTCCAGAATCTTGAAGTTCTCAGGACTTCCCACGCCACGTCCGCCGGATACAAGGATCTTAGCGTCCATAATATCTGCAACGTCAGAAACTGCCTTTACCACTTCCAGAATTTCAACATACTTGTCGTTGGGCGTGAATCCGGGATTGAACTCAACAACAACCGCCTTCTTTCCTGCCTCTCTGGGTGCCTTCTGCATAACGCCCGGACGAACGGTTGCCATCTGCGGACGGAAGTCAGGACAGGCAATGGTAGCAATGGTATTGCCGCCAAATGCAGGACGTGTCATAAGCAGCTGGTTGTGAAGCTGTTCCTTGCCGGGAACAGGATTGATCGGGAAATCGCCGATATCAAGCTGTGTACAGTCTGCGGTCAAACCTGTATGGATTCTTGCGGATACCCTGGGACCTAAGTCGCGTCCGATTGCCGTAGCGCCAACCAGGAAAATTTCAGGCTTAAACTCGTTAATCACAGATGCAAGGGCATGTGCATAAGGCTCTGTTCTGTATTCCTTCAATTCAGGATCATCTACCACGATAACTTTGTCAGCGCCGTACTCTGCAAGCTCGTCGGCAAGCCCCTTTACGTCGCTTCCCACTAAAACTGCCGTTACTTCCGTATTCAGATCCTTTGCAAGGTCTTTTCCCTTGCCTACTAACTCTAAAGCGATTCCGCTAAGTACATTGTCTACCTGCTGGGCAAAGACAAATACTCCCTTATAATCTTGAATATTCATTTTGAACCTCCATTAATGTATTTAAATGACGTGTTTTGCTTTTAATTTATCAATAATATATTCTACAGATTCTGTAGGATCAAGAGCAACCTTCTCTCCTGCTCCCTTCCTTACCTTATCGGAAGCCTTAGCAATCTGAGTAGGTGAACCCTTAAGTCCTAAGTTGGAATCATCTACGTCAACCAAATTTGCTCTTCCCCATACGGTAATTTCTGCATTGTAAGCATCAAAAATTCCGCCGGGCGTCATATAACGGGGCTCGTTTAATTCAGCAAGTGCTGTAATGAGGCAGGGCATTTTTGCCTTTAACACATGATATCTGTCATCATACTGGCGCTCAACGATCACACTGTCGCCTTCGATCTGGATTTTCTGCGCATAGGAAATAACCGGAATTCCAAGGTGCTCAGAAATCTGAGGACCAACCTGTGCGGTATCGCCGTCGATTGCCTGACGTCCTGTAATAATCAGGTCGTATTCCAGATTACGGATCGCTCCGGCAAGAGTCTGTGAAGTCGCCCATGTATCAGCGCCGCCAAGTACTCTGTCTGTTACCAGAATTCCCTTATCTGCGCCCATGGCAATCGCTTCACGAAGCACTTCCTCTGCCTTGGGAAGACCCATGGTAACTACTGTTACTTCTGCGCCATACTGATCTTTCAATCTAAGCGCCGCCTCCAATCCTGCTTTATCATCAGGGTTCATGATTGTAAGCATTGCACCTCTGTCAAGTGTACCGTCGGGATTGAACTTAACGCCACCTTTGGTATCAGGTACCTGTTTAATACAAACAACGATTTTCATTGTATTATCTCTCCTTATAAATTAATCTATTTTTCTCTCTGCTTTATCCAGCAGTGCTTATTTAAGCAATGCGCCGGAAATAACCATTCTCTGTACTTCGCTTGTACCTTCGTAGATCTCTGTGATCTTTGCGTCCCGCATCATACGCTCTACATCGTACTCTCTGATGTAGCCGTAGCCGCCGTGAAGCTGAACCGCCTTGGTGGTTACTTCCATCGCAACCTCTGCCGCATATAATTTTGCCTGAGCTGCTTCTACAGAATAAACCTTCTGAGTTGCCTTTGCCATAGCTGCCTTGTAAACCAAAAGCTGGGCTGCCTGTACCTTGGTAGCCATATCTGCAAGCTGGAACTGGGTATTCTGGAATGCGCCGATTGCCCTTCCAAACTGCTTTCTTTCCTTTACATACTCAATGGTTCTGTCAAGCGCGCCTTCTGCAAGTCCAAGCGCCTGAGCGGCAATACCGATACGTCCTCCGTCCAGCGTGTGCATTGCAATACCGAAGCCTTTTCCTGCCTGTCCTAACAGATTTTCCTTGGGAATACGGCAGTCTGTAAAGATCAATTCATAAGTGGATGAACCGCGGATACCCATCTTCTTTTCTTTCGTACCAAAAGTAAAGCCAGGCGTTCCTTTTTCTACGATGAAAGCGGAAATCATCTTTTTGTTTCTGCCCTTTGCATCTGTGACAACGTCCGTTACCGCAAAGATTACATAAATATCAGCTTCCTTACCGTTTGTAATGAAAATCTTAGAACCGTTCAGTACCCACTCGTCTCCGTCTAAAACAGCCTTTGTCTGCTGTCCCTGGGCATCGGTACCGGCGCCGGGCTCTGTCAAACCGAATGCGCCTAATTTCTCGCCTTTTGCAAGGGGAACTAAGTATTTCTGCTTCTGCTCTTCCGTACCGTAGGTCATAATAGGATCACAGCAAAGAGAGGTATGTGCAGAAACGATAACGCCTGTGGTACCGCAAACTTTGGAAAGCTCCTCTACGCACATAGCATAAGTAAGGGGATCGCAGCCCTGTCCGCCGTACTCCTTGGGCACAGGAATGCCAAGGAAACCAGCCTTAGCCATCTTCTCAACGGTTCCTCTGGGGAAAACCTCTGTCTCGTCCACTTCCTGTGCCAGGGGCTTAACTTCTTTTTCTGCGAACTCTTTGAAAAGAGTTCTTGCCATTTCATGTTGTTTGGTTAACATAAAATCCATGATATTGATTCCTCCATAAAGTGTTTATTGTTTTATTACTTTGAATAATCGTAGAAACCTTTTCCGGTCTTCTTTCCAAGCTTGCCTGCACGCACCATCTTCCGGAGAAGGGGATGAGGACGATACTTGGGATCGCCTGTTTCATTTAACAGCACTTCCATAATTGCAAGTACAATATCCAGACCAACCAGGTCGCCTAAAGCAAGAGGTCCCATGGGATGATTTGCGCCAAGCTTCATAGCCTCGTCGATGTCAGCCACGCTTGCCGTACCGTCAGCGTAAATGCCGATGGCTTCGTTAATCATAGGGATCAAAATTCTGTTTACAACAAAGCCGGGAGCTTCCTTAACCTGTACAGGCGTTTTGCCGATCTCGGTTGCAATTGATTTAATCTTTTCTACCATCTCGTCAGGCGTATTTTCACCGGCAATCACCTCTACCAGCTTCATTCTGTCGGCAGGATTAAAGAAATGCATACCGATCATAGGTCTGTCAAGACCGGCGCCAATCTCTGTGATGGACAAAGAGGAGGTATTGGATGCAAACATGCAGTCCGGTTTTACAATATCCATCAGTTCCTTGAAGGTATCCTTCTTGATCTTCATATTTTCAGGGGCAACCTCTACGATCAGGTCGCAGTCTGTACAGATGTCCTTCAAACCACAGGTGATCTTAGCCATAATTGCGTCAGCCTTTTCCTGTGTGATCTTTTCTTTGCTTACAAGGAAGTTCATATTTTTTTGAATTCTTGCTTTTCCGCCCTCAGCAAACTCCATCTTGATGTCGCAAAGACATACTTCATATCCGTCTGTCATTGCAAATGCCTGTGCGATTCCAGCACCCATGGTACCTGCACCAATAATACCTACTTTCATTTTCAAATCCTCCTATATGATATTGGTTTTGTATTTATCACCGCTTAAGAGCAGTGTTAAACTCTTTCTGCGCAAATGCCTTCCGCTTTAGCAGTTTTTGAAAGGCTCCTTCACTTTTTCCTTGTTTTTGTCCAGGAAGAACGCCATACCGTATTTCTGATCTTCTGTTTCAAAGCAGTCGCCAAAAAGTTTCTCTTCGATCACAATTGCCTGATCCATATCTACATCCAGACCATCGTTAATTGCTTTCTTGCAGTTTCTCACTGCAATGGGCGCGTTCTTTGCAATGCCTGCCGCCATTTTCTCCGCTGCGGGCATCAGCTCTTCCTGGGTGTAAACGGCGTTTACAAGACCAATTCGAAGCGCCTCATCCGCCTTAATATTTCTTGCTGTGTAAATCATCTGCTTTGCCATTCCTGCACCCACCAGACGGGCAAGCCTCTGGGTGCCGCCAAAACCGGGGGTAATGCCAAGCCCGACCTCAGGCTGACCAAACACCGCATTGTCGGAGCAGATTCTGATATCGCAGCTCATGGAAATCTCGCATCCGCCGCCCAGGGCAAATCCGTTGACTGCTGCAATAACGGGAATCGGGAAAGTCTCCAGCTTACGGAATACATCGTTCCCTTTCTTTCCAAAGGCTTCGCCTTCCGCCTTGGTGAGGGTACTCATTTCTCCAATATCCGCACCGGCAACAAAGGATTTCTGTCCTGCGCCTGTTAAGATTAAGCATCTTACCTCATCCAGATTCACTGCATCCAAAGTCTGATCCAGCTCCTCCAGCACAGCTGAATTCAACGCGTTCAATGCCTTTTCACGGCTGATGGTAATGATACCGTAAGCGCCTTTCTGTTCATATACGATAAACTCCATGTTTTCCATCTCCTTTTCTCTTTTTATTAATTAGCCCGTATCCGGAATACAACAACCGCCGCTAAACGCACAATGAAGAATGACTCTCCGGAGCCATTCTTCCTGCACGAAACGTCGAACTCCACAGGCGGTATTTCTACCGCCCGGAAGTTCCCTTCGCTATTTAGTCTTCAATTTTAACGATGGTAGAGCATCCCATACCGCCGCCGATACACAGGGTTGCAAGACCTGTCTTAGCGCCCTTTGCCTGCATCTCGTGAAGCAGTGTTACCAGGATACGGCAGCCTGAAGCTCCTACGGGATGTCCCAACGCAATAGCGCCTCCATTGGGATTCAGCTGTTTATCCACATCAATTCCAAGTTCTCTGCCCACTGCAACAGACTGTGCTGCAAATGCCTCGTTTGCTTCAATAATATCGAAGTCTTCGATCTTCATGCCTGTCTTAGCCATAACCTTCTTGGTTGCTGCAACAGGACCGATCCCCATAACCTCAGGTCTCACGCCTGCAAGCGCGCCTGCGACGAAGGTAGCCATAGGCTTAACGCCCAATTCCTTTGCCTTTTCTTCACTCATAACAACGATTGCAGCAGCGCCGTCGTTGATACCGGAAGCATTTCCTGCCGTTACGAATCCATTCGGGTTGATGGGACGGAGCTTTGCCAGTCCTTCCATTGTGGAGCCCGGGCGGGGTCCCTCATCTACCTTGAATTCAATGGTTTCTTTTTTCTTCTTCACCATCACCGGCACGATCTCAGCGTCAAAGGCACCTGACTTCTGAGCTGCTTCTGTCTTCTGCTGGCTCTTTAATGCAAACTCGTCCAACTCTTCCCTTGTAAGTCCCCACTCTTCGCAGATGTTATCAGCTGTCTTAATCATATGATAATCATTGAAGGCATCCCAAAGAGCATCCTTGATCATGGTATCAACCAATGTGCCGTTGTTCATTCTATATCCATAACGAGCCTGAGGAATTGCATAAGGAGCCATGGACATATTTTCCATACCGCCGGCAACCACAATGTCTGCATCCCCTGCCATGATCATCTGTGCCGCCTGGTTTACACAGTTCAGCCCTGAACCGCATACAACGTTCATGGTAACTGCAGGCACTTCAATGGGTAAGCCTGCTTTGATAGAAGCCTGACGCGCCACGTTCTGCCCCTGGGCTGCCTGGATTACGCATCCCATGTAAACCTGATCCACAGCCTCAGGCGCTACACCTGCCCTGTTTAAAGCTTCTTTAATTACAATTGCTCCAAGCTCTGCAACAGGCACTGTGCTTAAGGATCCGCCCATTGTGCCGATAGCAGTACGGCATGCGCCGGCTAAAACTACTTTTTTTGCCATTATTCTTTCCTCCGTTTTATTGAAAACTTATTCTGTTATTTTGTACTGCAACGATTGTTAATTTTTTATCATTGCGAGCAGAATTATTATATCATAGGGTACCTGTTTTTGCAATCAGTTCCACCCGTAATTCATGAAAATTTTATGGATTTTTATTGATAAAATATCTCTGCAATAGGCGAGGTTTCATCGATAATCAGCGTCTTATTATTCCCTGTCATGGTTTTCTTTGCAGCGTCCAGGGAACGAAGAAAAAGATAGAAATCCGCTTTTTCTGGATCGTTGTATGCCTCGCTTAAAATTCTCATATATTCCGCCTCTCCTTTGGCGACAATCTCCTCCGCCTGGGCATCGGCCTGAGACTGCATTACAATAATTTCCGCAGTGGTATTATTGGATATTTCCTTTGCTTCCTCCTGTCCTTCCGCCTGATAAGTTGCGGCAATATTATTTCTCTCGGAAATCATACGCTCATAAACCGCATTTTTATTTTCATCGGGAAGATCCAGGGATTTCGTCTCCACAGCAAGCAGCTTGATGCCATACTGCTCCAGGGTATCCCCAATATTGTCCATAATTGCTGCCGTCAGTTCGCCGTCCCGTCCGCTGATTACCTCCTCCTGGCTCAAGCTGCTGATCACATTCTTTAAGCTGTTATACACAATAGTGTCGATCCTGAACTCTGCATTGCTTTTTTGAGCGCTTAAGGTCTGGGTATATTTATAGGGATCCTCTATATGCCATAATACAAAGCAGTCCGCAATCATGGATTTCTTATCCTTAGTCATCACATCACTGACTGCAAGATCGTATAAAAGCACCTCATTTTGAATGGTTTCCGCCGTCTGTATAAAGGGAACTTTAAAACTGAGCCCCGGCGTTTCACGAATGCTTTCAATTTTTCCAAACTGCTTAATAATGGTATATTCGTTTGGGTAGGTAATAACCACACTGGTATTCAACAAAAAGAATACTGCAAACAAAATAATTACCAACATTCCTAAACTAAATTTTTTCTTCATACATTCTCTCCTTTATTCTTCCCCAACCTCTGTTGTTTCCGCCTTTTGCACCGTTGTCCTTTCCTCTTGCGAAGGATTGGTAAAGGAATCTATGGGCAGCATAGTCTGGGTGGTTCCATCGCTGTTTTCAATGATGATCTTCATATCGGGAAGAATCTCTTCCATGGTTTCATAAAACATCCTCTGCTTGGTAATCAGGGGGTATTTCTGGTACTCGGCGTAAAGCTCGTTTAATCTTGCAGTTTGACCCTTCGCCTCATTGACACGCTCCTCCGCCTGCGCCTGAGCGGTTTTTACCGTCTCGTCCGCAGCTGCTCTTGCTGCCGGAATATCCTCATTCCGCTTCTGATTCGCCCTGTTAATGGAGGTTTCCTTTCCCTGTTTTGCGTTTTCTACGTTTTTAAAGGCATTGATCACCTCCTGGGTCGGAGGTTCCGCGTCCTGAATGGTAATGTTTACCAGCTGAATTCCAATATCCTCCGCCTCCAAACGGCTGATAATCTTCTCCTTGATAGACGCCTGAATTTCATTTTTCCCTGTGGTAATCACGCTGTCCACATCGTACAGCCCTATGGTGTCACGGATATAGCTTTGGGTCAGATTCTTTAAAATGAAAACAGGGTTTTCCGACGCATAGAGATATTTGGTTGGATCCGTCACTCTGTATTCCACATAAAAATCCACATTGACAAAATTGTAATCTCTGGTGATCATAAAAGATTCCTTATCCACCGATTCCCCTGAGTCGGAATCATAGCCAATGGCAAAACCGTTGATTGTCTTGGGTACCTTGGCAAGCTGCTGCACGTAAGGGATCTTAAAATGAATACCCGATTCCTCCACCACTTTAGGCACTCCAAAAGTAGTAACCACTGCATACTCATTTTCCTTCAGGGAATAAACGCTTCCCACAAAAAGAGAAAAAAGTATAAAAATTCCTACTACGATGCCTGCTCCTTTGCCAATTTTGGCGCCCCAATTTCTGTCCTTTTGGACAGGTTGGTCATACACTTTTTCTTTTTTCTTAAACATACTCTTCCTCCGTTTCTTTGTTGGCGATGCTGTGCCGGTTCCAGTGCAAATGAAAAAAGACCCTTACCACAGCATTCGCGCCGTAATAAAAGTCTTGCTACAGTTTCCTGATCCGAACCGGATGTTTCCATCGTCCTGACGATTCGAATACGCTTCAAGGCAAATGTATGTGCATGTGCCTTGCGCATCAGCTACTCTCTTTTATGTGATGAGATGATATTATCATATTGTTAATTATTTGTCAAGAAATATTATTTGAATTTCAGGGCGGTCCCCAGCCACGGCACAGGCTAAGGCACGGTATTGCCACGGGCAGAAGGCGGGACACCCCTTGGCACATATGGTTTCAGGACTTTCGTGAAAAATTGGTCATTTCACTTATGGAATGGATGAATACCCAGGGAGATTCCGCTACGGATGGCGGAATCAGGAGTCAGCGGCAGGGATGCCGCCGGACTCCGACCCGCACAGTTTTAGACTTTTCTTTCCCATTCCATTAGTGAAATCCAATTTTGAGCAAGTCCTGAAACCATATGCGCCAAGGGGCGTCCCGCCTTCTGCCCGTGGCAATACCGTGCCTTAGCCTGTGCCGTGGCTGGGGGCTGCCCTGAAATTCACTCCAAAATCGGTAAATGATTTAAGCAGGGTGGCAAATGCATCATATGATGGTCGGTTATTGGCGTTAAGATCATACCTCCCCCAGTTAGTCTCCCCCAATATACCAGCAGCCACACAGAGCGGAAATCTGTGGTAACGCCGCCTTCCTCCAATATTCTCATCACCCACTCTACAGGCGCCATGGATTGTACCTGTTCTAATGTGAGATCTTCTAATATGCGGCGTGTATTTTTCCCCACGGCAAACATGTAATCGTAAAGGGCAGCAATATTGATTCCTTTTCCAAAAGCAACCGCTTCATCAAATTCCAGCGCATTTCCTGTATCTGTAATAGAAGCGCCTATTCTGCCCTGCCATTCCCGGTTAAAAATCTGGTTCTGATTCCCCATCAGAATATTGCTTACCAGATCCTCAATGCGATATGTATGCCAAAATTGCCAGCACAAAGGAACTCTTTCTGTTCCCGCATAATGCAGGTCCACATTGCAGTCTTCTCTGGGCACGATTGCATTCTGATTACCTGACAGCATATAGTCCAAAACATAATCTGCAATCGTCTTTTCGGCTCTTCCTGAAATTTCAGCAGGATGCACCATAGCGTGAACCTCTAATGTAAGCTCTTTTATCCGTTCTATGTCTGTTCCTTTTAATGCCCGCTGTAAATCACTGTATTTCTCTCTGATCGGCGCAAACAGTTCTTCTTTCGTCATAAAAAACATCTCCCTTCCTTTTGGTCTGCATTTTAACTTTATAATACCATTTTCAGGCGACAGCTATATGTCGTAATTCGACAAAAATTTTTTTGCCGTTTCAATCAGCTCCTGTTTATACTCCTGCGGTCCTATCACCCTCACCTGATTGCCAAAGCTAAGCAGCAGCGCCTTCCACAATCGTTCTTTTGGAGGAACCTTCAAAAAGATACGGCTTTCTCTTTCCGTAAGTCTTTCAACCGGACAATCCGGAAAATATTCCGCCATCATTCCCGCATCCTCATTGTCAAACTGAATTTCAATCGGAATGCAGGTTTGATAATAAGCCTGTTCAGAATCCTTCATCCGCTTTTCAAGATCTCCGTGCTCCACCCTGGAGATGGTATCCTCCATACGCAGATTCTCCATCCGCGCCACCTTAAATGTCCGGTACTGTTTCTTTTGGGGCGAATAAGCAAACAGATACCAGGCATACCATTTGTAATGTATTGCCAGAGGTTCCACGCAAGGGCTTGACTTCCCTCCTTCCGCATTCCGATAATCAAAAGTGATATGTCTTCTTTCAGCAGCTGCCTGTTCTAACAGCCTGTTCATCCCTTGCACCTGATTGTTTTCTCTTGTTACGCCAAAATCCCAAAATACCTTTTGACCTCCTTCTTTTTCTACCATCGCATTGTATTTTTCAATCAGCGTTTTCAGCGTATCGTTTGTATAAGAAGTTGCAAGGCTTTCCAGCGCCTTTATAATAATCTGCTGCTCCTCGTCCCTGATGTTGCTGTTTTTCATTTTATAGGTTGGCAGAATGGAATACCCTCCATGTTTTCCCCCTGCCGCATAAACAGGTATCCCAATCGCCGAAATGCTGACCATATCTCTTTGTATCGTTCTGACGGACACCTGAAAGCGTTCCGCCAGATAGCTGGCCGGAACGTTGTCGTGATGAAGCAGGTAAATAATCGTTTCCAGTATTCTGTCTACCTTCATTTACAAAATCTCCTTTACATAACGTCTCCAGGCTTAATATCGTTAAGTATATTAGACAACCATCAAAAAAGCAACCTGAGACGTTTTCTATCCGGAGAATTTCCGTCTGACAAAAGCATAATTCCATTTGCAGCCACATATGTTTTTATAACCTGCTTTGCAATAGGTGTCGTATGAAAAAAATTCGTTATAAGCTGTCTATTCTGTTCCTCTGCCTTGTACTAGCATCATCCTGTCTTCTCCTGGAAAAGTATATTGTCTCCAGGCAATACACAGCCATTGAAGTAGCTTCCGGCACCAACGGGAACTATATTAAATGGGTAGATTTTAATATTTCCTATGAGGCGCTTTGTGTCGCCTATGATCTGGATGTGCAAAGCTATGAAGCTCCGGTACACCTGAACTGGATTGAACTGCTCGCTTACGCGGGCGCCAAAAGCGGCGGCTCCTTTGGAAAAGGGAGCGTATCTCTTATCCAAAAACTTGCCCGGGAACTTTCCGAGGGCAAAACTACCCTCAGTGAACTGACAAAGGACATGGAATATTACGATTACTACTACGAAGCTTATGAAGCCGTCCTGGGAGGCATGGTGGGCGAATATGAGATTGAACAGGAAAATGAGCAGGGACAGAAGGTCTGGAAAAAGGTATATGGGCTGAAAGCATTTTCCCCCATTGCGAAAGGCTTTGAATACAGTGATTATGACGATTTCGGCTCCTCCCGAAGCTACGGATATAAGAGACAGCACTTAGGACATGACATGATGGGTCAGATTGGAACACCAGTGATCAGCGTGGAATCCGGCTATGTGGAAGCGCTGGGCTGGAACCAGTACGGCGGCTGGCGCATCGGCATCCGCAGCTTTGACGGCAAACGCTATTACTACTACGCCCACCTGCGCCAGAATTTCCCCTATGCCCTGGACTTAAAAGAAGGAAGCATTGTCACTGCCGGAGACGTGATCGGCTATATGGGGCATACCGGCTACAGCACCAAGGAAAATACGAACAATATCGACACGGTACATCTTCACTGGGGAATGCAGCTGATCTTCGATGAGTCTCAAAAAGAGGGCAATAACGAAATCTGGATTGACTGCTACGCTTTAAGCCGGTTTCTCTACAAAAACAGATCCCTTACCGAGAAAAACCAGGAAACCAAGGAATGGTTCCGGCATTTCCAGATGAGGGATCCCGCAGTAGAAGCATATCAAAAAAGGGGAGCGATGCCGACTCCCGACGCGTAAACTGAAAAGACGGGCGATGCAAAGAAAAAGAATTTGCATCGTCTTGCCAGCCTCATAAACAAAAGTTTTATGGCAAATCATTCCGCAAGCAGCGCCGGAACAGCTAACCTTGCTCCTGTGCTTGTCTCTGCCCCAAAGTTAAAGCTTGGCGCCATATCATACGCAAACCGATACCCATATAGGGAGGGATTATATTTTCCCACCGCTGTATAAACGCTTTCAATTGCCTTCCCGAAGTCTTCTTCTCTTTCATATGGCTCGCTTTGAAAATAGAGCATAATACATTCCGGAAGCTCCACAATTTTATACCCCTCCGGAAGCTCTTTATCATAATCCAGCGGCACTTCAACCCCTGCCGCTATCTTTGAAAATCCGGCTTCCACCAGCTTATCCGGAAGTTCAATCAAAGCGGCAGGCTCATACTTTTCTGCAATGCTGTTTAATAGTCCTTCCCATTCACAGCCTGCTTCCTCGCAATAGGAAAAGTAGTCCTTCGCATGATGGGAGGGAAGATAAATCAACTTTCTTTTTTGACGTTCCTTTGCCGTTACCATACAGAATTTTAAATCGCTTCTCATCCATGATTCCTCCTTGTGCTTCAACATCTCATAATAATGACTGATCGGATACTGTATGAACCAGGGAATTGCCACCTTTTTATCACGATACACAGAGGGCATCATGTGAAATCTTTTATAAAAAGAACGTGAAAATCCCTCATGGGTTTCAAAATGACTGTTCAAAGCAATTTCCAAAATAGGTTTTTGGGTGTTTAACAGCTCTTTCGCGCCTTCCGTCAGACAAACCGCGTTAACATACGCCTGCAGGGTTTTCCCAAAATACTTCTTAAACAACCTGTCAACCTGCCTCCTGGAATACCCAGCCGCCGAACAAACCTGATCGGCGTTAAACCCATCGTCCTGATAGTGCACGCGTATATAATCCTGCATCATCTGAACTACTTCTACTTCCCTCATCCAACCACATCCTTCTCCATCATACCCCCTTCAGCAAAAGCTTATCTTGACCAATCCAGACAAATTTTCACTTTTGAAGTCACAAATTAATCATATCCTCCGCCTGCCACGCTTGTTTCAGAAGCCCCGCTCCATTAGGGCAGATGGCGGATGGCAGAAAAGAAGCTTGCGGGAACGACTTTTGCGCCATGGAGATGAGACTCTAAAATCACGGAAGCCATTGCTGACGTGATTTTCGCTTTCAGAGGCTCATCGAAATGTCCGGCGCAATGGAGCGACCGTAAATTCTTTTTTGCTATCCGCCATCTGCCCTAATGGAGCGGGGCTTCTGAAACAAGCTTTCCCCCTCTTAAGACTTCCTCTCTGCGTACACAAATTCACGCTGAATAATAAAACTCAGGAAAAATAACAAGACGTCTACCGGTATTTTAACCAGGACCTCCGCTCCCCCAAAAAGAGGATACAGCTTGCTTACCAAAAGCGCACTCAATGCCATTTGCACAACGGCAAGCAGGGCATACCGGGGCAACGATGTACTGACAGCGCCGTTGCTTTGGAATACTACCTTCAAATTGAGAGAATAATTGTAAAGCGCCGAAAGGATCCTCGCCAATATGGTAGCCACCGTAATGTAAGTAACCGCTCCCCAGCTTCTATCCTTCAATAAAAAACAGAACAGGGAAAACAGCGCAAGATCCACTACGCTGGAGGACAAAGATGAAAAAAGAAACTTACCAAAAATCATATAAATCCTCATGGAATCTTTAATCGGATTAAAATGGCTTGTCTTGTTTTCTTCTATATAGATTGTGCGGATAGGTACCTCCACAATTGCAATTTTTCTGCTTTTGGTTTCCAGCAGCATATTCGTCTCAAATTCAAACCGCTCCCCCTTCACTGCAAGGAGCTGTTCCATAAATGCACGGGGAATTCCCCGCAGTCCTGTCTGTGTGTCGCTTACCGTGATGCCGGTAAGGTATTTCATAACCAGTCTAGTGCACTTGTTTCCAAACTCCGAACGTGCCGGCACTTCCTCGCCCTCAAAGCACCGACATCCTAAAATCAGCGCATTGGGATTTGCCAGCAGCGCTTCTGCACAGGCAAGGATACAGTCCGGAGAATGCTGACCGTCAGAATCTGCCGTGATGACGCCCGGCATTTCCTTAAACTCCCAAAGGCAATAGTGAAAGGCAGTTTTTAACGCACGTCCCTTTCCCTGATTTACCGCATGGTGAAGAACCCTGCACCCGTATTTTTCCTCTGCTTCCTCAAAAAAATGGGCATATTTCTCACCGCTTCCGTCATCCACCAGTACAATATTCCGAAACCCTCTTTCTTTCAATTTTTGAAGCAGACCAGGGAGCTTTTCATCCGGCTCGTAAGACGGGATTATAATCGGCACCCTCCATTTCATTTCCATATTCATAGACCTTTGGAACCTTTCTCATATTTCAAAAGGCGCATTTTTCCCGCCTCTTCCTTCACTTGATACAAACAGCCGTATTCAAATTCTCCCTCCTCTAAGAAGGGTTCAAATAAGGTTTCCCCATTTCCATTTAGTTTATCCACATACAGAAAGCCTGCATGGGAGTCCCGGATGGCGTTAGCAATATCCTCGCTTCCGGAGCCAGACGCATTTATATTCCCATACATTACGGAAACCGGAGCCGCCTCAAACGCCACATAGGTATTTCTCACCCAACTTACATCCGATAGATCTCTTAAATACAGCACTCTTCCCACATTTCCCGTTTTCTCTGTATGGATCTGTTCCAGAAACCCTTCCGCCTTCTCGTCTACAATTTCTTCACGCTCCGCCAGAATCTCTTCTGTTTGGCTCCTGTATCCAATCAATGCACGATAAGCGCTGGCATAATCTGTGGTCAAGAGGACAAATACCATGCAAAGCGCCGCCCCCACCCCAGGTCTTCGCCCGTTCAGAATCAGAAAAGCAATCAGATACAAACCGCCTATGGCAAAAGGCGCGCCATACCGCTCAATGGACGAAACCATTCCAAAGGGTTCCAGATACTGTGTTTCTACTGCAAAGATCGTCAAATGACTGAGCAGATTAACAGCATAAAACAAAATTCCCGATACAGCAAGAAATCCTCCCATATAACATGCTTTTTCTCGCTCCAGCACATGAAAACGGCACATCAGAAAAACAAACAAAAGCAAAAGCAGGTACAGGCTTAAAGGGCTCAAATCAATCCCTATGGTCTTCCACCTGTGAAGAGGCCATTTCACAAACGCTTCCAAAAACGCCCTTACCATTTCCTCCTGATATTCGGGTATATGCATGCCACCTGTTGCCATCTGAATCGCCGTTCCCGTTAGCTTTGCCACCCTTCGGTTGAAAAGGCAAAAGCCCAGCCAGGACAGCTCCGTCAGAACCGGTAAAAGGGTAACCGCAAACAGTGCATGCCTGTCCGCTTTTATCTCCTTTTTGTCTGTATGCTGACGCCTGTACACAAAATAATGATACCCATAATCAAACAGCAAGCCAAATGCAGCCCAGATAAATCCTGTATTTTTACACAAAACCAACACCATCAAGAACAGTGCCTGACGTCCGTAATAAAAGAAACGCCGATGCTCCTGCCTGTCTATTACTGCCGTCAGGAATGCACCGTACACCACCGCCATGGTCAGATCCGCACAGCAGCCGTCGCACCAGAATACCTCCGCAACTGCCGGGAACAGCCAAAGTACTGCCCCTGCTGCCGTCATCATAAAAATGTTTCTTTTTTTCAGAATCTTCAGCAGCGGAAATAGAAATGCAAGGTTCATAAAATAGTATCCGGCGAACATCAAGCCTTCCTGAAACTCCTTGGGTGAAAAATGCAGAAACCACCATTTGATCATCTGTGTTCCCGGTGGATAATCGCCAAATTCCGCCGCCACGTTGGCATATTTGTGCGCAAACCCATCCAGGTAAAAAAGAGCTTTCACATCCGTTGCCCAAAAATTATAATCATCCCACCAGCTAACTGCCTTCTCCCTGACACAAAAGGTTACAAGGAGAACCATAGCAAGCGCAGTTAAAGCGCCGGGAGTTAAAAGCTCCTTTTTGATAAATCCAAGGAGCGAGGCACGCTTTTCTTTTTCTAACCGCAGCCCGTAGACTGCTGCGACAGCCATGCCTGTCACCCCAATCCAATCCGAAAAGGACAGGATACGGAAAAAGGAGAGCACATAAAGCATTAATATCAGCAGAGCGCAGCCTACCGGAAAGGCTTCTGTCAACTGTATTTTAAATTTCCAGTCAATCCAAAGCAATAAAATCAAAAATGCAATGATCTGTATTATGAACATAAGGTATGTTTTCCTTCCAACTTGTTCCATTATAACCAAATGCCGGCACGCTTTGCGAGCCGGCTTATTGGACAAAAAGATGTGCAGCCTGCTACACATCTTTTTGTTATTCCTATTTTCGCATCGATTATGTTTTAGTATTCCGGTTCGATTAACCCGTAGGTATTTCCTTTACGCTTATAAACTACATTTACCTGATCTGTCTCTGCATTACAAAATACATAGAAATTATGTCCCAGCAATTCCATTTGAATACATGCGTCTTCAGGATACATGGGTTTGATATCGAACTTCTTGGTACGGATGATCTGAATCTCCTCCTCATCCATATATTCCTTTTCAATGAATTCCTTTTTGAAGTAATTGGAAGACTGCTTGTGGTCCACCAGCTTATGCTTGTATTTCTTGAGCTGTCTTTCAATAATCTCCTCCACCAGATCGATGGAAACATACATATCGTTGCTCACCTGTTCAGAACGGATGATACTTCCCTTCACCGGAATGGTAACTTCGATTTTCTGTCTGTCCTTTTCAACGCTCAATGTCACATGAATTTCAGTTTCGGGAGTAAAATATTTCTCCAGCTTTCCTATTTTATCTTCCACTGCACTGCGTAATCCCGGTGTAACCTCGATATTTTTGCCTACAATAATAAAATTCATATTCATCATCCTTTCCTTGGATTATTGTGTAAACATTATATCACAGCTTGTCTGTGTTATGCAATAATTCCTGCATTTTGTTTTATAATATGATTAGTTTTCGGACAATTTCATTCATCGCGTTTTTCCAACAATTTCTCTTATTTTTTTGTGCTATTATCACAATTCACAAAACATCCGTTCTGAAAGTGTCTGTATCATCTCCTTTCCCTCTCCCCTTTAAGGGTGTGGATAATGTGGATAAAATCGTGTATAACTTAAAAGTGCCCTTTTTATCACTTCCTTGATGTGGATAACTTTTTGACCTTTCTTTTTTTTAAAAGGCTATTTTCCAACCAGAAATCTGTCATTTGTGGAACATGTACAAGTTGACTTTTGTCAATAGATTTTCTTGGCAAAAATAAATTCAGACTTCTCTTACTTTTGCTTCCCTCGGCTAAAACAGCTCAGGCTGCCGCGCTGAATAAAATCTTCAGCAAACGACAGCCTGTTGATATTGTATCTATTTTCTTTTACATCCTTTTCTAGAAAATTCTTCTGATCGAAAGAATCGAACGGTAGCTTGCGCTGGAAACAATAATACCTGTCCGCTCCGTGGAAGCGTGTACGATCTGCCCGTTTCCTACATAAATTCCCACATGCCCCGAATAGCACAGAATGTCGCCGGGCTGGGCGTTTTCAATTCCGCCCACTGCAGAACCTACGCTTCTGTCCGCTGCGGAAGAATGAGGCAGTGAAACCCCAAAGTTAGCATAAACACTCATGACAAAGCCGGAACAGTCTGCGCCGTTTGTCAGGCTGGTGCCGCCGTATACATAAGGATTCCCCACGAACTGGCAGGCATAATCTGCTACCGACTTGCCCAATTCGCTTCCGCTTCCCGATGAAATAACCGGAGCCGGAGCCTCAGCCTCAGGCTGTGTCTGAGCGGAACTCTTTGCAGAAGCCGCCTTTGCCCTTGCCGCTTCCTGCGCCGCTTTTCTTTCCGCTTCTTCCTTTGCCAGCCTTGCTTCCTCCTCCGCCTTGGATTCCGCTTTTACAAATTCTGTGGAAAGAGACACATAGTCAGCCGATACGTAGCCGTCCCCTTCCTCAATATTAACCTTGATCCAATCCCCTAACTCCTCTGTTACCAGAAGTTCATCCTGAAGGGGTACCAATCCCAAAACCGCAGCGTCCAGCCCCGGCTCCTGACGAACCTTTAAGGTTTCAGTGGTAACCGTGGCAATCCTGGTGCCCACTTCCTTTGCAAGGGAAACCGCATCCTCTCCTGTCACACAGTATTCCGCCTTCACATAGCCTGTCACACTGCCTGAAGTAATCTCGTACCAGCCGTCCTCCTCGGAAAGAAACTCGCCCACCGATTTGTCATACAGCTTTCCCAGAATTTCTCCTTCCTCGCTGGGCATGCTTCTTACATTCACATAATCGTTTACCTGTGCAATAACCAGAGACTTAAAACCTTCCTCTTCCCGCTTTGCATCCAGCTCTCTCTCTTTCTCGTGCGTGGTCTTTGTCGTATAGGAGATGACTGTCTCCTCAATTACCTTTTCCTCTGTTTCCTCTTCCGTTTCCTCCACCGGCTCGGCAGTTGCCGTCGCTGTGGGAAGTGCGTTTGCCGTAACGCTTACATCTGAATCTGTGCTCTCCTTTGAAGAATCTTTCTCCGTTTCATTATCCTTGATGCTTTTCACGCTGGTGGCATTGGATGAAAGGAAATAATCAATCCCCGCCGAAGGGAGTGCGTTTACTTCCTTTGCTGATATATCTAAACTCATGCCGGAAAATAAAATGGCTGCTGATAAAGCACAAACAACTGCACGTCCTGCCCTTTTTACATTTCTTCTCTGCATGATAACCTCCGTCTTATCCTCTTATCTGTCAGTCAATTATATGATCTTATGAATTATTACAAATTTGTTACATCTCTTAATAAATATATCACTTATACCGTTATGTGTCAACCGCAGGAAATAGTTTCCAAGCCACTATATATAGTAGTCTTTTCCCTCAGTTCCATAGAAAAAGAGCCTAAAAACGGCTTTCTCCGCTTTTCAGGCTCTCTCCTGCTTCCCCTTCTTTTTCTTTTAACTTTCACTGAAACACTTTTTACATTTTTGTAATTTGTTACTATTCAATCTGCCTTTTTTATCCCTTTTTATGCACATTGCCTTATATTGGGCACACCCTTATACCCGCTCCGAGGACAGATACTCTAAAATAGAGGTAACCGCGTTAGCCCCGTCCGCAACCGCCGTGACAATCTGTCTCAGCTGCTTTTTTCGTACGTCGCCTGCCGCAAACACCCCAGGCATACTGGCGGCACAATCTTCCCCGGCAAGCACATAGCCCCTCTGATCGCATTTTACCAATTCCCTCATCATTCCGCTTGCGGGAATGATGCCTACCGCTATAAAGACGCCTGCCACGGGCAGAGAATTTTTCCTCTGGGTCTTTACATTTCTAATATCGATGCTCTGTACCTGTTCCTCTCCGTTTATCTTTTCCACAACGGTATCCCAAAGAATTTCCACATTGGGAAGTTCTTTTACTTCCCGCTGCAAAACCGCTGCCGCCCGAAGTTCATCCCGCCTGTGGATCAAATATACCTTCTCACAGCTTCTTGCCAAAAAAACGGCATCCTCCACCGCAACGTCTCCTCCGCCGACCACCGCAACGGTCTTTCCTCTAAAAAAGGCGCCGTCACAGGTAGCGCAGTAGGACACGCCCATGCCTGAAAGTTCTTCCTCCCCTGGGACGCCTAATTTTGCATGGGAAGCTCCCATCGCCGCCAAAACCGTTTTCGACCGAAGTTCTCCCTGATCGGTATGAATCACAAATCCCTTTTCTTCCTCTTTTTCATAAGCGGCGGCTTTCATTTCGGCTTCAACGCTTTTTTGGACGGAAAGAACCGAAGCGTTTTGAAATTCACACCCCAGCTTATCCGCATGCTCTCTGAATTTCATTCCAAGTTCAAAGCCGTTAATCCCTGGCAGTCCCGGATAATTATCTACCTCATAAGTATTTAAAACCTGCCCGCCGCTCATGGGGTTCGCCTCCAGCGTAATCGCCGTAAGCCCTGCTCTCTTGGCATAAATTGACGCTGAAAGTCCTGCCGGACCGGAGCCTATAATTACAACATCATACATTCTTTTTTCTTTTCCTTTCCTGATCCTTTTTCCTATATCCATCCGCCATCCATGGTAATAATCTGCCCAGTCAGATAAGAGGGCGCCTTCACCAACTGGCAAATCATCTCTCCTGCTTCTTCCGCCGTGCCCAGACGGTCGGCAGGTATCTCTTCCCGCAAAGCATCCATTTCTTCCCGGGAAAAGCATCGGTTCATATCCGTATCGATCACGCCAAAAGCAACGCCGTTGACCTGAATGCCGCTGGGAGCAAGCTCTTTTGCAAGTGCCTTTGTAAAAGCATTCACTCCTCCCTTGGAAGCACTGTAGGCAACCTCCATGGAAGCCCCCGCGTTCCCCCACACGGACGATACATTAATGATTTTCCCCTCTCTGCGTCTTACCATTTGCGGCGCCGCCATCCTGCAGGTATAAAACAATGCGTTCAGATTCGTATCGATCACCTGATGCCATTGTTCCACCGTCATGTCCGTCAAAAGCCCCACATAGGAAACCGCCGCATTGTTCACCAGTACATGAATCTCTCCTGCCTGTTTCATCATTGTTTCCACCTGCGCCGGATCCGATACGTCGCATAACGCCGTATAACAGGAAATTCCATACTTTTCTTCCAGTTCTCTCTTAAGCTCTTCCATTTTCTTCTGCGAGTTCCTGCACACCAGAAACAGATCATAGCCTTCTCTGGCAAGACTTTTTGCAGCGGCGCTTCCGATTCCCCTGGAAGCGCCCGTGATAAGCGCTTTCTTATTCATATGCTCCATCCTTAAATAAGGTTCCTGATACCGTCGCAGATTCTGCCCGCAACCTTGGGGTTATTCATGGTGAAAATGTGAATACCATCCACATCATTTGCAATCAAATCCACAATTTGATTAATGGCATATGCCATTCCGGCGTCAAATAAAGCCTCCTTATTCTCCTCATATTTATTGAGAATCCTTTCAAATTTTCCAGGCAGAGACGCACCGCAGATGTTAACCATCCGTTCAATCTGCGCCTTATTGGTAACCGGCATAATCCCCGCTTCAACAGGCACATCAATGCCGGCAATTCTGGTTTTCTCATAAAAACGATAGAATGCCTCATTGTCAAAAAACAGCTGTGACATCAGATGCGTTGCCCCTGCATCCACCTTCTTTTTCAGATTACGGATATCCGTAACAGCATCAGGCGCCTCCAAATGGGTTTCCGGATAACATGCGCCGCTGATATGAAAATCCCCCTGGCTCCTGATAAACGCCACCAGCTCATTTGCATATCGAAAATCATGCTTCATGGGCACATTGGGATTCACATCTCCTCTAAGGGCAAGGACATTCTCAATACCTGCCTCCTGAAGCTGCTTTAAAATTTCACTGATCTCATCCTTTCCATAATGAAGACAGGTGAGATGCACAATCGGTTCCACGCCATAGCGGTTTTTAATCTTTTTGGCAATTTCCACTGTCCGATTGTCCACTGCGCTTCCTCCCGCTCCAAAGGTTACGCTGATAAAATCAGGATGCAGATCACATAAACGCTCCAGCGTGGCGTCAATATTCTTTAAAGCCTCTTCCTTCTTGGGCGGAAAGATCTCAAAAGACAAAACCGGTTTTTCTTCCTTTTTCTTTGCTTCAAAAATTTCCGTTACCTTCATAATTTTTCTCTCTTCCTAAACAAAAAGTACGAGCCGTAAGACCCGTACTTTATTATACTTGATTCTGTTTGAATTTTCCAGAAAAAAAGTTTTGACCTAACCTATGCCAGGTCCCTGAAACAACTCGTCAAAGCTCTCCTCCGGTGAAAGAGAATTGATGATTTTATCCATCTCTTTTTTGGATTTCGCATCCTTGCATTTTAAAATAATATGCTCTTTCTCCGTTTCACTCAGGTGCTCAAAGCCGTCTCTGGCACGGTGGTTCATCATCAAGCCCATGCCAAGACCCAAAGGAAGGTCAGGAAATTGATTGCCCATTTCATCCACACCTCCAAAACTAGTATGTGGACTCCGGAGCTTTTTATACTGCCTGTTCTTTCCTCTTTTTAAAAACAAAAAATTTACTGATCACATAATTTGCAATGGTAACCAACACTGCTGAAACCATCTTGCTGATTCCGTCATGAATGCCCATAATCGTTACCATCACAAACATCACAGCCATATCCAGAAACAGGGTAGACAGTCTGGAGGCGGCAAACTGCGCCGCTTCCTTTAACATATTTTTCTCCTTGCTTTTAAAAACATACTTCCGGTTGGTTACATAGGCAAACGCCACGCCTGCAATCCACGACAAAATATTGGCAATCTGAAGCTGAAGCGCGTCGTTTGCATCCAGAAACGTGTATACGCTGGAAAAATAAACCAGCCAGCTAAAGAGCGTTGTCATTCCTCCCACGATCACATAATTGACAAGCTCCTCATACCTCTTATAGAATCCCAATATTTTTTCTTTCATATTCTTTCTCCATTTTCATCCGGCATAACCTGCCTCAAAGGTCTATTGGATTGCCGCTAAGGCCTGGGCAAGATCGGCAATCAGATCCTCCTTATCCTCCAGTCCGCAGGAAATCCGCACCAGTCCCGCAGGAATACCTGCGGCATTCAGCTGCTCTTCCGTCATCTGTCTGTGAGTGGATGTGGCGGGGTTCAAACAACAGGTTCTGGCATCCGCCACGTGGGTTTCAATTGCCGCCAGCTTCAGATGCTTCATAAAGCTTTCCGCAGCCTTACGTCCTCCCTTTAATTCAAAAGAAACCACGCCGCAGCCTCCATTTGGCATATATTTTTGTGCAGTCTCATAATAACGGTCTCCTTTCAGTCCTGGATAATTTACAAAGGACACCTGAGGCTGTTCCTTCAAAAATTCTGCTACGGCAAGTCCATTTTCTACATGACGGGGCATTCTTACATGTAGTGATTCCAGTCCCAAATTTAGAATATACGCATTTTGAGGAGACTGAATACAGCCTAAATCTCTCATCAGCTGCGATGTACACTTGGTTATAAAGGCGCCTTCTTTTCCAAATTTTTCCGCATAGGTAATACCGTGATAGGATTCATCCGGCGTACAAAGTCCCGGAAATTTGTCGGCATGCGCCATCCAGTCAAATCTGCCTGCATCCACAATAGCGCCTCCCACCGCCGCTCCATGTCCATCCATATATTTGGTGGTGGAATGGGTTACGATATCGGCTCCCCATTCTATGGGACGGCAGTTCACCGGCGTTGGGAAAGTATTATCCACAATCAACGGCACACCGTGCTCATGCGCTGCCTTTGCAAATTTTTCAATATCAAGAACCGTCAGCGCCGGGTTTGCAATAGATTCTCCAAATACGGCTCTGGTATTTTCCTGAAAAGCGGCAGCAAGTTCTTCCTCGCTGCAATCCGGCGATACGAAAGTGACTTCTATTCCCATTTTTGCCATGGTAACGGAAATCAGATTAAAGGTTCCTCCGTAAATAGAGGAAGAAGAAACAATATGACTGCCACACTCACAAATGTTGAACAATGCAAAGAAATTGGCTGCCTGCCCTGAGGATGTAAGCATTGCCGCACTTCCTCCCTCAAGCTCCGCTATTTTAGCCGCCACATAATCGTTGGTTGGATTCTGAAGCCTGGTATAAAAATATCCTGACGCCTCCAGATCAAACAGCTTTCCCATGTCCTCGCTGGTATCATACTTAAATGTAGTGGACTGAACGATGGGAATCTGGCGGGGTTCACCGTTCCCCGGCGTATAGCCTGCCTGTACGCATTTTGTGTTCATCTTGTATTCGCTCATCTTTTCTTTTCCTCCTTTTGCCTCAGTGATTTATTATTTTGCAAGAAAATACCAGTAATATCCTTCAAAAATCAATACTTTCCTTTCATTTTCAAAAATCGGATCCAAGGTATCCAGAAACCAATTTCTGATCTCCTCCTGGTTTCTTCCCTTTTCATCAATTTGGGCGTTTACGTTGGATTGCAGCATCATAAATCTGACAAAAGCATCCTGATCAAATTCATATTCCATGGAAAACTCTCTCCGCCTTTTCAGTTCAAATCCCAAAGGCGCGGTGAAATCTCCACTCCAGATATTTTCCTTTCTGGGCGGCTTGGGAAAATCCCTCAAATAGCTATTATGCCACCAATCGGTGTATCCGGTGCTTTCTTTCATCTTGTCTGTGATCCAAAAATCATAAATCAGCAGTATCCCGCCATCCTTCATCATTGGTCTCAGGTTCCGAAGAAACCTTTCTTCCTCTATCCATCCTGTCACCCCGGCAGCCGTTACAATATCAAGGGAACTGCAGGGCTCCTTTATCTCCTCCGCACCGCTTTGATAAAAGGTGTAGGCGGGAGGCTGATACAATGCCCTTGCCGCTTCAATCATTTCAGCGGAAATATCCGTGCCCGTCACCTGATCGCAAAGCATTTTCAGCGCCTTTGTGGACAAACCTGCGCCACAGCCCACGTCAAGTCCTCTTTCGAAGGAACCTTTCAACTGCAAATCCTTCTTCACCAGTTCCATCACCTGTCCATGCAAAAAGGGGCGATCCTTGGCGTATCCTTCTGCTATCCTTTTATAATCAAAAGATTTGCTGTTCATTTTATCCTCCATACAAAAATAGAAGAAACATTGTATATACCAACATTTCTTCTACTTTCTATCAGTGCCGGCGACCGGAATCGAACCGGTACGGGAGATTAGTCCCGCAGGATTTTAAGTCCTGTGCGTCTGCCAGTTCCGCCACGCCGGCATAATCAATATAAAATTGATTCGTGGGACCTATAGGGCTCGAACCT
>DKYT01000051.1 GCA_002492465.1 Lachnospiraceae bacterium UBA7093 | reverse complement strand
CATATGGGGAGCATATCATTTCCGAGGTTTGTAAACTCTTTGATATTCTCTTTTGATTATCTCTTTGAGAACTGAGGCGCACGACGTGCAGCCTTGAGACCGTATTTCTTTCTTTCTTTCATACGAGGATCTCTTGTTAAGAAACCTGCTTTTTTAAGAACCGGTCTGAAATCTGCGTCTACCTGAAGCAGCGCTCTTGAAATTCCATGTCTGATCGCGCCTGCCTGACCTGTATAACCGCCGCCGCGAACGTTAACCAGCACATCGTACTTGTCAACGGTTTCTGTTGCAGCCATAGGCTGGCGAACGATTACTTTCAGTGTCTCTGAACCAAAATATTCATCTATAGGTCTTTTATTGATTACGATATCACCTTTACCGGGCATTAAATATACTCTGGCAATTGATTTTTTCCTTCTACCTGTTCCGTAGAATCTTGCTGATTTAGCCATTTTCATCTTCTCCTTTCAGTCCCTCTTAAAAAGTTAATGCTTCGGGCTTCTGAGCCGCATGCTGATGCTCAGGTCCTGCGTATACATGAAGTTTCGTATACATCTGTCTTCCTAAAGGTCCCTTGGGAAGCATCCCCTTAACAGCAAGCTCAACTACCTTCTCAGGCTTCTTGGCAAGCATTTCGCGCAAAGTAGTTTCCTTCATGCCGCCAACATAATCTGAATGATGATAATAGATCTTCTGATCTAATTTTCTACCTGTTACTTTTACTTTATCAGCATTTACAATGATCACATAATCGCCTGTGTCCATATGGGGAGTAAAAATCGGTTTATTCTTACCTCTTAAAACCTTAGCTACTTCTGAAGCCAAACGTCCTAGTGTCATATTTGCAGCGTCCACTACATACCATTTTCTTTCGATTGTAGCAGGACTAGCCATAAATGTTTTCATGATAATCCTCCATTCTTGCTCGGTTAAACCTGTTTTCTCCTGATGGTTCTCCATTCACCGGGCGGATGTCCGGACCGCCGGGATTACTTCAAATCGTATCAGGTCTTCTATTTATTATGCTCTGCCTAGGGATATGGCAAGCTTTCCTCCTGCTTTCTTTCACAGCAGGCGCTCGTCAGACAGACCATAAACAAACGTCGCCACATTGAATAATTATATTATACGCTTCCGTGCGTGTCAACACCAAATTTACATCTTTTGGACGAAAACTCACAAAAACTCGTACCTCACCAGCGTCAGCCCACACGCCGGAGCAGTAGGACCTGCCAACTGCCTTTCCCTTCCTTCCAGGATCTTCTTCACCTGTTCCGGACAGATGCTTCCACGTCCTGTCTCGATCAGTGTCCCCGCTATAATTCTTACCATATTATAGAGGAAACCGCTTCCGCATACGCTTATGACGATCTCTTTTTCTTCTTTTTCTACCGATAACTGATAAATGGTTCTTACGGTGGACTCTGCTGCCGACGCTGTGGAACAAAAGCTTTTAAAATCATGCTCGCCTACCAGATAAGAAGCGCCCTGCTTCATTTTTTCCACATCCAGCGGTACATAAGTAAAATAGGCATACAGTCTTTTGGTGGGAAGAGGAAAAGGCGCATTCAAAATTCTGTATTCGTAGGTTTTCCTGCTGTTACAATGCCTTGGATGAAAATCCGCCGCCGTTTCCTCAGAGCTTTGAACCCGAATATCCTCCGGCAGCCGCTGATTCAGGGCATAAGATATCTTTTCCCCGGGAATGGGGGAATCCGTATCAAACACAGCCACATTGCATAATGCATGAACGCCGGAATCCGTTCTGCTGGCTCCGATTACTGTGATTTTCTCCCCAAGCAGCTCGCTTAAGGCTCGATTTAACTCTCCTTCAATGGTAGGCGCCCCTGGCTGCAGCTGCCAGCCATGATAAGCAGTGCCGTCATAAGCCACCACCAGCTTTACTCTTTTCATAATAAAATCTTTCCGAATATAATACAAAGTGCCAGATAACATACCACAACGCCGTAAGCAATGCCGTCCCTCTTATGATAGACCAACGGTTTCATTTTCGTGCGGTGTTCGCCCCCTCTATAGCACCTTGCCTCCATCGCCATTGCAAGATCATTGGCACGTCTGAACGCCGATATAAAAAGAGGAACCAGCAGCGGCACAAGGCTTTTCGCCTTCTTAATCAGGTTGCCGTTCTCAAAATCCGCCCCTCTGGCGATCTGCGCTTTCATAATCTTATCCGTTTCCTCCAACAGGATCGGTATAAACCGCAGGGCTATGGACATCATCATGGAAATTTCATGTACTGGCACCCTGATTCTTTTCAAAGGTCCTAACAGCTTTTCCATGCCGTCCGTCAAATTATTAGGCGTTGTGGTAAGGGTCATCACTGAGGAACCCATAATCAAAAACACAAGACGGATCGCCATAAACGCCGCAAGCCGACCCCCTTCCTTCGTAATCCGCAGCTTCCAGAACGCAACCAGGGTTTCCCCCGGTGTCAGAAATAAATTAAAGCCTACCGCTATAATCAATAGGAATAAAATAGACTTCATTCCTCTGATCATAAATTTGGGAGGCACCTTAGAAAGCTTAATCACCAATGCCAAAAAAAGTCCCGCTATCACATAACCTATCAAATTGTCTACAATAAAAAGGGAAATAATATAACAGATGGTAGTCGCCAGCTTCACCCGGGGATCCAGCCGGTGTATCACCGAGTCGGTCTGATAATACTGTCCCAATGTAATATCTCTTAGCATAATTCCTCACTTTTGCCCCATACTCCAAGGCATGACACTATCCTTTCAATGCATTCAATATGGAAGTCTTTGCCTCCTGAATCGTAGTAATATCCGTGTCCACATTAAGACCGCTTTTCTTAAGCGCCTGCATAATATAAGTAACCTGGGGCGCCGCCAGCCCCACCTCCTCCAGCTCCTTATAATGCCGAAAAACCTCTCTTGGCGCATTGTCAAACATAACCTGTCCTCTGTTCATCACAATGATCCTGTCCACATATTTTGCTACATCCTCCATGCTGTGTGACACAAGCACCACTGTCATACCCGTTTCTTCCCGCAGCCTGGCAATCTGATCCAGGATCTCATCTCTGCCTTTGGGATCAAGCCCCGCCGTAGGTTCATCCAAAATCAACACCTCCGGCTTCATAGCAAGCACCCCCGCTATCGCCACCCTGCGTTTTTGCCCTCCCGAGAGATCAAAGGGAGACTGATAAAAATATGCATCCTCCAGCCCCACCTGCTTCAATGCGGCATAAGCTCTCAGTTCCGTTTCCTTTTTGTCCAGCCCCAGATTTTTAGGTCCGAAACACACATCGGAAAACACATCGATCTCAAAAAGCTGATGCTCGGGATATTGAAACACAAGCCCAACCTTACTGCGCAGTTCCTTCTTATTATAATCCTTATCGTGAATATCAGCTCCGTTATAATACACATTGCCGCTGGTAGGCGCCAAAAGACCGTTTAAATGTTGCACCAGCGTGGATTTTCCAGAACCTGTATGACCGATCAGCCCAATAAACTGCCCCTCAGGTATCACCAGATTTATATCCTTCAACGCAGCATACTCCATAGCCGTTCCTGCTTCATATATATAATTCACATGATCCAAGATAATTGACATTTTTTCCCCATTTCTGCGATGATTTCAATTTTTCATCTGTCCTTATTTCCGCCTGTTTAACCGTCCCAATGCAGCCACCAGTTCTTCACAGGTTAAAATTCCCTCCGGAATGGCAAGCCCGCTTTTTTTTAGCTCATGCGCCAGCAGCGTCACCTGGGGTACGTCCAGCCGCAATGCTTTCAGCTTCTCCACCTGGGAAAAGATTTCCCGGGGCGTTCCCTCCATGGCAATCTTTCCCTTATCCATAACAAACACCTTATTTGCATGAATAATCTCTTCCATATAATGTGTAATCAATATGATCGTAATCTCTTCCACGTCGTTCAGGGCGCGCGCCGCACGGATAACCTCTTTCCGCCCGTTGGGATCCAGCATTGCCGTAGGCTCGTCCAGAACAATGCACTTGGGATGCATGGCAATCACTCCTGCAATGGAAACTCTCTGTTTTTGCCCTCCTGAGAGTTTATTGGGGGAATGCTTGCGAAATTCATACATACCTACCGCCTTAAGGCTTTCTTCCACCCGCTCCCAGATTTCCTTTGTAGGAATACCCAGATTTTCCGGTCCAAATCCCACGTCCTCTTCCACCACCTGACCGATGATCTGGTTGTCCGGATTCTGAAATACCATCCCAGCTTCCTGCCTTACATCCCACAGGTTTTCCTCCCTGGAGGTGTCCTTTCCGTCTACCCACACAGTTCCTTCCGTGGGATAAAGGATTGCGTTGATATGCTTTGCAAGGGTAGATTTCCCGGAACCATTGTGTCCTAAGATCGCCACGAAATCCCCCTGCTTAATGTCCAGGTTGACATTGTCTACTGCCCGGGTGATACCTTCTACATTTCCCTCTTCATCTCGTCTGATATATTCAAATACCAAATCCTTGGTTTCTATGATTCCCATGGTTATTTCCTTATATTTCTAGCTGGTTTTTGATCCGCCTTATATTGTACAAGATATTGTTTTCATTTGCAATAGATTATGATTTATCGTATGATACTTATGCGGGGGTAGGAAACGAATGCCGTAATGGAAGTAACAGCTTTATGGGGCGGCGTTGATTGCCTGGGATGGAAATGGGGGTTGAATCCTATGTACGGCGGTAAGAAGAGCTAAGTATCCCGGTAAAGGTAGTCGTATATTGACGCGAACGGTGTGGTCGGTCATCCATGACCGAGTCACCCCTTTCGCGGACGTCCTGTCCGCGAATCGCTGGCAGGCTTACGGGATACTAAGTTCTTCTAACTGCCTCCCATCAAGGCTCCAAACCCCATTTCCATCCCAGGCAATCAACGCCGCCCCATAAAGCTGTTACCTCCCCCACACGCACCAATAAGGCATTTTCAGGTATAAAAGGAGTTGTAATTATGAATAAATGGGTGAAGCCGGTCGGGTTTTTATTTCTTCTTATATTAGTGTGTTCCGTTTTGGGAAGGATCCTTACGGCGGGGGAGACTCTTTCGGAATATGCGGAACAGAATCCGGAAATTGCTTATGCCACGCCGGATAAGACCATAACGCCAAGCCCGCCTGCCGCGGTTTCTACAGCTTCTCCTACGCCTATGGCTATGCCATCGGATGTGGCTATGCCTTCGGACGTGACTATGCCTTCGGCTGTGCCTGCTGCGACTCCTGCGCCGTTGACGGAGGAAGAGTCGGATGAAAGTATTTCTTATCAGGAGGGATTTTTTTATCAGCCCCTGACAGATGCCGTTGTGGCACGGATTACGGGGATTTCTTATCCTGTCTCTGAAACCCTTGCGCCAGCTCTGTCTTTAAATGCGGTGAATGTGGTTCCCGACGAGGAGCAGCTTGCCATAAGCTATGATGATCTCCGTTATATGCAGGTGCTTTATTATGATTTCAATGGGGAAGTGCAGACCGGAGAATTGATCTGCAATAAAGGGATCGCCCAGGATCTTGCAGAGATCTTTTACGAGCTTTATTTGAATGAATATCAATTGGAAAAAATCAGGCTGATCGACGAGTATGGCGGGGATGATACGGCTTCCATGCTGGACAATAATACTTCCTGTTTTAATTACCGGGTAGTGGACGGAACAGGCAACCTCTCCAAGCATGCTTTAGGCTGTGCCATAGATGTGAATCCTTTTTACAACCCTTATGTCGTTTTCAATAAAGACGGAAGCGGCGAGACCTATATCTCACCCGAAGGAAGTGAGATTTATGCTGACCGCTCCCAGAATTTTCCTTATAAAATTGATGAAAATGATTTATGCTACAAGCTCTTTAAAGAGCATGGATTTACCTGGGGCGGGAATTGGAATTCCAGTAAGGATTATCAGCATTTTCAGAAAGTGGTGGAGTAAAGGGGCTAATTACCTTCAGTACCAAGCAGCGGCAGATATTTTTCTTCAAATTCTGCTTTTCCAATAGTTTGCACGTCTTTATAAAAGGTATTTTTAAATTGCCCCAGCTTACATCTGATCCGCGGCACATTGCCGTTTGCAAGATGATTTAACTTGTCTGCAAATTTGCCAAAGCTTTCTTCTTTGTCCTCCATGCTTTTGAATACGACCAGAAGTGTTGTGCGCCTTGTCAGCTCCTCCGCGGTAAGGTTCCTGAAAACTGTATTTAAAAGGAGCTCCGGTGTCTGGTATGCTTTTTTCCTGATTTCTCTTTTATCATTGGATGAGATTTTACCATATTCTCTATTCTTAAACTCGATCACATAATTTTCTTCTGCACCAATGAACAGAGAATCGCATGTGCTCGGTCTGTCCATTGCATAGATCTTTTCCATATCCTTTGCCATTTCATCCAACAAGTAGGTTTCCACCCCGTCATTATCGATCAGGCTTACCTGATTTGCATCGTCATAGGAGGCTTTTTTTAATGTACCCTGGTAGTTTTCCTTATCTAAAAGCATTTTCCATTTCCCCTTAGTTGATCTCCTCCAAAGGCTCATACATGGTTTTGTAGATCTGCTCCTTGTTTTCCGTCACATCGACAAGGGTATATAAGTCCTGAGAAGTCTCTTTCGTCAAATAGTACCGCCCATTTTCCGTGTTTTTCTGTTCCTCCATATAGAAATCGATTGCTCTTAGGAAATAGGGGCTGTGAGTGCTGATTACCACCTGCACCTTTAATTCCGTGCTCAGTAAAACCAGAACCTTCGCAAACTTTAACTGCCATGCCGGATGCAGATTGATTTCCGGTTCATCGATAATCAGCATCCGCCCTTCCTCCAGTGTGCCATTCTCCACCATACGCTGAATCATCAGAAACGGCTTTAAGCCGGACGCTATATTGCCGCAGGCGATCGCCTCGTTTAGTCCTCTTTCATCATAAAACAAGCTTGTTTCCTTGTTTTTCACAAGATGCCCATGGGTAATGTCGTCCAAAATTTCCTTAATCAATTTGATATTTTTTTCTCTTTTTTGAAATTCTTCCAGGGTCAATTCATCGCCGGAAATTTCATTCGCCAGCAAAAAGGGACGTATATACCTTTCTTTTTTGTTTCTGTATATTCTTTTACTTCCCTGTGCCAGATTATCCAGAACACTTTGAGGCTCAATATAGATTGGCTGTTTTGAAAAATAGTTGGAATAGCTAGTTCCCATCAATTCGTTGTTTTTGAAAATTGCCTTTATTGATCTTCCATTGTCAACCAATTCCATACTTGAAGACTGCTTTAAATTCACATGTCCAATTTGATTTTCGAAAATACTCCTTATTCGCTGTGAAACGATAAACAGGATATATTCTCCCTTATCTCTTTCAATTATTTCTGACAAACTATCTGCTAATCCTTTCAACTCTTCTTTCGATATATTCACACTACGCGTCTCAAATAAATTCTCCAAACGCTCCAAGGAAAAAGCCTCTTGGTCAATTTCTTTCAAACTCCAAATAGTATCTACAATATCGTCTGTCAAATCATCAATTTCTTCAATATTATCCGGTTGATGTAACTTATTCTGCCACATAAAAACAGCTGATACCATACTGCTTCTTCTCTCATGAGATATTTTTCCATTTATATTTGTATACGCATCCATAAGTCCATACAATGCTTTACATATGGAGCTCTTACCTGTACCATTATAGCCTGTTATAACCGTGACATCCTTTAACTCTATATCGGCTTTCTCAATTTTCCCCACATTCTCTACATATAATTTCATTACACACCTCGCATTCTCCATCCTTAAACTGCCTTATGCTTTATAATTTTCCTTTTCGCTCTGGTATCTATCCCTCTTTATCCTGTTTTTCCAGTACCTCCGCGCCGTCTGCCTTCTTAGCCTTCTCCTCACTTGAAGATACGCTCTCTTCTTCCCATACCTTATTTTTAAATTCTTCCTCCAATATCTGCCTGATCAGCCTGTTTTCCGCCGCTTTCATCTGTTGCCTGTTAATGGCAACGCAAACCGCCACGCACACCGCCGTCATAACCAGCAGCACCCAGATTCTGTATCCCATCCTGCTGTTTCCGCCAGCAATCACAACGCCTCCTGCAAGTACCAGCGCCAACAGCGATAAGGCAATGGCAAACGAGCCCTTCCCGGAATCAGACGTCCGGGCACAAAGAAGAAGATATTCCTCCTTACTTGTAACCTTCCCACGCAACTCCTCCCGCAGCCTTTGTACCAATTCAGTCTCGTCCTCCTGACAGTCCAAAACGCCTTCTTTTTTCCCTTTTATTCCCCATTTCACAGCTTCGCCAAGACTGCTTCTTCGCCCGCTTCTTAGTTCCGTATACTTTCCCGACACCCAGGGACTTATCCTTTTAAGCACAGATGCAAGTCCATTCACCAAAGATGTAATCAACTCAATTAACGCTACAAATAAATTTACAAAGGATTTTAAAAAATTTTTGACAGCCTGATAAACCGTATCCATAAAAACATTGCCCTCTCTTTTGTACCTATAACAATTTCCTTATTATCCCTCATTATAGCACGAACCCCAAATCATGAGCAACAAAAATACCTGGTATCTGACAGCCCCTCCAGATACGAAGAAACCCCGCATTTTCATGCAGGGTTTCCTAAGCAACTTACCTATTAAACTAACTCCAGAACGACTTCCATCGCCCCATCGCCCTTACGCTGACCAACCTTGATGATTCTTGTATAACCACCGTTGCGGCTTGCGTACTTGGTTCCATACTCGTCAAACAGCTTTGCAACAAGGTCAACTTCCTTTGTGCCTTTCTTTCTTCCTGCCTTTGTAGCAGGAACCTCTGTTACAGGGTATAAAACTTTGAGCATCTGGTGTCTTGCATGAAGTCTGGAAGGCAAATCTTTCTTGATCTGCTTGTCAACGGTCTCGAATTTGGTAACCTTCTTGCCGTCAACCACTTCTTTTACTCTCTTTCCGTCTTTGTCCTTTACAGGAACCTTTGCGGAAACAGTAACAGTCTCGTAATTGTCTTTTTCTTTCACTGCAAGAGCGATCAGTCCGTCAGCGATCTTCTGGACTTCCTTTGCTCTGGCAAGTGTAGTGGTAATCTTACCCTTGTAGATCAGCGCCGTTACCTGATTTCTCAGCAAGGCTTTTCTCTGATCTGATGTTTTACCCAGTTTTCTGTATTTTGCCATCTTCTTGGCTCCTTTCTCAATGGGCTATGCCCTTCATGGTACATCCGGCCACGCTCTTTGGACTTACTTACCGAATGTAATTTTCCTCCATTTATGAGAACGCAGGGCGAACTCTTTGGATTTACCGCCTTACGTTTCATTATAAATGTGCTCAGCCTTCATCGCTTGGATTCAGCTGTAATCCCAACTCTTTTAATTTTGCCAAAACCTCTTCTAATGATTTGCGTCCCAGATTACGAACCTTCATCATATCCTCGGAAGTCTTATTGGTCAACTCTTCCACTGTGTTGATGCCTGCACGCTTTAAGCAGTTATAGGAACGAACTGACAATTCTAACTCGTCAATGCTCATTTCCAGAACCTTTTCCTTCTCATCCTCTTCCTTCTCTACCATCACCTCTGCGGTTTTGGCATTCTCGGATAAGTCAATGAAAAGGCTTAAGTGCTCGCTTAATACTTTTGCAGCCAGGCTCACTGCTTCATCCGGCACCAGCGTTCCATTTGTGTGAACGTCCAGGGTCAGCTTATCAAAGTCTGTGATCTGACCAACACGGGTATTTTCGACGGTTACGTTTACTCTTTCCACAGGTGTGTAAATAGAATCAATTGCAATCACACCAATGGGCAGATCTTCACTCTTGTTCTTATCTGCGCTTACATAGCCTCTGCCCTTTGTGATCGTCAGTTCCATGTAAAGCTTGGTATTCTTTCCGCTTAAGGTTGCAATCGTAAGGTCAGGATTCAAAATTTCAATATCCTGATCGCACTGAATATCTGAGGCTTTCACGATGCCCTCGCCCTCATATTCGATGTATGCGGTTTTGGGTTCGTTTGTATCGCTGTTGTTTCTGATTGCCAGGCTCTTGATGTTCATAATGATTTCAGTTACATCTTCCTTAACGCCTTCAACGGAACTGAATTCATGCAAAACGCCGTCAATCTTAACCTGGCTTACAGCGGCGCCAGGAAGTGAAGAGAGCATAATTCTTCTAAGTGAATTACCCAGCGTGATGCCGTATCCTCTTTCCAGCGGTTCTACGACGAATCTGCCATACTTCTTATCCTCAGAGATTTCTGCTACCTCAATATTTGGTCTTTCAAAATCAAACAATGCAAATACCCTCCTTTACGAACGAGCGCCGCCACGCTTTGCGAGCCGGCATATCGTAACAAAATAAAACTCTGCGCAACGTCTTACTTAGAATATAACTCGACGATAAGCATTTCATTAACGGGAACATCGATCATTTCTCTGGTAGGAAGGTTCTTAACGGTTCCCTTTAATGCCTCCTGATCCACATCCATCCATTCAGGAACAAGTCTTCCGCCTGTTACCTCAAGGATATCTTTATATCTCTGTAAGGATCTGGATTTCTCTCTGATTTCGATCACATCCCCTGCTTTAATCAGGTAGGAAGGAATCTGAACCGGCTTTCCGTTCACCAATACATGCTTATGACCTACAATCTGTCTTGCTTCTCTTCTGGTTCTTGCAAAGCCCATTCTGAAAACAACGCTGTCAAGTCTGCGCTCCAGCATAACCATAAGGTTTTCACCGGTCATGCCTTTCATTCTGTCTGCTTTTTTGTAGTAATTTCTAAAGGGTTTCTCCAGCACGCCGTAAATGAATTTCGCTTTCTGCTTTTCTCTCAGCTGAAGCCCATATTCACTTACCTTTTTGCCTGCTCTTGCATTTGTTCTGTTTGATTTCTTGTCATATCCTAAAAATACAGGATCAAGACCAAGTGATCTGCATCTTTTTAACACTGGAACTCTGTTTACTGCCATTTTTATTTTCCTCCTGCTATTGTTTACAGCGCATGGCGCCTTCTTCCAACTTTTTATTTTCTGTTGCTATATTTGTGTTCGCCTGATTACTAGACGCGGCGACGCTTAGGCGGACGGCATCCGTTATGAGGAACAGGCGTCACGTCTCTGATACTGGTTACTTCCAGACCGCATGCAGAAAGAGCACGGATTGCTGCCTCACGACCTGATCCGGGTCCCTTAACCATAACGTCAACTGTCTTTAACCCATGTACCAGTGCAGCCTTTGTAGCTGTTTCAGCTGCCATCTGTGCTGCATATGGAGTAGATTTCCTTGAA
>DKYT01000014.1 GCA_002492465.1 Lachnospiraceae bacterium UBA7093 | reverse complement strand
TATGGCTTCAATGCGTGATATAAAAAGGCGTAAGGGCAGTATACAAAGCACCCAGCAGATTACCAAGGCAATGAAGCTGGTTTCCACTGTGAAGCTCCAGAGAGCAAAGCAGAATGCAGAAAAATCAGGCGGCTACTTCCGCTGCATGTTTGAGACGGTCAATTCAATTTTGCAAAAGACCAAAAATCTGGATCATAAGTATCTGAGAGCCGGCGCTTCAGGTAAAAAAGCGGTGATCGTGATTACGTCCAACAGAGGTCTTGCCGGGGGCTATAATTCCAATGTGATCAAACTGATTACAAAGGGGGAACTGGCGGAGGAAGATCTTGCAATCTATGCAGTAGGTAAGAAAGGAAAGGATGCATTGCAGAGAAAGTACGAGATCAAGGGGGATTATTCCGATGTGATCGAGGAACCTGTTTATGCAGATGCAATGGCAATCGGCAGGGATGTGCTGGAAGCCTTCGAAAAAGGGGAGATCAGCGAGATCTATCTTGCCTACACCGGGTTTAAAAATACCGTGGTGCATATTCCTACTCTTCTTAAGCTTCTTCCGGTAGAGGTAGGAGAAGAAGCGGAAGATCAGGGCAGTGCAGAGGGCGCAGATAAGGCGCTGATGAACTTTGAGCCTGAGGACGAGGAAGCATTAAATCTGCTCATACCCAAGTATATAACCAGCTTGATTTATGGCGGCATGATCGAAGCGGTAGCAAGTGAGAACGGTGCCAGAATGCAGGCGATGGATTCCGCTACCAGCAATGCGGAAGAAATGATAGACAAATTAACGCTGTTGTACAACAGAGCGCGCCAGGGCTCCATTACCCAGGAGTTGACGGAGATCATTGCGGGCGCCAATGCAATATCCTAACGCGTTTTGAATGGCAGTGCAGAATAAGGAAAACATGTTCCGGCAGCTTTCATGCCGGGCAGGAATGGAGGAAAAATGGCAGATATAAATACGAGCAAGAATACCTGCTCGGGAAAAATTACACAGATTATCAGTGCCGTTCTGGATATTAAATTTACAGACGGCAGGCTGCCGGAAATCAACGAAGCGATCAAGATCCCTCTGAAGGACAATGGGGAGCTGATTGTTGAGGTGGCACAGCATCTGGGTGATGATACGGTCAGATGTATTGCCATGGGTTCTACCGACGGATTGGTAAGGGGAATGGAAGCGATTGCAACCGGCGCTCCCATCAGCGTGCCGGTGGGAGAAAATACCCTGGGGCGTATATTTAACGTTTTGGGGAATCCCATTGACAACAAGCCGGCGCCTGAAAACGTAACCTATGAACCCATACACAGACCGGCGCCTGAATTTGTAGAGCAGTCAACCCAGCAGGAACTTTTGGAAACCGGTATTAAAGTAGTAGACCTTCTCTGTCCTTACCAGAAGGGTGGTAAGATCGGACTTTTCGGCGGCGCTGGCGTAGGAAAGACAGTGTTGATCCAGGAGCTGATCAGAAATATTGCCACAGAGCACGGCGGATATTCTGTATTCACCGGTGTTGGAGAGAGAACCAGGGAAGGAAACGACCTTTACCATGAAATGATGGAATCGGGCGTTATCGATAAGACCACCATGGTGTTCGGACAGATGAACGAGCCCCCCGGAGCAAGAATGAGAGTGGGACTTTCAGGTCTTACTATGGCGGAATATTTCCGTGATAAAGGCGGAAAGGACGTACTGCTTTTCATTGATAATATTTTCCGTTTCACCCAGGCGGGCTCGGAGGTTTCCGCACTGCTTGGACGTATGCCCTCGGCGGTAGGTTATCAACCCACTCTGCAGACTGAGATGGGCGCCCTCCAGGAGCGTATTACTTCTACTAAGAATGGTTCCATTACTTCCGTACAGGCGGTGTATGTACCTGCGGACGACTTAACGGATCCCGCTCCTGCAACCACTTTTGCCCATTTGGATGCGACCACGGTTCTTTCCAGGTCAATTGTAGAGCTTGGTATTTATCCTGCGGTTGATCCTCTGGAGTCCACCTCCAGAATTCTGGATCCCAGAATCCTTGGCGAGGATCATTATAACACGGCACGAGGCGTTCAGGAGATTCTGCAGAAGTATAAGGAATTACAGGATATCATTGCAATTCTGGGTATGGACGAATTGTCGGAAAGTGATAAGCTGGTAGTTTCCAGAGCAAGAAAGGTACAGAGATTCTTATCCCAGCCTTTCTTTGTGGCAGGACAGTTTACCGGGCTTCCCGGTAAGTATGTGCCCATTAATGAGACCATTCGCGGATTTAAGGAGATTCTGGAAGGCAAGCACGACGATATACCTGAAAGCTACTTCTTAAATGCCGGAAGCATTGATGACGTACTTGCCCGCGTGAAGTAATTACGGGGGAGGAAGCAGATGGCAGACAACAATTTATTTTCATTAAAAATCATTACACCTGACCGCGTGTTTTATGAAGGATCGGTTTCCATGGTAGAATTTAATACCACAGAAGGGGAAATTGGTATTTACAAAAAGCATGTTCCCACCACAGTGATTGTAAGCCCGGGCATTCTCACGATCACGGAGGAGGAAGGGGTCAGAGAGGCGGCGCTTCATGCAGGGTTTGCTGAGATTCTGCAGGATGAGGTGGTGATTCTGGCTGAGATTGTTGAATGGCCGGAGGAGATCGATATCAGCCGTGCCCAGGCGGCGAAGGAGCGCGCCGAGGAAAGACTTCGCACCAAGACGCCGGAGACGGATATTCTCCGGGCGGAGACGGCGCTGCAGAGAGCGTTGGCGCGTATTCATGTAATAAAATAAGCTTTAAAGAAATGTAGGGGCAGAGAAAGGCGCTGCCCCTTTTTATTACGATAAACCGACGCGTTTTATGCGGCGGTGTTCGTTGCGATAAGTCGGCTCGCAAAGCGTGGCGGCGTTCGTTACGATAAGCCAGCTCGCAAAGCGTGGCGGCGTTCGTTGTTCACAGAGAAAGCGCAACATGCATATGATGAAATAAAGAAAAAAGGAAGTCATTCATATGTTTGAGCGTAAAATATTGCCTTTTTATATGACCTATCCGCTGCCCATGTACTATGAGGAGGAGGATTCCATTATCAGGGATCTGGAGTACCTGCAGCAGATGTATCCGTCGGAGGCAAAGCGTTACCAGAAAGTGATAGGCGGTATATTGGATAAGCTGGATTATGAGGGCAGCATGATTTATGACGAGTACCCGGATAAGTGGCAGATTTACAAGCTGTCCAGAGACATATTGGCTCGGATCAGGCGAGAAGAGGAGAAGGAAAATCCAGACAGCGAGGTTATGCCGGAGCGGTGGGAATGGCTGGGCGACCTGGTGCAGATTCTGCTTTGCTATGAAATCTATAAGCGAAGGCATAATAGCAGAAGAGGGATTCTCAGATTCTGATAAAGTTTTGGTTGTGGTTTTTCAGTTAAATAAGTAAAATATAGTCATGACGCAAAGTTATGGCTATATTTGTATATGCAATAAGGGAAAACAGGAGAACACATACGGTGGAGAAATGGAAGGATAAGCTGTCGGATATGCTTTCGGACAGGCTGTATCAGATTATTATCAGCAATCCCAGGAAAAAGGGAGGGGCTGTAAAAATAAAAATACGCCCGGTTATGGTGAAAGGACAGATCTGCTATCAGGAAACCATCACAAGGGGAACCCAGGTCTTTCATGAGAATCATGAAAAGGAGGAGATGCTGGATCGGATTCTTTCTTACATGGGTACGGATTTCAAGCAGTTGGAAGCCGAAACGATGGACAGCAGATTAACTGCATTGGTCAGCAAAGACGGGAAGGCAACCGTAAAGGAACGGAAAAAGGAAGGGGAAGGGGCGGCTAAAAGACCGGAGCTTTCTCATAACCGCAGCAAGCAATATCTTTTGGAGGAGGGGAAGCCCGTTCCCTTTCTGGTAGATCTGGGCATTCAGACAAAGGATGGGAAAATTGTCCGGGCAAAGTATGACAAGTTTAAACAGATCAACCGATATCTGGAATTTGTGGAGGATATCCTTCCGGCGTTGAAAAAGGAAGGACCTGTGCGCATCATTGACTTTGGCTGCGGGAAATCCTATCTGACCTTTGCCCTTTATTATTTCCTTCATGAGCTGAAGCAGATGGAAGTTTCCATTGCCGGGCTGGATTTGAAAAGGGATGTAATCGAAAAATGCAATCTTCTTGCGCAAAAATACGGTTATCAGAACCTGCATTTTTATCACGGGGACATCAGCGGATATCAGGAAGAGGGAGAGGTGGATATGGTGGTCACCCTTCACGCCTGTGATACGGCGACGGATTATGCCATTCAGAAGGCGGTTTCCTGGAAGGCAAAGGTTATTTTTACGGTGCCCTGCTGTCAGCATGAGGTAAATGGGCAGATAGAAAATGAGATTTTGGAGCCGGTTTTGAAATACGGGCTTTTAAAGGAGCGGATGGCGGCGCTGGTAACAGATGCGGTCAGAGCCAATTTGCTGGAAGAAGCGGGCTATGATACCCAGGTGCTGGAATTTATTGACATGGAACACACTCCTAAAAATATACTGATAAGGGCGGTTAAAGGGAATATGCCTGGAGGAAAAGGAAAGCTGGATACGGGAGTGGCACGCATGACCGGGTTTCTCCAGGTCAATACTACTTTGCAGAAATTAATGGAGAAATAGATGGGAGTTATATGAAAAGGACAATTATCAAAGGGGTCATTGTGGCGGCAGTTTTTTTTACTGCGCTTTTTCTGATCAGCGGAATTATGAATAAGGGAAATACCGATATGACAGCGGAGATGAGAGGAGCTTCTTATCCGTTGATCAGGGTAAGCTACGGCGGGTTTGAGATCAATGAGATGCACGGTTATGGGGAGCCTATGGAGCTTAGCCAGATGCGGGAGTATCTTACGCCCCTTGCCGTAGGGAGGAAGGTTAACCTGAAAATTATTCCTTACGGCAGGAAGATCCGGCAAATCGGATATGAGGTCAGAAATCTGGACGGAAGCCGTCTGATCAAGAGCACCCAATTGGAGGAGTTTGAGCAGGATGGGGAAGAAATTACAGTATCCTTTGGATTGAAGGATTTGATTACAACTAATCAAGAATATATGCTGACCATTTTGCTGACCATGGAGGACGGGGGAGAGATCCGCTACTATACCAGGGTAGTGAGCACAGAGGACTACCATGCAAGTGATAAACTGGATTATGTGTACGATTTTTCTGTCAGAACCTTTGACCGTGAGGCGGCGAAAGAACTGACCAAATATCTGGAATCCAATGCCGAGGGGGATAATACAACCCTGGGGCTGGTGACCATCCACAGCAGCTTTAAGCAGGTGACCTGGGGAGATTTGGAGGTAACAAGGGAGAGCAAGCCCCAAATTACGATTAAGGAGCTGGGGACGCAGACCGGCAGTTTTGTACTGGAGTATTATGTTTCCACGCCTGGGGACGGGAATAAAAACTATTACAGGGTGAAGGAGTTTTACCGCCTGCGTTACACGCCGGAGAGAATTTACCTGTTGGACTTTGAGAGGACCATGGATCAGATCTTTGAGGCAACCCGGGACGTTTATGCCAACAACAAGATCATGCTGGGGATTACCAGCGGAGAGATTCCCATGAAGGAAAGCGACGGAGGAAATATATTTGCTTTTGAGGTGGGAAACCGTCTTTACAGCTATAATGTTGTGGACAATAAGATGGCGCTGCTCTTTAGTTTCTATGATGAAAACAACCTGGATGCCAGAACCCTGTATGACCAACATGGAATTAAGATCATGAATGTAGATGAGGGCGGTAACGTTATCTTTTTGGTATATGGGTACATGAACAGAGGACGCCATGAGGGAGGTGTGGGCATTTCCGTATACTATTATGACAGCACCATGAATACGGTGGAGGAACTGGTGTATATTCCTTTTTATAATGCCCAGGATCTTTTGATGGAGGAAGTGGAGCAGCTTTCCTATATCAACCGGAACAGTATGCTTTATCTGAAATGGGGAAGCCAGATCTACGGCGTTAATGTAATGGCGCGAACCTGTGAGGTGATGGTGGAAAATCTGTCCGAGGAAAGCTATAAGGTATCGGACAGCAATAAAATGGCTGTATGGCAGAAAGAGGGAGAGCCTTACCATGGCAAAGAGCTGGTGCTGATGAATTTAACCACGGGAAAGCAAAAGACCATTTCGGCGGGAAGAAGCGAAGTGATCGCCCCCATCGGATTTATGGGAGAGGATCTGATATACGGGATTGCAAGGGAAGAGGATATTGTGATGGATTTTGCCGGAAATACCATATTCCCTATGTACTGTGTAAAAATTGAGAATGAAGCGGAGGGCGTGTTGATGACCTACCGCCAGGATAATGTGTATATTACAGGCGGTCAGGTGAGTGAAAATCAGATTATATTGTCCCGGGTGGAAAAAGGGGAGGACGGGTTCTATACGGAGATCAGCGATGACCAGATTATGAACGCGAAAACCGAGCAGAGCAGCAAAAACACCATTGAGAGTGCGATTACGGAAAAATATGAAAGGCTGACCCAGATCGCGGTTAAGGGAACCATTGACGATGCTTTGATGAAGCACCTTACGCCAAAGGAAGTACTTTTCGAGGGGGGAAGGATCGCGCCTCTTTCCATACCGGAGGATCAGCCGGATCGGTATTATGTTTATGGAAAAGAAGGGCTGGAAAGCATTTTCATCAGAGAAAGCAGCGCAGTAAACCGTGCGGAAACCATCTCAGGGGTGGTAGTGAATGAAGCGGGATATTATGTCTGGCTGAAAGGAAACCGCAGTCTGAAAAACCAGATTATGGCGATTCAAGGGGTGGCGGAAACGGAAGAAAAAAATTCTCTTGCCATATGCCTGGATACAATGCTTGCTTTTGAGGGCGTTGTAAGGAACTCCGAATATATGCTTGCGGAGGGCGATTCAGTTATGAGCATTCTGGAGGAAAGCCTTCCGGAGGCGCAGATCCTTGACCTGACGGGCTGCTCTTTGGATGCGGTACTCTATTATGTGAATCAGGATATACCGGTTTTGGTTATGTTAAGGGATGGAAGCGCGGTGCTTTTGATCGGGTTTAACGAACAGAATACGGTGGTAATGAACCCGGAAACGGGTACTGTTTATAAAGTAGGAATGAACGATTCCAGAGAATGGTTTGAATCCAATGGGAACTGTTTCATTACCTATATCAGAAATACGGAATAAACGAAAAATTAAAATCAGGGTAAAAATGGCGTATTTTAGCGGTTTGCAACCAATAGTTGCCACACCTCAAACCAGAGTTGGTAGTGCAACCGGATGGAAAATGCATATAATCTGCTCATACGGCAGGCCGAAAAACAGCCTATGAGAGGCGGAATGTGAGGAGAATATGAATATTGAAATTGCAAATCGACTTGTGAACCTAAGGAAAAAGAATAATCTTTCCCAGGAAGCTTTAGCGGAAAAGCTGGGAATCAGCAGACAGGCAGTGAGCAAGTGGGAGAGAGCGGAGGCATCTCCCGATACTGATAATCTGATTTTGCTGGCGCGTCTCTACGGTGTGTCTTTAGATGAACTGTTAAAGACCGACGATGAGATTCCAAGACCCGAGCCGGAAAAGGAACCGGAAGGGCAGGGTGAGGAAGAAAAGTCTGACTTCCAAAAGGAAGAAAAGGACGAATACGTGCATGTGGGCTTTCAGGGCATTCATGTAAAGGATCATAATGGAGAAGTTCATGTGGGATGGGATGGAATTCACGTGGACGACAAGAAGAAGGGAGATAACGTCCATATTGACAAGAAGGGCGTATATGTAAATGGAGAAAAGTATGATAAAGAATGGATCGCCCATCATGCACATTTTCCAGTTGCTATTCTTATGGTGATTCTTTACCTCATAATAGGCTGTGTTTTCAACGCATGGCATCCCGGCTGGCTGTTGTTTTTGCTGGTTCCGATCTGGGAGTCCCTGATGCATGCCATTGAAACAAGAAATGCCCATCACTTTGCTTATCCGGTATTGGCGGCGCTGATCTTTCTTTGCCTGGGGATTTTCTGGTATGCATGGCATCCCGGCTGGGTGGTTTTTCTGACCATTCCGCTTTATTACTCTCTGGTGTCCTGGTTTGAGTCGCTGAGGGGGAGAAAAGCAGAAGACCGTGATGGTATCAATACAGAGAAGGAGGCGGGAGAAGATGAAGAGAAATAAAGCGATATTTTACTCTTGCCTGTTGATACTTCCTCTTGCCGCCTGGCTGAGCTTTATGAGTATCCGGCGGGCGCCCTTGGAGGACGTGGATTTGTATTTTGCCATGGGAGGAAGCGCGGCACTTAGAAATACCATAGAGCTTCCCCTATCGGAGCTGGAACGGCTGACCATAAGGTACGGAAGTAAAAATATAAAGCTTTTTGCAACGGATGAAGAAAAGGTGATCATCAAGGAATATCTGTACAGCAAGAGTCCGGATGCAATAGCGAAGGTTACCCATCCCTCAGAAGGGGAGACAGTTGTAAAAGGAGGAACCGTACGCTCCCTGGCATTCTTTGGCTTTGGGGAAAGAATTGAGGTATATGTGCCCAGGGAAGGGCTTGATTCCTTTTATTTGGAGACCAGAAGCGGTAATGTAACTATGGAAAAGCTTCAGGGAACTATAGAGGTCTGCACAGGAAGCGGAAATATCAAAGGGGAAGACATTCAGGGAAGCCTGAAGGCGACGGCAGGAAGCGGTAATATTACCCTGGAGGATTTTTCAGGAAAGGGACAGGTAGAAGCGGGAAGCGGAAATGTGAAAATGGAGGCTTTGGCGGTGACAGGAGATCTTTCTCTCACCACAGGAAGTGGAAATATCCGTCTGGAGCTGCCCAGGGAGAGTTCCTTTGATTTTCAGGCGGAAACGGGAAGCGGCAATATCGACACGGATTTTGACAAAGCCTTATCTTACAATAAAAAAGGAAATAACGCCGAAGGCAGTGTCAGCGGTGACAATGCAGCATCGGCGTTCAAGGTTAAGATGAAGGCAGGCAGCGGAAATGTGCGCGTCGCCTACCGGTAAATTCAAATTTTATTTTTAAGGGAGATCTGACAGATTTCCAAAAAGCTGGCGGCGGTATCTGCTCAGGGCAAGCAGCAGCATCATCCCCAGAATGCCGCAGGAAAGAATCTCGCCGATCCCTACTGTGATAAAGGAAAGCCAGAGGGGGTTTATACCGTAGGCGTAAAGCAAAACAAAGGGAACTACCGCTATGTTTGCGAGGATAGGAGGAACAGGCGCCAGCCATTTATGGCTGCGGAGACGGTAGGTGAGGACCGCCCCGATCAGGGTGGCGAGGCTGCCGAAAATGATATCGGGAAGGGCGCAGCCTGTCAGCAGGTTGGATAAAAGGCAGCCCACGAAAAGTCCCGGTATGGCAGCAGGGGTGAAATAAGGCAGAATGGTGAGAGCCTCGGAGAAACGCACTTGAATTGCCTGACTGGCAAGACCTAATGCGTTTGCAATAAAAGTGAGCACTACATAGAGCGCGGCGATCATCGCTGCCTGAACCAGGAACAGCGAAGGGGCGATCCGTACAGGGACCGCAGAGGTGTTTTGTGTTTTCATTTTTCATTCTCCTTTAGTATTTTTTTAACGAGTGGAAGGTCTCGAACACTCGAAGCTGCCTGGGCAGCTTTTTAACGGCGGACGACATGCAGGGCATGGCGTCCGCTGTTTAGTATAGCATGGCAACAGGAAATGTCAATAGAGCATCGCTTACTTTGGTTGCCAAAAATTTTCTGGCATGATACATTATAAATAATGAATTTATGGAAGCGGAGGAAGCGGAAATTATGTATCAGGACGGAAAGGTATGGATTGGCAGATCGGGGGCTGAGAAGGCAGTCATTTATCCCCAAATGGCAAATCGCCACGGTTTGATTGCAGGGGCTACGGGAACCGGAAAGACGGTTACGCTGAAGGTGCTGGCGGAATCCTTCAGCGACTGTGGGGTGCCGGTGTTTTTGGCGGATGTAAAGGGCGATCTTGCAGGGATGTGCAGACCCGGGGCAGAAAGCGAAAACCTTAAGAAAAGAATAGAGGAAATGGGGCTTATGGAGGAGGGCTTTCACTTTCAGTCATATCCTACTACCTATTGGGATATTTACGGGGAAAAGGGATTGCCTCTTCGAACCACTGTTTCGGAGATGGGTCCCCTTTTGCTGGGAAGAATTCTGGAATTAAATGAAACCCAGTCGGATATTTTGACGATCCTGTTTAAGATTGCGGACGATGAGGGACTTATGCTTCTGGACACCAAGGATCTGCGTTCCATGATACAGTATGTAAGCGAAAATGCCAAAGAATATGGAGCAGAATACGGAAATATGTCCAAGCAGAGCCTGGGGGCGATTATGCGTGCAGTGGTGGCATTGGAGTCGGAGGGCGGAGAGCGCTTTTTCGGCGAACCTGCATTGCATATTGCCGACTGGATGTGCACAGATTGCAATGGCAAAGGGGTGATACAGGTGCTGGACTGCCAGAAACTGATCCACAATCCCACCATGTATTCTACCTTTATGCTGTGGATGTTGTCGGAGCTGTTTGAAACCCTGCCGGAAGCAGGGGACAGAGAAAAACCTAAGATGGTATTTTTCTTTGACGAGGCGCATCTTTTGTTTGATTCCGCCTCCAAGGCGCTGTTGATGAAAATCGAGCAGGTGGTAAAGTTGATTCGCTCCAAAGGAGTGGGTATTTATTTTATCACCCAAAATCCCCGGGACATTCCGGACGGGGTTTTAGGACAGCTGGGAAATAAGATTCAGCATGCCCTTCATGCCTATACCCCTGCGGAGCAAAAGGGTGCCAAGGCAGCGGCCCAGTCTTTCCGGGAAAATCCTGAATTTGACACCTATGAGGCGCTGACCAGCCTGGGAATCGGCGAGGCGCTGATTTCCGTGCTGGATCAGGAAGGCGTGCCTACCATTGTAAAGAAGTGCTACATTTTGCCCCCCCAAAGTCAGATGGGAGCGCTGGAGGAGGAGATTCGAAAGAACCAGATACAGGGAAGCCTTCTTTATACCAAATATGCGCAAATGGTAGACCGGGAATCAGCCTATGAGATTCTGGAAAAGAAGGTACTTGCAGAGAATGAAAGCCGCCGGCTGGAAGCGGAGAGAGCGGCGGAGGAAAAGCAGCTTCAAAAGGAAGCGGCAGCCGCAGAAAAGCAGAAACTGCGGGAAGAGGAAGCGGCACGAAAGGCGGAGGCAAAGAAAACTGCCGCCAGGGAGAAGCAGGTGCAAAGAACTGTAAAAAGCGCAGCCAGCAGCGCAGCGGGAACCATAGGAAGAGAGTTCGGAAACACCGTGGGCAAATCTATTGGAGGAAGCTTTGGCAAGAAGATCGGGGGCAATGTAGGGGCATCTTTGGGGAGAGGAATTCTCAGCACCCTGTTTAAGCTGTAACCCAAAAGAAAGACGGAAAGGATCAAACAGAAAATTTTTATGCTTCAGATAGCCATATGTGACGACGAACAATTTTATCGGGAAAAGATCAGAAGTCTTTTGGAGGTTTATCTGAAAGAGCAGGATCTGTCCTATAAGATCCGTCTTTTTCTGTCGGGGGAGGAGTTCCTTGCAGAAAATGAAAATAAGGTGAAGTACGATATCGTGTTTCTGGATATCAACATGAATGAGGTGGACGGTATTCAGACGGCAATGGAGATCCGCGCCTTTCATTCCCATACATACATCGTATTTATAACGGCGTTTATCAATTATGTGCTGGAGGGCTATAAGGTAGATGCGGTCCGCTACCTTATGAAGGATAGCTTGGAGAGATCGCTGGGGGAATGCATGGACGCTATTTTACAGCGGATGAGGGTGGCACGGGTGGCATTTTCTTTTCTGGAAGGAGACAGAAGCCTTTATACGGACAACCTCCTTTATGTGGAAAGCCGAAAGCATAAATCCATTTTTTATTATATGGAAACGGAACTGGTTCAGTATCAGCTATACGATAAGCTGGATCACATTGAAGAAAAACTGAAGGGCTGCGGTTTTTTGCGCATTCATAAGAGTTTTTTGGCAAATATGAAACATATTCGTAAAATCAGCAATTACACGGTACTGCTGGATACGGGGGCGGAACTTCCGGTTCCCAGAATGAAATATCAAGGTGTGAAAGAGGCGTTTGTAGCATATAAAGGAGCATTGTAATGGAACTCATTGCAAGAAGTGTTACGCTGTCGGTTTTAGCGGGTATCTGCTGCAAAGTGTTTTTTGAGACTTTTGCCCGCAGTCGAAAATGGAAAAATAAATGGATGGAGCATATGGCGGTGCCGGTCTTTGCATTGGGGTTCATGGCGATTGCAGTGACGCCGATACCGCCTTTTCTTTTGCAGCCGGTGCGGTTGGTGGCGGTGATTGCCTTAGGGGCGCAGATTTGCTTTCAGATAAAAGGATGGAAAAATCTGGTTTTATCTCTGCTGTTTTGCTGTATGTATTGGATCATATCTGTGCTTTGTGAATCAATGCTTTATGCATTTCCACTATTCCGACCCGGGAACTTTTCTGATGTGCTGGAATATGTAATAGAGGGGCTTCTGCTGTGTCTGTGCATATGGATCCGTTTTCTGTTTGGGAAACGGATGTTAACCTGGGCGGAGGGAAAAAAGCGTATAAGCTGGCTCTGTATTCCGCTGCTTTGTATGGCGGTAATTATGGCGTTTTGCATGATGCCATGGAAAGAGGACATTGCTGAAAACCGAGCGAGGATGGTGGCTACCGCCGGCTTTGTTTTGATAAATCTTTACGTGTTTTATGTAATGGGAACGTTGTTGGAAAAAGAGGAGGAGACCCATCGGCTTTGGATGCTTCAGGCACAGACGGAAAATCAGATGAGCATGTACCGCAGTATGCAGAAGAGCTACGAGAAGCAAAGGCGATTTCTTCATGACTATAAAAATCAACTGAATTGTATTCAGGGAATGGTGGAGAGGGGAGAGAAGCAGGAGACCCTCGCCTACCTTGCGAGTCTGACAGGGAGCCTTGCCAAAAGCGCAGATTATGTGAATACAAACCACAAGGCAGTGAACGTGGTTTTGAACCAGAAGTATCAGGAGGCGTGGGAAAAGGGCATTACCATATCTATGGCAATTAACGATCTGTCAGGACTTACCATAAACGAGGAAGAGGTGGTGACGCTTTTGGCAAACTTACTGGATAATGGGATTGAGGCATGTGAAAAATTGAAGCAGCACAAGGTGATACAGTTTAAGATGATGATAGAGGAGGAGCAGTTGATTCTTTCTGTGAGGAATCCGGTTGAGAAGCCGGTTTTTATTAAGGGAAAACGGATCGCTACCAGTAAGAAAGAGGGAAGAGAGCACGGAATTGGCTTGATGAACGTAGATGCTGTGATCAGGGGAAACGGGGGAAGCAGCGTGTTGAAATGTGAGGATGGGTGGTTCAGCTTTTCGGCGATGATACCCATGTCCCATTAGAAGCATCACAAATATGGATTTGAAGGATTGGGAAAAAGGCGCGCAGGCGTCTTTTTTTGCTTTCCAGCCGTTCCTTTTTGCAGGGCATATTGCAGGAGAAAAAATTTGAAATAAAATAAAGAAAAAACAGAAAATACATTTGAAAGGAAATGTATAGAAACGGAGGAAAAAGAAATGATAGAAAAAAGGAAAACCATAAAGAAAAAGCTGCTTCTATTGTGCATAGCCGGACTGCTGGCGTTAGGCGGGTGCGCAGAGGAAGGCAGGACAAAGGAAACACAAACGCCTGAGGAGTGCGCAGAGTATGCAATGGAAAGTTTGAAGAAGCTGGATTTGGAGGCATTTAACGAATGCAGCGACAATTATGTGGAAACCTATCGCAACTGGATCGGCATTCCCCGGGAAAAGGAGTATCGGCTGTTTGGGGAATTGCAGCAGCCCGGTTTGAAAAGGGGAAAACGATATAAGACAAATTATGAACTGGCAAAAAAAATAGTAGAGAAAATGAGCTGGGAAATAGAAGAAGTGCGGGAAGAAGGAGATAAAGCGCAGATCGATCTGGCGATTACCAACAGGGATATGCAGAACGTGGCGGGAGAGCTGGAGATAAGGATACTGGAAAATATGACGGAAAGCGCGGGAAGCGGTATAGGAGAGCTGATCAGGAATGCCTTGAACGGGGCAGAGATAAAGTCAGAACTGATTTCCATTATAGACGGTCTGAAAGAGGATGAAATTTGTACAATGGAAGTGACCCTTCAGGCATATCAGGAAAAGGGACAGTGGAAAATCCATGTGAGCCAGGAGTTGGTCAATGGCGTGATGGGGAATATGATGGCGGATAGCTATTCGGAGGATGTGGAGAAAAAAATCGAAGAGCAGATGGAGCGGTATGAGGATAAAATGGAAGAATGGGGGGAACGCGTAGGAGAAAAATGGTTGGAATAAAAAACGCAATTCCCCGCCTCTGGAGAATCATTATTTTGGAATATCTGTATACTTGATTATGTCTCCAGGGGTGCATTCCAGAACAAAGCAGATGCGGGCGAGGATGTCCGCGTCGATTTTTTCCACGTGACCGTTATACCATTTGTCAATCACTTCAAAACGGGTATGAATGGATCGTGCCAGCATGTTTCTGGTGATACCCTTCTCTTCCATAAGCACTTTGATGTCTACCGTAATTCTGCCATACTGATTCATAGTAAACAATTCGTTATTCATGATATACCCCCTATTTATATACTATCTAAAAAATAACAGCTTGACGAATTACATTCATCTAGTTACTATATATATAGTAACTAGATGAGAACAAAAAACCTTTAAAATACCGGGAAAACAGGGAATTTTACCGGGAAAAGGCTATTGGCAAAATGGAATAAACCTGGAGAATTTTAATGCTTTCAACTATTTTGAGCTGGATTTATATTTTTATACTTTGTATGTTGATTGGAACAGGGATTCTGAGCCCCTTCAAAAACAGACGGTTTTCTTTCAAGTATAATCTGATTGCAGGAATCATTGGAATTACTGTATATGTAGAAATTTTCAGTATTTTCGGAAAGATAGGCGCCGCCGCGCATCTTATTCTGCTTGGAACGACGCTTATAATCGGCTATATAAAACGAAAGGAATTAAAGGAGATCTGGAAAAACAGCCGTCCTGTCATATGCTCCTGGGAAGGTTTTTTTTATTGCGGTTTCATTCTGTTGCTTGCCTTTTTTACATCCAGAGGGGAATTTCATACGGATACCAATATTTATCATGGAGCGGCAATACGGATTTATGAAGAGTATGGGCTGATTAAGGGGATTGGAAATTTGCAGCTTCACTATGCCTATAATAGTTCCTACCTTGCCTTTGCCTCCGTCTTTAGTTTCAACTGGCTGTTTGGACGTTCTCTGCATACCACAACGGGCTTTTTGGAAGCGATTATGTGTCTGTGGTCTTTTCATGGGCTGAAAAATTTTAAAATGCATGGAAACCATGTGACGGATATGATGAGAATAGGCATTCTGTTTTACACCCTGGTAAATGTAACGTACAGTATGTCTCCGGCAACGGATTATGCCGCCATGTTTTTTGTGCTGTTTATTATCACTGCATGGTGTGAAAATCTGTTTGAGGGTTCTTCTGATGTTACGCAGTATTCCTTATTGTCTGTGGCGGCAGTGTTTACGGCTACGCTTAAGTTTTCTTCTATTTTGCTTGTGCTGATAGTGGTTTATCCCGCCGTATGCCTGATCAGGGGCAAACGATGGAAGGAAATGACCGCCTATCTTTTATGTGGGTGTGTGATTTTATGCCCGTTTCTGATCAGAAACTATTTGATTTCCGGCTGGCTTCTTTATCCCTTTAATGGGATTGATCTTTTTTGTCCGGTATGGAAGATTCCTGAGGAATATCTTTTGTATGATGCGAACCAGATTAAGGTATGGGGGCGGTGCTTAAATGATGTGGAAAAAGTAAACATGCCGATTTCCCAATGGCTTCCCATCTGGTGGGGGCATCAGTTCCGCTATGAGCAGATGTTTCTTGGCGGGGTTGCGCTGGGAGCTGTCTTGCAGCTTGTAATAACTGTAAAGAGGCTGCTTCAAAGGCAGAAGCTCCGGTACCCTTTTGGGGCGTTGCAGCTTGGGATTTGGGGAAGCATTGGAATGTGGTTTGTGGAGGCGCCTTTTATACGATACGGGATCGGATTTTTGTTTGCGGTCATCATGATTGCAGTGGGAGAATATCTCAGTGAAAAGAATCGGGGACTTTACGCCATTGTGACAGGATGCCTTGTATTCTGTATTGCTGCTTCCGTCAGCCCTTATTGGGATCAATATATTACAGATGCAGGGGTGTTTGTAAAGCAAAACCTGAAGGAACCGTATTATATTGTGCAGAAGGACTACGATACGGCGGAGATGGAACGCTATGAAATAAAGGGCAATACGGTTTATTCCTCAGTGGAGGGGGAGATCAACAGCTATCACGTTTATCCGGGAACATGCTACCAATTTATGCTGGAGCGAAGCACGCTCATAGGGGACAGCATAGAAGAGGGCTTCCGGGCAAAGTAGCTATTGGTTACAATTCAGACCTGCGTCAGGTTTGACATGGAGTTTACCATTAAAACAGACAGAAGAGAGTCATATCCCTTCAGAACATTTCATACAATGTAAAAAAGTGTTCTGAGGGGATTTCCTTTGAAAGATTATATCGAGGAGAGAGCAATCGATATTGCCAATTATATTATTGACAACAATGCTACGGTAAGGCAGACGGCGAAGGCGTTTGGGATTTCGAAATCTACGGTACATATGGATGTAACAAAATAGAAAGCAGAAAAATGATAAGTAGATTTGTTTGGAGGGTAGAATAAGAAAGGGAAATAAGTATCATAGTTTGTAAAATAAGAAAAAGGTATAGAATTATACATAATAAAAAGAGCACCTTGTTAATACATGAGGTGCTCTAATTAATATCTGTTTTTTCTGAATCAATAGTTTCTTGCATAGCTCTTTCGACTTTGTCCATATTTGTTTCAATTAGTATATCAAGTAAGTAGTTAGCAGTTGTCAATACTGCATTAGGGTCATGAATTATATAATTAAGTTTTTGAGGTTTCAATAAAACATCTCCTTAACATCTTTTCTCTATTCTATTCTAAATTTTTTTAAATTATTAATATTAAATTATATGTATTAAGCTATGGGAACAGGGGAACAGTTCCCCTTGACCTGCTGTTCCTTTCGGTGCATAGCCCTACAGGAGAGAGGTGGGGGATCATAGTCCCCCCAACCCCCAAGGGGGCTTAAGTTTCCTTTTTTATAGCCCTTTAAAGAGATTTTTCCTGTTTATAGCTATTGTCCGGTTCGGAATTAAAAGGTGTGTCCGCATCATTTACAGGTGCAAAATCTGCCGGGGTTCCCATAGCCTTTTCCTTTATATCCTCAAAAGATATAAATTCCGTACTTGGCAATTCATAAGTATGGAAATTTCCATTATCGTCTTTCCAGTGGTAAACATAAGCTGTGATACGGCGTAGCAACTGATATTTGCTGTCTGTAGAGCGGTGGAAGGCATCAACCATTCCTTCATAAATATCAGAAGGGGTAAAGATTGAAGTTATGTCAACCTGTTTCCAAAGGCTGTAAACATTGCTGTACCGGGCATGGATAGGTGTCCTGTAGCCCTGAAGGAGCTGGAGGAGGTAGCCATATTTGAAGCTGTCCAGCTTTACTTCATCAATAAACAGATAAGGCTCTCCGGAATATTCATCCAGCAGGGCGGAGCATGAGTTGGTAAAATCACTTGCATAAAACACATCTGATGCTCCGTATTGTTCGCACAGTTTGACATAAGAATAGCTTTTGCCGGAACCGCTGAATCCCAAGTGCCAGATTACGGTCACATCCCTGATGGGCGGAGTTTCTGAAAACCGTTTGGCAAAAAACTGCTTCCGTATAATGGATTCGTACTGGCGGAATACAAGGCTCTTTTCAAATATCTGTTCCGGTTTTTCCCCATTTTCTATCATGCAGTGGATTTGCTGTAACATTTCAACACGGTCATTGGATAGAAAGAAATCTGGGATAGAACCTTCCTCATAAAAAGTGTCAGGGTAATTGGTTTCGGCTTTTTCAAGATATTTTTTGCCTTCCTTGCGTATATATGCCCGGCACTGTTGCGGACTTCCTTTTGTGTCTATCTCAACGTGGGAGTGCGCGAAAGCATTCTGGACGCTAGACCAACGCTTTTTCTTATCCAGCAGGATATACACATGGGTATGGAAGCAGGTGCCCTTCTCGTCACACATGCACCAATAAGTTACATGTTTAAATTTGGAATGGATGATATCAATAATGGCATCATGCGAGTATCCATAATTTTCAGGGTTATTGAGTGTGAGGAAGAAAGATTTCATCTGTCGGTCATAGACATATTTGGTCTTTTCTGCCTTGGCGTTATCTGGTGTTTCTGATGGGCAAGCCTGTGAACCGGCTGCATTGTTTTTGGTTTCTTGTTCCATTTTTTTACCTCCTGTTAAATAAAAAGCTTGTTGGAGAAAGTTACTCCAACAAGCCAGATATTTTAGAATGTTTGACGGTATAGCTGTACAAAATTTTGCGGTGTGAGGTTAGTTTGTACTGTCAGGGTAATTTCTGACATTTTTAGGTCTTGCACCGCAGAAACATATATCCCGTGGAACAAAAACGGATAAGTGTTATAAACATATTCATATTCGTACAGGCGTGCCATTTTCCGTTGTGTGGAAGCAATGTCACGGTTCATCCTGTCCTTCATTTCGGACAGGATAAGGGCAATAATTTTATTTTCGCTTTTCTTGTCAAGGCAGAATATGAACTTATAGCATCCATTTACGCAACTGCATCCATTAAAACGTATGGACTGGGGCGTATAGAGCGGTGACAAGAGAGGGTATCCCTTGTCATGTAGTGCCTCGTACAGGTCAACCGCCATCTGGTCAGCCATGGCACCTATGCAGGCATTCAGCATATTCTGTTGCTGTATTGCCTGTTGTTGCAGGTACTTGTTGTGTGAGCGTTGCCAAAGCTCCTTGATTACCTTTCCCATGGAACATAGAAATGAGTTTTTCGTATTTGCCATAATTTAAACCTCCAAGATTTTGTCATAGCTGATAACCTTGAAATTGTCAGCGTAGGCAAAATATCTGTAATGCTTGTTGTTAAGGTAACGGTATATCTTAAATCTGTAACACTCCACAGGAACCCATGGAACGCCGGAACGGAAAAGTTTCAGCATTTCCATATGGGAATCACTGTGGAAAGTGTCTCTGGATGGAATGTAGATAGGAAACTCACAGCAGTCAGAATGAGCCGCCTTCCTGTTTAGTGCCGCATACAAAACCATCTGGCAGGGTATCCCGGTAGTCTGGTTTATCCTTACGTGGAATGAATTAATTATCTGTAAGTTGCCTTTTGGTATAGCATTAACTGTAATGAAATCTACTGTTTCTTTCATGTTTTCCTCCGTGTGTTACACAAGTATAGCTGGTTCCGGGGTTCTGTTAAGACCACGCAGTTTGAAATCATTGGCGGTCAAGTACAACTCCCTAGCCATATGTGGGGAAGTGCCTACATAGATTTCAGGAAATGTAACAGCCACGTAATCACTGTTGCGGACTTGGAAACGTAAATCTATATATTTATAATACATTTCCGTGCTGTCGCAATGGATTGTGATTGTGGCACCCCGGTGCTCTTTGATGATTACACGGATGCGTAGAAACTCTTTTTCTTTCTTGGCTTCCACACAGTGCAGCCATTTTGAACCGTCAGGGCTTAGGGCACTTGGCGGAATGGGAAGGATGCACAGCGGTAGCCGTGACAGGAAACGCCCTGACTGTTGAAATAAAGATTTGGTGCTGTCGTCCAAGTCTTTTAAGAAATCGTAACGCAACATAGAAACTCCTTTGCTTTTGTTTGTGATGGGTGGGGTGGGTTAGACCACCCACACCCGGATGAATCAGTTGATGATGTCTAAGTCAAGGTCATCAAGTTCGTCAACGACATCCTCTATGGAAACAACATTTAATTCTGTTGCTGTACAGGAGATGCCTGACAGTAGTCTGTTGCCGCTCATGAGAGCATAACAACGCCCGCGCAGAGTGGAAGCATTTTCGCCAAAGTTTACCTTGACGATTTTGTGATTGATGAGTGCATCGTCAATCTTTTTGAACGTTACATCTGATACTGCTTCTAGCGGAAGCTTCACAGACTGCAACCTGTTCCGCACAAGTATGTCCGCAACGTAGCCATCAGGAACATCTGTGCGCTGTTGGGTCTCTGCATCCATTTTGTAACGGACGCGGAGCGTGTCCAGTATCACTGTCGGATTGCGCCGTCCGGTGATTGTAGTTTGATTGAGATCGAAATCTCGAAAACTTAAACTTGCCATGTCTTATCTACCTCCTTTCCTGGCTTTTTGAAAGGAGTTTTTAGCTCCTTACATTAAGCCAGATTTGCAGGAGGTTTTGACGGTACTTTTAAAAAATTTTTTTCAATTTTTTTAAAGCGCCATGCAGACGGTCTTCCACGGAGTTCCGGCTAATTCCAAGCTTATCCGCAATTGCCTGTTGTGTCATGTCGTGAAAATAGGTCATGGCAATGACCTGACGCTGTTTGTCGGTCAATTGTGATATGGCATCATGCAGGCGTTGGGTTGTCAATGCTTGTTCGGGAATATCAAACAAATCATCCGTAAAATCAGGAACTGTCAGTTCGTGTGAAAAATCCGTTCCGTCATTATCAGGATGGAACTCTGTCCAGTATTCCGCACGGGAATCGGAGTTGTGAGAAAGCCGGTCTTCCGCATAGAGCGTCAGTACGTCAATAGCTTCCATAAAATCGTATTCAGATTCTGGAATTATCTTTGGTTTTTGTGTGTCTACAAATCTGTAGAGCCATTTCATTTGGTTTATGGCAAAAACGGTATTAAATTTTCTGCCATCTTGTATCTGGTAGTATGATGCAAGCCCATCATTGTAGACGGTTAGTTCACTATTCTCTGTAGTGTGTCGTAACAAGACTGGCTTTCCTGATTGGGAAATTTTTTTATAACTGGGTAATTTTACCACCTTTGTTCCGACAATTTGAGCCTTTAATTCTGTAAAGGTCATTTAACAGTACAAGGCTAAGCTTAATTTCTATCATGATACCGTTCTCTCCTTTTTGTTTTATTTCCCTGGGATTTAGCAAAATTATAAAATATTTGCGTAAGTGCTGGATGGGGTGCTGGTAGACCTAGAGGAATATACTGTTAAAAGTCGGTAATTGCCTATACAGAAAAACACCTACTATTTCTTATTAGCTTTGCAGTATGGACAGTAGACTTGAACTTGGAAAATATGATAAAATATGGTACAAGAGTTATACAGCATAAATCGAGATAGGGAGTATATCATGTACAAAAGAACATTTAGCATATCATATATTACGTTGGATGATTTAAAAGAGATGAAAAATTTTTATGGAATCAATAAAGCTACTTTTAGCAGGATGGCGGTTTATCATGGAATTAAACAATTGAAAAGTGGTTATGTTCCGGTACGTAAGAAACAAAAAGGAACTAAGCGGAAATTTGACATAGAACTTCCGGAAGAAACATGGGCGGAATTTAATAAAGCAATGGAAATTTTAGGAGAGCGAACAAAAGAACATATACCGGATGGAGAAATGATAGATATTTTTTTAAATATTGAGTTAAAAAAATTTATTGGTTATTATAAGAAAAATGAAGAGATATATGAAAAAAGAATGGAAAAAGAAAATGGAAATTTATCGGAATATACCCAAAAGATAGATATATCTGTAAATATGAATATGCCAGAATTATTATATGAATTCTTAGAGGATAAGCGGAGAAAAATCAATATCAAACAAATACAATTAGTAAAATATTTGATGTTAAGCAGTAGCATACAAGAATATAATTCTATACGATTTGATACCTTAGATACGGATGCAGACTTGATAAATGAAATAGAAATGTTAAGATTAGATAGACAAAAAGCACTTACCTTAATTAGATATTTAATAGCGAATGAAAGAATCGTTTGGAAAATAAGGGAATAAAATGGGAAAGCATTTGGGAAATGGGCAAAAAAATATTCCCAATTCATGGCAGGAAATATCAGGGTTTGAAGCGATTTGGGCAAATGTTTTCCGGGAGGTAATAGTACCACTCCCGGAAAATAGCCCATGGCACTTGGCGTTACGTGTCCGCGCTCAACCGTTTCGCTCCGCTTCACGGTCTCTCTGGCGAACACTACGCCGTTTCGTGCATGGGGCAGATTATAACGCAAATCTACTGAAATTACAAATCAATGCTATGACGAAATTAAAAATATTTTTTACTTATATGCAGAATGAGCATCTGATTAATGACAGATGCTCATTGTGATTGTGGTGTGATGATTTATTCGGCGTGAATGCCTTCTCCACTTGAGTAATCACCACTGCCCCAGTTTATTGTGTTACCCCAACCACCTGTACTTTGCGTTGCTCCAAGCGAATCTAAAATTGCCTGATCACTTGCACTTACGCCATTACTACCGGAGTTACCTGTATTTTGGGTGTTTTCAGCGCTACCACTACTATTTGCAGATGTAGTTACTGTGATTTTGCTGTCTGCAAGAAATTTGTTCGATACATACTGCTTTGAACCATTTACCTCAATCTCATACCATCCTGTTTCCTTTGATTGACCTGTGACTTTGACTTCTTGGTTCACTGCTAAACCACCTATTTTTTCAAAATCTTGTGAAGGACCGCTACGTGTATTTACATTACCCTGTGCATACATTGTTTTGTTTAAGGTTTCAATATCCGATTCTACTATATCCGAAGTATCTTTTTTATGTTCATTCTCTACTTCTTGCAAGTAATTATCATATTCTATTTCGTCTTGGGTTTCTGCTTCAATTTCTACTTCATCTGCTAAGTTTGCTTCTGAATCCTTTTGAACATCTGATTCAGTCTCTGTGGTGGGTGTTAGTGTTGGCGTTGGTATCGGTGTTGGCTTGGGTGTAGGTGTCGGCTTAATTGTTGGTTCTGGCGTGGGTATTGCTTCGGGTGTGGGTTCTGCAAGATTAGTTTCTGCTGTTGTTTTTTCTATATTATTGTTGTTGTTTAGCAGTAAAACAATGATAAATGCTACAACAATAATAGATATTATGATTAATGCTTTCTTTTTCATTTGTTCAAGTCCTTTCTTAATAATTGATATTACCTAAAGTTAATTATATCATGAACTATCTTTTTTAAACAATTTTTTATGTATCTTAAATTTATTAAACAATCGCTTCATTCTTTCATTTCTTTCTATGTCAGAGATTTTTAAATCACTTAAACCTAACTTCATTGTTTTTTTACCTATTCCTTATCATTCAGAATCACAATCATAAATATCTCCTAATCTTTCCATAATATTGGGCTATTTTCTTAAAAATGATTATCCATTTTCTTACACTCCTTCTGAATATAGTCGCTACAACAAGTATAGTCGTTACATCTAGTATATTCAACTAATTTTTTATGAATCATAATAAAATAAAGGAGAGGGAACACATGATAAGTTATGAACCCTTATGGGACACAATGCGAAAGCAAGGGATAACAACCTATGCACTTATTAAAAACCATGGAATACCGGCAAGTACAATACACAGTTTAAAACACAATGGCAATATTAACATGCTTACATTGGAAAAATTATGTAATGCTTTAAACTGTACACCAGACCATGTTGTAAAATTTAAGAAAGAAGATAATTAAGGGATTGATAAAAAGAGTACATTTATCAATCCTTCTTTTATTCTATAAATTTTCATGTATTGGCTGTTGATAGGTGTAAACCGTATCAGACAGTCGGACTAAGTTCGTGGAGTACCTCACTAAGTCCTTTGTGCCAGCCTAGACGCTAGGCGTTCCATTGACAAGGGAATATAGCAAAGAACCTAAAAAAGTTATACTGTTACTTACAGATGATTTTAATTGCGATAAAAATATTTCTTTATAGTATATCATTCACGATGCTAAAATTGTTGTATTATTTATGATTGTATGCTATAATTAAGTAGTAACAGAGAGGTTTTTAATAACAGAGAGGTAAATACATGAATATAGCAGCATATTGTCGTGTTTCGACAGATAAGGAAGACCAACTTAACAGTTTAGAAGCGCAAAAAGAATTTTTTGGTGAATATACAAAGAGAACAGGGGATACACTGATTAAATTGTATGCAGATGAAGGCATTTCTGGTACAAAGATTAAAAATCGTAAAGAATTTTTGAAAATGTTGTCAGATGCCGAACATGGTTTGTTCGAAATGGTGGTTGTGAAAGACATTTCCCGTTTTGCGCGTAATACGGTTGATTTACTTCAAAGTGTTCGTAAATTAAAAGCATTGGGTATTGAAACACAATTCCTTACTGCTAATATGACCAATATGGGAAACAGTGAATTTGTGTTAACTATTTTTGGAGCATTAGCACAAGAAGAAAGTGCCAATACTTCTAAACGTGTTAAGTTTGGTAAAAAAATGAATGCAGAAAAAGGACGAGTTCCTAATATTGTGTACGGATATGATAAAACAATTGGTGATTATTTTAATTTGAAAATTAACAAGCAGGAAGCGGATGTTATAAAACAAATTTATCATTGGTATCTTAAGGAAGGATATGGAGCGGCTAAGATTGCGAATATGCTTAATGAGCGAGGTCTAAAAACTAAACGTAATTGTAATTGGAGTCAAAATGCAGTTTGCCGGATTTTAATGAATGAATTATATACAGGAAAAATTATAAATGGAAAAGAAGAAGTAGCCGATTTTTTGACTGGGCAGAGAAAGGAAAAAGATGAAACGGAATGGATAGTTGTAGAACGTTCTGAATTGAAAATTATTGACTCAGAAGATTATGAGAAGGCACAACAAATGCTTCATGGAAGGCATATGGCATTTAATATGAAAAGAGAAAGACAGAGTAACAAATACCTTTTTTCTACATTAATACGTTGTAAAGAGTGTGGTTGGTCTTTTAGAAGAACAGTACATACTTACAAAAATACTTATGTGCGTTGGGTGTGTTCTGGGCGTAATGGGAAAGGAGTAAATAGTTGCCCTAATGCCACCACAATCGACGAGGAAGAACTGATAAATGTTTTGCAGAATTATTTTAATGATGTTTTAAAGCAAAAGAAGAAGGTAGTAAATTACGTAATAGAAGAATTTCAGAGGGCATATAAAGCAAAAGACGAAAATATAGAATATGAAAGAGAGTTAAAAAGTCAGCTACAAAAACTTGTAAAGGCAAGAGAAAAATATATGGATATGTATGCAGACGATTTAATCAGCAGAGAGGAACTAAACAAAAAGATTGGAGGTTCTAGAAAAGAGATTGAAAGATTGGAAAATGAATTGAAAATGATTTCTTACAATTTGACCAAAGGTGAGCAATTAGAAAGTGTATTAAGCAATACATTTAAAACGATTGAGGATATTATAAGTGTGCGTGATATGACCAATGCACAATTGAAGAAAATTGTAGACAAAATCGAAGTAGATAAAGATAGAAATGTTGATATCCATTTACGTTTGTTTAAAGACTTGGGCTTAAATGATGCAGTTCTAATTAACGACAACCATACATAAGGATGTAACAGAGAGACTTATGCAGGTCAACCCGTCGCTGGCAAAGGAAGCCAGAAAGGTGTTGGATGTAAATAAACAGGAGAGGCATATCAGGGGTGGAATGGCTACGAAAGAAAAATACCAGCATATGCATCATGAGTGAGAAGGTTTATTTGAAAATAATGACGTTTCCTGCACAGAAAGCGGCGAAACGTCATTTTTATTACAATAAGCTTCCCAGCGAAGAGGGGAAGCGTTTGTTACGATAAGCCTCCCAGCCAAGGGAGAGGCGGTGAGAAGAATTTTTTGACAAGGCTTCTATCTATCTTATATAATAGTAGGTATCTGAAAAATAAGGTGTCGAAAAACGACAGATAGGAGCAGATTTATGGATAAGGAAATGGTCATTGTGCTTGACTTTGGCGGTCAATACAATCAGCTGATCGCCCGCAGAGTCAGAGAGTGTAATGTTTATTGTGAAGTACATCCCTACAATATGAGCCTTGAGAAGATAAAGGAGATGCATCCCAAAGGCATTATTTTCACAGGCGGTCCAAACAGTGTGTATGCCCAGGAGGCGCCCCGCTGTGGAAGGGAAATTTTTGAACTGGGTATTCCCATTCTGGGCATTTGCTACGGCTCTCAGTTGATTTCCTATCTGTTAGGAGGAAGCGTTAAGACAGCTCCGGTAAGCGAATATGGGAAAACTGAGGTAGAGGTGGATCAAAGCTCCGTTCTTTTTTCAAATGTATCGGAAAAAACCATCTGCTGGATGAGCCATACGGATTATATTGAGACAGCGCCGGAAGGCTTTAAGGTGGTTGCGCATACGCCAGTGTGCCCGGTGGCGGCTATGGAAAATGTGGAAAAGCAGTTGTATGCGGTTCAGTTTCATCCTGAGGTAATGCATACCCAGGAGGGGATGAAGATGCTTTCCAACTTTGTATATAAAGTATGCGGATGCAAAGGCGACTGGCGGATGGATTCCTTTGTGGAGGCAACCATCAGCCAGATTCGTGAGAAGGTGGGGGCAGGCAAGGTTCTCTGCGCCCTTTCCGGAGGCGTGGATTCCTCTGTGGCGGCAGTACTTCTGGCAAAGGCGGTGGGCAAACAGCTTACCTGCGTTTTTGTAGATCACGGTCTGCTTCGCAAAAACGAAGGCGACGAGGTGGAGGCGGTATTCGGTCCGGAAGGTCCTTACGACCTTAACTTTATTCGGGTAAACGCTCAGGATCGTTTTTACGCAAAGCTTGCCGGAGTAGAAGAGCCGGAGAGAAAGCGGAAGATCATAGGGGAAGAATTTATCCGTGTGTTTGAAGAGGAGGCAAAGAAGATCGGGGCGGTGGATTTCCTGGTGCAGGGCACCATTTATCCTGACGTAATTGAAAGCGGACTTGGCAAGAGTGCGGTTATCAAGTCCCATCACAATGTAGGAGGACTTCCCGACTATGTTGATTTTAAGGAGATTATTGAGCCTTTAAGGCTTTTGTTTAAAGACGAAGTGCGCAGGGCAGGTCTTGAGCTGGGCATTCCAGAGCACCTGGTATACAGGCAGCCTTTTCCGGGTCCCGGGCTTGGTATCCGCATTATCGGAGAAGTTACGGCGGAAAAGGTTCGTATCGTGCAGGACGCTGATGCCATTTACAGGGAAGAAATTGCAAAGGCTGGCATAGACAAAGGACTGGGACAGTACTTTGCAGCGCTGACAAATATGAGAAGCGTGGGCGTCATGGGAGACGAGAGAACCTACGACTATGCGGTTGCGCTCAGGGCAGTGAATACCTCCGATTTTATGACGGCTGAGGCGGCGCAGATTCCATGGGAGGTGCTCGGCGTAGTGGCTGGAAGGATTGTGAATGAGGTGAAGGGGGTTAACAGGGTGCTGTATGACTGCACGGGGAAGCCGCCGGCGACGATTGAGTTCGAATAGTCGGAGCTAAG